>DASXYY010000047.1:0-23598 GCA_036502225.1 Opitutaceae bacterium
TAGCGGCAAATCCAACGGCGCCATCCTCGGCGCTATCGCGCACAAGATGCTCCGCATCATGGTAGGTCTGCTCAAGAACCAGCAGGATTTTGATCCGAATTGGTCCTTCAGCGAATCTTAAACAAGATTGGATCTACAACTCGTTCCACGTTGGAGGTCGCCGATGAAGCGCATGGGGACCACGCGCTCCACCCATCACGTCAACCCCGCGCACTCCCCATACCGCGGACACCCCACCAAATGATCATTCACCATCCCGGTGGCCTGCATGAACGCATACATGATGGTCGTCCCCACAAATTTCGCACCGCGCCTCTTTAAATCCGCGCTCAGCGCATCCGACTCCCGCGTGCTCACCGGCACCTCGCCACGCCGTTTGCGCCGGTTGACGACCGGTTTGCCGCCGACGAATTCCCAAAGATACCGATCGAAGCTCCCAAACTCTTTCTGAATCTCCAGCGCGACCTTCGCATTGTTCACGCTGGCTGCGATCTTCAGCCGGTTCCGCACAATCCCGGCGTCCTTCAGCAGCCGCGCCTGATCCCGAGCGCCAAATTTGGCCACCCGCTTCAGATCAAAGTCGTAGTACGCCTTCCGATACGCCGGCCGCTTGGCCAGAATCGTGGACCAACTGAGCCCCGCCTGCGCCCCCTCCAGGATCAGCATCTCAAACAGCCGCTGGTCATCATGCAGGGGCCGCCCCCACTCCCGATCGTGGTACTCCCGATCCAGCGGAGCATTCGCCCAAGGACACGTTCCATCTTCATGCGTCGCCATGCCGTCACCCTACCCGAACCCCCCGCAGCCTCGTCAAGGGTGGAGCGCGTGGTCCCCACGCGCTTGAATCTCTGTCCGCGTTTGGCGTCATTCGCAGGCGGCGCCCAAGCGCAATGGGACCATGCGCTCCCCCCGCTTCGCCGCTCCCCGCCATTTTTGCTTGCCGGCTACACCGTCAGGCCGGTAATACTGACCGCTCGCACGGTTCTGTAACGAGTCGCAAACGTTGGAGGCGAGCTAGTTAAGCTTCCTTCGCTCGTTCTGGCCCCTGGCGCGAAAGTTAGACGGCAAGATAGCTCAGTTGGTAGAGCAGAGGACTGAAAATCCTTGTGTCGCCGGTTCGATTCCGGCTCTTGCCACCACTTTCTCGCAGCGACTTAGAAAAATCGTGCGGTGCGCGCGAAAATCTTGCTTGGCCATTTCTTGGCCACTTTGAAGCCCCCGAAGCCGTGAATTTTATCCGTCAATAATATCTGAGGCTTGGGCTTCACCACCCGAGGCCGGTCGCTGCGCCCCATTCGATGCTTTGGCCCAAACGGTCTTCCGTAATTTCGTCGCTCAGCCCGCTTGGACCGCTAGGCTAGAACTCGTGAGCGTCCAATTAGAAGCAGAAGAACAGCGTTTGCGCGACGAAATCGAAGCGGCCGTGAAGACGGCTCGGAAGGCTTTCGCCTCGACGCGCTTGGATGACAATTTGAACCAAACCATCCTTAAAGCTGGGTCGGCAGCTCACAATCTGCACAAGTTGCTCAAAGCGCGTGGTCAGGAGCCGAAACACCACTCCTATATGACGCGGCTGCCAGTTAGGTGAGAAGAGCTGGACGCTTCAAATGGCTATCGCGCCCGCGCCTAATGGGCAAGCCGGACCCGTCCGGCGATTCGGCCCTTCGAATCAGCGTCGCTGTACCCGCGATGTTTCGATCATCGAAAGCACCTCGGCTTCGTCGAACAGCACTACGCGGGCGTTGATTTTATGCCGTGCAAGCCTGCCCTCATCGGCCCAGCGGAAAACGGTCCGGGGACAGACGCCGAGCTTCTCGGCAATGCCTTTGGCCTTGCTGAACCGACGAATTCCACCGCCGCTTTCGGCGCACCCGGTGGTGGCATTTTGCGCTTTCATGACTGCATTTTTGCGCCTGTCGGAGCGTTAGCCAGCGTGCGCGTCTACCGAAAATAGCGGAGACCGCCTACGGAGCCCGGCGTAGAAAATACCACGCCAACGCTGCACCTGGCCATGGCGCATGCAGTCGGTCGGCAGGGCATTCTCGGCTTATCAACCGATAAGGGTTTTGCGTCCTGAGAAAAAAATGGTTTGGGGCAATGGGCGCAGATGATCCGACTGCATGAGCCGAGATCGACGAGGACGGCGACGACGAACCGCGATGTATCTCAGTTACGGTATTCGCCGAATATCGCCTACCGCATTTTGAGTAGAGACCCGCTCTTGTTGCGCAGGCCGGGTATCGCAACTCTTCGCGAGTAGTCCCTCGGGGAGGGTGCGGTGATCTCCACGGGCTGTCTACGCCGCTTGGAGCCTGCGGACGTGAGCAATCTCGCGTCGCTCAATGGGGCGGACCTGATTAGCAAGGAGCGTCGTGATCGCGACGGTCTCGCCTCCCAACGTGATGAATTCAACCTCGTAGCCTTCACCGCCGTTGTGAATGTGCACGACCGTGCCAATGTCACCGGCCTTGAGGCTTTCGGCCGGCAGATCACGGGTCAGGACGATGCAATCGTGCTCCTTGATCATGATCAAATAGGATGGGCCGTTATCAGCCGGGGAGCAAGCTGTCCCTTATCCCATTGCCACACCGTCCTTACCTGGGGGCGACGGCCCACAGGTGTCCGCAATTCCCCATCCACCTCGAATCGGGGACCAAATCGCGTTTCCGTCACCTTGCTCACCTCGTGTTCCCGACCGTGGCGGCGGATTGCGTCGGCCAGCGCACCCCATTCTTCGGCCTTGAATCCGAACGCGGCAAAGAACTGAGCTTTGCTCGCGCCAAACCGATGCTGAGGGTTCAGCAGGTAATCGACGATTTTCTCGCGCTCTACCACCAGCGAGTCTGGTTCGGGAAGCTTCATTGCGCGTGCAGAAAGTCGCGTGCCGCGGCCACGAGAACGGTCAGCGTCCACTGCCGCGCCGAAGGCGCTTTGCCTGGGCCATGAACTCCGCGGGCGACATCGGCGGCTGCTTTGATCTCGCGGTTTCGAGCTTCTGCATACGCTCGCAGTAGGCGCGATGGTAGGAGTTGAGCCATTGGCCGCGTTTCATCACCTACATACTTGAGCCGGTCAAGGATCCGGTCAAACCACCCGCCCGGACGGCCTGCCGGTCGTTCCCAGCCCCTGGAGGAAGTCAGACCGCATGGAGCTTACCGGCCTCAATTCCCGGGAAACTCACCTCGATCCGCCTTTTCTTGTCCACGTAGTGGGCTGACGTGGTGCGCCGAGGTCGTTCGGATGTCCCGGTGGCCCAGGTGTTGGCGGGCGGCTTCGATGCCGAAATTCGAGGCAATCAGGGAGCCGCTCTCCTTCCGGAGCATGTGGACGGCGTTGCGGTGGCCGACGTCTTTGGATTTCAGCCAGGCAATAAGCCGCCGCCAAGTGGCGTTGCACCGGTAGTAGGGCCAGGTCGCTTCCAGGTCGGGTGCGCCGCCATCGAGCACGAACTCCGATCTGGCGGCCTCCTTGAACGCGCGGAGCACCTCCGTCGCGGCCGGGGTCAGGTCGATCGCGCGCTGGCTCTCTTCCGTCTTGGGCTCAAAGTAGGCGGTGCGTCGCACATGAATCTGGCCTTCGGCCAAGTCCACCTGCGGCCAGGTAAGGAGATCGGCTTCCTTGCGCCGCAACCCGGCCCAGAGGCAGAGAAAGAGCGCGAGATAGACTTGGGGGTGCAGTCGGCCTCAGATCGCGTTCCGCGCAGAGGAGAAGCCACTCGGGATTGATTTCGGAGTGGTACCGCTGCGGACCAGGGTCCTTCAACTTAACCCCATCAAACGGGTTGAACGGGAGCTTTACGGTGAGCACCCGGACCCCCGGACCACATCCGGGGAAAACAGCGCCCGGGCGCAACGAAGCCACGAGGCGGCGGTCCGTTCTGCCGATTTGGGACAGGCAATTCGACAACTGACCAGATAGCCAACCCGCTGCGTGCGCATTCGGAACGCATCAAATCATTTGAAGCGGACCCCGTGAGTTCCGTCCTGGAACTTCCATGAACCTCACGGCGCACTTCGTCAGCGTAGGAAACTGGCCAGACGCATTTCAACCACCGTGGCGAACGGTTTTCCCTCCTTGAGGGCCGGCTCGTAACGAAATTTCCTCACGGTCGAATCGATGTAAGGATTCACCGCGACGGGCCGATCGCGTTCGGCCGACAATGCCTGCACCCGGCCATCTTCGCCGACCGTCACATAAAACGTGCGGCTGAGATCGGTTGGGGACGCCTGCTGCTTGAAGTCAGCCGGCAGCGCGACAAGCAGCGGCGTGGCGGGGAGGCTGTCCTTCGTATGGCTCGTGACATAGGCGAGGACCAGGTAGCGCATGGCGTCGTCGGCGGTGAGGTCGACGCGACCTTCGGAAAGATTCGTCGCCAGCTCCAGGCTGCCGGAATAGAGATGCAAACCGACCCGGCGCGGGCTGAAACCGTGGGGAAAACCGGCTTGCGTGAAGCTTACCTTCCGCGGCTTCGGCCCCAGTTCGCCGATGGGCTCGACGTGCACATTATAACTGGATTTGCCGCCGTTCGCCTCGCGGAATTCCGTGAGCACGAGCGCGTAGGTGTTGTGCATGACTCGCGGGGCGGAGAGCTCGCACCCAATGGAGAGGGCGTTATCCCCCGTTTGCGCCGACCCATGACCAAAGCCGTCGACCATCGACTGCATGGAAACCGCGTTGTTGCTCGCCATATTGAGTGGGGCCTGCGCGGCGACCGAATCGGCCGCAATGGCGGCCGCCAGCGCCGAGGGGGCGGGGGAGGTGCTGCCGGAGGCTGCATAAGCGGCCTGGTTTCCCTCAAGGGTCTCCATTCGAGCGGTTCCCTCCGCCACTGAATCCTGGGCGTCGGATGCCATATCGCTCATCAACATTTGCATGTGCATGTCGCCAAAGAGATCGGCATGCGGCCCAACGGAGGTTGGCGTCACGACCATCTTGTCGATCCGTGCAATGACATCGGTGAGCTTCAGACTCCTCTCAACGCGGACATTGCGAATCCGATCGCGTCGCAGTTGATGCAATTTGCCATCGGCCAGCAGCGAAACAAAATATCCCCTGACTCCAGCGATTTCGAAATAGCCCGGGCCATCTTCGACCTGCACCGTGGCGCCCGCAAAGAGCGCGTGATCCTTCGGGGGCGCGGCATCATCGGCGAGGAGGGGCGCAACCAGCGCCAAGGAAAGCAGGCTTAGCCAACACAGACTAGCCCCGGCAGCTCGCGGGGCGGATTCATTCTTGGGAATCGTTTTCATTGGTCGGAATGAGGTTCTTTATTTTTGCGAGATATTCCTGGAGCGCGGGCGATTTCTGGATCGCCAGCGCCTGTTCGAGCCGGTCCGCACACTGCCGGTAATGCCGCGCGCGCAGCTCAAGATCCGCGAGTTCAAGATCGGCCCGATAGGCGGACTCCGGATGGTGGGCCGCCGCTTCGAGATATTCGCGCGCTGACGTTTCAATCCCCGCCGCCTTCAGCACCTGGCCGAGGCGGAGTAGCAACGGCCCATACAATGGACGGGCGGCGAGCGCTGCTTCGAGGTCGCGGCGTGCCCCCGCCCAATCCTTGCGGACGACCGCCAGTTCGGCCCGAGTCTGCAGAAACGCGCCGCGCTGCTCCGCGGGTACATCCTTGTCCGCCGTGGCCAGATACTCCGTCGCCTCGGCCTCGCGTCCCTCTTCCAGGGCCGCCATGGCCGCGCCGATCAGCCGTTTCGCACCGGCCGTTGGATCGCGTTTGAGCAGATCACGGTACACCGCGAGCGCCTCGGCCGGGAGATTCTGCTGCGCATAGAGATCGCCCAGCTGCACCACCATCTCATCGTTCGCCATCCCCAGGCCGCGCGCGGACTCGAGCACGACGATCGCTTCGATCGGCCGGTCCTGCGAGAGCAGAAGCCCAGCCAGGTCCTGCCAGTGCCGCGGCTCGGTCGGCTGCAGCTTGATCAGCCGGCGGACCAAGGGCTCGGCGCGTCCGTATTGTCGCGCCTCGACGTACAGCCCGGCCAGCCCCTCCATCCAGTCGGCATTGTCCGGCGCGATGGACAATGCCCGCAGGTACGACATCTCCGCGCCCACGCTGTTGCCCGTTCGCTGCAGGGCGTAGGCAATCATGCCGCTGGTCTCGGCCGTCGAATCGCCCAGTTCCACCGCCTGGTCGAAGGCGGCGACGGACTCGTCGTAGCGTTCCGCACCGTAATAGAGCACCCCGAGGTTCGTCCACGCGCGCTCATATTCAGGATACTCCTGAACCGCCCGGCGATAGTGCCGCTCCGCCTCGTCACGGCGGCCCGCGTCGTATTGGGCATTGCCCATCACAAATTCAAAGGCCGGGCTCGGGTGATCGTTCCCGTTCGTCATGCCTTGGAGCAGTTGCATCGCAAACTCCGGCTGGATTTTGAGCATGCCGACGATCTTTTCGTAAAAGGCGTACTCGCCGTCGGTCATTTCCGGCTCCCGGTTCTTTAGGAAGTTGGCCGATTCGTTGATGATCCGATCCTGGTCCGCCTTGCCAGCCGGAAGACTGGCCAGCGCTGCGGCGGGGCTGAGCAAAAGCGCCGCCGTCAAGCCAGCGGGCCATCGGAACCAAAGGAGAGTCGTGGTTTTAGCGGGCTTCAAAGGGAGTCGCTCCCGACACCTTCACGGAGACCATTTGCTCCACCCAGCAGCGGACCTTGTGGCCCTTGAGGATGGCCGGGCTGAAGCGCCACTCGCGGATCGTATCGACGATGGTCTGGTCGAAATCCTCTTCCCCGGAGCCGCGCATCACCCGGACGTCTCCCACCGAACCGTCGGTGTTTACCACCAGCAGGAGCCCGACGCGGGGCGTAGCCATTCGGCCGACCCTCCGATCGCTGACCTTGGGCTTCACCCGGTACACGACCATGGGTCGCCGGTCCACCTCGTCGCGGCTGAAGATTCGCCGGGCCGGCCGGTCGTCGTGGTCCACGGGATGGGCGATCGAGTTCGCCACATCGAACCGAGCCGCAACGACCGCGCGCGCCGGCGGGGGCGGCGTCTCGGCGTCCAGCCGAGGGACATCCGGCACTTGAAGATGAACGGCGCTGGACGCTTCAGGAGCAATTTCCAATCGCAGGGGGCCGACGAGGGGGCCCGGCACCGGCGGGGTCTCCTCGCGCGGCGGCGGCGGCGGTTCATCGAACGGCAGAGTCACCAAGCGTGCGGTATAGACCTCGGTCGCCGGTCCGTGCACCCGCGGCGCCCGCATGAATGCCAGCACAACAAGGATCAACCCCGCGCAAGCCAGGCCGCCCAGTGCCTCCGCGGTTCGCACCCCCGTCGACGCGGAAAAAAAAGACACGGGCCTTTCAGGGGGCGAATGGCGGTTCATGTTCGGTTCAGGGCTGTTCGGAGCGTGCCGTGGCAAACTGCACGTTGGGAATGCCTGCCCTTTTCGCCTCCGCATACACTTGAGCAAACATCCCGTGGCTGGTCCGCTTGTCGGCTTGGATGATCAGGGCTTGATCGCTGACGAATGACGCCTGCTTGACGAGCGGCGCCACTTGATCGAGCCGAATCTCCTGCCCGTCGAAAAAAATCCGGTCGTCGGCGGTGATGGCCACCAAAAGAACATCGCGGTCGACCGTCTCGCCGCCGCTCACGTCGGGCCGCTCGACTTCCACTCCGGGCGCGGAGACGAACACGCTGCTGACCATGAGAAAAATCACGAGCACCAGCATGCAATCGACCATCGGAACCACGTCGATATGCACGCTTTCGAAGTGCCGGCTTTGTCCGTGTCTGCGCGCCATGATCAGAGGGCTTCCCTCACCCGAGCCTCGATCGCTCCCAGTTCGCGCAATCCCTTTTCGGCCTGCCGATGGCCAAGATAGAGCAGGAGCAATGCGGGGATGGCCACGGCCAACCCGGCCTCGGTATTCAGCAACGCCTCGGAAATGCCAGCCGCCCATCCCCTCATCGATCGCGTCGCGCCCCCCGCCAGATTCTCAAACGTGCCGATCATGCCCGCAACCGTGCCGAGCAGCCCGAGGAGCGGCGCCGCCGCGACCATCGCGCCAATCAACAAGCGCTTTCGCCGGAAAAATTCCTGCAATTCAATCTTTAGCTGCCGGATCAGCCGCGCGCGAACCGTGGTGCGCTCGACCTCCATTTGGGCGAAACGCCGCCGGGCGCCGCGCAACTGAAGCAGCAGTCCGCAGCATTGTGCGTAGAGCAGCGCGGCCAGCACCAGGTTCGCCGCCAATACGGCCCCCCCCTCCCGCAATAATTTTCCGACGGCGGCGATCACGGCCGATTCGCCTCCTCCGCCCGGACCGAACCTTGGCTTTCCTCGCAAGCGGTCGCGATCTCCAGCGCATAACGGTCGAGCAGCGCGAGATGCTTCTGAATTCGATGCGAAAGGAATCCATGCACCACCAACGCTGGAATCGCGACGATCAGGCCGAATTTGGTGGAAATGAGCGCCTCCGAAATGCCGGTGGACAATTTCCCGGCGCTACCCGTGCCCAGCACGGTGATCAGGGTGAACGTCTTGATCATGCCGGTCACCGTGCCGAGCAGGCCCAACAACGGACCCGACGTCGCGATCACCGCCAGCAAGGGCAGCCGGCGCTCCTGCAGCATCCGCTGCTCCAGGACGAAGCTCTCCAGGTATTCCTCCAACAGGGCCTTTGATTTGAGCCGGTGGTGTATTCCGAGGGCGAACAAGTCGCGCGTGGTCGCCTTCAGGGTCTGGGCCGCGTCCGCCGCCTCCCCGTACGCCCCGCGCGCAAGGTGAGCGAGCACCGGCCGCACCGTGGCCGGTTCGTCCACGGCCAGACGGCGGAAGTCGAAGAGTTTTTGGATGGCGATGATGAGCGCCAAAACGCCCACCGCCACGATCGCGATGGTGACCGCACCGCCCCGCCGCACTTGTTCGAGCAACGATATGGAAGCCTTGTTCAGCGCGAGCGCCTTGCCTCCGGACGCATCGAGCGCCACCAGACCGCGACCTTGGTGGAAGAGCGGACCGGCGGAGGCTCCGGTCCATTTTGCGACCGGGTACACGACGGGCCATTCGCTATTGGAACGAAAGTTCACGATGCCCGTCGGTCCATCACCCTCGGTCTGAAAATAGGTCGCAGGCCCGAGAAATAGGAACGTGCCGGCGAGTTCGCGATTGTCGCCGGCTGCCACCGCGGAGCCGGCGACGGTAAAGCCGCCGATTTCCCGGGCCGTGCGATCTGCGGCGAAATCCGCCACCGCGAGAGCGACGGGCACTCCCGTCCGCGGCACGGCGGCATCCAGGTCGCGCCGCAGCAAATCCATGCGCCCAGCCCAGGCCGGACGTTCGCCGGGCTGCAACGAGTCCTCCATCAGCTTCATCGTCTCTTGCGCCTGGTTCAGCAAATAACCGAGGGAGCGGGTCCCCTCTTCGTTCTCGCGCCGCAACTGCTCCCGCGTCTCGGCGCTTTTCCCCTGCGATGTCTCCAGTTGCAGCAGTTCGCCCTCGAGCCCGGCAATGCGGGTTTCCGACGAACGGGTGGCCTCGGCCAGCGGGGTCCGAGCGGCGGCAATGCGTGCCCGCGCGGCCAGCAAATCGTTCGTCGCGGTCTTGAGCCGCTCGGTGTAATCAGCGGCCGCGTGGCTGGCGGCCGCGTCGATCGGGTCGGCCGCTCGGACCGTTTGACCGGCCACCACCACGAGTGCCGCAACAATGAATTCTCGGAGATTCACTAAACAGGGGTCAGGGCTTTGGATTGAGCGCCGCCGGTTGAACGGCCTGCGCGGGCAGAATGACAAACGCGGGTTCGGACTTGTCGAGGCCCGCGTCGATCAACCGGGCGACCCGCGGCGCCAAGTCGGGGAGGACGGTCCAACCCCAGCTGTTTTCGGTCGGAGCCCCCAGGTAGGCCGCGTGGGCGCTTCGGTCCAGCGCATACCCGTGGCTGAGGCCCCAATACACCACTTCCATCAGGCGCTTCTCGCCATTGGCGGTGGTGATCATCTCCTCGCCCACGCTGACCGCGCGGTTGAACTGGGCACACCGGCTCAGGATGATCATCGCATAGCGCATCCGCTCGCTGGTGTCCGCGTCCGGGGTGGCCAGAGAGCGATAAGGCAATTCAAGCGCGACGGAGAGCCGCGGCGGCAGCCAGGCCCGCATCCGGGCGAGACGATCCGCGAGCAACCGCAGGTGGTCCGCCGCTTGCGCCTGAGCGGCCTTCAGCTCCTGCCGGCGGGCCAACAGAGCGGCGGTGTCGTTTCGCGCCGACGCGGTTCGGGCTTCGAGTTCGGCGCGTTTCGCTTCAAGCTGCCGGGTCCGTTCCTGCAGCGCGTCGAGGGTGGATTGCATCAACGTCTGCTGCCAGGTCCAGTCGTCCTCGATCCGCGCGGTCTCCGCGCGCACCTTCACCCATTCCGTGACGGTTTTCTGGACACTATCCAGCGCGTCCGCGGCGCGCGCCGGGACCGGCACGGAGCATATCAGCAGGGCAGCCGCCAAGCCAGCGCGCTGGGCCCTGCTCCGCCCGCGGTGAAATGAGCGTCCGCACCCCCGGGTGCATTGCAGCGGGACTAGCGACGGTTTGGGGGAGAAGGACGCCATGGGGTGATTGTCCAAATCGCAGGTGTCATGCCACCAGGACCCCTTCATCGTGGCGTCGTTGATGTCCAAACGCTTCCGAGATAAAGCGTCGCCGCGCCGGTTTGGCAGCGGCTCCAAGCTGGGTTGGCTGCAACCCATTTTCGCCTTCCGCGCTGCGCGCACCGGGTGCGGACCACCAGCATCCACTTTCCAAATACTTGAGGCGGGGCCTGATCGACATGGGGTCTTGTCCGATGGCGCATTCACTGGAGAAGATTCGACGGGCACGCAATGCTGCCCCCTCTGCAACCGTTGCGGTGCGCTGGTTGCCGAAACCTCCGCTTTGGACTTGTCAGATCGCCCCGTCTGGGGTGCCCTTCGCACCCCCTTTTTCCGTGAACCCGTTCATCTACGGCATCGATTTCGGCACCAGCAATTCCTCGGTGACCATTTGGGACGCAGAGCGCCGATGCCGGGTGCGCGATCCTCGCATTGCGGGCGTCGAGTCGTCGTTCATGTATTTTCCCTACGCGCTCCGCCGGGACCCGCCCATGATTGGGGACGCCGCCAAGACGCGCTATGTCCAGGATCGAATGCGGGGCCGCTTCTTCCAGGCGATCAAGACGATCCTCCCCAATCAGACTTTCACGGAGACAATCGTAAACAACCAGCCGTTCACGCTCCCGGACCTGATCGCGTTTTTCCTGCGTCATCTCAAGGCCAAGGGGGATGCGGTCACGGGGCAGGACGTCAGGCGGGTGGTCATGGGGCGTCCCGCCGTCTTCTCGAACGACCCGCAGGAGGATGCGCTGGCCCAGTCGCGCCTGCTGGAGGCGGCCAAGCTGGCCGGCTTTGAGGAGATTCATTTCCAGCTCGAACCGATCGCCGCGGCTTTCGCCTACGAGGCCCGCATTTCGCGACCGGAAACCGTGCTGGTGGGGGATTTCGGCGGTGGCACCTCGGATTTTACCGTCGTCAAGCTCGACCCCGGTCGACAAGGCCGAACCGATCGCATGAACGACATTCTGGCGACGGGGGGACTTCCGGTCGCCGGCAACAAATACGACTCGGCCACGATGTGGCACAAGGTCTCCCTCCACTTTGGCCGGCTCGCCACTTACGAGAGCTGGGGCAAGACGCTCCTGGTGCCGGATTCATTGCATCGGCAGATCTGTCAGTGGGATCAGATCGTATTTCTGCGGAACGCGCAGTCCCTGGACCTGTTGAGACGGCTGCAGCACTCATCGAACGACCCGCAGGCCTTTGCCCGCTTCGAGGCCCTGATCACCGAGAATCAGGGCTTCGCCCTCTTTCAAGTCATCGAGGCGGCCAAGATTGGCTTGGGCAAGGCCGAACGCGTCCCCCTCACATTTTCGCATCCGAAGATCCTCATCGACGATACTCTGAGCCGGCCGGAGTTTGAGCGGAACTCGCAGGACGTCACCGGCGCGATCATGAACTACTTCGACGCGTTCCTGGGGGGAGCGCGGATCGATCCTGCCGGTATCGACACGGTATTCTTCACGGGGGGGACCTCGCTCATTCGAAAATTGCGCGAGGAATTCGTCGTCCGATTGGGTGCGGAAAAAATGCGGGACGGCGAGGAGTTCACCAGCGTGGGCGAGGGCCTGGCGCTCAGCGCGCCGCTCTTTTTTCCCGAGCTACATCGGTAAGGCACCGGCGAAGACGCTGGAGTCGATTTCATCTCGATCGGCTCTCGCCACATTTCGGTGTCGTCAGTGGCGATCTCATTGCGGACATTCAGGCATGTCGCCTTTTACCGCCTTCACTGGCCTCAATCTGTTCTTCGTGACGATCTTCCCGCTGCTATTGTTGTTCCTCGCGTGGCATATCCTTCGCATCTTTGCAAAGATGGGCCGGGACCTGCGTCGAATCGCCGATTCGATGGATGAGCTTGCCCGGCGGCCGAGGCCATCAAACGAATCGCTGCGCCCATAACTCATCTTCCGCCGGCGGGGCAGACCTTGACACCGACCGACTTTCGACCAGTCTTTAGACCAGTCTATGAAAAACCCTTCCGTCCAGTCAGTGGGCGCCTATGAGGCGAAAACCAAGCTGGGGAAACTGCTCGATTTGGTCGAAGGCGGACGGACCATTGCCATTACCCGCCACGCGCGAGAAATTGCCCGGCTTGTCCCTGCCAACGAAGCCGCCGTCGATCGAACGGTCTTTGTTCGGCTGCGGGCACTGCGGAGTCGGCTGTCGCTGGCGAAGGGCGAGTCCACCCGCGATCTCGTCACCGAGGGTCGTCGGATTTGATCGATGAAAGCCTTGGTCATCGATGGTTCCACGACCATCGGTTTCGTACTTCAGGGTGAGCGCGGTCCGGAGGCCCTCAAGACGCTCGAAGCGCTTGAAGCTGGCACTCCCATTTTCGTTCCGGCCCATTGGTGCACGGAGGTTGCCAATGGTTTGATTGTCGCCGAACGGCGCAAACGAGCGTCCCAGGCCGAGATTTCCGAAGCGCTCGCGTTAATCGCCGCCCTGCCTGTCGAGACGGACCCGGAAACGGCCCTTCGGGCTTTTGGTGCTACCGCAGCCCTGGCACGCCAATATGGCCTCACGGTTTACGACGCCGCCTACCTCGAACTGGCGATGCGCCGAGGAGCCGCGCTGTCGACGACGGATGGCCTGCTTATGAAAGCCGCGAAGGCCGCCGGTGTGCAGATATTCCCTCAGAATCGTTGACCCAGGAACCGAAGAACGAATTTGGCGGGCGGAAACCGGATCCCGGTCAAGGCTTTGACCGAACGATCGTAAAAACGTATTGATAGGCCCGGCCGGTGATCGTCCCGGTTCGCTCAAACGTGAGCCTGACACTTTCACCCGGGGCCAAATCGCGTTCGATCTGCTCGCGCAGGTCAGAGTAGTCCTGCCCCTCGATCTTGATTCCATCCACGGCGATCAGCTCATCGCCTACGATCATTCCGCGCCGATCCGCGGGCGAACCTTTGGCAATTTCGGTAATTTCGGCCGAAACCACCTCGCCGCCCAGCGACGAACGAAAGCCGATCGACATAAATTCGGCCAGCACCCGGAATTCGGGCATTGTCACCACGGATTCCCCGCCTCTCGCAACGGCCGGCAGAAGATTGATGGCCGCGCTGAGAACGATCGCACCGGTTCGGAGTTGAGCCCAGAGTTTCATGCGCGCTGCTGCGAAACCTTCAGCCGCGCCGCCTCGCGGTTGCAAACTCTTCCGGCGCCCGCAATGATCGCTGTGGCCGGAGGCCGCAACCGCTAAGCCGGTTCGGCGCCAAAAGCGGATCGAGGCTCAAGCGCATGGGGACCATGCGCTCCACCCGTCATTCGGCCCTCAGCGCCACCGCAAGGCGCAGCTAAGATCGCGCCGGACCCATGACCAGGCGGATCGCCTCGGCAAAACGCTCCCAGTCCATTGCCTCGATTTCGAGCTGCTTTCGACCCGCGGCCGTGAGTTCGTAGAACTTGGCTTCGCGCCCGGTCTCGGTCTCCTGCCATTTAGCGCGCAGCCATTTCCGGCCCTCCAGCCGATGCAGAGCCGGATAGAGCGATCCTTGTTGAATCCGCAACGCGTCCTTCGACCTTTGCTGAATGCGCTTCGCGATCGCGTAGCCGTGGATCGGCCCCGCCGCGACGACCTGGAGGATCAGCAGGTCCAGGGTGCCTTGCAGGAGGTCGGATTTGGCTTCGCCCATAGGATGCCTAGATGTCCTACCCACGATAGGTAGAGCGTCAAGGTATCAAGGGATGAAGCTCCGCGCCCGTCAGCGCGCCAAGGCGCCGCCCGATTTCTCGTCCGCATCTCTCCGCGCTTGGCGCCAAAGCGCGTGGGGACCACGCGCTCCACCCGGGGCAGGCTTTAACCTGCGATTGGGGGTTCGAACAAAAAGCCGGTTTCGGCCGAACCGAGCTCCGAATTCAGCCGATCGATGCCGGGGATAAGCCGGTAAACTTCCTCGGATTTGCCTTCGCCGCCGGCGCTCCACAAAGAGCCTAGCTTGCGGTCCGAGTAATCTTTGGTCGGCAATCCGATGAAGTCCAGAACCCGGCGCAATTCGCGGAGTGCGGAGGTTTGGTCAGGCGAAAAGACGTCTTCGTAGCAAATCTTGAGATAGGGCCCCGTTCGGCGGGTGAGATCCGCTTTGACGGCTTCGAGGGCCGCCTTCTCGACCTCAAGTTCTTCGCGCAGATGGGCGGTGTTGATTTCCGTATAGGTGTGCTTGTGGCGCCGCTTCTTGTGAGAGGAGTTGTGGACCTGCCAAACCTTGGTCTGATTGCCGATTTCCCAGGAAAGCAGCCGCCTCAGGATATTGCGCCGGTAAAGAAAGATGACCGAGTAGTCGTTCTGCGCGAGCACCTCGCTATTGAGCGTGGAACGATCGGGAAAGGGCCAACCCCGGGGATCCCAGACGTGCTTGAATCCGGCAAAGCCCTCGGTGTGGATAGCCTTGAGGGCGGTCGGCAATCCCTGCGACAACGCCAGCGCCCGGTATTTTTCTCCATTCGAGCCGGTATTGAACGGCTCGGCGAGGCACGCTCCGCCTGAGAGCTCGTTGACTAGAATCGTCAATGAGCTGCTGCCGCTTCGGCCAAGGCTATAGATGATGAATTTCTGCATCGAGGATCGGTCGAAGCCTGATAGCCGGGCCTCAGACTCGCTACAATTAGAATCCGAGCGGGTTAGCTTGGAAAAGATGCTTTTCAGTCCAGACATTTTACCTGCTTGATTATCATTCATTTGCGTGTCCATCCCTTGGAGTTTTCGAGGTAGTTTCCGCCGCCGCTCAAGTTTCACCGCCGCAGCCCGTAAGTTCGAAAGCTCTCCCCTCGGCACGAGCTACGGAATGATGCGGTTTCATCTTACGTCCGATATAAGCACTGTCTTTGCCAGATTCAGGCCGATTCCCTATCTCATACGCATATCGCTTATTTTATGATATTTACGCGACTGAAAATTGGCCGACAGAGATCCCATGCTGCAGGAATTGTAAACCTGGTTAGACACCAGGGCCGAAATCTTCCCGGCGGAATGCGTTTCCGGGTATCAGGCGATCTGACGGCGTCGGCGCGACCCGGCAGCGACGAAAGGCAGAACCAGCAATACGAGCGCAACTCCGCGCGACGGAGCGTCCGGAACGGAACGGAACTGGACGGCCTCAGGGCCTGAAACTTCCACGCCTTCATCGCCTGAAAATTCCACGCGTGCGCCGGTCGGATTTCCGTACGATTGCGGCAGGTTGTAAACGTCGAGGTCCACCGTGTAGGAATGGCCGGAAACCAAGGAAAAGTTCACGGGCGAATTCCAGGCCGCAAACGTGCCGGAATTGGAACCCAAAAGGACCCCATTCACATAAAGGTCGTCGTCGTTATCCGAAAGCCAGCGCACACCCGCTTGGCCCGATGCCTGGGCGGTAAAGGTCACCTGATATTGGTACCAGCCACCCGTCAGGTCGCCTCCGGTCTGCAGTGGATACGAGTACGAGACCCACGAAGACGTGGTGTCGTTGTCCACCCAATAGCCGAACGGAAAGCCGATGTTGTTGGGGACCAGATAGGCGTCTCCGTTGGGAATACCTCCGGGAGGTATGCCGGTCGAGGAGAGCAGCGTCACCGACCAGTTCGGATCGATCAACTGAGCTCCCGTATTCGCCGCATATTGGCCGGCACCGGTATCCAAGCTGGAAATATTTTGGCCGGCCTGCGCCAAGCTCAAGGGTGCAAGCGCCAAGCTGAAAATCGTGACGAGTGAACGAATCGAACGGGTATTCATTTTGATCGTTCAGATTGCAGACTTTGTGCCGTGTCGATTTCGGACAATTACGTACTAGATAGTAATTATTTCTTATTCAGTTATTTACACGATCTATCGCAACTGCGAGTTAGAACTACTTATCAATATTTCCGACACTCCGTGTAAACTTTACCGACATCACGGACCGAAAAACCGATAATTTTCTCCGTTTTGTCGCCATTTCTTACAGTGACGAATTGCACAAATCGATGCATGCCCAACGGTGAAACCCTGATGTTCTCCTAAGGCATCAGGTTATGAAACCCATCGGGAAAATTACCGGCATGGCATAGACCTCGCTATAGGCTCAGCATGAAGTTCCCCACCCGTTCCCTCGTCGGTCTGGCCGCCGTTCTGGCGACCATCGCCGTCTCTTCCGTGTCCGCGCAGAATGTCGCCGACGGCACGTACTATTTCACCGCATCCGCCGGACAGCCGACCAATCTGAACGGCAGCTGGGTGCAGTTTTCCAGCGACGACATCGTCAATTGGAACCTGGTCGACAGCAACGCGGCCGCCAGTTTCTCCTGGCTGTCCAACTTTCCTGGGTACGGCTACCCCGCCGACTTTCCTCCGCTGACCCCCGGGAACAGCTCCGTGATTGAATCGCTTACCTTCGCGAGCGGCAACGGCAGCGGGCCTGACGCGTTCAACTTTGAAATCGGCAGCCCCTCCGGCGTTCCGTCAACCGACGCCGCCGTGTTCTTTTTCTCCGGCGACAACAATCTGAATGGCGGCAACGGCACCTACAGCGCCCTGTACGACGGCGCCACGTTCAATCAGGTCCCGGTTTCGCTTCCCGATCCGCTCGGCCAATGGAGCGCGGCTTCCGCTCCGGATGCCAGCGCGACTTCCGCGCTTTTCCTCGCCGGCTTGGCCGCGCTTGGGCTGGGGGCGAAGTTTAGCCGCAAGTCCGAGTCGGCCGCCTAACGCCGGCCGGTCAAGGAGCGAAGGCGGCCTGGATTTCCGCCAACGACTGGCCGAGCACCCCTCGCGCCGCGCGATCCAACTCGGGCATCGGACCAATGATGTGAATGGTTCGATGCCAGTGCCCGATGCTTTTGCCGGGGGCGAGCGCGGCCGCCGGCGAGGAGGATTCCATTTCCAGGAAGGGCCCCATCGGCTTCGCGCCCGGCGAGGGCGGTCCGTCGTTGTACGCGTTGGCCACGTCGCCGCCATACGGGTGATCCTGCAGCTTCCAGAGTGAATTCACATAGTCGGTGACGCCCGCGGGCTGATCGAACTGCACAATCGTGAGGACGTGGTTGTCGGCATCGTAACTGCCCAGGAAACCGCGGCTGCGACGGGGACTGAGCCCGATCTTGCTTCGATATTTGCCGTCCGCCTTGAGGAACACCGCGCGCTCGGTGACCTTCAAACGATCGGGCGGCACCTGGCCGAAATAATCCGCCGTCACTTTGCGTCCGAACGACGAATCGGGACCGGGCCGGATCGGCGCCACGATGGTGACCGATGGCGCCGGCGCGAACATGCCGAGGATCCAGATCGACAGGAGGCCGGTTTCGGGCCGCCACGCATTTGAGCCCTCGTTGGTGAGCCGGTTATCTGACTCGTAGGCGACGACCCGCAAACGCGAGTCGGCGGACAATCCCAGATCTTTCCACGCCTCCGGCGCATCGAGCAACCGGACTTCACGGCGAATTCCGACGTGAAATTCCGTGCCGGAATAATTCGTCAGGGTGAAGCGCGACTCAAACGTCGCCGCTTTGGGCGATCGGGCCACGATTTGAAAAGGCTGGGTGTCGAACGCGGCCGGCACGAACCAGTTCGCGAAGTCAAACGACGTCCCCTTGGCGAAATAAAGCGAATACTGCCCGCCTTCCGGTCCGAGCCAAATCCGGTCCTCGCCGCCGTAGGGATTCATGTGCGGCACGATTTTGCCCGACTCGATCAGCTCCCGATTGATCCAGCCAAAGCTTCGGCCGCCGTCTCCCGCGGCGGTGCTCGTCAGGACCCGTCCCTCCCACGAGGGGGAGACGGCGATTTTCGCTTCGCCCGACGAATCGCTGAGAACGATCGTGGGAGTGAAGCGCTGGAGAAACTGCAGATCGTCGCCAAAGGTGGCGGCGTTCGACGCGGGGGGGGGAAGTGGCGACCGCGGTCAGGCAGGCGAACAGCAACGTCGATTTCATAGGGGAAGATTGCCGGCCAGACGTCGATCTCGGGCGCGCGCCGCGCCCATCGACGAAAGCGTCGTTGTCTTCGGTTTACCAGGGCGGTCAAAGTCTGGCCATGAAAATCCCCCTCGCCATCGCGCTCCTGCTCGCGGCGGTCGGACAGGCCCGCTCGGTCTCGCCGGTGGTGCCGGACGCGCTCTCGTATCCTCCCCCCAACGGCGTCCAAATGGGGGGCCGCTTGGGGCAGGAGATCGACCTGAGTGTCCGCAATCGCGTCGAGGCGCAGGATCTGGAGGCGATCATCCAGCCGTTTCGCGACCGGAAGGATGTGAGCGAATGGCGCAGCGAGTTTTGGGGCAAGTGGATCACGTCGGCCATCGAGGCCTACCGGATGCGTCCGGATCCGGCCCTGCGCTCCCTCATCGAACGCGCGGAGCGTGAGCTGATCGCCACGCAATCGTCCGATGGATACATCGGCGCCTACGCGCCCGAAAACCGCCTGCAGACCTGGGACGTTTGGGGCCGAAAATACACCTTGCTGGGACTGCTCGCCTGGTACGACGTGTCGGGAGATCCGGCGTGTCTCCAGGCTGCGCGGCGCGAGGCCGACCGTCTGCTGAAGGAAGCCGGCCCCGGCCATGGCGATATGTTTCGCCACGATGCGTGGAACGGCATGGCGTCCAGTTCGGTGCTGGAACCGATGGTGCTCCTGTACCAGCGCACCGGCGACCGCCGCTACCTTCGATTTTGCGAATGGCTGATTGCCGAGTGGCGGACTCCCCACGGGCCGGACATCGAGCGCAAGGCGCTCGCGGGCGTGCCCGTGTTCGACATGTTTCCGAAGCCGAAGCCAATCGCGAAAGCCTATTGGGACGGCGGGCATTCCAAGGCCTATGAAATGATGTCCTGCTTCGAGGGGCTGCTGGAACTCTACCGAATGACGGGCCAGCCGGAGTACCGCGACGCCGTCGAGGCGATCTACGACAATATTCGCAGCGGCGAAATCACCGTGATCGGCTCCGGTTCGGACTGGGAACGGTGGACCAATGGCGCCAATCGCCAGACCGAGGTTTGGCACGAAGGCATGGAAACGTGTGTCACGGTGACCTGGATCAAGCTCGCCGCGCAGCTCCTGCGGTTGACGGGAAATCCGCGCTATGCGGACGACATCGAATTTTCCTCGTACAATGCCCTGCTGGGCGCCATGGCGCCGGACGGCTCCTGGTGGTGCCACTACGTGACTCTCGACGGGCGCAAAGTCCGGGGCGAGGACCAATGCGGGCTCAAACTCAATTGCTGTGTCGCCAATGGGCCGCGAGCGCTGCTGCTGCTGCCTGAACTGGCCGTCATGGCGGGGGCCGAGGGGCCCGTGATCAATCTGTACGGGCAAATGAACGCGGCCCTGCCCTTGGCTACGGGCGGCAGCGTCCGGCTGGCGATGAACTCCACGTATCCGGCCGATGGCACCGTCCGAATCCGGCTCACGCCCGACTCCGCCCGCGAATTCACCCTCGGCCTGCGAATTCCCGCTTGGAGCGCGCAGACGACCCTGACGGTGAACGGCGCCCGGACGGTCGCCCTGGCGGGCACCTACGCCCGGATTCACCGCGTCTGGCAGCCCGGCGACACCGTGGATCTGTCGCTCGACGTCCGCGTGCGCAAAGTCTTCCCGCCGAGACACGCCGACCTCTACGTGGAAGAGAGCGGCCCGATCGTCCTCGCAACGGACGACCGGCTGACGGCGGGCGACCGCGCGCCGTTCTGGATCGTGAAGAACGGCCGATGCGATTACGCTGATGCCGGCAACACCTGGGACGCCCGCTCGCGCTTCACGCTCTGGCAGGCTCGCCGATCGCCATGACCTCATCCGCACGCGTGAGGCCATGGCTGCTGGGCGCCCTCCTGCTGGCATTGACGCTGATCTGCTACACCCCCTCGATTCGCGGCGGGCTGGTGTGGGACGACGCCGCTCACGTGACCCAGCCCGCCCTGCGTTCCTGGGCCGGACTCGTGCGGATTTGGACCGAGCCGGGCGCCACGCAGCAGTACTATCCGGTGCTGCACAGCGCGTTCTGGATCGAGCATCGGCTGTGGGGCGATTCCACTCTGGGCTATCATCTGGCCAATCTCCTGGAGCACGGGCTGGACTGCTGGCTGCTGGCGCTCGTCCTGAGCCGTTGGGCGCGGCGGCGCGCATTCACACTCGCCGCCGCGGCGGCGGCCGTGCTCCTGGCCGTGCATCCGGTCGGCGTGGAGTCGGTCGCGTGGATTTCGGAGCAGAAGAACACGCTTTCGCTGCTGTTCTACCTCTGCGCCGGGCACGCGTATTTGAAATTTTATGACGAACGCACTGAGCTGGACTACGTCGCGGCCCTCATTGCCTTTTTTTTGGCGGTCGGCACCAAGTCGGTGACGGCCACTTTTCCCGCCGCCCTGCTGGTGGTGATTTGGTGGCGCGAAGGCCGGATCGCCGGACGCCGGGACGTCCTGCCTCTGGCGCCTTTTTTCGTCGTGGGCATTGCGGGCGGGTTCACCACCGCCTGGGTCGAACGGCACCTGATCGGCGCCGCCGGGGCCGACTTCGCCCTTTCGTTCGGGCAGCGGTGCCTGCTCGCCGGCCGAATCGTCGGATTCTACGTGCAAAAGCTGTTTTGGCCGGTTCCCGTGGAATTCATCTATCCCCGTTGGAACGTTTCCGCCGAAGCCGGCCGCTGGCCGGTTTGGCTGGCCGCCGCGCTGGCGGTGACCGCCGCCCTGTGGTTCGTCCGCAAGCGCAGCCGCGGCCCGCTGGCCGCCTGGCTTTTTTTCGTGGGCTCGCTCTTCCCGGCGCTGGGGTTTTTCAACGTCTATCCATTCCGCTTTTCGTACGTCGCCGATCATTTCCAATACCTGGCTGCGCTGGGCCTGTTCGCGGCGGCGGGCGCCGGCGTGGCCTGGGCATGGGAGCGCGCGCCCGGAGCGGGCCGCGGGTTGATCGCCCTCGCCTCGGCCGGAGCCGTCGCGTGGCTGGTCGCCCAGTCGCGTCACGCAAGCGCAGCTTATGTCGGAAGCGAAACGCTCTATCGCACCACCCTCGCCCTCAATCCCGATTGCTGGATGGCCCACAGCAATCTCGGAGCCGCTCTCGACGAATGGGGCGACACCGCCGGGGCGCTGGCGGAATGCCGGGCCGCGGTCCGGCTCAAGCCGGACTACGCCGAGGGGCACAACAATCTGGGAAACGCCCTCCTCGCCGCCGGGCTGGGCGAAGGCGCGGCCCAGACGGAATTCCGCGCGGCCCTGAAGGACGAACCGCGTTTCCCCGAGGCGCGGCTCAATCTGGCCAATTCACTGGCGCGATCCCCGGGGGGCACCCAGGAAGCACTGGATGAGTACGGCCGGTTGCTGCACGAGCATCCGGATTTTCCCGAGGCTCATTTCTGCTATGCCAACACGCTGGCGCTGCTTCCCGTCAGCCCCGAAGTCGCCCTGCGGGAATACGCGACGGCCATTCGGCTGCGGCCCGGTTACGCCGAAGCTTACGCGAACCTTGGCCGGCTGCTTGCCCGCCAGCCAAACGGACTCGAATTGGCCCTGGCCGAATACGAAACGGCGATCCGGCTCAATCCCGCCGAAGCCACCACCCATTACAGTTATGGAGTCCTCCTCGAACGGGTTCCCGGGCGAACGGCGGACGCCCAGCGGGAATACGAAGAAGCTCTGCGGCTCAATCCGCGCTACGCCGAAGCGGACAACAATCTGGCTGTGCTTTGCGCGCGGAAAGGGAACTACACCGGCGCCAGAAGCCATTGGGAAGCCGCGCTGCGCTCGAATCCCAACTTCGAGGCGGCGCGGAGGAATCTTCAACTGCTCGACCAGCGCTAGAGCTAAAGCAGTTCAATCCCGTCAATTCAGGCTTGCTGGCGCGTGCGGCGAGCAAACCCGATGGCAGCCAGGCCGAGCGCGAACAGCGCGGCGGTCGTCGACGTGTCCGGGACGTAGATGAGCTGATCCTGCGAAGCACCGCCAAAGCCGCTCGGGCTGCCCGCCGGACCGGTCAGTTCCATCACTTCGACACCATAGGGATCCGAACCAACCAGACCCGTCTGGGCCGCCGTCAGCGACATATGATTCAGGACGTCGAGATAGTACGGATTCGACGGGCTGAAGTTGCCGACATTGGCGTCGTCCGGCTGGCCCTGCAGGTACCAGATCGCTGCTTGAAAGAGGCCCGCCTGCGTCGGGGTCGACAGCACGATGTGACCGATGGCGAACTGCTGGTACAGGAAGGCAACGCCGGCGGTCAGCGAATTGATCGGCGTGTTGCTTGCCGAAGTGCCGGCCTGTTGGACGCTCAAGCCGAGCGTATAATTGTAGTAGTTGCCGACGTAAAAATCGACGTGATCTTCCAGGCAGAACGTCTCGAAGCCGGTAATGCCGACAAACGGGTTGTCGCCGACGTCCGTGGCCGAGCCACCGTCGCCACCCGGAGCGCTATAGCCGGACGACTCACCGTGCGCGATGCTGCCGAGAGCCGTCGCCGCGTAGCCCGCGGGAACGCCCGCCGGCGTGAAGGTCACGGAATTGCCATTGTGAACGAGATTGGAAAAGAGAACGGCCGTGAATTCGCCGCCATCGCCAAATTGCATCGAGTTGCTTCCGCCGTAGTTCGGCCCAACGGCCAAATAGACCTGTCCCGAGGATTGACCCGCCAGGGCGGAGGCGCCTGCACAGAGGCCGGACAGGGCCAGGAGCTTGACGGTGTTGGAGATGGAAAGGAGGGACTTCATAGGTTGCTCCTAACTTAGCATGCGATATGCCACATATCGTGAGGTGTTGTATTCTATTTACATGCAACACTTTATGAGCTGGTCGGACTACTACGCATCGTAGAATCACGTATGTCATATGTCGGATTTCCGACATTTTTCTATCGGACATCACCCGATCCCAATTTGTAGGGATAGGGGTAGGGACAGGAATGGAACCTGCCCCTCCCTCCGAACCGGACGTGCGGAACTACCGCATCCGGCTCTCCGGTTGAAGAGTGCCCGTTAAGGGACTGGAAGTGACGCGCGCCAGAGTTGCTCCAGGCTGAGCAGCCCCAAGGCGGCGAAGTAACAGTTAGGCCAGCGTTGGTGGTCGAAGCC
>DASXYY010000048.1:0-34031 GCA_036502225.1 Opitutaceae bacterium
CAGAAGGTTCAGGGCCAATCTACAAACGTGTTCCGGACACTAGCCGGGGTGCGGGCTTCCCGAACCTTCTGTCCCGACGGGTTGCTCTCTTAGACAGCAATTCAAGCCACAAGCCGGGGTCGCTGACCCCGGCACCTGCGACGCCGAAAGCGGAAAAGCGCGTGGGGACCACGCGCTCCACGTCGCGATAAGCCCCCGACTCCAGCGACCGCCGAAATCCTCGGTCTCCCGTTTGACGCTTTCCCGCGGAATCGCACTTTGTGGCCAACCCGCGAATTCCAAACCGAAGCCAACCCATGCAGACACGAAAACTCGGCCCCTCTAACCTGGAAGTCTCCGCCCTCGGCTTCGGCTGCATGGGCCTGAGCCACGCCTACGGCCACCCCACCGACCGGCAGGAAGCGATCAAACTGATCCGCGCCGCCTTCGACCGGGGCGTCACATTCTTCGACACGGCCGAAGTCTACGGCCCCTTCACCAACGAAGATGTGGTGGGCGAGGCGCTGGCGCCTATCCGCCCCAGCGTCGTCATCGCCACAAAATTCGGCTTCGCCGGAGGCCTGGCCAAAAACGGCCTCGATAGCCGCCCCGAAAATATCCGGGCCGTCGTCGAAGCTTCGCTCAAACGCCTTCGCACCGACGCCATCGATCTGCTCTACCAGCACCGGGTCGACCCCAAGGTCCCGATCGAAGAAGTGGCCGGGACCGTCAAGGAGCTGATCCGCCAAGGCAAAGTCCATCATTTCGGCCTATCCGAGGCCGGAGTGGAAAACATCCGCAAGGCCCACGCCGTTCAGCCAGTGACCGCCCTTCAAAGCGAATACTCGCTCTGGTGGCGCGAACCCGAAGAAGAAATCCTTCCCGTGCTCGAAGAGCTCGGAATCGGCTTCGTCCCGTTCAGCCCGCTGGGCCGCGGTTTTCTCACGGGCGCCATCACGGAAAAGACCCAGTTCGAGAGCGGCGATTTCCGGAGCAACCTCCCTCGCTTCTCTCCTGAGGCGCGCAAGGCCAATCAGTCGCTCGTCGAAGTCATCCAAACGATCGCGGCCCGCAAAAAAGCAACGCCCGCGCAAATCGCCTTGGCGTGGCTGCTGGCCAAAAAAACCTGGATCGTTCCCATTCCCGGCACGACCAAACTGCATCGCCTGGACGAGAATCTCTTCTCCGCTCAAATCACGCTGACGCCGCAGGACCTTTCGGAAATCGACGCCGCCCTTTCCCGAGTCTCCGTCCAAGGCGAGCGCTACTCCGCCGCCCAGCAGCAAATGGTGAGCCGCTAACCGTCGCGGGTGGAGCGCATGGTCCCCATGCGCTTAGACGTCCATCCGCGTTTGGCGCCCAAGCGCATGGGGACCATGCGCTCCACCCGAAATCCGCAGACTCCCCTGATTCTCACACACCATGGACATTAAACGCAGCGGCTCTCAACCCTCCACCCGGGGCTCCGCGGATTGGTTCACCGGCACCGTCCGGATCGACCCGCTCTTTCCGGCGAAAGACACCGCGCGAACCGCCGGAAACGCCGTCACGTTCGAGCCCGGCGCCCGCACCGCCTGGCACACGCACCCCTTCGGCCAAGCGCTCATCGTCACCGACGGATGCGGCCGCGCCCAAAAGTGGGGCGGCCCCGTCCGGGAAATCCGTCCCGGCGACGTCGTCTGGTTCGATGCGAACGAAAAACACTGGCACGGCGCCTCCCCAACGACCGCCATGACCCACATCGCCGTCCAGGAACACCAAAACGGCAAGCCCGTCGACTGGCTGGAAAAAGTCACCGACGAGCAATACGCCCAGCCGCCGCAGGATAGTTGACCCCCCGTAGAAGCGGCGTCCCGCCGCTTCCAAGCGACTCCAAATTCCCAACCCGTTCAAGGCCGCCCCAGCGCCGCACCCACCCACACCGGCAACTGAGGCCGATCCTTCCCGTCCAACCTCTGCCGCCACTCCGCATCGGTCAAAATGACATTCGTGTGATCGTCATAGTACGGAATCACCGCCCCCGCGCAGAGTATTTCCATTCCGTTGCCCGGGTAGAGCACGTAGATCGCCCGAGGCCGCCCGATGGCGGCGCCAAAAAAATCTTTCGTTGCTGGATCGCTCGCGATCGGCACCCATTTCGGCACGTCATCGCGAGGCGTCCCTCCGTCGCCAAAATAGCCCATGACGTTGGCGATCTTGAACCCATAGTCTTTGATGAAGCTGATTTCCTCCGGATCCAGATCACGGCGGCGCAATTGTTTCTGCGCGATCTCCTCGCTCTGCCTGGCGATACGTTCCAGCGCCAACCAACGCGCCTCGAGTGTGGGATGGGGGAATTCCGCCTGCGAGGGTTCCGCCAGCTGACCGCTGGCATCCACGTCGCTGAATACATCCCAATCCCGTAGCCGGTCCTCGGTATCCGTCACCAACGCCACGAACTTTTCGTAAAAATCCGGATTGGGCTCGAAAAATCCGGGAGGCAGAAGGCTCAACCCAAACGTGTAGACCGCTACTTTGGCCTGAAGCGCAAACGGATGCCGCATCTCCACCCATCCAGCCAGTGCTGTCTGGCAAGACTTCGCCGCCCAAGCGTCACTTCGCATGAACTCAGGAGCGTCCGAGTCCGGCGGGGCGAACAAAGTCTCCAAAACCTGCAAATATTGGCTGTAGACCGGCTTCCGGGAATTTTTTCCGCGCTCCGCAAGCGCCTTTCTGCCGTCAGCGATAGCCTTCGACTCCACCGGATCACCCCGCAGTCCATCGTGCGATTGCGCCCAATTGGACGAAAGCATGGCCGCCAACTGATTTCCATTCACCGGCGTGCGCGCATCGGCCAATTCCTGATACATGACCGAATCCGGCAATTCATAAGGCGCCAAAAACCGATACGGCTCGGTCTCGGCTGTTCGCGCCCGAACGTCACCTTGCGCCTTCGCAGGTCGATTTCTGAATTCCAGGAACGCTTTTTTCTGAGAAACCAATTCGGACCAATTTTCCCGATTGTATCCGTTTTCAATCCAATCCGCCCTCATGAGCGAGTTCCCCGACGGTGGACCGAGAAATCCCTCCAGTTCCCGCCAATAGTCAGGATATTGGTCGCTGTCCTTGTCACGGGCCAAAACCAGCAGAGCTGATAGTTCGTTGTCCCGTTCTACGCGAAATGGCACGGTTTGAAGCCATCTTATGGCCCGGAAATAATCCGAGAGGCTGGGACTGTCGGCGTAGAACCCGTTCGGCTTGAACTCGCGGTAGTCGATGGCTTCGAAATCCGGCGTCGGAGGCCCGAGCCAAGCCGGAAGCGAAAGGACTTGCGCGGCTTTGATCTTGTCCACTTCGGCTGCCACATCATCACGAACCTCCGGATCGAACTTCTGAAGCGGCGTACCCAAAAGGATCATCGCCGGCCCAATCGCCCGTTGAGCCTGTTTCCATCCCGCCGTCAGGAGCTCTGGAGAGTCACCGCGTCCCGCAACAAATCTCCGCGCGCGATCCAATATCTCTTCAAGCTTCTGCCGTAACACGATCGACTGCCTCTGCTCGAGCCGGTGAAAGCTATCCTCGAAGAGTGCGCAATACGCATTGAGCAGAGAATCAGTGGTGATGAACATCGGCACCCTGGGGCGTTGGTACGCCTCAAAGCACTGCCGATACTCAATATCCCGAATCAGCAACTTTGAGCGTTCCAATTGCGCCACCTCGGCCGGGGTGAAACCCAGGCGCGCGGTTGCCGTCCCCTTCCAATCGTAATGGTCGCTCCTTTCCGGCAACCGACCGTCCCTCTTCATTTGCGTGCGCAAATCCTCGAATCGCTTCGCCGACTCGACAGACGTCAACTGCCTTTGCCACCGGCTGTACGCATCCCGCCAGACGTCCATTGTCTTTTGCGCCTCGTCCGGCGTCATCCCGACCACGCTCGGCCGATGCGGCATGGGCGGCATGGCGTCCGAAGTCGCCGGAGCGCCCGGCGGTAGCGCGAGCAGATTCACGGCCATCAACCCGGTCAGAAGAGTCCTCGTCGCGAAAGCACGCATCACATCGGATCCCAGTGCCACGGATACTACTACATTATTAGTAGGTGTCAACCTGGCACGCATGTTTCATCCCATCGGGTGGAGCGCGGGGTCCCCACGCGCTTGGGCGCCAAACGCGGACAGAGATGAAAGCGCATGGGGACCATGCGCTCCACCCGCTCAGGGCTTAACTCAGACCGAAGCCGGATCAATCCCATCCCGCTTCATGTCCTCCGGCGCCGCCAGATCCGCCTGCGTCCCTCGCGGATTCACGTACCAACCCGGATCACCACCCTCCTCCAGCTTTTCCCGCACCTTCACGATCGTAAACATGCCGCCCATTCCGATATCGCCGAACGGCCCCGGTGCAGCGCCCATCGGCAGGCTATTCTTCGGCACGGGCATTGGCATGCCGCTCATATCCTCCATGCCGGTCGTTCCCATCGTCATGTAGCCCGGCACCACCTTTCCGATTTCGCGGTTGAGCCCAGCGGCATTGATTCCCACGACGCTGCCGGAGGCATGGCCCATCTGGGTCATCGAATGATGGAGCATGTGGCAGTGCATCACCCAATCGCCCGGCGTCTTCGCGACGAATTCCACGGTGCGGGTTGTTCCCGTGGGAACGAACACCGTCGATTCCGGCCATTGCGCCGACGGCTCGATCGAGCCCCCGCCGGTGGCGATGATTTGAAAGCGATTCCCGTGCAGATGAATCGAGTGGTGACTCATCGTGCTCAGATTCCCCAGTCGGATGCGCACGCGGTCGCCGACCTGGGCCACCAACGGCTGCGTCCCCGGATAGGACCGGCCGTTGAACGAAAACACGTTGAAATCCGTCATCTCGCTCGGATTCGGCCGCCGCGCCCCGACGTCGATCCGCCATTCGCTGAGCAAAAGCGCGTAGTCGCGATCGGGCGGCGTCCGCTCGGCCTCGCGCGGATGAACGATGAACAGCCCCATCATGCCCAGCTGCATCTGGGTCATCTCGTCGTGGTGGGGATGATACATGAACGTCCCCGGCTCCGGGAGCGTGAACTCATACTTGAACGTCTCGCCGGGCTGAATCGTCCGCTGGCTCAGTCCGCCCACGCCGTCCATTCCGTTCGGCACCTTCAGCCCGTGCCAATGCACCGTGGTCGGAGACGGCAGGCGATTGGTCACATAAAAGCGCACCCGATCCCCTTCCACCGCCTCAATCGTGGGACCGTGAACTCGCTGGTTGTATCCCCAGCATTCCGTCACCAGCCCAGGCGCAAAGGCATGCGTCACCGGTTCCGGGACCAGGTGGAACACCTTGACGCCGTCGACCAGCTTCCAGGGGAGCGTCTCGTTGTTCGGCGTCACCACCGGCCGGTAGGTAATCGGCTCCGACTTCGGCGCAAACGTTTGGGTCGTCCCGTCGCTCTCGACGGGAACCGGCGCTTCCGCCGCGAGCAATCGGGCGAGGGGAGTCAGGAGCGCCGCGCCTCCGGCCATCGCGAAGAAATTACGGCGGGTGAAATCGTTGGCCATGGTCAAGGTGCAGTCGAAACCGTCGGCGCCAGGCGGCCGCCCACGGCGCGCTCCAGCGCGACGCGAGCCAGCCAGTAGTCGCGGATGGCTTCAATGGCGGCCCGTTCCGCGTCGACTTCGCTTTCCTTGGCGGCCAAGAGCTCAAACACGCTTTTTTGCATGGCGTTGTACTGAAGCAGCGTGTCGTCGACGAGCTGCCGTTCCTGCGGCAAAAGGGTCACCCGATAGTAGTCCGCCAACGCGCGGCCGCTCTGCAGCGCCTTTTGCGCGCCCCGCACATCTGAACGGACGGCGGCCTCGAGCGCGTCCGCCTTCGCTTGAGCGCGCCGTTGTTCGGCCTCCAGACGGGCAACCTCCGCCTGGCCCTGGTCAAAGATGGGCAATCCGACTTGCAAGGAGGGTCCCGTCACACGACTGCCATCCGGATTGCGCTCCGAATCGATTCCCAGGTCAACCGACGTCGGCAGGAAGCGGGTCTTCCGCTTCAGATTCAAGGCCGTATCCGCCAGAGTCACCTCCGACTTCGCGGCGGCCAAATCCAATCGGTCCGTCAGCGCGGCCGATTCCAGATCGCCATAAGCGGGTTCGGTGGGCGGCAGATCCGTCAACGCAGCTGCATGCCACGTCACCTGCGACGAATTGAGCGCCAGCAGGCGGTTCACCGCCTCCCGCCGGGCGTCGAGCTCCGCGGTGGCTCTCATCAGGTCGGCCGTGGCCTGCTCGGCCGACAGGCTGCGCGATTCCAATTCAAGTTGATTGATGCTCCCGGCGTCATACTGCCGCTTGGCGACGTCGAGCGCGGCGTGGCTCGTTTCGCCCAAGACACGCAAGCGAGCGGCAAACGCCTCCGCGGACTGATAGCGGTAAAAGGCTTCCTTTACCTGTGCCGCCAGATCGAGCACGCCCTGCCCAACCCGGTCCTCCGTCTGCGCCAAGCGATCGTTGGCCACTTGCTTGCGAAGCGGCATCAGAAGCCCGTCAAGCAAGTCGGCCGCGAGCGACACTTCAACGTCCGGTCCGCGGGGCTCCTCGTTCGGCCAGCGGATGATGGCTGCGAATGTCGGATTGTGCAGCGTGCCCGCCGCCAGAACGTCGGCTTGGGATACTCCCAAGTCCTCAAACGTGGCTTGAAGCGCCCGATTGTTGAGCACGGCGATCTTTACGGCCGCATCCGCCGTCAGCTCGCCCCCGAGCAATCGGGCCACCGCGTCGTCGGCAGCCCGGCGGTCCGCATCGTTCTGCGGCCAAGCCACGGCAACTCCCGCTCGATCGCCCGCCTTGCGCTGCACCGCGGCCGGATCCGGCTTCGGAAGGCCGGCGCAGCCGGGCAAGAGGATCCAAGCTGCGCAAGCCGCAGTGAATACGATCGCCGGATTCGAGGGTTTCACGCCGATTGGGTTTGTCGCAGATGCGGCGGACAAAATCAACGCGGCTCGCTGTAGCCGGGGGCGCTGACCCCGGCACCTGCGACGTCGAAAGCCGGAGGGTGGAGCGCGTGGTCCCCACGCGCTGTCTGACGTCGAAAGCGGGACTGCCGGGGTCACCGCCCCCGGCCACAGGCCAGGACGTCTCCGCATTCCTCTGGAAAACTTTCCGCGGTTCGAAATTATTCCAACGAGTTCATGTCCGATCGCACAAGCATCGTTCGTTGAGCTATTGAACCGCCCATTCTCTCCCCATGTCCAAACTCCACGTCCGATGCTTCGGTCTTTCCCTCGACGGCTACGGCGCCGGCCCCAATCAGGACCTCGCCAACCCCCTCGGCGTTGGCGGCGACGCGATGTTCCAATGGTTTTTTCCCACGCGCACGTTCCAGGCGATGCACGGCGGGGGCGGCGGCACAACCGACCTCAACGACCAATTCGCGCAGCGGGGCTTTGAGAACATCGGCGCCTGGATTCTTGGCCGCAATATGTTCGGCCCCATCCGCGGCGCCTGGCCGGACGATCAATGGAAGGGTTGGTGGGGCGATGAGCCGCCGTACCATTGTCCTGTGTTTGTGCTCACGCACCACGCTCGCGCACCGCTCGCCATGGCCGGCGGCACGACGTTCTATTTTGTCACCGACGGCATCGAGGCGGCGCTGCAGCGCGCCCGTGAGGCCGCAGGCGGAAAAGATGTTCGCGTGGGCGGCGGCGTCTCAACGGTGCGGCAGTATTTGTCCCAGGGCTTGATCGACGAAATGCACCTCGCGGTGACGCCGGTGCTGATGGGCCGCGGGGAAAATCTCTTCGCCGGGCTCGATCTGACTGCCCTGGGCTACCGAACCGTCGAAGGCGTTGCGGGCCCGGGAGTGACGCACGTTACGGTGAAGCGGAAGTAATCCTCCGAAGGTGGAGCGCAGGGTCCCCCTGCGCTTACACCTCCGCCCGCGTTTGGCGCCGAAGCGCATGGGGACCATGCGCTCCACCTTCGGTCCGATTTCCATTTCCAGTGTTTTGCACGGGATCAGGGCTCGACCGTCGACAGCGGGCTAGGATTCAGCCTCGCCAAATTCATCTTCGCGCCCCCCGCCGGACGAATCTCTTTTGACGAACCGGCACTCGGAGTGATTGGCTTCGAAATACGATTGCCATGCTACGCTCCCCCTTTGGCGTAACGGCCCTGATCGCGGGCCTCCTTGTCTTCAACGCGCCCCACGCGGCCGCCCAAACCTGCGTCATCGATGCGGGGACCAACGAACAAACAATCGATGGTTTCGGATTCTGCACGACTTGGTCGCCAGTGATGACCAGCGACCAGGCGGCCCAGCTCTTCGGCCAAGGGCCGGGGCAGTTCGGGTTCACGCTGCTGCGGGTCTACATCGACGAGAATGGAGGATTCACTTCCGACCAGCAGAACGCCGCCATCGCCCATGGCTACAACGCCAAGGTGCTCGGCACCGCCTGGACGCCCCCGCCCGGGATGAAGGACAACAACAGTTCCATCGAAGGGCATTTGCTGACGTCCCAGTACGCCGCCTATGCCACCTACCTCGCCAATGCGGCCCAGACCATCGGCCTCGACTTTGTTTCGTTCCAGAACGAGCCCGACATCACCGTCACCTACCAGTCGTGCTTTTGGTCGCCGCAGCAGATGGAAACCTTCATGGACAACAACGCCTCGGCCATCGGCAAGCCGGTCGTGATGCCGGAGTCGTTCCAGTTTGACGACAGCTACTCGGACGCGTCGCTGAACGACGCGACTGCGGTCCAGCAAATCGGCTATGTGGGCGGACACTTCTACGGCGCCGGGAATGTCGTGCACACCAACGCGCTGAATCACGGCAAGCACGTGTGGATGACCGAGCACTTCAACGACGGCCAGGACCTCGCGACCGCCATGATCGACGCCAAGGAAGTCAGCGACGCCATGAACAATCAGTTCAGCGCGTATATCTGGTGGCATGCCTATCACGCGACGCTCACCGACCTCGACCTGATCAACGTCAGCACGCCGCTCCTGAACGGCTCGGCCATCGGACAATTCTCGCACTGGATCCGGCCCGGCATGGTGCGCTGCAGTTCGACCTACAATCCCCAGGGTGCGATCTACGTGACCGCGTATCACAACCCGGGTCTGGTCATCGTCGCCCTGAACACCGGCACCGCGCCCGTGCAGCAGGCGTTTTCCCTGCAGAATGTCACCGCCTCGGCGCTGGTCCCCTACCAAACGGGCGGACCTTATGGCCGCCAGATGCGACTCCTTGATTCGGCCGCCGTGAGCGGAAACGCATTCACCTACACCCTGCCCCCGAATTCCGTGACCACGTTCGTTTCCTATGACGGGATCGCCCCCGTGATCCTGGCCCAGCCGTCCGGCGAAACGGTCTATCCCGACTCGGCTTTCCGGCTGTCGGTGCGGGCGGGCGGGCAAGGCAATACGTATCAGTGGTACAAGGACGGAAATGCCCTGTCGGCCCAGACCCAGGACACTCTGCTGGTTTCCAACGCCACGACCGCAAATTCCGGCGGGTATTCGGTCGTCGTGACCAATGCCTACGGGCACGTCACCAGCAGCACGGCGACCATCACGGTCGAAGCGAGCGCGACGCGGTTGGTGAACCTGTCCTGTCGCACCGAACTCAGCGCCAATCAGATCGTGACCGTGGGTTTCTTTATCCAAGGCACCGGAACCAAGCAGGTGCTGATCCGGGTGGATGGTCCTTCCCTTTCCAATTTCGGCGTGAGCGATGCACTTCCCGACCCTCAACTGAAGCTCTTCGACATGCACCAAGCGCTGCTGCAAACGAACTCCCAATGGGATCCTTCTCTCAGTTCGACCTTTTCCCAGGTCTTCGCGTTCGCCTATCCGGCCGGAAGCCATGACGCCGCCATCCTGGCAACGCTGACCGCCGGCCAGGGCTACACCGTCCAGGCCTCGAGCGTCAGCGGCGCGGCTGGCACCGTCCTGGTTGAAACGTACGACGCCGATACGGGCACTCCGGCCGATTACCTGTCCAATCTCTCCGCCCGCGGCGACGTCGGTGGCTCGGCCGCCAATCTGACGTTGGGTTTTTCCCTGGTCGGAACCGGTCAGCGCACCGTCCTGATTCGCGGCGTGGGACCGACACTAATGGGCTATAGCGTAAGCGATGCGATTTCCGACCCGCGTCTGACGCTTTTCGACTCCACGTCGACCGCCATCGAATCCAATTTTGGCTGGTCCACCGCCCCGTCCCCTACGGCGCTCGCGGCCACTTTCACGGAAGTCGGCGCCTTCGCCTTCACGACCCCCGCCGACGCGGCCATGCAGGACACCCTCGCCCCCGGCACCTACACCGTCCAAATCACCTCCGCCAGCGGATCGAACGGCGAGGCCCTCGCCGAAATCTACCAGGCCCCCTAGCCAGACTTCCGGGTGGAGCGCATGGTCCCCATGCGCTAAAACCTCCATCCGCGTTTGGCGCCGAAACGCGGGCGATGCCCAAGCGCGTGGGGACCACGCGCTCCACCTCGCGATTAGCCCCAACTGCGGGCCGATCAGCGGGACTTTCTTTCCCATTTCGCGGTCTAACGGCCAGTGCCCTCCGCTTCCGACGCCGTTGGCTGCCGCGACTGCGGTCTGATTCAGTTCCTCCCGGCCAAGCCCGGTCCGGGAACTCATCACTGCCGCCGCTGCGACCGCGTGCTGGAACGAACCAACGGCCGCAGTCTGGACGCCGCGCTCGCCGCCGCCGTGACCACGCTGGTGCTGCTGTTCCCCGCCAATCTGCTGCCTCTGCTTCGCGTCGACATTCTACAGGCGACCAATTTCAGCATCCTGCTCTCGGGGGTCGCCGGCCTCTGGATCCAGCATTGGTACCTGGCGTCCCTGGTGGTCGGCCTGGAACTGATCGTGATCCCCTTTCTGCGCTTTGGCTCCCTCGTCGCGGTGCTGACGGCCCTCAAGCTGGGAAAGCGCTACGATTGGATGGGCCCCGCCTTTCGTTGGTCCGGACGCTTCGACGCCTGGGCCATGCTGGACATCTTTTTGCTCGGAGGCGTGATCGGCTACGCGCGCATCGCCCCGTTTCTGCCGGTAAAAATCGAGGCCGGCGGCTATTGCGCCATCGCGGCGGGGGTCATGACCCTGATCACGCGCGCCACCTTGGAGCGGCGCGATATCTGGCAGCGCATCGGCCCGGTCGTCACGGACCTCAAGCCGCAGATGATCGCCTGTTCGGGGTGCGATCTGCCGGTGGCCTTGCCGTGCGAAGGCCTGCGCTGCCCGCGCTGCAAAGAGCGGGTCTGGTCGCATCGGCCCTATGGGGCCATGCGGGCAATGGCGCTGACCGTGGCCGCGTTCGCGTTCTACCCCGCGGCGTACGCGTTCCCCATGGAATACAGCGCGCAGCTCGGCCAGAAACAGGGCTACACGATCATGACCGGGGTCCAGGAATTGATCACGGCGCACCTCTGGTATTTCGCGGCGCTGATCTTTGCCTTCAGCGTCATCACCCCGCTCTTGAAACTCTTCGCGCTGGCGTGGTTCGGCGTCTCGATCGGACGCCGATCGGACCGGCGCCTGCGCTTGAAGACCCGGCTCTACCGGCTGGTCGACGAGATCGGCCGCTGGTCGCACATCGATGTCTTCACCGTCGCCGTGTTTTTGCCGCTCATGCGGCTGCCGGGCTTTCTGGGCGTGATCGTCGGCAAGGGCCTGCCGGCCTTTCTCGCCGTCGTGGTTTTGACGATGGTAGCCTCGACATTGTTCGACCCGCGGGCGCTCTGGCAGTCGGCGCAGGAGGCCCGCGCATGAAACGTCCGCCGCCGGCCTCCGAGGAATTTGCGGTGTTCAAACCGTCCCATTGGCCCGGCCTGATCTGGGCCGTGCCGGTGGCCGCCCTGGGCATCGTGCTGTGGCTCGGCCTGAGCTCCTGGCTCAACCGGGGCCCGACCGTCACCGTAAATTTTCCATTGGTCGCGGGACTGCAGGCCAGCAACACCAAGGTGAAATTTCGCGGCTATGTCGTCGGCGAAGTCGACAAGATCTCATTTACGCCGGGCTTGGACCACATGCTCGTCGAGCTGCAGTTCAATTCCGAGATGAAAGGTCACTTGGCGGAGGGAACTCGCTACTGGATCGACGGGGCGTCGCCCAGTCTCAGCGACCTGACATCGCTGATGTCCGCCGTTTCCGGTCCGACGATCGGAATCGAACCGCATGCAGGTCCGCTCGCGAAGCTGGCCGTGGGACTGCCGTCGAAGAACTGGCCGGGACCCGAAGCGGTGGTGTACGAAACGCTGCTGCCCGGCACGTCCCAGGGGCTGGAAGTGGGCGCCCCGGTCAAATTGAATGGGACGGCGGTCGGCTGCGTGACGGCGGTGCGTACGGAAGCCGACGCCGCGAAGGGCGATTTTCATACCCGGGTGTGGTTCGGACTGGAGCCCCAGGAATTGGGCGTGGCGCACACCACCGAAAAACCCGCGGAAGCGGAATGGCCGATGAACCGGTTGGTGGACGTTCTCGTCCGCAAGGGACTGCGCGCGCAGCTCGGCCAGTCGATTCCCGCGATCGGCTCTCCTCTGTTGGAATTGCGCATGGTGCCCACGGCCCCGCCGGCTCACCTGATGGCCGGCAGTCCGCCGAAAATCCCGGCGAGTCCCGACGTGGGCGGGCTGGCCGACCAGATTCCCGATCTCATGGCCCAGATGAAACAGACCGTCGCGCAATTTGGCGACGCGCTGAAGCAGGCCCAAACCGTGCTGAACGCGTCGGCGGCCGGGAACGCCGCGCTCGGCACCACCGATCTGCCCCACACGCTCGATGAGGTTTCGCGCGCGGCGCAATCCTTGCGCGAACTCACCGACTACCTGGGCAGCCACCCCAACGCTGTGATCACGGGCCGCAAAAATCCATGAAGCAAATCCTCGTTTTCGTTCTTCCCATGCTATTCGCCGGCTGCGTCGGCGGCGGAGGCAAGGCCACGGTGTTCCTCCGGCTCACCTCCGTCGAGGGCACCGCCAAAGCCTCCGCGCATGCGCCAACGCCCGTCGCAGTGGCCGCAGTGGACCTGCCGGCCTTGATCGACCGCGAAGAGTTCACCACGGCCGCCGCGGGCACCCAAATGCAGGTCACCGGAGACGCGCGCTGGGCCGGTTCGCTCGGCGAAATGATCCGGCTGTGCCTGGCCCAGGATCTGGCCCACCGCACCTCGGTGACTGTGCTGATGCCAGGGGATCCCGTTCCCGCCGGCGGGGTCCGCACCGTCCACGCCTCGATCCAAACCTTCCTGCCCGACGCCAGCGGCAAGGTGACCCTCGAAGCCGACTGGTGGCTCACCGCCCCCGACGGCCACACCCTGGGCCCCCGCGGCCGCTTTCGCGTTGCCCTGCCCGGCCAGCCCGCCCCCCCCGCCGAAGCTCAAACGATGAGCGAGGCGTTGGGCAAGCTGGCCGACGCCATGGCCGCGGCCCTCTAAAAAACGGGTGGAGCGCGTGGTCCCCCCGCGCTGAGCGACCGGGGGAAAGGGAAGGCGAGAAGCAGAATATTGAAAATTCCGCTTGCACACATAACCATTTGGTTATTGTTATGACCCATAACCCACCGGTTATCCGTCATGCGAAAGCAAATCGACCTCGTCTTCAAGTCCCTCGCCGACCCCACCCGTCGCGCCATCTTTGAGCACCTCTGCCACGACGGGCGGGTGACGGTTCACAGCCTCACCGGCCGGGCGCGGATCTCCCAGCCGGCGGTTTCCAAGCACCTGCGGCTTCTGAAGCAGGCGGGGCTGGTGCGCCCCACCCGCGAAGGCCGCGAAACCTACTACTCCGTTTCCAAAAAAGGCGTCATTCCTCTCATCGACTGGCTCAAATTTTACAGCGCGTTCTGGGAAGACCGTTTCGGCCGCCTCGAAACCGTGCTCAACCAAATGCCCTAAAAATCATTTCTCTCATGCAAACACTCATCGTTGAAAAGGAATTCCCGCATCCGCCCGAAAAGGTGTGGAAGGCGCTGTCTGATCCGCAAATCATGTCCCTTTGGCTGATGGAGAACGACTTTGCGCCGAACGTCGGCCGCAAATTCAAGTTCCGCGCCAAGCCCCAGCCGAACTGGAACGGCGTGGTCGACTGCGAAGTGCTGGCCGTCGAACCGCCCAAGCGCCTCTCCTACGCCTGGGGCCTGGCGGGTCCCGACCCGGCCGCCGGTTTTCAGACCGTGGTAACCTGGACCTTGGCTCCGACCACCGGCGGCACCCACGTCCGCATGGAGCAATCCGGCTTCCGCGAGGACCAGCAGGCCAACTACCAGGGCGCGCAATACGGCTGGAAGATGTTCTTCGGCAAGCTCGAGACGGTGCTGCCAACGCTCTGAGCCGCCGAGCGGGTGGAGCGCATGGTCCCCATGCGCTTTGACCTCTATCCGCGTTTGGCGACGAAACGCGTGGGGACCACGCACTCCACCCATTCCGACTGGCCAACCTCAATTCCTCCCGCTCCTCTGCTCCACCGGCCGTCGCTCCCGGTCCACCATCTCATCCTCCAATTCCGACCGAATAAACGAAAGCATCCCGCTCAGTTCCTGCGCCGTGTGGAAAACATGCGGGTCCGGAGGGCCGCCCACCGCATCAGCGCCGATGGCATTGATCTCCGCCCGCATCCGACGCCGCCGCCGATCGGTGAACCCAATATGGGCCGTCAGCTTTTCCGGCGGCCATCCGCGAATCTCCGCCTCCCGCCGCGCCGCCATGCGCTGCGTGTAGGGCCCCTCCAGGTAAATCAGCGTGACGACCTGCCGAACCTCGCCGAAATAAAACGGCAGCCCTCCATTATCCGACTTCAGCTGCTGCCGGGCATTCGACGTAACGCCAATCAAAACCTGCCGCGCCGAGCAGCGGACAACAAACACGTAAGCAAGCGGGGAAAATTCGGTCATCCCCGATAATAACAAGGACAGTCTGCGGCGCATTTTGCCGCCGGGGACGGCGGCCTCGGCACCTGCGACCCGGTTCCGCGTCACTCCGCCGAGGCAGGCGCAAGCCTCGCCGAAGATGAGTCGAAAACCGGACTGCCGGGGTCAACGCCCCCGGCTACAGCGTACCCCAACACTCGCAAGTCTTCGGCCGCCGTCGTCGATGGCTACGGCGCGCTGACTTCCCATTGGGAAGCCAGGACCGCACGTTCCACCTACCCAGACCCGTGTGGCGCCGCGACATTTCCTCCGCGCGCTTCAACGTCGCGCGCCATAGGAGATCGGCGAGTCGATATCGACCGGCATCGAAGTCGTCATCCGACGCGGCAAGCCCGGCCGCCAAGGCCGCATCTGACAGGTAGTGTCGATAGGCAGCCAAAGCCAAGGCGTTGGCCATTTCCACCCGGCCGTGAAGGGTCACGACCAGAGGACCCGCGTGCCGTGCGCGCCATCCCGCCATGGCTCGCGACTCCGGCTCATTTAAATAGAGCTTCAGCAGCGCGCTCGGGTCGACGTAAACGTTGTCAGCGGTCGCCACGGCTTTCGTCGCTCAATGCCCGCGCCGGACCCGCCGTCAACGGTGCCGGCTGATACGAGGGTCAGCCTTGCCCAGTAGTCGACCGGCGGAGCGCCTTCGTTGGATTTTCGGTGTAGAGCACAATCCGGTACCTGCGTTTGCCGCTCCCGGAGAGCAGCACCTCCCCTTCCGCCTCAACCAGCTGACGGATCTTGGGGAAGCGATTGCGCAGATCTCGGACCGAGGCGATGGCGGACATGTGCTACCAAATCGTATCACACGTTAGGGTTGTCAACGCGTCCGCCTCCAGCAAGGCAGCTGTATTCGGGTGGAGCGCATGGTCCCCATGCGCTTTCACCGTCAACCGCGTTCGGCGCCGAAGCGCGTGGGGACCACGCGCTCCACCTCGGGATAAGTCCCCGAATCCACAGCTTGTCCAAAACCACGCTCAGCCGCCGGTACGCGCGACATTCCGGCTAAGCCGCCGCGCCAAGGACATGGCATCGAAGGGCGCCCGCACCTTTATGTCGTTGTCGAAATACACAAAGATATCCCGCTTTCGGTTCCACGAGCGAAATTTTCGGGCCCATTTTGTCAGAGCCTCGGGGGTGTAGCCGCTCGCGTAGAGTTCCTCGGCTCCATGCAGCCGTGCATAGACAAAATCGGCGGTCTCCTCCTCGATCTGCGGCCATTTTCCCGCGGTGTCCGCCACCACGATCGCGATTTCGTTTTCGCGCGCCAGCCGCACAAACTCGGGCTGATGGAAAGAATCGTGCCTCACCTCGATGGCATGGCGCAGCGGACGATTCTTCTCCACCTTGGTCCAGGCCGGGCTCCGAAGATGTTCATCGTGACGGCGGCCCAAAACGGCCGCCGCCTTGGCATCCCGGGGCAGGAGATCGAAGAATTCCTGCACGAGCTTGCGATCGTAGCGCAGGCTGGGCGGCAACTGCCAGAGCAGCGGACCCAATTTTTCCCCCAACCTCAACACCCCGGACGCAAAGAAATTGGCGAGCGGCACGCGAGCATCCCGCAACCGCAGGATGTGCGTGATGAATCGCGGCCCCTTGATGGAAAATACAAAATCGTCCGGCACTTGCTTGTACCAAGAGGCGTAGCTCGTCGCCCGCTGCAACGAATAGAACGTCCCATTGATTTCGATCGAATTGACCTGCCGCGATGCATAGCCGAGCTCCTGGTTTTGGGGAAGCCCCACAGGAAAAAACACGCCGCGCCACGGCTTGTACGTCCAGCCCGAGATCCCGATTCGTCGCTCCATCCCTCCATCGACAGGCAAAAACCAAGGTGGAGCGCGTGGTCCCCACGCGCTTGGACCTCCATCCGCGTTTGGCACCAAAGCGCATGGAGACCCTGCATTCCCCCCGCGCCTATAATCGTCACGCCGGACTCCGACTTCAAGGTCTACCGGCGATTGAGAGACCAGCCACTGCCACTGGTCTCCCCCTGAAAGCGTCCGCCGAAAATCTCAACCCGGCTTCGGAAACTGGATCGGCAACATCACGCGCACGTCCACCGGCTGGCCCTGCTTCGTGATCGGATCGAACACCCACTGGCTGAAGGCTTGGGCGGATCGAACCGCCACGTCTGCACCGCCGCCATCAACGACGCGCCGCAATCCGAACTCGAGGCATGGCTGACCTTGATCTGCTCGGGAAACCCATTGTCGTTGAGCACAAAACTCACGTCAGCGTCTCCGCCCTTGCCCGCGGCCACCGCGGCGTACGGAAGCACCGGAGCCGGCGCGCTCCGCAAAATGGGAGTCTTCTTCGGCGGCTTCCCATTTGGCGCAGTAATGCCATTGGCCGCCAGGAGATCCTTGGGGTTGCCCGACTCATAATTGAAATCCAGCTCGGCCCCGACGTCGCCCGCGACGGCCAGGTCGCCCTGCTTTGCCGGTGTGAATTCCCAGTGTTTCACTGCGGCCACCGCCGGCGCCACGAACCCGGCATCGGTCGCGTTGAGCACCACCGTGCTCTGGGGAATGCCCTTGGCATCCACATGGCACCGGAACGCGACCTTGCCGTTCAGCTGCCGCGCATTCAGGTCCGCTGGATAGTCCGCATCCACTTGCCGCTCCACGTCGGGCGGCGTAGTCGGCGCCGGGTTAGGCTTGATCGGCGGCAACAAGCTGTGCGGGTCCGCCGGATCGAACATGATCTGCACGTCCAGACACTCGGCGATCGGGTGTCCCTCCTCGAGCGCCGGACTGAATTTCCACTGTCGCAGCGCGGCGATCGCCGCGTCGTTGAGCTTCCGATCCGAGCTGTCGATCGCCCGGGCCTTCGTGACCCGCCCGGTCGCGTCGACAATGAATCGGACTGTGACCGTGCTCTCCACCCCGATTTGCAACCCCTTCGGGGCCTGCGGCATGGTCCAACTGCGGACCAGGGCATCGCCGTAAACGGCGAGATTCGGATCCTGGGCGGGCGGCGCTCCGGAGAGCACAGCCGTCAACGCCAGGAACGCGACCGAAGCCGCATACGGATAAAGCAAGGAGCGAGTCATTGAAAGTGAATGCAGATAGGATCGCTTTGTATACGAAACGTCAGCCACTCCAGATGCAACCCCGCTTTCGATCCAAAGGGTCAGTCTCGGCAGGCGGCATGCCGCCTGCCGAGACATGACCCCTTTTTCCGTATCCGTTGTCCGCGTTTGGCACCAAAGCGCAGGGGGACATGCGCTCCCCCTCGAATGCCTTCGCTCCGCTAAACCCGCTGCAGCTTCCAGTTCCCGCGGCGGAAAAGCACCCAGGTCCAGATCGTAAGCATCGTGAACGACACCGGAACGGCGATGTATACCCCCGTCGGACCCAATCCCACCACCCGGGCCAGGATCCAGGCGATCGGCGTCTCCCCGAGCCAAAAGCAAAAGAAATTCAACTTGGTCGGCGTCCACGTGTCGCCCGCGCCATTGAAGGCGCCACCCAGGCACATCCCGACCGCGTAGAGCGGAAAGGCCAGGCTCACGATCCAAAGCGCCCGCACCCCCTCGGCGTACACGCCCGGGTCGGTGGTGAAGAACCCGACGAGGAAATGCCCGAAGACGATATAGGCGAGACCGGCCACAGTGAGCGCGATGGCGTTGAATCGCAGCGCGATGTTGACGGACGCCTCCGCACGATCCGGCTGCTTCGCCCCCAGATTTTGCCCCACCAGCGCCGCTCCGGCGTTGGCGAGCCCCCAGGCGGGCATCAACGCAAACATGATCAGCCGCATCGCAACCGTGTAGCCGGCGAGGGGCGTGCTACCAAATCGCGCCAGGATCTTGAACAGAATCACCCAGCTCGTGGTGTTGATCAGGAATTGCAGGATGCCGTTGCCTGAGGTTTTCAGCAGGCCCGTCAGCACCGGCCAGTCGGGGCGCAGATCGGCCAGGTGTACCCGGAGCCGCTTTGAGCGCCCCGTCAGGTGCCAAATCTGAAACAAGACGCCGATGCCGCGTCCCACATTGGTCGCCACTGCCGCGCCGGCGATTCCCATCCGCGGGAAAGGACCCACGCCAAAGATGAAACACGGGCCCAGAACGATGTTCAGAAAGTTGGCCAGCCAAAGCGTGCGCATTGCGATCACGGCATCGCCCGCGCCGCGGAAGACCGCGTTCAGCACGAAGATCATGAACACGGTCACGTTTCCACCGAGCATGATGCGGGAAAAGGTCGTGCCGACCGCCACCACATGAGCGTCCGCTCCCATTGCCTGCAGCATCCGACCGGCGGACCAGGCGCCGATTACGCCAATCCCCGCCGCCAGCGTCAGCCCCAGCATGAACACCTGGCCCGCCGCACGGCTGGCATCGGCCGGACGCTTCTCCCCGATTCTACGCGCGACGGTCGCCGTGGCCGCAAACGCAATGCCGATCGCGACCGCATAGATGAGCGTCATGATCGATTCGTTGAGGCCCACTACCGCGATCGCGTCCTTGCCCAGTCGGGAAACCCAAAACACGTCCGAAACCGCGAAAAGCGATTCCATCATCATTTCGAGCACCATCGGAATGGCCAAAAGCAGCACCGCCCGCTCCAGCGACACGGCGGTGAAATCAACGTGTTCATCCCCGCGAATCGCCTGCCAGACACTGCGCCAAAAGCCGTCGGACTCGCTCATATGCCTATCTAACGGACGGTCCGGACCGAAAAGGACAATCTTCTAACGATTATTTCCGTGCTTCACAGCAAGTGGAAGCGGCGTCCCCGCCGCTTCCACTGACTCAATCCAACCTACGCTGCCACCTTCGGCAAGCCCGCATCCCCAAGCGAAATTTTCGGAATCGGCTTGAACATCAGCGCGATCAAGAACGCCCCCAGCCCCATCCCGCAGGATCCCAGATAGAGCCAGCCGTAGCTGCCGAAATGGTCGTAGATCAGTCCGCCGATCACCGGGCCGGTCGCCATGCCCAAACTTCCGGCCATCGACGTTCCACCAATCACCGTTCCCATCGTCCGCAGCGGAAAGTTCTCCCGGGCGATCACCGGATAGAGCGGCATCACGCCCGCATAAATGAATCCGAACACCGCTGCCGCCGCATAGAATTCCCCCAGCCGGTGCGCGAAATAATACCCCAACGTGCCGAACGCCTGCAGCAGCAGCCCGCACACCAGCACGCGCTTGGCCCCCAATCGGTCGCCGAGGAGGCCGAACGCCAGCCGGCCGCCCATGCCGGCCAGCCCTTCCACGCTATAGATGGTGACGGCGGCGATCATCGGGATTCCGCAGACCACCGCATAGCTCACCGTGTGAAAGATCGGGCCGGAGTGCGTCGCGCAGCAGAAGAAATTGGTCAGGATCAGGACGAGGAACTGCGGGGTCCGGACCGCCTCCCAGCGCGACATCGCCGGTGGCGCTCCCGGACTGGCTGCGGCGTTTCCGCCGGTCAACGCCGGCGGCCGGCGCACGAACGTCGACGTCGGGATCATCACCGACGCCGCCACGCACGCGATAACCAGGAGCGAGGTTCTCCAACTGTGATGGGACACGAGCCACGCGGCGAACGGAGACATGGTCATCGGAGCCATCCCCATACCCGCGGAGACCAACGACACCGCCAGGCTCCGATGCGTGTCGAACCAACCGGTGACGCACGCCATCATCGGCGCAAAAATCGAGGAGATCGATCCACCGACGCACAGACCAAAGATGAGTTGAAACTCCAGCAGCGTGCGCGCCCGGCTCGCCAGGGCCAGGCTGGCAGCGAGGAGCACCGAACCGACCGACACCACGACCCGGGTCCCGGCTTTGTCGGCCAGTGTGCCCCACGCCATGCTCGTCATGGCCATCGCAAGAAACCCCATCGTCATCGCGGTGGAGACGCCGGTCACGGACCAGCCGGTCGCCCGGGAAATCGGAAGCAGAAACACCGGCAGCGAAAACATGGACCCGATGGCCACGCAGCCCATCAATCCCCCAGAGGCAACAATCACCCATCGGTACGAGGTGTTGGTCATGCGGAGGTCATGCATCACTTATATTGACGAACGACGCACCTCAAAAAAGACAAGCCGGAGCAGGTGGAGCGCGTGGTCCCCACGCGCTTGAACGTTCGCCCGCTTGCGACGCCGAAGCGCATGGGGCCCATGCGCTCCACCCACTGTCCCCCTAGTGACTCCCCGGCGCCGCCTTCGCCTTCACCGGCCGCGCCAGCACCGCCGCGACACTCGCCCCAATGAGCACGAACGCGAGCACATGGAAGCAGTCATTGAACGCCATGATCGTCGCCTCGCGCCGCACCAATCCATCCAACGCCACCAGCGCCTGCTTGCTCGCCGTGACCGCGTCGCTGCCGGTCAGGACAAAATGCTTCGTCAACGAATCCAGCCGATCACGGGTGAACGGGTTGTAAACACTCACCGCCTCCCCCAGCCGATTCGAATGAAACTGCTCGCGTACGGTGAGCAGCGCCGACAGCAGGGCGATGCCGATCGACCCGCCCAGATTGCGCACCATGTTGAAAAGCCCCGAGGCTCCCGCCGCCCGCGAAGCCGGCAGCCCCGCCGTGGCGAGCGCCGAGACCGGCACCAGGATGAACGGCTGGCCCAGCGCGCGAACCAGCAGCGACCACCGCAACTGGTCGTGCGCGAAATCCGCCGAAATCGACGTGTTCATCAAACAGCTCACCCCGAACATCAGGAGGCCGTACACGATCAGCCACCGCGCATCGAAGCGCTTCATGAACCAGGGCATCGTCGGCATGATGAAAAGCTGTGGGATGCCGCCCCAGATCAACGTGGCGCCGATATCTTCGGCGCCGTACCCCTGCACGCTGCTCAGATAAAGCGGCAAAAGGAAAATCGATCCGTAGAGCGCGCTCCCCAGTACCAGGTTGACGATCGACCCGAGTCCAAAATTGCGCAGCGCAAACAGCGACAGATCGGTGACGGGCTTCTTCGCCCGAAATTGCCAGACGACAAAGGCCGGCAGACAGACGCCGGCAATCAGCGCCAGACGTATGATAAACGCCGAACCAAACCAGTCATCGCGCGTGCCTTCCTCCAGCAGCGTCGTCAGGGCGCCCAACCCCAGCGCCATGAGCAAAATCCCCACGGCGTCGGCCTCCCGAAGCTTTCCCCACCGCACCGGCGTGCGCGGAAAACCGTACCAGACCGCTCCAAACAGGATCGGGCCAAAGAGCAGATTCAGGTAGAAATTCCAGGTCCAACCCCAGTTCTCCGTCAGCCATCCGCCGATGCTCGGACCGATCGACGGCGCGAAGATCGCCGAGAGCCCAAACAGCGAAAAGCCCACCGGGTGATGCTTCGGCGGGAGCAGTTGCAGAATCGCGGTGAACCCCAGCGGGATCAGCGCGCCGCCGAAGAATCCCTGGCCCGCGCGAAACGCAATCATCGTCCCCAGGCTCCAGGCCTGCCCGCAGAGCATCGAAAAGGCGAGGAACAGCACCGAGGTCACGAGCAGGTACCGGCGCAGTCCGAAAACCGAAGCGATCCAACCCGTGAGCGGAATGACGACGATCTCCGGCACCAGGTAAGCGATCGAGATCCACGAACTCTCGTCCAAGGTGGCGCCAATCGCCCCGGAAATGTCCCGCAGCGACGCATTCGTGATTTGAATGTCGAGCACCGCCATGAACGCCCCGAGCATGGCCCCCAACACCCCAATCCAAGCCCGCCGCGACCCCGGCAAAACCACCGGCCCAAAACCCGCCTCAGCTGTAGCCGGGGGCGTCGACCCCGGCACCTGCGACACCGCGAACCGTACCGAAGCCCCACTCAGAGCAGCCGTATTCACATCCGCCTCCATTTGAATTTCGTCGTTCCGTTTACCGCACACTCACCCGCACATCCGCCGAAAGCCCCGGCGCCAGGTGTGCCGCCGCTTCACCGGCCACCTCATCCGCGAACAGAATCTTCACCGGCACCCGCTGCACCACCTTGGTGAAATTCCCCGTGGCATTGTCCGGCGGCAGCAGCGAGAACTCCGCGCCGGTGCCGGGCGAAAAGCTCTGCACCACGCCCTCGAAGACCTTCCCCTGGTCCGCGTCGACGCGAATCCTCGCCTTCTCTCCGGGCCGCAGATGCGAAAGTTGGTTCTCCTTGAAGTTGGCCACAACCCAAACCTGATCGCTCACGATCGCCATCACCGGCTGGCCCGGCTGCAGCCGCTGTCCCACCTCGACCGACTTCTTCGCCACGTGACCCGCGCTCGGCGCGCGAATCACCGTGTAGTCGACCTGCAGCTTGGCTGTCGCGAGGGCCGCCTCGGCCTTCTGCACCTGCGCCAGCGCGACCGCGCGTTGCGCCTGGGCGGCGGCCAACGCGGCCACATCCGAATCCTTCGCCGAAACGAGCGAAAGCTGCGCGGCCTGCGCCGCATTGAACGTCGCCCGCGCGGCATCGAGCGCCTGGACCGATTCGGCTCCGTTGCTTACGAGCCGCTCCATCCGGTGGAATTCGAGTTCATCCAGCGTGAGCTGCGCGGCGTTCTGCGCGATGCGCGCTCCGGCCGACTCCACGTCCGCCTTCGCGCGCTCGATCTGCGCGTCTGCCTGAACCCGGCCGGCATGGGCCTGCGCGAGATCACCCTCCGCCGATTGGACGGCGAGCGAGAGATCCGCAGGGTCGATCTCGACGAGCGGCTGGCCCGCCACGACGCGATCGTTGTCGTTGATCAGCACGCGCTGGACGGTGCCGTTAATGCGCGCGCTGATCGGATGAACGTCGCTTTCCAAGTACGAATCGTCCGTCGATTCAAAGCCGGCCGCGTAATTCAGGTAGGTGCCGATCGTCGTCGACAGGACAAGGACAATGGCCGTTCCCGTGAGAATCCTCGGCCAGGGAATCCCGCGGGCCGAACCCTTGGCCTCGGCGGCGGGACGCTCCGGCACGAACGCGGGATGATCCAGTTCGCTGGCGGTGGTGGCGGTGAGTGTGCTCATGGCGTGAAAAATTTCGTTTGGCTGAGTCTTATTCGTGGTAGCGGGTCAGCGGCGCCTGCAGCTCATCGAGCAGGCCGGGCCGCCACATCTGGCTGAAAAAATCCTCCGAGGGATCGGCAATTGAATTGTAAGTTGAACCCGCCAGCGCCGGGGCGGCCTGTGACACCGAACGAATGCCGGTGACGGCCCGAGCGCGCGCTGGACGGGGTGAAGGGAATCGGGAAATCGAAGTGGATTTCATGGCTGGAAAATAGTTGACTGGTTGTCTATCTTTTAGGCCGAAGTTCGCCGTATTGAGAGAGAAGCGTTAAGAAATTCCGAGTGGAGCTGGACCGCCTGGCGTCAGGAAGTGGCCGCAGCCACAACCGCTTTTGCCCCGAGCATCTGAAGCACCGTGCCAGGCAGCTGTCGGAGCAGCTCGGGGTTGTTCATGATGCGCGCTTCACTGAGCGCGCCCTGAATCTGGAAAAGAACCGTCTGAGCCTTCTGTTTGGCGTCGCCGGCCGGGATCGCTCCCTCGGCCATCGCATCGCGGATCGCCGACTCATAATACCGCTGCTTGCGCCCGCTGACTTCGCGAATCTTGGCGCTGACATCCGCCTCAACCGTGCTCACTTCCGAGCCCACCGATCCGATCGGACAGCCCAGCACCTTGCCGAACTTTTGGAAGCGCTCGGCGTGGCGCTCATAGAGCGAATCAAGGTAGTTGGTCAACCGGTCGAGCGGGCTGACCGAGGGAGAAAACTCCCGGTCGAGCCGCGGCTTCCAGTCGTCGGTCCAAAGCTTTTCAAGCGCGGCAACCGCCAGGTCGGCTTTCGATTTGAAGAAGTAGTAAAAGCTGCCCTTCTTCACGTCGGCCTTGGCGCAGATCTCGTCGATCGTGACCGCGCTGTAGCCCTCGTCCCACATGAGACCCAAGGCGGCTGTCATCAGCCTTTCTTTTGCGTCGGAGGTTCTGCCCATGGCCAAGACAATAGTTGACCAGTTGTCTAGTTCAAGCGTTTTCCGGCTCTTTTTGGGTGCCGTTTCGGAGGTAATTCCAGGATAGCGACTTGTGAATCACGATTTGCCGCACCGCGAGGCCGGATACACTCCAGTCACGCCATTGAGCCGCCACCGGATGTCGCCCCGCGTCGGTTCACTCTACTTCCTCCCGTCCTTCTCCGCCGGCCCGAACGTCCACTGAACCGCGACATAAGTCTGATACCCCGCCGCCCCCTGCACCGCCGGCCCCGCCGAAGCGAGCACGTGGTACTCGTCCGACAAATCCCAGGTAAATCCAAAATTGATCTGAGCCGTGGGCCGAGCGCCCCACGCCTGCGACGTCCGGTAGTAAATCTCCATCCCCGGGGCGAACGACTTGATAAGCTGATACTGCGCCAAAACTCCGGCGAACCAGGAATTCCGATTGCCGGTCCTGGGCGTGATCCAGTATCCGCCGCCTCCATACACAGTCAGCTGATTCCAGCTCTTCTGCATCCACACCGGCAGGAAGAGCTGCGTGTGCCCCGTCCCCAGCCCCCGGCTTTCGTTCCCGGTCGGCAGTTCAACGAGCGGGAAGATCGCCATTTCGGGATGGTCGTCGGCCTCCTTCAAAAACCGGTACTTCATCCCTAGTTCGATATCTCCCAATCCATAGTTGCGCGCCTCCCCATCCGATGAATCAAATTGATCCGGCACGATGAGGTGCAGCTGCACCTCGGGAACGACCCCGTAGTTCACCTCCACATGCGGCAGCGTTCCCGACACATCATCGGGCGTGTGCTCCGTCTGCGACGCCACGTAAACCTCCCAGTGCTGGTAGTCCACCGGCTCCGGGTCGTCCGTGACATAAGGCGGCCCCGCGTGGGCAAAGGCCGCCAGCCCGACGAAGCCAAACGCAACAAGCCGAATGCGCCTGTAGCCGGGGGCGCTGACCCCGGCACCTGCGATATTGAAAGCGGACCCGCCGGTCCCGACGCGACGGTGGAGCGCAGGGTCCCCAGGCGCTTGATTCGCTCTATCGGCGTCCACGCTCATGCCGAAATTTTTCCCGATCCCAGCTTGAACCCCCGCCAAGCGCGCAAGAAAAATGGCAACGCCAAAAGTTGAGCCGCGACCGAAAAGCCCGCCGCCGCCGGAATGGATTTGTCGTATAGCCAGCCCATGACCGCACTGCCCGCGAACCAGGCGACTCCGAAGCAAGCGTCGAACGTACCAAAGCCCGTCGCCCGCCGCTCTTTGGCCAGGACATCGGATAGGATAGCCTTCAGCAGGGTCTCCTGCGCCGCCATGCCGAGTCCCCACAGGATGACTCCACACAACACGAGGCCCGGCGCGCCAAGGAGCACCAGCGGAGCAAACGCCGCCGGCACCGCAAAACTGATCAGCAGCACCGGCAATCCCCAACGATCAATCCAGCGCCCCAACAGCAACGAGCTGATCGCGCCGGTCGCATTGGCAGCAGCGTAATAAACCGGAATCATTCCCGGATTCACGATCGCCGTCTTTTGCAGATGGTACGCAACAAGCGCGAAATCGGCAAACCCCGCCGCCACCAGAGCGCCGCCGACCACGAACAGCCAGTAGGCACCAGAAAAAGAGGTGCGGCCAGATCCCTTCGCGGGCCGTTCCCGGCGGACCTCCCGCACGGCGAATCTCCGAGCCACCGCGATCGTCGCCAAACAAAGCACCGCCGTGATCAACAAGCTGGCAAACGCCCGGTGATAGCCCCCGTGAACAAAGAGCACCCAAGCAACGACCAACGGTCCAATCGTCGCTCCGGTCTGATCGAGCGCCTCATTGAGGCCAAAGACCCACCCCGAGCCGAGCGACTCCCCCGCATCCGAGAGCAGCGCTCCCACGGCGGGCTTTCGAATCGCACGCCCCGTCCTCTCCAGAATCATCAGCGCGGCCGCCGCCGGCCAGTTGCCCGCCAAGGCCAGCGCGGGTACCGCGAGCAAGTTGATCGCGTACCCGACGAAAACGACGGTCCAGTATCGGCCGGTCCGGTCGGCGATCAGCCCGCTGCCCAGTCTCAAAACATTGCCGACCAGTTCGCCCAACCCCGCGATCAATCCGACCGCGGTCGCCGTCGCTCCCAACGATCCAAGAAACGCCCCCGTGATGCTCCGAGCGCCTTCATACGTGAAATCGGCAAACAGATTGACGATCCCAAAAATCAGCACGAACCGAAACGCCGCCTGGGCAATCCCGGACCCATTACTTCGCTGCTTGGCAATCGTCACGAACCACGAATCGCGCCCCCCATGCTCCCCGTCAAGTTGCAGCACAGCTGTAGCCGGGGGCGGTGACCCCGGCAATTGCGATATCGCAAGCGGAACTGCCGGGGTCACCGCCCCCGGCTACAACCATCCCCGAAGTGTAACCCATGTCTCCGGTCCGAAGAGCCCCGCCGCGCCTGCACGTCCCCCCAACCCTTGCAGCGCCTTCCGCTTTCCCCTCAAATTCCGCGCGTCCCGATGCCCCTAAAACGAAAAAACATTTTTCGTATCCTCCCGCCCGCACCCACGACCATCTACGTTCGGCACGGCTACAACCGGGTCCTGGCCGAGCAGTTTGAGGCCCTCAAGCTGAAGCGGGTCGACCTGGTCAAAGACAAGATCGAGGCCCATAGCCAAGGCGACCTGCGCGAAAACTTCGGCTTCAAGGCCGCCAAGGACGCCATCCGCGCCGTCGATCGAAAGATGACCGCGCTGGATCGATTCGTCGCGCGCAACACCTTCTTCGAAGTCGATCCCGCCACCTGGCTCACCAAGCCCACCGACACGCTCCAACTCGGCCACGTCGCCGTGGTGGAAAAGCAAGACGTCGGCACCGCCCGCAAACATCGCTTCACCTTCCTGATCGCGACCCACGGCGAAACCGCCACCGATCCGGACTCCGGCATCGAATGCCTGCCGCACAACTCACCTCTCGCGGCCGTGATGCTGGGCCTGTCGCCGAATACCCCCGCGAAGGTGAAGCTGCCTGCCGGCGAAGCGATCCTCACCATCAAATCCATCCGCAACCCCACGCAGCCAGAACTCGACCGCCTCCTCTCCGACCTCAAGCCCCCGGAAATCGAAGACGACGAGCTGTAGGCTGGGCTCAACCCGAGGTGGAGCGCGTGGTCCCCACGCGCTTTTTCCGCTTTCCTCATCAAATTTACCGCCGGTTCAGCGCTGTAGCCGGGGGCGCTGACCCCGGCAGTCCCGCTTTCACCCTCGCAAGCACCAGGATCGCCGACCCCCTCGCCCGCCGATCGCCCTCACTTGCGCCTTTCCCCATCCCGCACCTATTACGCCCAATGAAAAAACTCGGCTTCCTGTCCTTTGGCCACTGGTCCCCCTCTCCGCAATCGCAGGCCCGCACCGCCGCCGACGTGCTGCTGCAATCCATCGACCTGGCCGTCGAAGCCGAGCGCCTGGGTCTGGACGGCGCGTACTTCCGCGTCCATCACTTCGCGCGTCAGCTATCCTCCCCTTTCCCCCTGCTCGCCGCCGTCGGCGCCCGCACCCGCAAAATCGAAATCGGCACCGCCGTGATCGACATGCGGTACGAGAACCCGCACTACATGGCCGAGGACGCCGGCGCCGCCGATCTGATCGCCGGCGGCCGCCTGCAGCTCGGGATCAGCCGCGGCTCCCCCGAACAGGTCATCGAGGGCTGGCGCCACTTCGGCTATGAGCTCAACGCCGGCGAAGACGATGCTGCCATGGGCCGCCGCCACTCCGAAACCTTCCTGGAGCTCCTCCAGGGAAAAGGCTTCGCCACGCCCAACCCGCGCCCGATGTTTCCCAATCCACCGGGCCTCCTGCGCCTCGAACCCTTTTCCGACGGCTTGCGCGAACGCATCTGGTGGGGCTCGGCCAGCAACGCGACTTCCGTCTGGGCGGCCAAGCTCGGCCTGAATCTGCAAAGCTCCACCCTCAAGTTCGACGAATCCGGCGAGCCGCTCCATATCCAACAAGCCGCTCAAATCCGCGCCTATCGAAAAGCCTGGGCCGAAGCCGGCCACACCCGCATCCCCCGCGTCTCCGTGAGCCGCAGCATCTTCCCGATCATGAACGATCTCGACCGCGCCTACTTCGGTCACGAGGCCGAGCAATCGGACCAGATCGGACTCATCGAAGCCAACACGCGGGCGGTTTTCGGACGGGGTTACGCCGCCGAACCCGACCTCCTCATCAAGCAGCTCAAACAAGACGAGGCGATCGCCGAGGCGGACACGCTCCTGCTCACGATCCCCAATCAATTGGGCGTGAAGTACAACGTCCACGTCCTCGAATCGCTCCTCAAAGCAGTCGCCCCTGGCCTAGGCTGGCGCTGAAAAGCTTGCCTACGTACGACCTTTTTCCGGACCCTGCCTCCCGCGATCCAAGGCGAAGCCGAAACCGCTTAGCCGCGCGTTTATGCTTCACCGGCCAAGGAGAGTTCTGGTTCGAGCGGGAATACTGATTGGGTTTGCCGTAGCCGTCGGCAGCGGCCGTGCACGCACGTTCACGGACTCAAGCATCCCCCGCGTCGCGTCAGCTTCTGGATGGCGAGTCGTGCGGCCCGACCTCACGACCGCGGAAAAAGCGGCCGCGCTCAGTTTCCGCATCAGCCTGCGAATGCGCGACAGCGAGGGACTGGCGGCTCGGGTCCATGCCGGCGAACATGTCAGCGCGGCGGAGCTGGAATCCCGCTACCTTCCCTCGCCCGCCGACTATCAGCGGCTGGTTGCCTGGGCCCAAGTGGCCGGCCTCGAAATCACGCTTCAGGACCGCAATCACACTACCCTCTATCTCCGAGCACCCATAGATCGGATCGAGCGCGTTCTCGGAACGCAGTTCTCGCGTGTCGGCAACGGCAGCCAAGAGTTCAGCTCGGCCGTTGCCCCGCCGACCTTGCCGGACGAAATCGCCGGGCCGGTTCTGAGCGTGAGCGGGCTTCAGCCCGAGCGATCTCCCACTCGCCTGCGGAGCCGCCATGTGTCACCCCAACTCCTCAAGACGTCGTCGTACACCTACGTTGTCCCCTCGGACGTGGCGGCCGCTTACGACTTCCCGGCGGGCCTGGACGGAACGGGCCAGACGGTGGCCTTTGTGGAGGACGCGATCGCCTCCAACTCGGAGCTGACCACGTTCTGGCAGACGGTCGGTTCTCCCGCCAGCACGGCCCGAGTGACCGTCGTTCAGCTGGATGCGAATCCGTTGACCAGCCAAATTACGGACGAACCGGAGGCGGCACTCGACCTCGAATGGGTCGGCAGCCTGGCGCCCGCCGCGCAGCTTCGGGTTTATGCCGATGCCGACATTTTTGTTGGCGTCGCGGCGGCCCTGAACGACGCCCCCACGCATCCGGGCATGACCGTCCTTTCCTTCAGCTACGGCGGCTCGGAGTCGGCGTTTTACGAGCCCAGCTACAGCCAAACGTTCCTGCAGCTCCAGGCGGCCGGCATCGCGGTGGTCGCCTCGAGCGGGGAGCAAAATAATATTCCGGGCCAGCCCCCTCAGACCGGCGTCAACTACCCTGCGAGCGATCCCAGTGTGACGAGCGTGGGTGGCACCCTGGTGGAATTCAACGAGGACGGCAGCTACGGAACGGATCAGCCACTGTTCTACAGCGGCACGTTCTCGAGCGGATCGCTCTCGGGAGGATACAGTGTCACTTCAATCGTCGGCCCCAGCGCGGTATTTTCCACTCCCGCTTGGCAGTCTTCCGCCCTCGGGTTGGCGAAGCAATCGGATCAATCCTTCACCACCACCGCGTTCAGGGAGGTCCCCGACGTCTCGGCCTTTGCCTTGGGCAGCGTCGGAAGCGGCAATGCCTTTGCGTTGGACTACGATCTCAACGGCGAGGACGCCGTGTTCGGCACCAGCGTTTCGGCGCCGGTCTGGGCGGCAGTCGTCACGTTGCTGAATCAGGAAAGGGCCCGCGTCTCCAAGCCACCGCTCGCTGCTTTGAATGCGGCGCTTTACCCGGTGTTCAACCTGAGTGCGCTGAACCTTCCCGCGCCTCTCTCGATGCCCAACACGTACAGCCCCCCGGTCGTCTCAGGCCAGCCACCATCGACCCCGAAATACAGTTACACGACCGGTCTGGGGCGTCCCGACGTGGCCGAACTCATTCTCTGTCTCGGGGACGAATTCTATTCGTACTGCGACCAATGGGCGTCGGCCCTGCCGGTGGGCGGCATGACGGAATTGACGGCCCATGCGGTCGGGGGCACCGCGCAGTTTCAGTGGCAGGTGAACACCGGATCCGGCTGGAGCAATCTGGCCGAAGGGGCCAATGCGGCGCTTTTCAGCGCCTATTTCGGCACTCAGACCGCCACCCTGACGATCGCGGCCCAATCGGGATATCCCGGATCCTATCGGTACCGGGCTTTGGCGACCAGCGGCTCCGGGGCCGTCGCTCCCACCGGTCCGGTTCCGGTGCAACTGGCGACGCCGCCCACCGCCACAATTGTCGAGGGATTGCCGACCGGCCCGGTTCAGCCGCTCGCGCAATTCAATTTCCAAGTGTCGGGAAGCTCGGCCAACGGCGTGTCCTATCAATGGGAGCTCAATGGCCAGCCGATCCCTAACGAAAAGCAGGCTGATTACTACGGCTTTCTCACTACGGCGTCGGAGGGCAACTACTCCGTCGTCGTGTCTGACTCCCGCTTTCCGTCGCTCTCGGTCACGGTCAATCTGGGGTACCTTGCGCTCGCCGAACCCGATCGCATCTACCATTGGAGCGTTCTGGCCGGCGGCAACACCCGGGGTTACCAGGACAACACCGGAGCGGCCGCGGAATTCCTGGCGCCCACCGGAATCGCCGTGGATCCCCAGGGCAACGTGATTGTCGCCGATAGCGGGAACCAGGCTATCCGCCGCATTACGCCGGCAGGCGTCACGACCACGGTGGCCGGCGGCAACGGCTTGGGCAGCAATGACGGAATCGGAACCGCTGCCCACTTCAACAATCCAACCGGTGTCTCCGTCGACAGCCAAGGGAACATCTACGTCGCCGACACCGGCAACGCCGCAATTCGTAAAATCGCGCCTGACGGCACGGTGACGACTTTGGCCGGGGGCACGCCCGGCCATGTCGACGGCCAAGGCACGGCGGCGAAATTCACCTCGCCGACCGGCCTGGCGCTCGGCAGCGGGAACGTTCTCCATGTGTTGGACACCGATCCCGACCTGCCCGCCTCGTACCTTCGCACCGTCACCTTGCAGGGCCAGGTGGGGACACAGACCACGCTTCCTGAACTCGAGCCCGGGCTCGCCGTCGACGGAACCGGGGCCGCATACGCGGCCGACACCGGCAGCATTTACCGTATTGGGGCGGATGGTACCCTCAGTACGATGATCTCCAGCCAGGGCAGCACGGTGGGTGCGCCCTTCGTCAATGAGTTCGTCTATATCGACGCGCTGGCGGTCGATTCGAGCGGCCGGGTGTTCTATGGCGACTTTGGGGGCATCCGACAGCTTCTGCCGGGGGGAAGTCCGGCCAATGTTTTTACGGATACGAACGTCACCTATGTGGGTCCGATTCTTTACAATTGGGGGCAGATCGAACCCAAAGGAATCGCCTGCGACCAGGCCGGCTCGATCTACTACACCAACGTGAGTCAGGGCGCCGAAATCGACGTGGCCCGCCGCGTCGCGTTCATTTCCCAGGCGGTGCCGGGCACGCCGGCGGCGCCCGGAAACCAGGTCAAACTGGCCGTCACGGTCGCCTCCGACGCCGGGGCATCCACTTTCCAGTGGCGGCGGAATGGAGTGGCTATTCCTGGCGCCACGGCATCCACCCTGACCGTCGGTCCGGTCGGCATTGCCGACACCGGCGAATATACGGTGGCGTGGACCTCGCCCACCGGAACTTCAATCCTCGGCGCGGGCAAGTTGGCCATCGCACCATCGGACGCGCGGATCACCAACCTTTCGGCCAGGGCCAAAGTCGGCGTGCAAGGCAATCCGCTCATCACCGGCTTTGTGGTGAACGGCGACTCGGCGGCCGCCCCCAAACACCTGCTGCTGACGGGACGCGGACCCGTTCTCGCCCAGTTTGGCATCGCGGACTTTCTGCCGACGCCGGACGCCACCCTCTACGACGGGCAGTCGCGTCCGATCGCGTCTGAACTCAGTTGGAGCAATCCACCTTCGTTAGCGTCGGGTATCGGAGTCTCGCCGCTGGCGACCGCTTCGTCCGTGACGCAGACATCGAATTCGCTCATCCAACAGGTCACCGGCGGCAGTCTTCCTGCCGGCAGTGCGGACGCCGTCATGGCCTGCACTTTGCCCAATGGGGCCTACACCGACATTGTCTCTTCGGCCGACGGAAACACGGGCGTAGCCCTGGCCGAGATTTTCGACGCGGACTGGCTGCTCGCCTCAGGTGGAGACGAATCACGGCTGGTCAACGTCTCAGCGCGCGCATTCGTAGGCACAGGCGACCAGGTGCTCATTGCAGGACTGGTCGTCACCGCCGGTCCGACCGGCGGACCCGAAACAATCATGATCCGCGGCCAAGGCCCCAATCTCGTGAACTATGGCCTGCTCGGCGTCCTCGATCAGACCCGCATCACTTTGTACGACGGCAACTCTGCGCCCGTCGCAAGCAACGTCGGCTGGTCAAATCCGCCCACCTACGCGATAGGCGCGAGCGCCTCCCCCCTTGCAACCGCCGGCGCCGGACTGCAAGCCGCGACAGCGGACCTGCAGCAACTCTACGCCACAAACTCCTTCGCGCCCAGTTCCTCCGACTCCGCCCTGGTCGTCACACTTCCCCCCGGACTCTACACTGTCATCCTAGACAACCCCGACAGCCGCCCCGGCACCGGCTTACTGGAAGTCTTCGAACTCCGCTGACCCGCCAGTCGCAAAGCGGAAAGCAAACCGGTGGAGCGCGTTGTCCCCAACGCGCTGTTGGACTTCGCAAAACTTTTTCCCCGGTAGGAGTCAGCAATCTTCACCCAATGCGATGCGAAACAGCCCGCTTGGGTTAAGATTCAGCAGCGAGCCCATAAACCAGCACCAGCGACAAACCAAACAGAACAGAAGTACTCTCTAAATCCGGCACGGTGCTAACGCGAACGGATTCCACGAGCTCCTGCGTACCCGCACTGATGGAACTACCGTAAGCGTCTGCTCGGACACATGGTAGCCGGCTGAGTCTGGAGATGGTAAGGTCGTGGTGATGAACACGACCACGACACAGGACGGAACAGGTGAAGCAGGCCGGCCCTTGGCCCGGCGGCGGCTCGACGCCGGGGAACG
>DASXYY010000049.1:0-174607 GCA_036502225.1 Opitutaceae bacterium
CGCCTCGAACTGCTCCGCGCTCCAGATTATCCCTGGGATCCTCGCCAACCGCTCCAACTCGCCATCGCCGGCTTCGTCTTCAGCAGCCGCGAAATCGGTCAGTGGACGATACTCTGACGATCTCTATGGGACGGCTGTGTATTTGGATTACACCGGAAGCGGAATCGAGACCGTTGCCCATCTGCGGGAGAACGGCCGAATTGTCCTCATGTTCTGCGCCTTCGAGGGGCCGCCCAAGATTGTGCGGCTGCATGGCCGCGGAACAGTCGTCTATCCGGGCGATTCGGATTTCCGGCGATTGGTCGGTCTTTTCCCGGAAAACGCCGGCACCCGATCGATCATCCGCGTCGCGGTCACTCGCATTTCGGATTCCTGCGGCTATGCGGTGCCGTACATGGATTTTGTCGAGCACCGCGAGGGGCTGGATCGTCACAACGAAAAAAAGGGAAGCGCGGCTTTGGCGGAGTATCGCCAAAAGCGAAATGCGGCGAGTATCGACGGCTTGCCGGGGTATCATCCGTCGGATGCGACCGCGACGATCGACGCGCCGTGAGCACCGGTTCGACTTAGGGCGTTCCGGCGGGCGCAGCGAGGATTTCCGAACCGGCCAGCAGCACCACCCCGGGGCCGTGCGGGTCGTCGCTGGGGCGCGGACGATCGCGGTAGAACGCGAGATCGATGCCAATGCTCGTCCCCGCGCAGGTTCCGTTGACGATTCCCTCCGGAGTGATGCGGGTTTCCAGCCCGGCGAACGCCTGGCGGGCGATCTCCAGATTCGAGCGATCGATCCAACCGCGGTTCGCGGCGCGCGCGAAGCCATAGGCAAACATGGCCGAGCAGGAGGTTTCCTCCCACAGTTCAGGGTGATCCAGCACCTGGCGCCAGAGGCCGTCCGGTGCCTGCAGGGGTTTCAGCCCTTCCAAATGGCGCCGCAGCACGGCCAGCAGCGGCGCCCGCAAGGGATCATTTTCCGGCAACGCGGACAGGACCTCGACTTCCGACACCACCGCCCAGCCGTTGGCCCTGCCCCACTTGATGGGGGAATGGCGATGCTCGTTCACAAAATAGGCGTGAAACCAGATGCCGTCCCGATCCTGCAACCGGGCCGCCATCTGCAGAATTTGTCGAGCGGCGTCGTCGAGCGCCGCGGGGTCCCCTCGGTAGGCGGCCCAGTGGACCAGGAACGGGCAGGACATGTACAAATCGTCCGCCCAGATCGTGCCCGGCTTCCAGGGTTCGGCACCGCCGTTGGTATGCGGGCGCCAGAAGGTTCCGTCCGGCAAACGGTCCTGGCGGTGCTGAATCCAATCGGCGACCCGTTCCACCACTCGCCTTTCCCCGGGTGTAACGTGTTCCGGGTCGCGCATCATGCCATCCAGCATCTCCGTGCCCATCGCCCCGCAGTTGTCGAGCGAGCCCAGCTGCAGCAGGCGAAATAGCTCGGGCCGAAACCCCTTCAACGCGTCCGGCCCGATCGCGGACTGTTCCCTGGAAAGAAAATCGTAGTCGGCCGCGGCGATCCGGTTGTGCGTCTGGACAAAGTTCAGGACATCGGGGTCGCGGGTGATGTCGGTGGAACGCAGCGAGCCGTAAAGCATCACGCCCCAGGGATAAATCCACTGGATTCCTTCCGGTTGCCGCGCCGCCTTGAGCCCCGCGGCCGTGGTCACCGGCGTGTAGTCACCGTCGCTGAGCGGGCAAATCTGGTGACGGGAAACCAAGGTCAGGATCTGTCGGATCTGCGTCGCGTCATCCGCCAACGCGCTCGCGGCCGCAGCCAGGAAAAGGAGCAGGATTTTCATGGGGTCCGATCGCCAAGCATCCGTCCGCGGTTTGGCTATGCAATGCCGGATTGCGGCCGATCGTCGGACTGTCACCCCGTCAGCGCAATGGACTGGCGCGCCCGGTTCGATTAACGGACATTCTCACGATGACTGCCCATCTTTCCGGTTTCTATCTCGGCCGCTCCAAGATCCGCTGGGGCATCATCGGATGCGGAGATGTCACCGAAGTGAAGAGCGGCCCGGGCTTCCAGAAGGCCGATGGGGCTGAGCTCACGATGGTGATGCGGCGCGATGGAGCGAAGGCGGCCGACTATGCCCGGCGGCATGGCGTCGCTCGATGGACCACCCAGGCCGACGAGCTGATCCGGGATCCGGAGGTGGATGTCGTGTATGTCGCCACTCCCCCCGACCGCCACGCGCATTATGCGCTGGCGGTCGCCGCGGCCGGGAAACCGGCCTATGTGGAAAAGCCCATGGCGCGGCATACGCCGGAGTGCGACCAGATGATCGAGGCCTTCGCACGCGCCCGCCTGCCGTTGTTCGTGGCCTACTACCGACGCTGCCTGCCCCGATTTCTCGAAGTTCGGCGAATACTCGCCGAAGACGGAATTGGGCGGATTACGGGAATTCGATATGCGGGGAGCGCGGACAAGTTGAGCGACAAAACGGCGTGGCGGGTGGACTCCGCGGTCGCCGGAGGCGGACATTTTCTCGACGTGGGCTCTCATGTGCTCGATCTGCTGGATTTCCTGTTCGGGCCGCTGCGGGCCGTGACGGGAAATGCCGCCAATTTGGCGGGTGCCTCCGCGGTCGAGGACTCCGTGGCGGTTTCTTTTGTGACCGAGGCGGGAATTCCCGGGGTGGCCAGCTGGAATTTTGCGGCCGCGGTCCCGGAGGATCGATTGAGCATAGCGGGCACGAAGGGCCAGATTTCGTTTTCGGTGTTTGGTTCCGAGCCCGTCGTTTGGGTGACGCCGTCCGGGAGTCAGCAAATCGACCGACCGCATCCGCCGCACGTCGCACAACCTCTGATACAGACGGTGGTGGACGATCTGCTGGGCCGGGGAGCGTGCCCGAGCACGGGCGTGAGCGCCCGGCGCACCAGCCTGGTCATGGACTGCGTCTTGGACCGCTACTACGGGGGACGCACGGATGCGTTTTGGGAGCGTCCGGAGACGTGGCCGGGGCGGAGGTTGTAGGCGGCGGGCCTATCCCGAGGTGGAGCGCGAGGTCCCCACGCGCTTCGGCGCCAAACGCGGATGGAGGTCAAAGCGCATGGGGACCATGCGCTCCACCCGTCAAAAGAGAAATCGAAACTTCGGCCACCGTGTCCGCGGGCGCGCCGTCGCGAATGGTCGGGAGGAAGAGCCAGTCCCGCACAAAATTCTCGGCGTCGGTGGCGAAATCCGGATCGGAAAACTCCTTCGCCGTCAATTCATCAACCCGCCCATTGGCCAGGATGGTGAATTGAACCGTTGCCTCACCCTTCCCGTTCGAGATCCCGAGAAAATGGGGAAAATGCTGTGCCGGCCGATAAATCACCACCGGCGCGTGGTGATCGGTGGCGGCGGCCGCGTTGGCAATTTTCGCGGCCAGCTCCTCTGCCAACGGAGGGAATCCGGCGGACTCGGCGGGAGATTTTTCCGAGCGAAGCGAACGCACCAGGGCGGCGGGGTCGGCTTGACCAGGAGGGAGGAGCGTTTGGGCCATAATCTGGCCGTGTTGGGCCGCCTTTTGCAGCCAATCCCGGGCGAGTTCGGGTGAGAAATCCACCCCGTCGCCGGAGGCATGCGCCATCGCCATGGCGAACATGGCGTCGGCGTCTCCGTCCAGCGCCTTGGTTCGCAACGCATCGGAACGCTGCCAAGAATCCGGCTGAGCCGAATCGCTCGGACGGATAATGACAGGATCAAGTTTGAGCCGCGGAGCGGTCGTGCCTTGCTTTGCGAGCAGATCGTCCAAATAGAGCGCCGCGCTATGGGGGGCGCCGGTATTGAGCGCGACGCGGGCGGTCTGCTCGTCGATGGCATCGGCGCCGGGCTCTCCGGCGGTCGCGGCGGCAGGAAGCCGATAGAGCAGTTCGGCCGAGGCGGCGCGCGTCATCATGTCGGTGCGAGGGTCGGCTTGCGACAAGCGCGCCAGCAGGCGCGCGCTGTCAAAATCGTTGACGCGCCAATGAACGATTCCGAGGGCCAGCATCGCGCCGCCCGGATCGCGCATATTATTGACCTTGCTCTGTCCGCGATTGACCGCGCGATTACTCATTTTGGCCGCCACAGCCTCGACCTTCAACGTCAGTTCGATGGCGTCATGATTATCCGGGCTCAGATCCAGCGCGCGATTCGCCCATGCCCGCAGCGGCGCGATCTGTTCAGGTGGCAGTCGCGTGTCGAGCAGCGACGTGCCCTGGTACGGACTCAGCGCCTCCTTTAGGAGTTGCAGGTACACCCACGGGTTGTCGCTGCCCAGATCCGCCGCTTTGCGCCAATGCGCTTGCGCCGCGTCCAGGTCGCCCGCGCTGGCCGCGATTGCGGCCAATAGCTCGTGCGGACGGGCTTGGTGCGGATCGTTCTTCACCAGAACGTTCGCCACCACCTCGGCGGAGGGGGCCCGGTTCAAACGCCACTTCAGATTGGCAAGAGCCAAATCGCGTTCTCCGTCGGTCGCGGGGCGAAATGCCACTGCCTGGTCTTGGGCGATTGCCTTGCCCGAGCGAGTGAAATAAGCGCCATGATCCAAATAATCCTCCAGGTTCGCGAGGAGCGTTTTGTCATCCATGCCGAATACTTCGTGGAAGCTCGCTTCGATATCGGCGCCGTGGGACAAAAGGTGGGCAAATTTCCCCAATTTTCCGGCGTTGGTTTTGTCCGCCCCGAAGAGCAGGTAGTGCGTCAGGGCCCACGACTCGGCATAGAAGATGCCGGTACGGGAATCCTCATTGTAGTCCGGCGACTCATGCGTGACGGCAAACAGTCGCGGCAGCGGCCACAGCCGCGATTGCCGCAGATAGGCCACGTGCTCGGGTTTTGCGTCGCCGTACGTCACCTTCCCATCTTCTACCTTGAAGGTCGAAAAAACTTCAGCCAATCCCTCGTCGAGCCAGGGCGGAAAGTTGGCTTTTCGTGCATTCAGCAGGAGGTGAACGTATTCATGGTAAATGACCGTTCGTGAATCCATCTGGGGACCTCCCACGTCGGTGGTCATGGCGATCTCGACCTCATCTTCGTTCGGAAGGAAGTAGCCAGCGACGTCCCGAGGCTTGCCATTGTAAGTCGGCTTGAAGGGCCGGAAGTCGGACTCGCGGTCGAAGACGATAACGGTAGCGCGCGGTTCGCTGGCATCCACCAGCGGCATCAAGCGCAGGAAGTTGGCGCGAAATTCCTCGAGGCCGAGCAGGATACGGCGCGATTCCGCGGACGTGTCGTCGCTCAACATTTCAAAATGCGGGGTTTTCGCGGTGATCCAGCGCTCCGCGCCGCGGGCACGCAGGGCGAAGGCGGCCAGCCACGCGCAGAGAATCCCTCTGGCCAGAACCCGGGCGGGGTGCGCGAAACGGGCAATCGATCCCATGGAGAATTTTTTGGCTCGCTCCTCGCCCGCGGTCGATCTGATTTCCATCCGATGATGAAGTTCCTTGGGCTCGCGCTTTTGGCGTGCGTGCCCTCCGTCGCCGTCGCGGCCGGGGCGCCCACGGTCATGTCGCCCTACGAGGTGCGGGCGAATTCCGTGGCCTTTCAAAATTGGATCAAGGTCGGATCGCCAAATTTCATCGTCTACACGGACGCGAAGCCATCCGAGGCCTCGCGCGTGCTGCGCGAATTCGAAATGCTTCGCGCGGCGGGCCAGATTCTTTTTGGCCGGAAGGCGGCCCGCTTCGGTCCAGTGGTGTTTATCTTGCCCACCGAGAGCTCCGATTGGCGCAAACTGGAAATTAAAGGCGGGATGCAGGAATGGAAGGCCGCCGTGTCGCTGGTCGGAGGCAATGTCACCTCGGTCGTGGTGGCCCAATACGATTGGCAGGAAAGGGGACTGAGTCTATTGCGTGCCATCTATGCCGACATCGAACGGGCGCAAATGGACATCGCCGCCCCGTTTTGGTTCGAACGCGGACTCAGCTTTTACTTCGACACGGCGGAATTCGATGGCGACCGGGTCAAATTGGGCCGCATCGATGCGCGGGCGTATCAATTGACTCAGGACGCATGGGTGCCGTGGGGGCGTTTCTTCGAGGTCAACCCGTCATCGCCGGAATTCACGAAAGAGAGTCAGGTCGGACGGTTTGAAGGCCAGGCTGCGCTCTTCACGCAGTTCCTGCTCTCCAATCCCGATCGGCGTTGGTCCCGCAAGTTGATCGCCTGGCGCGACTATCTCGAAGCGGGCGGGTCGCCCACGGAATCGCAGTTCGCATCGGTCTTCGGTCAGGATTGGAAGCAGTGGCAGTTCACGTTGAAGTCCTATCTGGATTCGGGCCGATACAATGTGTTTCCGATCGCTTTGGCCGCGGACGTGACGCATTTTCCGGAGACCCATTTCGATTTGCCGGCCCGCGAAGTCCGCGAGTTGTTCGTGCTGATTCAAACCTTGTTGCAACGGGTTCCGGACAGCGCGGTGTCGCTGGATGCTTTGCTGAGGAATGGTCTCCGATCGGATTGCCTGCGGGAATTGCTCTTGGAATCCTGCAATAGCTGGGGGCGCCAGGATGCCGCATTGAAGGTTGTTCGACAATTGATCGCATCCGGCTCGAAAAACTCGCGAGTCTATCGGATGGGCGACGCGCTGTTGACCCGCGACGCGGGGCCGTTCGGCCTGGATAGTCGGATGGGCCCGGAATTGCCGGAGGTGCGAGGCTGGGACCGTCGCGGTATCGAACTTGAACCGCTCGACGTCGATCTGAACGAATCCTGGGCGGTGAACGAGGCCTGCGCCCCGGTCGTCGATCAGCAGAGCATCACCACGATCGAGGACTGCTACCGGCGCATTCGCAACCGCAGATCAACGGACCAGGTGATTGCCGCGCTGGCGATGGCTTTGTGGAGAATTGGCGATACGCAAACGGCGGGTGACATTGCGGCCAAGCTGGCGGACGATCCGTTGGTGAACAAACGGTATCGGGCCCTGGCCCAAGACCTGCTCGGGCGAATCCGGGCCCATGCGAGTCCCCACGCGTCTTGACCTCCATCCGCGTTTGACGCCGAAGCGCATGGGGACCATGCGCTCCACCCGCTTTCAGCCTTGGCGGGCCTTCGCCACCTCGACCGCGAAGGCGTAGTCGGGTCCGAAGAAGTTCGAGCGAAAGATGATGTACTTCATGTCCGGGGTGAACAGCGGGTTCGGTTCCAGCCGGTAATTGTGGTCATTGTGGACGGCGTCCTTGGACATGTTGACCAAGCGTTCGGCCACGAGATTGCCGGTCTTGATCAGATTGGCGCCCAACGTTCCGCCGGAAGAATCCCGGTTGAGCTCGGGACGGCAAAGGACAATCCAACGGTTTTCCGGGTTGCCGTCGCCGCAGAAGAGCGCCCCGTCAGGCGAGCTATTGTGGTGGATCGACGACGAATCCTGGTCGTAGTGATACCAGATGCGTTCCTGAGTGCGCTCATTGTAGCTGGCGACGAAGGACCCGATGCCTTTGGGATCGTGCAGCTGGTACATGATGGTGATGCCGTCCGCCGCCCACCACTCGTGGCCCGCGATCTCGGTTTCCAAGGTCCGCTGGTGGACCAGCTGGTTGGCCAACCCATCCGTGTGCATCGTCCAAATGCGGTCCACCTTCCACCACATGCCTTCGTGGCAATAAAGCAGCAGCGACGGATCGGTCGGCGAAAACTGCATGTGATTGAGCCAATTCGTATTGTGCTCAAGGAGCGGAGTCATCTGTCCGGTCTGCAGATTGATCGTGAACATCGTCATGGGCAGCTTGGCCGCCAGACGCCGCTCCATCATCTGGGATTTGTTCATCGGCTCGCCCTGATTTTGCGATCCGAAGTTTCCGTGGGCGTTCCTGCGCTGACTCCCATCATAGGCGCCATTGGCGCTGCCAGTGCCTTCGATGAAGGAACCGCAGGCCAGCGTCTCGTCCGCATTGATCGTCACGACGGTGGCGCGAGGCGGAAGCTCCACGAGCTTTCGAGTCTCGCCGGTGTCGATATTGCAGGCCCAAACGGCCAGGTGCTCCGGTGAAGCCGCCTCGGCGTCGACCGATTGGGTGTAGTAGATGGTCGGAGTCTTGTGGCCGACGATGATGGTGCGCAAAGGATGCGCGTTCTCCAACGTCCGGGTCTTGAGCGTCGTCAGGTTCACCACTCCGATGCCGCCGGGCTTGGTGTAGACCATCTCCTTTCCGTCCGGGGTAAAGGGATTGTAGTTGAAATAGAAACTGGCCGAGCCGGGTTCATCGGTCAGGCGGATCACGCGGTGGCCGGTGGCGGCATCGATCCACTGCCGAGGCGGATTTTTGATCTCCGCCGGCGGATTGGGGTTGTAGCTCTGGGCTTGAGCAGCGGCGGAAAATCCGGCGACAAAGCAGAGCGCAGAGAAGAGTTTCGATGCGCCTGGGGGAATGAATTTGTCGATGAGCATAGTGCAATTCTGCCGGACGTGACCGGGGGCGGGAAGTTTCGTGTTCATCTGTCTGACAGTCCGCCGCGAATGCAGTTAATTTTCGTTTGCGGCGACGCCAGAATGTCGCCATTGCCAACGTTGCGTTCGCGCTTCCAGGTCCCTCATCCTGCCCCCTTCTTCTTCAACGATGAACCACCCCTCGCGTCTGGTTTCAGCCTGCGCAGCCATTAGCGCGGTCCTGGCCGTTTCGGCCTTCTCGGCTACGCCCAACTACGTGATCAAGCCGATCCCCTACTCCGCCGTCCATCACGGGCAAAAGAACTTTCCGCGCCTCCCGATGTGGGAGTCCACTTCCGGCAACTGGAGCGGTTACGCGGTGCCGTCCGAAGTGAGCAAGACGACCGACATGTTCAATCTCGTCGAAGGCGCCTGGCAGATTCCCACCGTCAAAGGCGGGACCACGGCGTCCTATTCATCGACGTGGGTTGGGTTGGATGGCTATACCACTCCGTCCGTTGAGCAGACCGGCACTGAGCAGGATTGGGACGGCACGGCGCAGCAGAATTACGTTTGGTTCGAAATGTATCCGAGTCCCGCCTATGAAATCGTCGGGTTTCCGGCAAATCCGGGCGACATCATCTGGGCCCAGGTCAAGTTTGTGGCGGAGACGAAGGCCGGCTATGTGTTTCAGTTGACGATCGAAAACCTCACGCAGAACGCGGAATTTGCCGTGCCGACTTCCTATACCACAGTGAAAAGCGCTGGCCGGAAATCGGCGGAATGGATTGTCGAAGCTCCGTTTGACAAGGCGATCCTGCCGCTCGCCAACTATGGCGTCGCGGATTTTGTCGAGTGCGAGGCGATCGGCATTGGAAAATATTCGATCGGCCTGGGCAAATCCGGCGTCCTGGAACCGATCAGCTCCTGGCCGAGTGATCCCATGACCATGGTCGATCCGAACGGGGGCCGCTCCACGCCGTTTGCCCTCACCTCCGGGGGGACCGCGTTCATCACCGACTGGACCGCCAAATAGCGGCCCGGGAGCGCCGCGCGCCTCCTTCAGAGGGCCGCGGGATGAAATTCGAGCGTATCCAGATTCATGTTGCCGTGCTCCTGCACGGTGACGGTGAGGACGTGGCGTCCGGCGGGAAGCCGCACGCGAGACGTGCCTTCGACGCGGCCCCAATGGTGCCACTGGCGCCAGGCCACGAGATCGCGGTCGTTGTGAGTGCTGGGAACCGGGATTTCGCCCAAAGTTTGGCCGCCGTCGAGCTTGAGGCCGAGCCGCCCGTCGCCATTGGCCGTGTAGAGCAGCGACACCGTGTACCACCCCGCCTTGTCCACGTTGACGGTGTAGTTGAGCCATTCGCCGGGCGTGGTCCAGCCGACATAAAGCGAGCCCACCGGTTGGAAGCAGCGGCCATAGGGGTTTTCGTCGATATCGTGACCTTTGGTGAAGGAGATGCTGACGGCCTCCTTGATCCGAAACTCATTCAACGAATTGCCGTCGGCGGGGTTCAATTGTCCGCTGCCGTGGTTGACCGCGTCCGAGGTGTGAAAAGCGACGTCCGGCCCTCCTTGGTCATAGTAGGCGAACTTGACCGGACCCGGTATGAGCTGGGGACTGTTGGGAACGAAGGGGTGGCCCTTGTAGGCGGCGAGCCAGTTTTCACTGGCGGAAGCGACCGCGGCGTTAAGTGCGCCGGCGATTAACGAGGCGGCGAGCGCTCGGGCGAGGGAGTGGGACACGGGGACGAAAGAGTTAGCCTGAAGCTGCGGTAAGTCTGCTGAAATCCGTTCGTTCGATCAACATCGCCACGATGCGCTGGAGGCCAATCGCCCTCGGCTACAGCGGCACTCAATCGTCATCCAGGCCTTTTTCCCGAAGTATCCGTGGGGCGCATTTTTCAACCCGCGCTTCGCGTGTTTTCGATTGCTTGGCCCCTGAGATGAAAAAGAGGTAGGCGCGTTGGCGGCCGGGAGTGAGGGCGGAAAAGGCCGCCTTCAACTTGGGATCGGCCGTTAGTCGGGTTTGAAATTCTTCCGGCAATTTCATTTCGGAGACCGGATTGGTCTTGATCTTCAATCCGGCTTTTTCCGCCTCGATGGCCTGGCGGACGAAATCCCTGAGCACGCTCTCCTGATCGGCGATCTCGCGCGTGCGGTTGAAGCGGAGCTGGCGGCCGACCTCCGCATTGGGCCCGGTTTTCGCCAGATGCCGGCCAGGGTCCTTGAGCAAGGCGCCTTTCATGAATAGGAGGGCGCAATATTGGCTCATGGGTTGAACCACGGCGACGTTGTGCCCCTCGAAAGCGTAGCACGGCTTGCCCCACTTCAACTCCTCATCCAAGCCGCAGTCGTTGAGTATCGTTCTGAGCTTTCTCATTTCCGCCTGCCAGCGGTCGGCCGCAGCGAGGTAGGCGTCGATTTTGGGATTTGTTTTCGCCATGGGGACTTCTCGCGAAAAGTGAATCGGACGCGGAGCTTTCGGCAAGCTTGAGCCGGGCCTATCGCGAGGAGATTCAAGCGCGTGGGGACCACGCGCTTCACCGGGTATGAAATCGGAACCTGAACCCAGAGGGCTGTATTTGGTCAAAGGGAGCGGTGACCTATCGCCTGCTGCTTTATTTGTCTCTGGGGCTTCTCTTCGGCGGCTGCGCCGCCGTGCAAACCACCCGAGAACCGCCCGGTTCCACGGAAGCTCCCCAGAACGGATTGTCGTATTTTCTGCCCAAGGGCAGCGTGGTCGTCGGGCTATCCTGGAACGCCGAACTTCGCTCGTGGAACGTGATTCCGACCGTGATCATCGAGGCGGACCCTTCGGAACGGTTTAATCTCGATTGGAGCAATAGCATCCTGTCCGACAAGGACACGACCATTTCCGTGGACCCGGCGACCGGGCTGTTGCAGACGCTCGACGCCAGCACTCCCGGGCAAAGCGTCAATACCGTCGGCGCGATCGTGGGCGCCGAGCCGAATGTGCTGCGACTAGGCAGCATCAGCGCGCCGGTGAGTTCCTATAGCGGACAGGGCTTCACGGCCGAGGATTACCTGGCCTACGCGCAAAAGGGCCCGACCGGCGCCCAGAATACGGCTTCTTTTCCGACCTCCGCCCAAATGGTGCTGACCGATGCAGGGACGACCAGCGGCACCGAGCTGCTGACGGTGCCGGATGGATCCGGCGGACACTGGTATGGCGCCATCCGGGCTCGCTTGACCAAGCGCTACGATTTGGGGGCGGATTTTCCGCGCAATCGCAAATGGTCCTTGGATGAAAAGGGTCGGGGCGGCGGCTTTGTGGTGCGCCTGCCGATTCCTTACGAGCTGTCAGTGGAGGAGACGATTTCGGCCGATCCCCAATTTCGCGACGCCGCTCGCCAATATGGCTGCGCGATCGCGCCGCGAATGGTCATGCTCCCGGATTCCCAGCATGATTTTCTGTACCGAATGATCGGCCGGCCGCTCGTGGCCGATGCCACCCGGGTGGCGTTGACGAATGGAATGATCCAATCGCTGGAACAGGTCCGGCCCAGCATGCTGGCCGCCCTCATTGCTCTGCCGAAATACATCGTCCTGAATGTGGCTCCCATTCCCGTCGAAGTGACGCAGTCGCAGCAGACGATCAGCAACGCGCAAAGCCGCCTGTCCTCGGGCCAGGGCGCCGCGGCGACGACGTCCTCGGAACGCTGAACGCCATGGTGGGTGGAGCGTATGGTCCCCATGCGCTGAGCGACGCCAAACGCGGATAGAGATCAAAGCGCGTGGGGACCACGCGCTCCACCTATTGAATGATATCGACCTTGGCCGAAAGCTTCTCCTGTCCAGACAGACGATGACCGGCGTCGTCCCAGATCAGGTGCGTGACTTGGCCTCCGGTTCGTTCGTAGGTGTAGGTGTCGCCATCATCCTGGTAGACGTCGAAGGTCCCGTCCGCGCCGGGATAGACCCGAACCGAAGCGATGGCTTGAGGCTGCTGGCCACTTTGCACGTCAGCTCCGAATGGGATGATGCTGCCGGCGCGAACAAACAACGGCAGGACGTCGATCGGGGCGGCGGCAGCAATGGTTTGACCGCCAGGCAGCCGTTCGTTCGTCCAAAAGTTGTACCAGTCGCTGCCGGCCGGCAGATAGACCTCGCGCTGAGTGGCACCCTGCTCCGTCACGGGGGCGACCAGGAAGGCCGGCCCGAACATGTATTCGTCCGGAAGATTGGCCGCCTTGGGATCGTTCGGGAAGTCCATGAAGAGCGCCCGCATGTAGGGAGCGCCCGTCCGATAGGTGCGAAATGCGAGCGAATAGGTATAGGGCAACAGCGTGTAACGCAGCTTCAGGAATTTCTCCAGGATCGGCTCCGCCTGTTTGCCAAAGGACCAGACTTCGTTGTGCATCCGCTCGCCGTGGGCGCGCATGACGGGTTGAAAGGCGCCCCACTCATACCAACGCACGAACAATTCCGGATAGTCTTCGTAGCGGCCGATCACTTCCCGCGCATCCGACCCATCGATCAGCGGTTGGTGGGCGGCGTGGTAATCCGCGGGGATCTGGGGTGAGAAAAATCCGGCGATATCCGTATCCCAATACGGCAATCCGCTCGCGGTAAAATTCAGCCCGGTCGGGATCGAGCGCTTCAACATATCCCACGTCGCCTGGATGTCGCTCGACCAGAATACGGTCCCATTGCGCTGGGCGCCAAGGTAGGCGGCGCGCGCCAGGATCATGACGCGGCGGCTGTCACCAAAATCCCGGCGGAAGCCATCGTAAACTGCCGCGGTGTGAAACAGCGGATAGACGTTGTAGTAGCGCACGCCGGACCCGATCGAAAACTCATCCGGAGTGGGATCGATGTCGGGTTCGGTCTCGTCGAGCCAAATGTAGTCGAAGCCGTAGGGCTTGACGTAGCGATCGCGGATCTGCTCCCAAAACCAGTTGGCCGCGGCGGGATTGGTTGAATCGATATTGGGGCCGATCGTTTTGGGCGCCCATCCCAGATCCGGCGTGCCGTCCATTCGATTCACGAGCCAGCCGCGACCGCGCAGCAGATCGTAGAACTGCGTTCCCGGCGCGAAATGAGGCCAGACGCTCAGCAGCGTGCGAACGTTCATCGCATGAAGTTCGCGGTTCATCGCCGCGGCATCAGGCCAGCGCTTGAGATCGAGGTCCAATTCGCCCTGCCTCGTCATATTCAGGAAGTCGACGACGACGACATCCAGCGGCAGATTCCTTGCGCGGTAGGTTCGGGCCAAATCCAGGATCTGCTGCTGCGTGGGATAGATCGCCTTGCTTTGGATGAAGCCGTAGACGCCGCGCGGCAACAGGTGCGTGACGCCGGTCAGCTTCCGGTAGCCGGCGTAGATCTCATCGCTGGTCTTGCCCGCGATGACGAAGAACGAGACGCGGTTGCCCACCTCCGACGACCAGACGTTGCGCAGGTTAATGCCCAAATCGACCGTCGTTTTGGAGGGGTTGTCCCAGATCAGGCCGTATCCCTGGCTGGATACGAGAAAGGGCACACCCACGTCCTCTCCGCCCAGCGATGAGTACTCATGCCAGCAGTGGACTTCGTGGTCGCGCAGGTCCATCCAGCCCTGCTGTTGCTGCCCCAGCCCGTAATAGTGCTCGTCCGCGGGCGAATCAAACAGCGCGCCGACTCGGAATCCGTGATCGGCGGGATCCAGTTTGGCCACTTCGGGGCGCTCGGGCGCCAGGGTCCAATTGCGCAGGTTGAGGAGCGCTCGACCGTCGTCGTCGGTGATCCGCAGCGCGTCGGGATGGGGCGCAAACGGATCCCTGGGACCGCCGAAGTATTCGTCGCGAAGCTGAAGATTCAACGCGTCCAGCGGCAAGGGCTGCGGCAGTTGATCCTTGCGCACGGGATCCGCCGCGAACTGCAGATTCATCTGTGACGACCGATAGATCTCTCCCCCGTCGGCGCCCCGCTCGCGCGTCCAGCCGTCGGCCGCCGGTTGGGCGCTGATCCCGTAGCCTGGGCGGGCCAACGCCGCGTCCTTGTCCGTGCTGAATGTGATGCGCACGATGTTCGGCCCGTAGGGGACCACCGAGATCACACGTCCCTCGCGGGCCAGCACGAGCGAGCCGGGCTGGTCTTCGGCTTTCGCGCAATTCAGGAAGGCGAGCGTGGCAACGGCGAGGGAAAGTAAGATCGGACGGTTCATGAATGAATTTCGGGAATGGTTGGGCGGTGGTTCACGTCGAAAGACAACTGCATACAAAAAATTGAACTCACGCGATCGAGGGATGCGTCTGCCCGGCCCGCATCGCGGCCATCAGGGCGACGGCGGGTGCGCAGTCGGCCAGGCAGGGCGAAAGCGCCGCGCCGCTTGGAACGCCCGCCAAGAAGGCGGCGAACTCGCCGGCGATTCCCATGCGATCGAGCATGCCAGTATGGGACGTGGCGTCCGTATAGGCGGCCGATGGTTTCCCTTCCGCCGATTCCGTCAGCGTGCCGGGCTCGTTCGCGAGCGGCGAGGCCGGAATGTCGACGTGCAGGCGTCGGCCCCGCCCATGGATCACCGCTGTCTCTCGGTTCGATCCGCCATTGGGCAAGACCGCCAGGAAAAGCTGTATTCCGCTGCGGGTTTCCCCGCGCAGTTCGACGTTGATCACACTCTGCTCGCCTTCGCGCTGGACTTGAAAGCGCAACTCCACGGCGGCCAGCGGCGAGCGGGCCAAGTGCAGCAATGCGTCGATCGCATGGACGGCCGTGGTGGAAAAGTCTTCGTTGAAGCGGGCGCGCCGAACCATGGCGTATTCGATGCGCGAGACGGCCGCTTCGCCCCAGCGGGCCAGCCGGCGCTGGGCTTCCACTATCACGGGCATGTAGCGTCGGTTGAAGGCCACCTGAACCCGCGTTTTGCCGGCCTCCGCCGCCTTCTGAAGCGCCGCCAATTCGCCGGAGTCCAGACCGGGAGGCTTCTCCAGCAGCACGGGAATCCCGGCCGCAAAGATGGGCGCCGCCACGCGGGCGGTGACGGCGGGGGGCACGGCGACGACCAGGGCATCGGGCCGCTCCGCGGCCAGCATCCCCGAAACGTCATCATAGGCACGGGCATAGCCGAATCGCTGGCGAAAATGCTCGGCGCGATCCTTTGCTTGATCACAGCAGCCCGCCAGTTCGACGTCCCGTTCGCTTTCGGCGCGCGACCGCTGTACTGGTCCATGGCAAAGCTCGGCAAATTGCCCGCAGCCAACGGTGCAAAGTTTCAGGACCACGCACGAAGTGTGGATGGCCCCGGGACGTCCTCAATGCCGGATTATTCTCGCGTTGACGAACCGAGGGCTCGCCGTCGGGTGCCGCTTCCGTCATGGTGCGGCCCAGCATGGATTACCCCACGCTGCGCCAGATATATCGGCGGGCACTCCTCGAAGACGTGCTCCCCTTTTGGGCAAAACATTCGCCCGATGAGACCAATGGCGGGTACTTCACGTGTCTCGATCGGTCGGGCGCCGTTTATGACCGCGACAAGTTTGTCTGGCTGCAGGCGCGGCAAGTCTGGACGCATTCCATGCTCTATCTTCGGTTGGAACGGCGCGAATCATGGCGGCAGATGGCGGAGCTTGGCGTTCGATTTCTACAGCAGCACGGTCGTGACGCCGACGATCAGTGGTATTTTAGCCTGACCGCGGAGGGCCGGCCCCTGACTGCGGCCTACAGCATCTTTTCCGACTGCTTCGCGGCGATGGCATTCAGCCAGTATGCCCAGGCAACCGGAGACGGGCAGGCGCGGGAGATCGCGGCCTCCACCTATCGTTCGATTCTGCGTCGCCGCGAAAATCCGAAGGGACGGTTCAGCAAGAGCGTGCCGGGCACCCGCCCGCTCGCATCCCTGGCGGTTCCAATGATCCTCTCCAATCTGGCCTTGGAGCTGGAATGGCAGATTGGCGCGGCCGAATGCGACGCGGCGCTCGACTCCTGTGTGGACGAGATATTCCGGCTCTTTCTGGACCCGGAAAAGCAGGTGCTGCGGGAGCACGCTTCGCCCCAGGGCGGATTGGTCGATTGCTTCGAGGGTCGATTGATCAATCCCGGGCACGGCATCGAGGCAATGTGGTTTTTGATGGATATCGCGGAACGCCGCCGGGACCGCAGTTTGGCGGAGCGGGCGGTCGCCGTTACCCTGCGGACGCTTGAGCTGGGTTGGGATGCCGACGAGGGAGGAATCTTTTATTTTCTCGATGCCCTGGCCCGTCCGCCCCAGCAGCTCGAATGGGACCAGAAGCTGTGGTGGGTGCACGCGGAGTCTCTGGTGGCCTTGCTCAAGGGCCTTCGACTCACCGGATCAAAGGCCTGCGCGGAGTGGTTCGAGCGCGTCCACGCGTACACGTGGGGGCATTTCGCGGATCCCGAATTCGGCGAGTGGTTCGGCTATTTGAACCGGCAGGGTCGTCCTCTGCTCCCGCTCAAGGGCGGAAAATGGAAGGGCTGCTTTCACGTGCCGCGGGCGCTCTTCCTTTGCTCGGAGGAATTGGGCAAGCTGCAGGCGCCGGGCCGAGTCTGAAGCCCAAAGGAATTTCACCATGAGCACGACCCCGACCCTGCCCATCACCGGCACTTTCCTCGACGAAATCTCCCATGATATTCCGCACCAGAACTGGGGCGCGGCGGAATGGGACCGGGACTTCGCCGCCATGGCCGCGGCCGGAATCGACACGGTGGTTTTGATCCGCAGCGGCCATAAGCGCTGGCTGACTTATCCGTCGGAAGTGTTGATCGGCAAGGAGCGCTGCTACCGGCCGCCGGTTGATTTGGTGGACCGGTTCCTGATCCTGGCCGAGCGGCACGGGATGCAGTTCTATTTTGGCACGTACGATTCCGGCTCTTATTGGCACGTCGGCAATTTTCAAAAGGAGATCGACCTCAACCGGGCGGCGATCGACGAGGTCTGGAAGCGGTATGGAAGTCGTCCGGCCTTTCGCGGTTGGTATCTGACCCAGGAAATCAGCCGGCGCATGCGCGGCGCCATCGACGTCTACGCCACGCTCGGACAACACTGCAAGGCGCTCTCCGGCGGGAAACTCCCGATCCTCATCTCTCCCTATATGGACGGCATCAAGGCGGTGGACGCGTTCGGAGCTGCGATTGCCAAGAACACTCCCGTCACGTTGGACGAACATCAGCGTGAGTGGGACGAAATCATGGGCGGGATCGCCGGCGCCGTGGATATTGTCGCCTTTCAGGACGGCCACGTGGAATTCGGCGAGCTGGCTGACTATCTTTCGGTCAATCTCTACCTTGCCCAGCGGCACGGATTGTGCTCGTGGACCAACAGCGAAACCTTCGATCGCGACATGCCGATCAAGTTTTTTCCGATCAAGTGGGAGAAACTGCTTTTGAAGCTCCAGGCCGCCGCCCAGGTCGGAGTGGAAAAAGGCATCACGTTCGAGTTTTCCCATTTCATGAGCCCCCATTCGGCCTACCTCCAGGCGGGACATCTTTACCATCGGTATTGCGAGCACTTTTCGATTCCCGTTCGGAGCTGAGCCGATGAAGCGTTCTCAAATTGGGGCGACTCTGTTCACGGCGCGCGATTTTTGCCGGACAGCGTCGGATTTGGCGGCGACGGCGCGAAAACTTCGGGCGATGGGATATGAGGCGGTTCAGCACACTTGGTCCTGCCCCGTCGAACCGCGCGAGGCGAAGAGCATTCTGAACGGAGAGGGCCTGAATCTGGTTTCCTCGCACGAACGGGGTGCAATGCTGCTAACCGAACCGGAGGAGGCCGTGGAGCGGATGCGGGAGCTGGGATGCACGCTGACGGCCTTTCCGTATCCCGAAGGGGTGGATCTGCAAAGTGAGGCGGGCGTGCGGGACTTTGCGCGCCGTTTGGCCCATGCCGGCCGGGTATTGCGGGACGCGGGGATGACCCTGGGCTATCACAACCATGATCTGGAATTTCGCACATTCGAAGGCGCAACGATCCTGGACTTTCTATTCGCCGAAATCGGGTCCGACCTGATGGTGGCGGAATTGGACACCTACTGGGTCCACGTCGGCGGGGGCGATTGTGTGGAATGGTGCCGCCGGCTGAGGGGGCGGTTGCCGTTCATTCACTTGAAGGATTTGGCCCAGCCGGCTGAGGGGGCCCCGCATTGGACGGAGATCGGAAACGGCGTTCTGCCCTTCCCGGCCATTGTTGCCGCGGCGGAGCTTTCCGGCTGCGGGCAATTCCTGGTTGAACAGGATACCTGCCCGGGGGATCCGTTTGATTCGCTGCAGCGTAGCTTCGACTATCTCGTTGAGACTCTCACTTAAATCAGAGTAACTGGCTGCGGGTGGAGCGCATGGTCCCCATGCGCTTTAACCTCCGCCCGCATTGGGCGCCGAAGCGCGTGGGGACCACGCGCTCCACCTAGGCTCTGCCTTAGGACATAGTCAAAATCATACCAAGAGCCAGTAGTCGGCGCCCCTGACAAAGGCGTAGCATCGGCGGCGCTGGAGGCGTTTGGATCCCTACCCCCTCTGCCGGGGATCTGCCGCAGCCGGTTGGGAGGCGCCTCTTCCGCCCCTCAAGCCTCAAATTGAAAAACCATGCTACCCCCGACTCGCCTTGTTTCATCGCGCGGCTCTGACTGCGCCACCTCGTCCTTGCTTCGTCGTTTCGTCCTCGGCGCCGCATTTCTGGCCGGCGCGGCCGGCGCCACGGCCGGCACGTGCACGGTGAACGTCGGCCAGAACCTGCAGACCATTGACGGCTTCGGCTTCGCCAGCGTTTTTGCGAACGTGATGACGAGCGCCCAGGCCGCGACCTTCTTCGGGACGGGAACCAATCAACTGGGGTTTTCGCTGCTGCGAGTTCAGATCAGCGATACCGGCAGCTTCGCGACGGACCAAAGCAACGCGTCGCTCGCCCATTCCTTTGGGGCCAAGGTATTGGGAACCCCTTGGACTCCCCCCGCGGCGATGAAATCCAACGACAACGAGGTGGGCGGCTCGCTGCTGACCAGCGAATACGGCGCGTATGCATCCTATCTGGCCAGTTCGGCGACCACCGTCGGCTGCGATTGGGTATCGATGCAAAACGAACCCGACATCACGGTGACCTATCAATCGTGTTCGTGGACGGCCGCGGAAATGGAAACGTGGTGCCAAAACAACGCGCCGACGGTCGGCAAGCCCATCGTGATGCCAGAGTCGTTTCACTTCGATGATTCGTATTCCGATCCGACGCTGAACAACTCCACGGCGGACGGACACATCACGATCGTAGCCGGGCACATTTACGGCGGCGGCAACATCGTCCACCAGAACGCGCTCAATCACGGCAAGCATGTGTGGATGACGGAGCACTACAATTCGGGTCAGGATATTGGGACCGCCATCACCGACGCCAAGGAAGTGAGCGACTGCCTCAACAACCAAATGAGCGCCTACTTCTGGTGGCGGGCGTATCATCCGGCTCTCGAAAGCGACGATCTGGTGAATGGCAGCACCCCGCTCACCAACGGCTACGCGATCGGACAATTCGCGAAATACGTGCGGCCGGGCAAAGTCCGCTGCAGCACGACCTACAATCCCACGTCGGGCATCTTCGTCACCGCCTTTCACAACAACGGATTGGTGATCGTGGCGATCAACAACAGTTCGTCGTCCGCGGGTCAGACTTTCTCGATTCAAAACGCCACCGGTGTCACATCGCTTCTGGTCAATCGGACTTCGGCCAGCGAAGGGATGGCCACGGAGACGAGTGCGACCGTTTCGAACAACGCCTTCACCTACACGCTGCCGGCGATGAGCGTGACGACGTTCCACCAAGATTAGGTTCGGTTAGGTGCGCCCCGCGGACTGGGGAGTCCGCGGGGCATTCCTTTCGCTGGAGTCATGAAACGCCTTCTTCTCATCTCGATCTCGCTGAATCTGGGGCTGCTGGCCGCCCTCTGGCTTCAGCATCGAAAATTAACCCCGGCGGTGGTCGCACCGGTCCCACCGGGACCCAACACAAGCCGAGTGATGGCGCCGGGAGCCGGTGCGCGGCCGGCGGTGGTTCTTGGCACCGGTTGGCAATCTTGGCTCGAACCGCTGCGAAAGGCGGGCGTCCCCACGGGTGTCCTCGCTGAATTGGTGGAATCGGATTTCGAGAAACGGTGGCAATCGCGCCAGGTGGAGATACAAGGACGCTATATGCGCGGTGAGATCGATGCGGATGGGCTGGCCGCGGCGAGCATCGAGCACGATATCGAGATGGATCGCGATGTGAGGGCGGCGCTCGGTTCGACCGAGTATCGTGCTTGGGACATGGATCGTGTTTTAGGCGGTCTTCGCGTGGGCGAAGCGCGATTGTCGGATGGAGAGCGCGGCCATGTTTACGACCTTGAACGCGGTCTGCAGGATACGCTCCGGCAAGTGCAGGAGGATAAACTGAACGGAGCCATCGACGGCGCCACCGCGGCGCAGCGGCAAAAGGACTCTGAAGGCGCGGTGGGGCAAAAGCTTCGCGACCTGCTGGGCGATCATCGTGCGATCCTGCTCGAAGGAGCGGACGATACGGTGGGCAATATTCGGCGAAACTTGGCCGACGTTCAGCTCAGCGACGGTCAGGTCGCGGCATTGGCCGATGCGCAAAGGCAGTGGGATCAGACCCGATCTGCCTTGGTGAACGAACAGGTGAATACCCAGGATGCGGGATTGAATGGGATCATCGCCGCAAAAGCGGACGAATGGCAGGCGCAATTCGCGCAGATCGCGGGTGAACCGGCTTTGCAGCAGTACCTCAAACAGCAGGACAGCCGTTATGTCGAACTGAGGCGCAACGCCGACCGCTGGGGGGTTCCCGCCGAGAAGATCGATGGGATCTATGATGTCCTTCGCGACTACTCCGACAGCGTCGGAGTCTATCAGCAGGACGCCAATGCGCGCGGCGTCGACTCGGCGGCCATGGCGGCGGCAGAAAAGCAATTCGCCGCCGAGAACGACGAACTTTTGGCTCAAGAACTGCCATCCGCGACCTATGCTCATCTGAAAGCCAACGGCCTGCTCCTGACGAACTAAGCAAAATTTCCTTCAATGTCTGCGCCCTGTAGCCAGGGGCTTATCTCGAGGTGGAGCGCGTGGTCCCCACGCGCTTCGGCGCGAAACGCGGATTGAGGTCAAAGCGCAGGGGGACCATGCGCTCCACCCACCAATCAAACGCCGCGAGCCGCTCCACCATCCACCCGCAGATTTTCTCCTGTGACGAAGGAGGCATCGGAGGACAGCAGGAACGCGACAACGTTGGCGATTTCCTCAAAGGAGGCGGGGCGCTGCAGCGGCACCTCTTGCCTGATGTCTTCGCGGATATTTTTGGAGTCGTGATCGGAGACGACGTTGGGCAGAACGCAGTTCATTCGGATCCCATGGGGGCCGTATTGGCGCGCATAGAGTTTCGTGTACGCACTTACGGAGGCCCTCAGCGTGCTCGCCACCGGAAATCGCAGGTCGGGCTCGAATGCGTCGCTGCCGGAAATGTTCACGATCGATCCGCCTTTTTGATGGATCATGATCGGCGTCACCAGGCGGGCCATTCGGACCACGCTCATCAAATACGATTGGAAGACTTCAGCCCACAATTCATCGGAAAGTGAATTCAGTTCTCCCCCACGCGGGTCGCCGGAACTGTTCACGACGGCATCGATCCGGCCAAAAGTGGCCAGGGCAGCGTCGACCGCTCGTGCCAGATCCGCGGTCTCGGTGATCGATCCGCGCACGCCGACGGCGTCGAGCTCTTCGGCCACCTTGAGCACCTGCTCGGAACGTGCCATCAGAACGAGGCGATAACCCTGCTGCTTGAGCTTGCGCGCGCAGGCGGCGCCAATTCCCCGGCTGGAGGCCGTTACAATCGCTACTCGCTCGGGCGGGGCTGCAGTCGTAATCACCGGCCGAACGCTGTCAGATAGATCCATCCACAGCCAGCCGCTTGATGGAGGCTTCGAGCGCATGGTCCTTATGCGCTTCGGCGCCGAAGGCGGACAAACGCTCAAGCGCATGGAGACCATGCGCTCCACCGTCGATCAAACGCCGCGAGCCGCTTGAATGCGGCCCTTCCAATTCCCTCCCCTCCCCAGCCAATAGAGAATGGCGGATTCGAGGGTGAACGCTCCGTAAACCGAGGCGATCAGCGGAACCAGAACACCCCACCAAGCGGGCCGGCCATAGAATCGAAGCATGGGTCCGAACGAAACAGCCATTGCCGCCCAGGCGCACAGACCGGCGAATTCCGGGATGCCCCGCGCGAACAGCGCGGCGAAGACCGGTGCCACGAAGATCACGCCCAGACCGCTGAGCGTGCCGAGGAGAAGGACGGGCGAACAGCGCAGCTGAACGAATGCGGTGCGCGTAACCATACGCCGAATATCCGCGAAATGATCGTAGATCCGCAGGCTCACGGAACGGTTCGTCAGGCCGATCCAAATCGGTCCCTGCGTTTTCAACAGACGGGCCAAAGCGCAATCGTCGATGATCGCGTTTGGGATCGGACGCAATCCGCCCGCCCGTCGAAGCGCGGCCGTTCGCGCCAACATACATCCGCCTGCCGCCGCGGCGGTCCGAGACCTCGGATTGTTGACCGTTGCGAATGGGTAGAGCAATTGGAAGAAGTAGACGAAGGCCGGGATCAGAAACTTTTCGGCGCGGGTGTGGCAGGAAAGGCGAGCCATGAGCGAAACCAACGCCAAACCGCCCGGCGCCTCCGCCCGGGCGACCAGTCTCGCGAGAGTGTCAGGCCGGTGAGAAATATCCGCGTCGGTGAACCAGATATACTCTGGAGTTCGGGTGAAATCGGCCAGTGCCCGCTCCAGTCCTTGATGCATCGCCCAGACCTTTCCGGCCCAACCGGCGGGACGTTCGCTGCCGGTGAGCACCATCAATGCAGCGGAACGCACGCTTTGCGCCAACTCCCCGGTTCGATCCGTGGACTGATCGTCCACGACAATCACTCGGAACGTTCCGCGGTAGTCCTGGCCAAGCAGGCTGGCCACACAAGTTCGAATGGTGTCCGCCTCGTTGCGTGCCGGCACGATGGCGGTCACCGACGGCCAGCGTGGAGGGTCCGGAAGTTCGGCGTCGTCGCGCTCCCGGCAACGCCAAAATCCGCTCCGGCCAAATAAGAGATACAGCCAGGCAAGAGCCGGCCCAACGCCCAAAAGCCCAATGGCGATCACGGGTTAGTCTGACTATTCATGAAATATCCGTGGGTGGAGCGCATGGTCCCCATGCGCTCCATCTTGAGATCTCGCTCGTGGTAGCCTCAAATAATCCAATTCGACTGATCCATATCGAGCGCCGGGGCCATGGAGGCGGGCTGGGCAAGGATCCGCGCCGGAACGCCGACCGCGGTACTGTGCGGTGGCACGGAAGCCAGCACGACGCTGCCGGCGCCGATGCGGGCGCCCTCGCCGATTTCAATATTTCCCAGGACGGTCGCGCCCGCTCCGATCAGCACGCCTTTGCGTACTTTCGGGTGCCGGTCGCCGTGATGTTTCCCGGTGCCCCCCAGGGTGACGCCGTGCAGCAACGACACGCAGTCCTCCACCACGGCGGTTTCTCCAATCACGATGCCGGAGCCGTGGTCGATGAAAATTCCGGACCCGATCCTCGCGGCGGGATGGATGTCGAGGGTCCAGACCTCCGAAACGCGGGTTTGGATAAACTGGGCGGCGGCCTTTCGGCCGGCCAGCCAGTGTTGATGGGTGACGCGATAGGCGCTCAGAGCCAGGAAGCCTTTGTAGTTGAGAAAGGCGGCCAGGGCACCGCCCGAGCACGCGGCATCGCGGTCCAGGATGGCGCGGAGGTCGCGGACGACGGCCGCGACCACGGAATCGAGGCTGAGAACCTCCTGAAAAATATCGTGCAACGATTCCGCCGGTTGCGCTTGCTCCGCGAGTTTCGCGGCAAGCCGGTTGGAAAGCGCGACGGGCAATGACGGATGTTCGAGCACGGCTGCGCTTAAGAACCCCTCAATTGCCGGGTCGTCGCGCAGGGCCGCATTCGCCTGGCGGACGATATCTTCCCACAAAACGACGGCCTCCTTCTGATCTGCGGTCGTAGCGTTTTGAAGCGAAGGAGGCATGCGCTCGGCACCAAGCGTAGACAGCCGCGGACAGGACGTCGAGCGCGGGGCGAGGGCCGATGCCATGGACCAAGGGTGGAGCGCATGGTCCCCATGCGCTTCGACGTCTAACACGGATAACGACCCAAGCGCGTGGGGACCACGCGCTCCACCCGCTGCAATGCTTTGAAATTTTGCAAGGTGTGTTCTATTTCATCGCCATGGTTTCAATGACGCGGCGGGGGTTCATTGGGCGTGTGGCGGGTGCGACCGCCGGTGCGGGAGCGGCGATGTCGCATCCCCTACTCGGCCAAGCGGTCCGATCGTCGGACCGAAGGCCCAATGTGCTGTTTTTCATGGCCGACGACATGAGAGTCGAACTTGGTTGCTATGGCAGCCGATTCGGCGGAATTACGCCGCACCTCGATGCTCTGGCCCGGTCGGGAGTGCGCTTCGACCGAAACTACTGCCAGTTTCCAATCTGCAATCCTTCCCGGGCTTCGCTCCTCAACAATCGGCACCCGACCACGACGCAGGTGCTCGGGAATCGGACAAATTGCCGGCTGCTGCATCCGGATTGGGTCAGCCTGCCGCAGCTCTTCAAGGAGAATGGGTACATCTCGATGCGGGCGGGTAAGATCTTCCACGATATCTACGACGATCCGAAGGCCTGGACTCTCGGCGGCATGGTCCCGCTGCGCGATGGCGGTGCGGGAGGAAAGTCGCGGGATATTCCCCGGCCGGATCCGGCCAGCGTGCGGCCCACCTCGTCCGCCGGACTACGGATCGTGGACACCGCTCATGCGCATGAACCGGACTTTCGATCCGCCGATCAGGCCGCGGCCTACGTGCTCCCGGCCTTGGAGAATGACCACCGGCAAGCGGCCCATTCGGACCGGTTGATCGTGCTCGATGGCGACGGCGAGGGGCACCCGGACTTTCAAACCGCCGAAGCGACGATCCGGTTTCTGCGCGAGCACCGGGACGAGCCTTTTTTCATGGGCTGCGGTTTCGTGAAGCCGCACAGCCCGCCCTGTGCGACTCAGAAGTTTCTGGATCTGTACGATCCGGAAAGGATTCAGCTCACGCCCGATTTCGCCTCCTGGCCCACCGTGCCGCCCGGATTTCCGAGCGCGGCGATCCGTCGCCACAACGCGGACCTGTTTATCGGCCGCGGTGCAAGCGAAGCGGAAGCGAAGCGGAAGCGAAGCGGAAGCGAAGGAGACGATTCGCACCTATCTGGCATCGATCAGTTTCGCGGACTGGAACCTCGGACGAGTCGTGGCCGAGCTCGAACGCCTCGGGCTTCGAGAGAACACCATTCTGGTTTTCATCGTCGATCACGGCTATCAGCTGGGGGAAAAGGGAAAGTGGTCGAAGGCGGGCTCGCTGTTCGAAATGGGGTGCCGAGTTCCGCTGATCATCGCGGCACCCGGCCTGGAAGGGAACGGGCGCGCGTGCTATCGCATCGTCCAATCGATCGATCTATATTCCACCTTGGCGGAGCTGTGCGGACTGCCGGTGCCCGCTGGCGGCGAGGGGGTCAGTTTGACCCCGCTCTTGCATCACCCTGCCGCGGACTGGGGGCGACCGGCCTTCACCGTCTGGAGCGAGGATGCGAAGACGATTCACGGCACGGCGGTCCGCACAGATCGTTGGCGGTATGCCGAGTACGGGCCCGACGGCGTCAAGGGCGCCATGCTGTTTGATGAGAGGATGGATCCGCTCGAAATGACGAACCTGGCCTACCGGGAAAGCCATGCCGCCGTGGTCGCCGAATTGGCGTCATTAACGCGCCGCTACGCCGCGTGCCTGGGGCGCGGTGAAACGCGGGTTTGAGCGGATTTCGGGTTTATTCCGGACGGGAAAGCGGGATTTCGTCCGTCGACGGAAGCGGAGATCCGGTTCGGAACCGAGTCCGGCAGGCGGGAACCAACGAAGGTAAACCCAATTAACCTATGGCAAAAATTGAAACGCTCGAAGCCCTCCTCGTGGATGAACTGAGAGATCTCTACAGCGCGGAGACGCAGCTCGTGAAGGCTCTCCCGAAAATGGCGGAAGCGGCGCACGATTCCGAATTGCGATCGGGAATCGAGTCGCATCTGGAACAGACCAAGGGACATGTGAGCCGGCTGGAACAGTCCCTTTCCCTCCTCGGCGAATCGCCCAAGGGCAAAACCTGCCAGGCGATGAAGGGTCTCGTGGAAGAGGGCGAGGACTCCATCGATCTGAAAGGACCCGATCCGGTTCAGGACGCCAGCATCATCGGCGCGGCGCAACGGGTGGAGCACTACGAAATCGCGGCTTATGGCACGGCTCGCGAATTTGCGCGGGCACTGGGCAAAAACGAGATCGCCGAACTGCTTCAGCAAACACTCGAGGAAGAGGCGGCCACCGACAAAAAGCTCACCGCGCTGTCGAAGCGGGTGAACAGCGACGCGCTGTCGGCCGCTGGCACTTAAGAATTTTGTACCGGCTGCATTCGATGGGTGGAGCGCATGGTCCCCATGCGCTTCGGTGTCGAACGCGGACAGAGGTTTAAGCGCGTGGGGACCACGCGCTCCCCCCGTCGCGTTGTTTAGGCGACGAGCCGGCGAGCCTCGATCTCGTCGATCTTTTGCGTGAGGGCCGCGCGGTCGAACGGCTTCACCAGGAAGCCGTTCACGCGCAAAGAAGCAGCGCGCAGCAAGGTTTCCCGGTCGCTGCCGCCGCTCATCAGGATGACCGGCAGGCTCTGCATTTCCCGCTCAATGCGCACGCGCTGGAGCAGATCAAAACCGCCGACCACCGGCATGTTCAAGTCGATCACGAGCAGATCGAAACTTTCCGGGTCCCGGGAAAGATGCCACCACGCCTCCGCTCCGTTGTTCGCGATCACGATTTGCCGATCGCGGGCATTTTCAAAAATGCGCAACACCGCCTTGCAGGCATCGGCATCATCTTCGGCAAACAAAATTCGCATGGGTCGGATGATAGCAGAATGCATGGCGAAATGCCACGGGCTCAGGATTTTCGAAGTTTGATGTAGGGGCCGGCCCGGCGCTTCGCCCCGCGGACGCAACAATTAGCGCGCACGAGGGTTTGTGACGAATCGGGGGCGGAGGCATTCCCATGTCCGGCCTGATCAAAAGGCCCGGCATTAACCCCCGTGCTCCAACCCCTAGCCCTACCCATAACTAGGAGCACGAAGGCGGGTGCCGTATCCCAAACAACCAACCAGGTTAGAAGCACAATGAAAAAAGGACTATTCGCGTCAGTATTGTCGGTGGTCGCGCTATCATTCGGAGTTCAGCCGTCCCAAGCCTCAACTGGCACAGACCATGGGTTTTGGTGGCAGCTCTACTTCACGGGAGGGTCGGCCAGCATCTCCTTTCCCCAGGCGGGGACTTATCCGGGCAACTACCAGGTCACGTGGAGCGGCGTGAACGACGTGGTGGCCGGTAAGGGCTGGAACCCCGGTTCCGCCCGCGTGGTGAATTACAACTGCGGCGAGCTCAACGGCGGCTTCAACAACTTCAGCGTCTACGGCTGGACGACCAGCCCGCTCATTGAGTACTACATTTGTGAAATGGGATCGGTGGCCAGCGGCAGCCAGATCGGCTCCCTGAGCAGCGACGGCCGGAACTACACGGTCTACAAGCACCAGCAGGTGAACCAGCCCTCGATCCAAGGCACCGCCACGTTCTGGCAGTACCTCAGTCAAGGAGGCGGTGCGTCGGTGGGAAAAAGTTACTCAGTCACCACCGCCAACCATTTCAACTATTGGAACCAGCACATCGGCAAGATGGGCGCGTTCAACCTCCAGATCGTGGCGGTCGAGGCTTACGGCGGCAAGAGCGGCACCTGCAACGCGACGGCATGGTGACGCAGGCCACGACCCAGTTTGGTTCAGTACGCCGGTCGGCGTAACCCCTCGCAGGCCGCGTCCCTTCCCCTCGGGGGCGCGGCCTGTTTTGCATTCATGCGTTTTCTGATCTTCCTGCTCCTAGCCGGGGTTGCCGCCGGCGCCGGTGCTCCCGCCGCGCTCGGCGACCTGGTTTGGGTTGAAGGCGGTGTGTTTCGAAACACCAAATCGAAATACTTCGGGAAAATCGTCACGAACATTCCCTATCCGACCCGCCCGGTGACGATCACGGGCTTTTATATGGGCCGCTCGGTGGTGACGCAAAAGCAGTGGACGGACGTGATGGGAGACAATCCGTCCAAGTTCCGCGGCGACAATCTGCCCGTCGAGACAGTCAGCTGGTATGATTGCATTGAATACTGCAACCGGCGCAGCCGCCGGGAGGGTCTGCCGCCCTGCTACCAGATCGACCGTTCGGCGAAAGATCCCGGCAATCGGAACGAAATCGATACGATCAAGTGGATCGTCACGCGAAACGTCGGGGCCAACGGCTACCGACTGCCGACCGAGGCGGAGTGGGAATATGCCGCGGACGGCGGCCAGCGGAGCCGGAGCTTCACGTACAGCGGCAGCAACGACGCGGACCACGTGGCCTGGTATTGGGAGAATTCCGGCGACAAGCGTCTGGGCGGCTTTTGGTCGTGGGGCGCAGTCGAAGGCAACCACGACCGCACGCACCCCGTCGGAAGCAAACCCCCGAACGAACTGGGCCTGTACGGCATGTCGGGCAACGTTCGCGAGTGGTGCTGGAACTGGTACGGCGATACGCCGAGCATTGGAGCGGAGCCGGAGGAAAGCGCGGCCGGCCGCGTGTGGCGCGGCGGCGGCTGGATGGGCGGCGATTTCTGCTGCGCGACCACCTGGCGGGCGGGATTTGAAGCCAGCGGCAAAGGCGCGGACCAGGGCTTCCGGATCTGCCGGGATCCCTAGCCGAACATGCGATCGCCGAAACAGTGGGCAACGCTGTGCGTCTCGATGGGAGCCAATGTCGCGCTCTTCGCCGCTGCGATCAGCCTGTCCCAACGGTTTCAGCGTCCCCGTTTGGAACGAATGTTTTCTCCGCGGACGGAGATGGCTGCGGGCGTCTTGCTTCCGCAGATTTCAGCGCCCTCCGCGGAGCTGCCGCTCACTCCGCTCGCGGTGGCGAAACTGGGCCGAGTCGGCATTCCCCGCGACACGGTGGCTGCGGTGATCATCGCGGATTTGGATTTGCGGTCGGCACGCGCATTGCTCGCGCTCCAAAAGCAGCATGCGCCGAAACCCGTGCCCGAACGGGAGCAGATTGAATTGTCCCGCTGGGCCGACGACGAACAGAAACGGGAGTTGGAGACGGCGTTCGGCGAAGAAGGCTATCGGTCCTGGGACCGGGAGCAGACGATCCTGGCGCTGAACCCATCCGGCGTGAGCATGACCGACGAAGAAGCTGAAAAGGTCTACGACCTCCAAAAGGCCTTCGATCAGAAGAATCAGGCGCTGATCGAGGCCATGCAGGATGGCGTGGCGGACAAGGCCGACGGCCGGACGCTGCAGGCGCAGGCCCAGGCGGCCCTCGATCGCGAACTCAAAAGTCTGCTGGGCAACGACCGGTTTGATTCCCTGCGCGGTCGGGGCCCCGAGGCGCGCTATGCGGACGCCGGTCCGCCCCACCCGGATTCATGAACTGGGCTTTGCGCGCATCATTGTTTGTCAACGCCGCCTTGGCGATTCTGGTCGGGGCATTGGCGCTGCGCGGACGTCCACCTTCGGTGCACGAATCGACGACGGGCGTGAAACCGGCTTTGAATGCTGGAGTCGCTCCGGCGGCCTCGAGTTCGCCGGTCGTGCCGGCCCTGAACGGCATCGTGCGGCTCGAAATGTACGGCTTTTCGCGCGACGCCATCGCCCAAGTGGTGCTGGACGAATTCAACCGCCGTTGGAACGTCCGGATCGCGGATCTGAAAAAGCAAACCGGCGCCGCGTCGATTCCGTCTCGAGAATATGTTGAGTTGGGGCGCGAACGCGATGCCGACCTGGTGCGGGAGCTCAAGGAAAAGCTGGGCGAGGCCGGCTACGAAGACTGGGACCGGGAACAGACCCTCCATGAGCTCAACCGCGCGCGTCTTCCGGGCGACGATTTGCCGATGAGTGCGGAAGAGCAGGACGTCGCTTGGCGGCTGCAAAAGGCCTACGAGGACAAGTCCAAGGAGCTGCAGATCGCGACCGAGGATGGACTGGCGAGTCAGACGGATTCAGACGCGCTGCGGGCTCAGGCCCAAGCGACTTTGGATCAAGGTCTGGAACAGATGTTGGGCTCCGAACGTTTTGCCGCGCTTCGGGGTGACGCCGACCCGCTCATCGCGGTCAATCAGCGCTACCCGGACTTGAATCCGACGGCGCAACAGGCCGCCGCGGTCATGCAAGCCGACGCGGCCTATCGCGATCAGCAGGCGGCACTGACACAGCAGGCGGCGGCAAATCCTTCCAATGTCTCCACGCTCACGGCTCAGATGGAAGCGCTGGCCGATGCGCATGACGCGAGCCTGCGCCAGATATTTGGCGGGGATGCTTTCGACGTCGCGACAAAAGCGGCCGATCCAAGCTATCAGGCCCTCGCGCAAAACGCCGGCGCCTGGAACCTCGACGACCAGCAGGTGCAAGCCGCGTATCAAAACCTGCGGGCCTATGATTCGAAAGCCGAAAGTTTGCGGAGCGCCGCGGAAATGGATCAGGAGGCGGGCCGGCCAGTCAATTGGCGCGACGTCGACGGCCAAATCGAACAGGCGCGGGAACAGGCCGAGGCTGCCCTGCAAGGCGTGGTCGGCTCGGAAGGCGTCACGCGCATGGAAAGCAACGGGCTGCTAAGTCGTTCCTCGCCTTGACGGGTGGAGCGCCTGGTCCCCCTGCGCTTCGGCGCCAAACGCAGAGGGAGGCCAAAGCGCACGGGGACCATGGGTTCCACCCGCCCGAGGCGCTTGCGCCAACCCGTATCCGAGTTTCAATTGTGGCTTGGTGAAAGACATCGAGACCGAAGCCGACATCCGACTGCTGGTGGACGAGTTCTACGCGGGGATCCGTTCAGATGCGCTGCTCAATCCGATCTTTGCCCACATGGCCAAGGTCAATTGGGCCGAACATCTGCCGCGCATGTACGCGTTCTGGAACGCGATGGTGCTCGGCATACCGGGCTATGCGGGACGCCCGTTTGCGCTGCATGCGCCGCTGCCCGTAAGTCTCGATCATTTCGAGCGTTGGCTTGGCCTTTTTCGCGACACCGTCGACCGGCTCTTCGTCGGCCCCTCTGCGCAACGCGCGAAGGATACGGCGGCCAGCGTGGCGCACACCTTTTCGATGCGCATGGGCCTGCTCACGCCGTAAGCGGCCGGGAGAAGATATCCGAAGAAACGACTCCCTGTCCCACTACCTTTACTCCCATCACCAGCTCAAATGGCTCGGAATGTTCGAGAGCCGAGCAGTCGATTTCCGGATGCGCGGTGAGCTCCAGTTCCACGTCGTGGCTGGCGTCGAAGGTGCCGTTCTTGGGTAATCCCAGGACCCGGACCGGCACGTCCTCGGGCATGGCCACCGAGCGGAGGTACGGGGCGTAACCATCTCCGATCGGCATGGAGGGGATCCGTCCGCGGAAAAACTTGATCCGCGCGCGAACGAAAAAAGGGTCCATTGTGGTTAGCCTGATTGTGTCCGGAAAGGCACGATGCAAGGCCGAGGTACGCCGGGCAAGCCGAACAAATGGCGGTTCCAAGTCGGTTTTGCGTCAGACGTCGCGTCTGAACCAGCTGTCGTCCAAAGGTCTACGCCGGAGGAAATTTTGTAGCTTCCAGGATTAAACCCTTCCCCCAGATGTGACGATCCTAGAAAAGTGACCAAGAAAAGGGGCATCGTCATCGCTGCCAGTGTTGTCTGCTGGCTGATCGCCGTCGTATCGGCGTTTGGCGCGCTGTTGAAATACTCATCGCGTCCAGGTGAGGCGCGGGCGCCCGACGCCACGGCTCCCGCCGTCATCGCTTCGCTGCAGCATCCGGGCCGGGCCCTTCTGATCATGGTCGTGCATCCCCGCTGTCCCTGCACCACCGCGAGCCTCGACGAAATGGGAGATTTGCTGGCGAGAGTCCCGCCGGGATGTGACACCGTGCTTCTTCGCTACACCGCCAAAGACTGGCCGGCGGGTCCCGCCACGGCACAGGTCGGTCCCGCTGTGGTGCGCGTGGTGGCGGATCTCGACGGCGCGATGGCGGCCCGGCTCGGTGCATTCACCTCGGGTCATTGCGTTTTGGTCGATGCGAAGGGAGTCATTCGGTTCTACGGGGGGCTCACGCTCTCGCGCGGCCACCGCGGACGATCGCCCGCGCAGGACACCATTCTGGCGATATTGGCAGGCCACGATTTCCCACTGCGATCCACCCCGGTTTACGGGTGCTCGCTCACTTCGCCCTGCGGCACGACCAATACTCTATGAGCCTCGTCCGCCAATTCAGCTCTTTGACGCCGGCCATTCTGCCCTCACCGGAGGATCCCGAACGCAAGCAATTCATCGCCGCGCTCCTCAAGGACTACGAGGACAACGTCACCGCGCGCACCAACCAGTTTTTCGCCTGGCTGCTTTTGCTGCAATGGATCGTTGCAGTGGTGGTCGCCGCCGTCTGGTCCCCCCTGACGTGGGCCGGTCGCTCGGATTCGCTGCACCCGCATCTCTTCGCCTCCGTGGGGCTGGGCGGACTGCTCTGCCTCCCGCCCATCCTATTGATGCGCGTTCGGCCGTATGATCCGATCACGCGCCACATGGTCGCCATCGCGCAGATGGGATTTGGCGCACTCCTGATCGACTTGACGGGCGGACGCATCGAAACCCACTTTCACGTTTTCGGTTCGCTGGCCTTCATCGCGTTGTATCGCGACTGGCGGGCGCTCGTGACCGGAACGCTGGTTGTGGCGCTCGACCACCTGATCCGCGGATTGTTTCTGCCCGAAACGGTCTACGGCGTGCCCTACGCGACTGTGTGGCGAACGGCGGAGCACGCCGGATGGGTCCTTTTTGAAGTGTCCGTCCTGATTTGGGCCTGCCTGGTTTCCCGCCGCGAAATGTGGGAAATCTGTCTTCGTCACGATCAGAACGAATGCCTCCTCGCAACCCTTGAACAGCGGGTTCAGGATCGCACGCGCGAGCTTGAGAGAGCGACTCAGACTCGCCATGAGACCGCGGAGAATCTGAAAGTGAGCGAAGAACGCTACCGGCAGTTAATCGCCCGCGTGCCGATCGGAATCTTGGAAACGAGCAAAGCGGGCCAGGTGCGACTGCTTAACCCCCACGCCATGGCAATCGTGGGCCTCAGCCCGGACGCCGACCTCTCCAAGATCGACATGCAGGACGGCACGATTTTTCAAAAGGCCGACCGGCAGCGATTCTGGAAACAGCTCGAGGACGAGCAGACGGTGCGCGGATTCGAGGCCGCGCTCACCCGCCCCGATGGGCAAAAGATCCATGTGCTCCTGAACGCGCGGCTCAAATCGAGCGACGAAAGCGGCGGACCCGTGTGCGAAGGCACGATGGAGGATGTCACGGAACGCAAGCAAGCCGCGGAAAAGCTGGAAGGACTCCACCGCCAGTTGGTGGAAGCCTCGCGGCAGGCCGGCCGCGCCGATGTTGCGACCGGTGTGCTGCACAATGTCGGGAATGTGCTGACCAGCGTGAATCTGATCGTTCACGACGTTCGCGATCGGCTGCGCGGAGGCGCCCTCTCCTATCTGCACCGGGTGGTCGAGACGATCCACCGCGAGCGGGACCGATTGGGCGATTTCCTCGCCAACGACGCCGCCGGAAAGGCGATCCCGGACTTTCTTGTGAAATTGGATCAGCGGCTGACGGCGGAAAACGAAACGCTGCGCGGCGACGTGGAAACGTTGGTGGGCCATTTCGAGCACATCCGCCAGATCATCGTGGTCCAGCAGAGCTCGGCCCGCATGTTCGGGGTCGTGGAATCGGTTGCGCCTGCCGATTTGGTTGAGGACGCCCTCAAGGTGAATTTCGACTCGTTTGGGCGGCACGGGGTGACCCTGCGGAAGCGCTTTGCGACCGTGCCAGCCACCCGGGTGGATCGGCACAAGGTCATGCAAATCCTCGTCAATCTGATGAAGAACGCCAAGGACTCGATCCTGGCGGGCAAGGGCCTGGATCGGCGCATCACCGTTTCGATCTCGGCGCGCCCCGACGGGAGGGTCGCGATCGCCGTCGAGGATACGGGCACGGGCATCGCCGACGAAAATATGGTTAAAATCTTCCAGCACGGATTCACGACCAAGAAGGACGGACACGGTTTTGGCCTGCACAGCTGCGTGCTCGCCGCTCGCGAAATGTCCGGGGACTTGACCGCCTTCAGCGACGGGCCCGGCCGTGGCGCCATCTTTACGCTCGTTCTTCCCACCGCCGCATGAATTCCGAGTTCAAAACGAATCGCCGAGTGCTGCTCGTCGACGACAACCCGACGATCCACGCCGATTTCCAGCGCATCCTGACCGCACCGGGACAGACCGATGATCTCGCGTCCGACGCCATGAAAATTTTCGGCGGCGGCGTCCCGGCTCCAACCGGGCCCGGCGAGGGCATCGAACCGTTCGAACTGCGTTCGGCCCTGCAAGGCCAGGAAGCGCTCGAGCTGGCCGTCGACGCTCGCGCGTCCGGGCGGCCCTTCGCGCTGGCTTTCGTCGACATGCGCATGCCGCCGGGCTGGGACGGATTGACGACAATCCGTCATCTCTGGGAGGCCGATCCGGAATTGCAGGTGGTGATCTGCACCGCCTATTCGGACAACACTTGGGATGAGATCTGCGCCGCGCTGCCGCAGCGGGATCGCTGGCTGATTCTCAAAAAGCCCTTCGACAAGGTCGAGGCGCTCCAATTGGCCACCGCGCTGACCGAGAAGTGGAGCCTGAGTCGCATGGCCAAGGCGCAAATGACGACGCTCGAAGGCATGGTGGAGCGTCGCACCTCGGAGCTGATCGTCGCCAAGGAATCCGCCGAGGCGGCGAATCGAGCCAAAAGCGATTTTCTCGCCAACATCAGCCACGAATTGCGCACGCCCCTGAACGGCATTATCGGAATGAATCAGCTGCTGCTCGGAACGGCGCTGGATTCCTTTCAGCAGGAGTGTGCTGGCACGGCAAAAACCGCCGGCGAAACGTTGCTTGGCCTGGTGAACGATCTGCTCGACTTTGCAGGCACCGAAGCGCGGGGGCTCATTTTGGAGGAGCATCCGTTTGAGCCGCGGGTGGCCGCGGAGGATGTGATGCGGACGTTCCGTACGCGCGTGGCCGAGAAAAAGCTCGCGCTGGAATTGACCTGTCCATCGAGCGTGCCGAGCGTTCTGGTCGGAGATGTCCGACGGATCCGCCAAGTGCTCGGCAATCTGGTCGGCAACGCGGTGAAATTTACCGATCAAGGCTCAATCAAGGTGACGATGGACGCCGTGATCCGCGGGACCGATGTCGGCCTGACGTTTGCCGTGTGCGATACGGGCGTCGGCATTCCCGTCGATCAGCAGCACCGCGTGTTTGAGCGATTCATGCAGGCCGATTCGTCATCCATCCGCCAATACGGCGGCACCGGCCTGGGCCTCGCCATTTGCAAGCAGTTGTGCGAAGGCATGGGCGGTTCGATCGCGTTTGAGAGCCGACCCGGCGTCGGAACGACGTTTACGGTCAAGCTGCCGCTCTACGCCGCCGCGGCGTAGAGGAGCGGGTGGAGCGCATGATCCCCCTGCGCTTCGGCGCCAAACGCGGACAGTGACGTAGCGCGTGGGGACCACGCGCTCCTTTTACGGAAGCGTCGTCAGAACGAGCTTGGCGGGCGCCAGGCCCGGCGACGAAGCAGTCAACGTGACCACCCCCGGCGTCCGGGCGGCCTGCACCATTGCCTCGGCCAGACCGTTGAAGGTGCTGCGCGACCAGGCGGGTGCCGTTCCGGGCGACACCAGACGCACTTCCACCCCGGGTTTCACCTCGGCCTTTGCCCCGTAGCTCGACAAGGCGATGGCGACGACGTTCTGGCCGGGACGAAGCAGCGAACCCACGTCAAACGTGATGGATTTATCGGTGCTGCCACCGGGACCGAGCGGCTGCCCGTTCACGAAGATGCGCGAGTCGGCCGTAATCCCCGGGAATCGCAGCTCGATGCCCGTCGTTTTCAATTGCTCGGGGGAAAGTTCAAAATGCCCGCGGGCGACCAGCTGTTCATGCAGGCCTTCCGGCGAGGCGCCGCCCGGCGCATTGAGCGGAGTCCACGTGCGGTCGTCGAAATCCAATTTGGTCTCGGGCATTCCATCCGCATAGGCATTCGGCACGTCGCGCCAGCGCCAGTCACCGACCGGGAGAGACTGCACCCGGGGTTCCTCGATGTATTGATCGGGTTCGTGGCAGCTCGGGTCGCCGTTGCCGACGCCAATCAGGCGGCCGGCGCCGGCAAGCGCGAAGTCGACCTTGACGTCGGCCTCGGGCACAACGCGCCCGCGGTTGTCGATCGCGGAGACCGCAATGACCGCCACGTCGCGGCCATCGGCGGTGACGGCCACGCGATTGGAAGTGAGCCGGAGCGCCGTGGCCTGTCCGGTGGTTTCCACGCGGGTGTGCGCGACTTCCTTTCCTCCGCGGTAACCTTTGGCTTCAAGGGTTCCCGGTTCATAAGCCACCGACCACTGCAGCTGGCCCGGCGCGCTCAGCGTCTTTCGTCCCAGGCTGCGCCCATTGAGCCAAAGTTCGACTTCGTCGCAGTTGCTGAAAGCGCGCACATCAATTGGCTTTCCCTCCTGGCCGGGCCAGTTCCAATGCGGCAGCAGATGCAGCACCGGCGGCTTCGTCCAGCAGGCCTGATAGTACCAGTAGTTGTCCTTGGGAAACCCGCAGGTATCCATGATCCCAAAGTGGGAGTTGATGCACGGCCAGGCATACGGGGTCGGTTCGCCGCGATAGTCGAAGCCGGTCCAGACGAAGCCTCCGGAAAGCCAGGGGCGGTCACGGAAATACGTGAGCCACTGTTCGGCGGAGGTTGACCACGAGAGCGAGTTCACGTCGTAGCTGGTCATGTAGCCGCGTACCGGATCGTTGGCGTAAATTCCCCGCGTGCCCACCGTGCTCCCCTGCTCCGTCCCGACCTCGGGTTGATCGGGATGCTGGGCATGATAGGCATCCATATCCGGTCCGACATGGTAGTTCCAGCCGCGCACTTGGATTACGGCATTGATTCCGGTGAACTCATTGCCGACGGGAGCGGCGTACGTGACCGGCCGCGTGGGATCCAGGCGCCAGGCGAGCCGCTGCAGCGATTCGGCGACGCGTCCCGCGGCGGGCGTCGATTGAACCGTGAATTCCTCGTTGGCAATCGACCAAATTGCGACCGAGGGGTGATTTCGGTCACGACGGATCTGCTCGCGCCAGCGCTGAAGCGTGTCGGCATCGCTGCCCAGCAGGCGGTTCTCATCCATCACGAGCATCCCGAGCTGGTCGCAGGCGTCCAAAAATTCCTCGGTCGGCGGATTGTGGGACGTGCGGTCGGCGTTGCTGCCCATTTCCTTCAGCTTGGCCACGCGAAAATATTGGACGGCATCCGGAATGGCCGAACCCACGCCGGCATGATCCTGGTGATTGCACGTGCCCTGCAGGTTGTAGGGCCGCCCGTTGAGGAGAAATCCGCGCTGGGCATCGAATCCCACGGTGCGGATGCCGAATTCGGTCGTTTCCTGGTCGACCGTGACTCCGCCGCGCTTGACCGTCGTCAGCAGGTGATAGAGGGCCGGCTGTTCGGGCGACCAGAGCATCGGATCGGGCACGGTGGTTTCGGCGCGCACGGTGTCCGTTTCGGAGGAAGCAACTTCGGCTTGGGCCTGGGCGGCTGCGACCTTTTGGCCGCTGGGGCCGCGCACCTCCCACTCCACTTCGACCGGCACCGAGGCGAGCTCGTGATTGAGGAGGTCCGTTTCCAGATGCAGCTGCGCCGGCCCTTTCGGAATGGAGCCCGCGAAGCGGCTGGAGACGAACACTCCGTCGGGCGCGATGGCGACGGGAGCCGTCTTGACGAGCCAAACGTGCCGGTAGATGCCCGCGCCCTCGTAAAACCATCCCTCGGGCACGGAGGCGTCGACTCGGACAGCGACGACGTTGGTGGCGCCGCAATTGACCACATCCGTGACGTCGTAGCGAAAACTGTTGTAGCCGCTGGCGTGACGACCGATCGCCCAGCCGTTGACGAAAACGGTGCAATCGCGGAACACGCCCCCGAATTCCAGCCAGATGCGGCGGCCCGCGTCGCTGGAGGACAGATCGAACGTGCGGCGATACCAAGCAATGCTGTTCTCGGGAAATCCCGGGCCGATGGCCTTGAAGCCGTGCGACGCATCGGCGTGCGGATCGAACGGCAGCTCGACCGCCCAGTCATGCGGCAGGTTGACCCGGCGCCAACTGGCGTCGCCGAAATTGACCCCGGCGGGACCGAACCCGGTTCCCGCCTTGGCCAGATTGACGCCCAGGCCCCACTCGTTGCCGATGTGGAACGCCCAGCCGTCGTCGAGCCGGATGCGCTCCCGCGGGCTGACGGGCTCCGCCCGAAGCGGAGCCGCGATTACCAATGCCAGAACGCACGCCAGGACAGATGGTTTCATACGTCGGGAGGGTCATTCAGTCCGGAATTTACGCCCGGAACGAGCCGAAACTTACCGCGGGCGCCAATCTGAGGGCAGGGGAATCGACGGGCACGCCCCTTCCGCCTCGTCCATCGGATCCCCGTCGCAAATCGCAGTCTCATGTTAGACTTGCCCGGGCCCTTTCGAGGGCGGCGTGGGCGCATTAACTTTTCCCCTTACCCAATGAAAAAGATTTTTGCTTTCACCCTGGCGCTCGCAGCGACGGAGGCCGGATTGGCCCAAACGGTCAATGTTTCGGTCGACGCCGGAAATATCGTTCGGCCGGTCGACGATCGCCAATTCTCGATCAACGCCGCAGCGTGGGACTCCTACCTGACTCCCGGCAATCAAGCCACGACCGCGGCGCTGGTCGCGCCCCTGGCGATCCGAGCGTTGCGATATCCCGGCGGTTCGCCCTCGGATGGCTACCACTGGGCGACGAACACGAACGAAACGGGCTCTTACATTGCTCCGGGGCTCGATTACAACGCCTTCTTGAGCTTTGCCAATAGCCTCCCGGCGCAGGTCATGATCACCACGAACTATGGATCAGGAACACCGCAGGAGGCCGCGGCTTGGGTCGAGGACGCGAACGTCACGCATCATTACGGGATCAAGTACTGGGAAGTCGGCAACGAAATCTACGGGACCTGGGAATACGATCACACGGCCACCCCGCATGACCCGGTCGAGTACGCCAACCGCTTCGCGCAATATTACCAGGCCATGAAGGCGAACGATCCGACGATTCGGATTGGCGCCGTGGTCATCACTGGCCTGCCCATTCCCGAAGAAAGCTATGCTTCGAGCCACACGGTGGTGAATCCCGTGACCCAAGCCAGTCATACGGGGTGGACGCCGGTCATGCTCAGCACGCTCAAGTCGCTGGGTGTCACCCCCGACTTCGTCGTGTATCACCGCTATGAGGAGGAGACCGGCAAGGAGGACGATGCCTCGCTGCTCCAGGACGCCCAAGGCTGGATTGGCGACGCCACCAGCCTGCGCATGATGCTCACCGACTATCTGGGCGGCGCCGGCGCCGGCGTTGAAATCCTGGCGACGGAGAACAACTCCAACGGCGAAACGGCCGGCAAGCAGATGGTGAGCATCGTCAACGGCCTCTATATGGCCGACAGTTTCTGCACTCTGATGCAGACCGAGATCAACTCCCTCTTTTGGTGGGATTTGCGCAACGAGCAGGAGACCGATGGGAATCTCTCCGCGCAGCTGTACGGTTGGCGCCAATACGGCGATTCGGGAATCATGTCCGGCGCCACGACATTTTACCCCACCTACTATGTCTATAAGCTGATGTCGCATTTCGCCCGGGGAGGCGACGCGGTGGTGAAGGCGGCCTCCAGTTCGAATTTGCTGTCGGCTTATGCCGCCAAGCGGGGCGACGGCTCCCTGAGCGTGCTGGTGATCAACAAGAGTCCCACGGCCACCACCTCGGCCACGATCGCCCTTTCCAATTTCACGCCGGCCGCCACGGCCACGGTGTACAGCTACGGTTTGCCGCAGGACAACGCGGCCGAGACGGAGACGAACAACAGCCAGCCCGAGGGCGCCGATGCGGACGTGCAAGTGGCGAATAACGTCGCGATCGCGGGCGCGAGCTTCACCGGGTCGTTCGGTCCTTACAGCGTGACGTTGTATTCGATTCCATCGGCGCAGGCGTCGGCCTCGTCCGCGCGGCTCATCAACATTTCCTCCAACGGCTACGTGCAGGGCACAACGCACCTGCTGGATGCCGGGTTTTTCATCAGCGGTGCCCCGGGCAGCACCGAACAGGTGCTGGTGCGCGGAATTGGGCCGACGCTCGCGACTTTCAACGTGCCGAATCCGGCGTCGAATATTCAACTGCAGATCTTCGACGCGAACAACCATCTGCTCTACAGCAACAACGGTTGGAGCTCCGGTTCGGCCCAGAACACTCAGAATCTGACGGCGGCGTTCAATCAGACCTTCGCCTTCGGACTGCAGCCAGGAACCTTGGACTCGGCGCTTCTCGTCACGCTGGCTCCGGGCCAATACACGGCCGAGGTCAGCGGCGTGGGTGACGCCAGCGGTACGGCGCTGGCCGAAGTCTATGAGGTGACGGCGGGCGGAACCCGGCTGCTGAATATCTCATGCCGCGGCTACGTCGACAACGCCGGGCACACTCTCACGGACGGTTTTTACATCTCAGGCGGCAGCAACAACGGACAGGAAAAGGTGCTGATCCGAGGAGTGGGACCGACCTTGGCCAACTTTGGCGTCAATCCGGCCGTGGCGGATCCCACCCTGACTGTGTTTGAACCGGGCAATGTGCCGATTGCCACCAGCGATGATTGGAGCGCGGAGCCGGATTCGGGTCTGGCAGCGGCTTTCACAGCGACGCTGGCGTTTCAGCTTCCGGCTCCGTCGCGCGACGCTGCCGTCCTCTTGACGCTGCCGGGCAACGGTTACACCGCTCAGGTGTCCGGCACCAATGGCCAGGGCGGGGACGCGATCGTGGAGATTTACGAAGTGCCGCAGTCCTAGACAGTTTCACTTTCCACGTACGGGTGTAGCGCGTGGTCACCACGCGCTTTGACGTCTGCCCGCGTTTGAAACCCAAGCGCATGGGGACCATGCGCTCCACCCACTTGGAATGTTCAATACTCAGTCAAGACGCCGCGGCGGCGAGCCGGCCCAGCGTGCGGACCGCCGCCTCGATTCGGTCGCTCCAGGGATGACCGCAGCTGACTCGGATGAAGTTGCGATAGCGGCCGTCCGACGAAAACGTGGGACCGGGCGCAATCGCGATGTGCTCGGCCTGCGCGCGGCGGAAGAGCTCCATGGAATCGACCGAGGGCGCGAGCTCGCACCATAGCACGTAGCCGCCTTCCGGGCGGGACAGGCGCAATCCGGCGGGAAATGAGGCGACAAGGGCGCCTTGCATCTGGGCCACCTGGACGCGGCAGGCCTCGCGAAAGGAGCGCAGGAAACGGTCGTATCCGCCTCCGGCCAGATAGTCGGCGATGGCGAGCGAAGGCAGCGGCGGGTTGCCGGATGAATTCGCCTTTTTCAGCCCCACGATCCGCTCGTGCCAGCGGCCTCCGGCGATGTATCCGACCCGGTAGCCGGGTGCGATGCTCTTGGAAAACGAGCTGCACAGCAGAACAAGGTCTTCGCGGTCAAACGCCTTCAGCGCCTTGGGCCGCGGTCCCGCATGCGGCAGGTCGGCATAGAGATCGTCCTCGATGATCGGAATCGCTTTGGCCGCGGCGATGCGGACGAGTTCGCGCTTGCTGGCCTCGGGCATGACGAAGCCAACCGGGTTGTGAAAGTTGGGGATGACCAGGATGGCCGACACGCGCGTGCGACGGAGCGCCGAACTCAGCGCTTCGAGATCGAGACCGGTGCCCGGATCGACGGGAATCGGCAGGGCCTTGAGGCCCATTTCACGCAATTGGCGCAGCAAGCCGAAAAAGGTCGGCGATTCGACGACGACGGTATCGCCGGGACTGCAAGTGGCTCGCAGGGCGAGCGTGACAGCTTCCGTGGCTCCCAGCGTGACGCAGATTCGGTCAGGCTGCAGCGCGAGGCCCGCCGTCAGTGAGCGCCGGGCGATCTCGCGACGCAACGCCGGCACGCCTTCAAGGGGGCCGTAGTTGACTCCCGTCGCGCCGAGACGCCGCGCGGCGGCGGACAATAGACGGCCGAGCGCCTTGCCCGGGAGACGATCAGGGCTCGGAACGGCGGCCCCGAGGTTCACCCTCCGGGGATCGTAATCGTCGCTGCGAATGAGGGTGAGCGGGTCGGTTTGGGAGAGGTCTGAGATGCGCGCAGCGATCGGGGGCGACGTGGGCGGCGGCACGGACGCGGTCGCCGGGGCGCGGACGAAAAATCCCGATTTGGGCCGGGCTACGATCAAACCCAGGCGCTCCAGGGTGGCGTACGCCTGCAACGCCGTGGGAATGCTCACCCGCTGTTCGCGCGCCAGACGGCGGACGGACGGCAGCCGTTCTTCCGCCCGGTAGGCGCGATGGCGGATGGCGGACTCGATTCGGCGGGCCAGCTGCCGATAGAGCGGTTCGGTTGCGCGAGGCTTCAATCTGTATAGGCCATTAGATTGAAAAGCTGTATCTGTGCAAGAACGTCATTCGGCCGTATTCTGGCGCCATGAATCCGTTCACTCTCGAAGAGAGCCGGCGGACCGCCCGGGCAAAAGCCCCGGCGGTCCTCGCCCGCAACGAAGGCTTTTGGGATCGCTGGGCGCGGGGCTATGGGCGGGACGACAGCTTCTCCCAACTGAACTATGGATTCTATCACCCCGCCCTCTCGGCGGTGCTCGAAGCCGAGATCGCAACGATGCGCGATATCAACCGTCGCGGGTCCCACTTCAAGCGCTGGGATTCGGCGCCGCTCCTTGAGCAGGCGCGATCGGACGTGGCGGCGTTGGCGGGCGCCGACGCCGACGAAATCGCCCTGACGCGGAATGCGTCCGAGGCGCTGAATATCGTCATTCAAGGAACCCCATTGAGGGCGGGTGACGAGGTGGTCTGCTCCGACCACGATTATACCGCGGTGGACCAGGCCTGGGAACAGCGGGCCCAGCGGGAAGGCATTCGGATCCGAAGGGCGCGCGTGCCGCTCGATCCGGCCAATGACGAAGAGGTGGTGGCCGCCTTCGCCGCCGAAATTTCGCCGCGCACGCGATTCATGACCATCACCCACGTGATCCATTTCATCGGCCAGGTGCTGCCCGTGGACCGATTGTGCGCGCTGGCCCGTTCGCGGGGGATCGAGGTGCTCGTCGATGCGGCGCATTCGTTCGCGCAACGGGAGTTTTCCGCGCAAAGGCTGGGCTGCGACTATCTGGCCGCCAGCCTGCACAAGTGGCTCGGCGCTCCGCTGGGGACGGGGGTGCTTTTTGTGCGAAAGGATCGGATCGCGGGCTTACGACCCCTCTATGGCGATACGGTCGCCGCGCGCGACGACGTGCGCCGGCTGGAGCATTTCGGAAATCGTCCGGACTCGGCCTGCGCCGGAATCCGGGAGTCGATCCGCTGGCACCAGGCGATCGGTACGGCGGCCAAGCGCGAACGGTTGCTCCACTTGCAGCGGAGCTGGACGGTTCCGCTGCGGGCCAACGAACGCTATCGGGTGCTCAGCCCCTCGCAATCCGACCGGCAGACCGCGATCGGAGCCGTTCGGCTGGAAGGGGTTTCGGCCGGCGTTCTCGGTCGGCACTTGATGGAGACCCATCGGATATTTGCCACCGTGCTCAAGCTGACGGATGGGGACGCGCTGCGGATTACGCCCGGGTTGGCGACTTCGGCCGACGAAATGGCGGAACTGCTGGAGGCGCTGACCCGGGCGCCCGAACGACTGGCTCGCGGCACTCGGGAGGCGGCCCGGCGGTTGTGGGCTTGAGCAACGCGTTCTCCGACGGATTGATGGAACTATCCCCTGACGTTTCAGTCAACTTGGCGAATCGTCCCTCCGGCATGCCCGCTCTTTCCTTACCTCGTTTTGGCGCGCTTTTTGTCGGGGTGATCTGGGCCGTACGTCTGGCGGCCGATTCGCCTCCCGTCCAGATGGCGCCGGTGCAGGTGCGGTCCGACCCGTTCCGAACGCTGGGCATTGGCGGGTCCGTCATCTCCGGATTTCACGGCACCCATGCCTGGGTTGATTCGGTCAATCCAGCGTCCCCCGCCGAGCGAGCGGGCCTGCGGCCGGACGATGAGATCGTGGAGATCAATGGGAAGCCTTTGACGCTTTTTCGAGTGCTTTTCTCCTTTCGCAAGACGGTCGAAGACTCACTGAAGACGGGCAGCTCATTCGAATGCGGGGTGCGATCCTCCAGTGACAAAACGACTCACGTCCTGCACCTCCGCGCCATGGTGGAGCCGCCGCACCGCTGGCTTCCGCAATCGCAATCTCCCGGGGGCAATCGGGACCGTCAGCCACCACCGCCGCCGCCGGCGGGAAAACTCATTTCCGCGTCGACCTGGCAGGAACGCTCCGCCGGCACGCCACCGGACGCCTTGGAGAGTTTGTTCTGCGCGCTTGGGAAAGGCGATGTGGACCGGGTCGCCAGTTTGATGGAAGTGGCCGGCCCTGGCCGTCAGGAACTGCTCGGCCTGTTTGCATCATTGCCCGCGAGCGGGCGTCAATACTACGGGACGCCCGAGCACATGCTGGCGGTTTTTGTCGATCAGGAGTCGCGCCCGCACTGGGCCCAAATCATCAAGACCACCACATCGGCGCCGGATTCAGCGGAAATTCAAACCAATGTAAAATTCTGGAGCGAATACGACCATGCGCAGCGGAATGTGAGCTACACGTTTCATCGGACCGCAGCGGGGTGGAAATGGGTCATTTCGGAACGTTCGATCAAGGCGTACGCGGATTACTATCGCGGCGTGCCGTTCGAAGTCGCGCCCGTTGACGCCGTGCCGGCAATCGCGTGGTTCTTTCATTCCAGCTAGCTATTGAATGCGGGCCCAGTCGAGATCGACGAACCCGCCGGGGGCGCCGCCGGTGGCGTAGTTGAACACCGCGGGCCGCGATCCTTTCCACCAGCTGAAATGCAGCGCGGTGGCAGGTCCGAGCGGCTCGAAAGTCAGCCCGCCGTCCCGACTGTACGAAAATTGGGCGATATCGCCCGTCACCGCGACGCGCAGCTGGAGCGAGTCCTTGAATCCAGCGGGCCCCGCGATCACATCGGCGCCATGAAAATATTCCAGGTGCCGCCCGGCTCTGTCCGCCCGCACCGCCAGCCCGCTGGCGTTCTGTTCGAACATGGCCAGTCCCGTCAGATCGCCAGCCTGCTGACCGACCAATTCCAGCCGGACGGTGAAGGTTTCGTTCTGGGCCTGCAATTGCTGGGTCAGCGTGTTCCGGGCCAAGAGCAAGTTTCCGGCCGGCAGGGCGTGCAGGCGAAGGCAGCCGGACTTCTCCGTGAGCGACCAGGCGCCTTCGACGGGATTGTGATTCCACTCCCATTGCTGGCCGAGGACGCTTTCGGCAAACTCGTCCGACGTCTGCGGATGAGCTTCGCAGGGCGGATTCAGCGTCACCGGCATCGGTGCGGTCATCACCGGCACGCCCATGACGGGCCAGTCGTCCTCCCAGCGCACGGGCTCCAGCCAATCGATGCGTCCATGCGCGCCCCGGCTTTGAAAATGCAGAAACCAACCGCGGCCGTCCGGCGCTTCGACATAGCCGCCCTGGTGAGGTCCATTGACCGCCGTGTTTCCCTGGGAAAGCACCACCCGGTGCTCGTACGGGCCCCAAATCGAACGTGACCTTAGGACGATTTGGCTGCCCCGTTCGACTCCGCCAAAGGGAGCCCAAATGTAATAGAACCCGCGCTGCTTGTAGATTTTCGGACCTTCGAGCGTCGGCAGCGCTTTTCGGTCGGAGACGATCAGGCGGCCGTCGTCGAGCACGTGCGTCGCGTCCGGGCTCAAATGGTGAAGAATGAGCGGTCCCGCGCCAGTCCGCGAATGAATCAGATAGGCCTGCCCGTCGTCATCCCAAAACGGGCACGGATCCTCGTAGCCCGGCCCGGCGATCACGGTCACCGGCACGGACCACGGGCCCGTCGGACGGTCCGCCGAGCACATGAAGATGCCTTCGTCGGGCGTGGGAAAAAAGATGTAGAATCGCCCGGCATGTTCGCGCAGTGCCGGGGCCCAGACTCCCCGGCCATAGCGATTTCCACCCGTCAGATCATACTTGGCGCCGAACGGCAACGTCGGCAGCACGTGGGCCGCAATCGTCCAATGCACGAGGTCCGGCGACTCAAGCACGGGCAGTCCGGGCGAAAAGCTGAAGGTCGATGCGACCAGATAGAAATCGCTGCCCGACCGGATCACATCCGGGTCGGAGTAGTCCGAAAACAAAATCGGATTCCGGTAAGTCTCGCCGGCGGGACGGCCAGGCAACGCCGCGCCCAGCGCAAACAGGAAACCCAACGCCCACTGGGACCGGGATGCATTCATGAAAGACGGGGAAGCCGGCGGCGAGCGGCGCGGCCTGGCGGCGCCGTCAGGCCATCGACCCAAAAACCCTCGACCATGCTGATCACGGTGTATTGAGGCAGACCATGTTCATTGTGGTAGAGCTGCCCGGCCAGCAGATCGATGGCGGTGGCTCCAATCAATGGCAGATTTTGGTCGATGCCCGCCACGCCGTCGAGCGCGTCCAGATCCGCCTGGTGGACGTCAAGCGAGGCGAAGGCCACGTCACGGGGAATGCGCGCTCCCGCGCCGCGCAGCAGCGTGATGGGTCGGCCTCCGAATCCGATCACCGCATCGGGGCGTTCGCGCTTCAGCCAGCCCCGGACGTCGCGCTGCTTGGACGATTCGTCGATCAGAAACGGACGGACTTCCGCGCAGCGAAAGGTGCGGCAGGCGGCCATATAGCCCCCCAGCCAGCTGTACTCGACGCGGCTGTTTTCCAGCTGATCGAGCATGAGGCCGACCCGCCGGTAATTGAGCCGGAGCAGGTTCTGCACAGCGACAAAACTGCCGCGAAAATGGTGATGGGTGGCCCGATGCAGGGACAGCGTCTTGTAGGCATAGCCCAGGGCAACGCAGATGAATTTGCTCCAATCGAGCTCGTGTTCGTAACTCGGCACGGGATAGGGCGCGATCAGTTGTCCGCGGATGGATCGGGCGTGCAAGACGCGGCCCGTTTCGCCCGCGGCGGCGCCTTCGGGCCCCAGCCAATACGGTTCCAGCCGCATGCCGAGCTGGTGGGCGCGGCGGCGAGCGCCCTCATGAAAACCGACGCTGGAGGAATGCCGCTTCCAATCGTCGGGGGTGTTTCCCCCGGTCAAAAAACCGATCACTTCGGGCGCGATGCGCTGGTGCCGCATGCGCACTTGGGTCATCAGCGCCGACACCAGGACGTTCGAGCGGTAGCCCATGTCCTCGGCCAGCGTGCGCACGCGGCGGCGGGTGTCTTCCGGAATTGACCCGTGGTTGCGGAGGGACAGGGAGACCGTGGTGTGGCTGACGCCGGCGCGGCGGGCGATTTCGCGCAAGGTCGGGGGGAGGGGGGCGGAGGTGACCACGCGCTCCATCTTCGGAGAATTGGTCGAAAATGGCGAGTTTACTTTACGTGGAAAGTAACGCGACCCTTGGTTTATTGTCAGTCGGTCGGCATTTGAAAGCGCGAGCGGGCCCCTTCCACCACCTCTACCCGCTTCCCCTCCAACTACGATCTGCCTATGCATTCAGTAAATGCCCGTTTGCTCCTGGCCGTGAGCGCGGCGGCTTGGTTAGCCGCTTCCGTTCACGCCCAGACCTCCGCGGCCGCCAGCACCGATGAAGCGGTGCAGCTGCCGGCCTTCACCGTCACGGAAACGTCCAACGATCCGCTCAACGCCAACGAGGCGGTATCGGTCGCGCGCACCGAAGGCTCGCTGCTCGATACCCCTGCGACCGCCCGCATCATCACCTCCGACCTGGTCGCTACGATCGGTGCGGACAGTGTCTATGACGCCACCCGTTATTTCCCCGGCATCAACAACGGCCGCGGCGCGGGCGACGCGGGCTTTCTCGACCGCGAAGACTTTCGCGGCTTTGAAAGCAACACCGTTACGGTGGACGATTTCGCCCTGACACTGCTGCCCACGGGCAACGGACCCAACGGCAATTTTGATCCGTCGATGATCGATCGCGTCGAAGTGGTCCTCGGACCGGATTCGATCCTGTCACCGACCGGCACGCCCGGCGGATCGATGAACATCATGACGAAATCGCCGCAGTACAAGCCGTCCAACGAGGCGACCTACACGTTCGGCAATTACGACGGAAACAAGGCCACGTTCGACAGCACCGGACCGGTCCCCGGGCTGGACGGGCGGCTCGCCTACCGCGTGGTCGCCGCATTCCAGGACGCCCAGACCTACATTCCGGGCGGCATCGAACGCAAAGTCATCGAGATTGCCCTGAGCTACAAGGTGTCGGACACGAGCAATCTCACGTTCAAGTACGTCGGCACGCAGGAAAAATTTCTGGGCGCCGCGGCCGATCCCAACGACAACGGTTGGGAAGTGACGGACCCCAGCTCGATCGGCGGGGCCATCATCGCCAATACGCCGTCGGCCAATTCCGGCTTCACGTATAACGGCCTCAATGGCGATCCCGCCTGGGCCCAATATACCAATCGCTACAATATCTTCATGGCCAACTACACGGCGGCGCTCGGACCCCATATCAGCATGCGGGTGGGCGCGTTCGTGGACTACGACCGCAACGACGGCTATCAGGCGTACCCGTCAACGGCGCCCGGCGAAATCTACGATCCGAACACGGGCCAGGTGATCGGCCTGAAGAGCGTTCCGAACCCGGCCGCGCTCCCCGTGCTTTCGCGTTTCACTCCGACTTACGCGCGCATCGAAGAGTTTCAAAACGACTTCGCCGGCAATTGGGACTTCAGTGGCGTGACGTTCAAACCGGCGGCCGGCGTCACGTACGAGCAGGTGTATCTGGCCTCGATTCCCGGCGGACAGATCAATCTGCCGGCGGACGACCTGTTTTTGCCGTACAACCCGCCGGACACTCCCATCCAGGACTATCCGCTGGGCGGCGGTTCCAAGTCCGAAGCCTGGCAGGACACCGCCTATGCGTACGCCCGGCTGGGTTTCCTTCACGATCACCTCATCGCGTCGGGCGGCACCGCTTATATCGAAGCGAACTCAAATCAGTACTCGCTCAATGCGAATCCGGCGCTGCCGGCTTCCCTTTTGACCCTCAATGGCCACAAGGAAACCTACTTTGCCGGGCTCGTCTACAAGCTGACCGATTGGGCGTCCGTGTATTACTCGTACTCCTCCAACGCGAGCCTCACCAGCAATAACCGCCAGCCGCTGTGGCAGGACGGCAAGCAGCATGAGTTTGGCTTCAAGGCCAATTTCTTCCACGATCGGCTGTCCTTCACGGCCGATCATTTTCAGATCGCCCAAACCAACATCGTCACCCCCAACCCTCTTTTCAATGTCGACCCGGTCAACAACCCGGTGTCGCTGCTCAACGATGTCACGAATCATGGCTATGAATTCGGCGTCACCGGCGGCCTGACTCAGGATTTGTCGATCATCGCGAGCTACACCTACATGAAGTACCGGGACCAATATGGGCGCCGGGCGCGCAACGTGCCCGACAAGTTCGGCGACGTGATGCTCAACTACCGCCCCCATGACGGGCCGCTGAAGGACTTCAGCGTCTGGGCTGCCGTCTTGAGCGAAGGCGACGTCGCGGGTGAGGCCCCGCCGAATGCGGCCACCTCCACCGGAGCGGTGGAACAGGTGGGCTTTTACGTGGCCGGATACGCGGTCGGCAACGCCGGCATCAAGTACCACTGGGACAAGTACAGCATTGGACTGACGCTCAACAATATCACCGATGAGAAGTTCGTCTGGGAGCCCGCCAGCCGGTTTTCGGTGAGCCCCTACCCGGGGTTCAATTGGCTCGTCACGCTGGGAGTCAAGTTCTGATGCCCGGGCGCGCCGTTCCAGCATCGACCGTGCTGCTGGCGGTGGACGCCCCCGCGGCGACCCGGCGCATCTACCGTGCCGGGTCGCTGGCCTACACCGCGGGCGGGTTGACCCGCGTCTTTGCCGCGCTGCTCGCCGGCGAGATGGTCTTCACGTTGACCGACGTGCTGGAGCCCAAGTTGCTCCCGGTCATCCTCCAGCACCACGGTGCGACCGATACGCAGGTCGGCTTCATCGTGTGCACCATCACCTCGGTGATGCAGCTGCTCGTCATGCCGCCGCTGGGCTTTCTTTCGGATCGCACGCGCTCGGCGTGGGGGCGGCGCCTCCCCTATCTCGCGGCGGCGACGCCGCTCACCTCGCTGTTCCTGCTGCTGATGCCGTTCGGGCCCCAGGTCAGCGCCTGGTGCGGCCTTTCAGTCATCGTGAGTTTTGCGCTGCTGGCGGTCTGCTACCGAGGAGTCCAGGCCGGATCCAACTGCATGTTTTTCGGTCTCATCACGGACGTCGTTCCCACGACGCATATGGGCCGATTTCTGGCTCTTTTCCGCGTGTTCGGCGCCGCGGGCACCTTCGTGGTCGGATATTGGCTGATCGGAGGCGCGCTGGATCGAGCCAAGGCGATCTTTGCCGCCATCGCCGTGCTCAATCTCATCGGTTTCGGGGCGCTCTGCCTGACGGTGCGCGAAGGCACCTATCCTCCGACTGCGTCGGCGCCCCGGCGCAGTCTTCGAACCGCGATCGCCGAATTCGTCTCCCAGTCGTTTGGGGAGCCGGTCTATGTCTGGACCTATATCGTCCGCACTTGTCTCTATTCGGCGCTGGCCCTTTCCAGCTTCCTGGTGTTTTTCCCGCAGCACGAGCTTGGGATGAGCCTGGATCGCTACGGCAAATTGTCGTCGTGGTCGTCACTGGGTTGGGTCGCGTTGGCATTCCCGGTTGGCCTGCTAATGGATCGCTGGGGCAGCCTGCGGATGATCTGGCATGGCGTGTGGGTCATAGCCGCCGCGTACGCGGCGTCCTTTCTCTTTGTGGTCGGTGACGTCACCTTCCTGGTATCTTCGTGCGTCACCGGCCTGGCGTTTTGGATCGTGATGCTGGCCCAGCTCAAGCTGACCCAGGAAATCTTTCATCCGCTGCGGTATAGTCAGCTGGCGGGGGCCGGCACCATCCTGCAGTCAATCGGCGTGATGGTCGCCGGCCCGGCGGCCGGTTGGATGCTGCAGGCATTGCACGGCTGGCATTCGATCTGGCAGGTTCCCTGGGTCGGATCGGTTTCGGTCGGGCCCTACCGTTTCGTGAACCTTCTGCTGGCAGCCCTCTATGGGCTGGCCTGGTTCGCCCTGCTGCAGGTGCGCCGCCATTGGCGCCGGCTGGGAGGGCCGGCCGCGTATGCTGCGCCCGCGCTCATTGTTTCCCATGGCAAGTAAACGGATTGTTTTGGTCGGCGCCGGTATGCGGGCGCGGGACTTCGTCGCCAGCATCGCGCTGCAGCACTCGGCCTCATCGCGGCTGGTCGGCATCTGTGACACCAGCCCGCAGCGCATGGCATTTTTAAACACGAGCTTGGCGAACGACTGGCAGGCCGAGCGCGTGCCGGTGGCGGCGCCGGACGGCTTTGAACGCCTGATCAAAGGTCAGGGCGCCAACACCGTTTTGGTGGCGACGACCGACGGCGTTCATCACGAGTATATCTGCCGGGCGCTGCGCTGCGGCTGCGACGTCATCACCGAAAAGCCGATGACGATCGACGCGCCGCGGTGCCGGTCCATCCTGACGGAAGCGGCGGCCGGTCCGGGGAAAGTTCAGGTGGCGTTCAACTATCGCTGGCAGGCCCATCGGACCGCCGTGCGCGATCTGATCGCATCGGGCCGCATCGGCGCGGTGAAGAGCGTCAATCTGGAATACCTGCTGGATACGGATCATGGCGCCGACTATTTCCGGCGCTGGCACGCCAATCGCGAGCAATCGGGCGGGTTGCTCGTGCACAAAAGCACGCACCATTTCGATCTCGTCAATTGGTGGCTCGATGCGATTCCGTCGCAGGTTTTTGCCTACGGCGATCTCGCGTTTTACGGGCGCGACAACGCACTGCGCCGGGGCGACGCGCCGTACACGCGCTATCCGCGCTACACCGGCGCGGAAACCAATGGCGATCCCTATCGGTTTTCATTACGCGACGGCGGGCTGCTCGAGGGGCTCTATTACCGCGCGGAGGCGGATTCCGGCTACCTGCGCGACCGGAACGTGTTTCGCGACGACATCGACATACCCGATGTGATGTCGGTCGTGGCGCGCTTTCGCACCGGCCAACAGCTCACCTATTCGCTCGTGTGCTTCTCGCCGCGGGAAGGCATGCGGGTCACGTTCAATGGCGACCGCGGCCGCATCGAGTATTACGAGTTTGTCCGGGCTCCAGTGCGCGGCCGCATGGAGAAGACGGTCGCGGCGGCCGAAGATCCGGCCGAAATTTCGATCCGAGTATTCCCGCATTTTTCGGAGGCGTACGATTTCCCCGTGAGCGTGGGAACGGGCGGCCATTTGGGGGCCGATCCGCTGCTCATGGAACAGCTGTTCGCCGAGTCGCCGCCGGCGGACGAGCATGGGCGCGTGGCCGGGCCGGAACAGGGAGCGGCGTCCATCCTGGTCGGCATCGCGGCCAACGAGTCCATTCTGACTGGTCGGCCCGTGAACGTGCTGGATCTGGCGCCGCTGCGGCCGGAGGCGCTGAAGCTGAGCGAGCTGCGCTGAGCGGGTGGAGCGCGTGGTCTCCACGCGCTTTTCCGCTTTCGACGCCGAACAGCGCGGGGGGACCACGCGCTCCACCTGCTTTCCGCTTTCGGCGTCGCAGGTGCCGGGGTCAACGCCCCCGGCTACAGCTTCAGCCCGCCGAGTACTTCTTCGCCACCAGCTGGCGGCCGAGCCGAGCGCGAAAATCCGCCAAATCTTCCACCTCTCCCAGAGCGATCAGTTGCGCCGCCAGATTTCCGACGGCGGCTCCTTCGAGCGCATACGCGGCCACGGGAAGACCGGACGCTCTCGCGGTGGCTTGGCAAAGCAGCGGGTTGCGTGAGCCGCCGCCCACCACCACGATTCGGCTGAACTTTCGCCCGGCGAATTGCTCCAGGCCGCGGGCAGCGTTGGCGTGGCCCTGGCCGAGCGATTCGCAGATCAGGCGAACGTAGCCACTGAGCGAATGGGGCGCGCGGCCTCCCTTTCGGCGGAGGGCGGCATCGATCGCCGCGCGCATCTTGGGCGGGTTGAACAAGGACTTGTCCGTCACGTCCAGCAGGACGGCGGGCGCCGGTTCCCGGGCGGCGGAGGCGATCAGGTGGCTCCATTCGCGCCGGTTGTTCGGCCGGCGGTTGAAGTCGGGCAGCACGCGTTCCAGGAGCCAAAGGCCGAGGCAGCTTTGCAGCGGTCGGAAGCTTCCGTCGCCCATCCGTTCGTTGGAAATGCGCTGCGCCAGCGCTTCGGGCCCGAGGAAGGGTTTTTTTGATTGGCAGCCGGCGAGAGACCAGGTGCCGGTGCTCAGGATCAAATCCGAATGGTCTTCCGCAGCCGGCGTGCCCATGAAGGCGCACGCGGTGTCGTGACCCGGCACGAGGAGCGAAAGGGTGCCGGCGAGCTCCGGCCACCCCCGCACCGGGCCCAGGCGCCGCGGTGAACGCGAGGGAGCCGGAAACCAAGCCCGCGGAATGCCGAACCTGCGCAGGGCTTCGGCCGACCAGGTCATCGAATGGCAGTCGAGCAATTGCGAGTGGCTGCTGACCGATAGTTCATTCTCCATCCGGTCCGAGAGCAGGAAATTGAAGTAGTCGGGGATGAACAGGCATCGCTTCACCACTTGGGCGAGGCTCGGATAGGAGCGGATCGTCTCCTGCAGCTGCAGGCTCGAGTTGTAGGGGTAATTCGGCAGCCCGGTCAGTTGATAGATGCGCGCCAGCCCCTGGCGGTCGAGTTCCGCCGATCCCGCCGCCGTCCGGACGTCCCGATAGCAATGCACGGGAAAGACGGGCCGTCCGTTCCGGTCGACCAGCACGAAGTCGACGGCCCAACTGTCGACACCCACGGAGGCCAGCCGCGGAAACCGCCGTTTGGCTTCCAGCAGCCCCTTGCGCACCTCGCTCCACAGCGTCGGCACATCCCAATATTCATGGCCGGCCAGGCTCTTGAAGCCGTTGGGAAACCGATGAACCTCGGTCAATTCCAGGCGCGACGCCCGCCAGGAACCGACGATGACGCGCCCGCTTGTCGCCCCCAGATCCACCGCGGCGCAGGCAACTGATTTGGTCATGATCTCAATCTCGAAGAAAGACGGCTGTAGCCGGGGGCGTTGCCCCCGGCAGTTCCGCTTTCGACATCGCCGCTGCCGGGGTCAACGCCCCCGGCTACACCGCATGCGCTTCGGTGGATTCTGGCTTCTGGCCCGTCACTTCGTCGAACCCGGGACGCTTTCATTTGATTTCCCGGCTAGCGCAGGAATGCCTCGTGCAGCCCGCCGTCGACGGTGATGATCTGCCCGGTGGTCTTCGACAGTCGGTCGCTCACCCACAAGAAATACGCTTCCGCCTGGTCCGCGGGCGTGATCGCTTGGCGGGTCAGCGTGCGGTCGGCATAGAACCGCGCGAGCTTCCCCACCAGGCTCTCCGTCGCCTCGGATTCGGTATAAGCAATGCCGTATTTGGCGAGCGAGCCGATCACCCGGTCCCGCGGGAACATGGCGCTGCCCTCCACCACCGTGGCCGGCGCAACGCCGTTGACACGCACGAGCGGCGCCAAATCGATCGCCAATTCACGCACCAGATGATTCGCGGCAGCCTTGGACGTGTCGTAGGCCAGCGAGCCGCGTTTGGCCACGACCGCGTTGGCGGACGTGGTCAACACCAGGCTGCCGCGCAGGCCTTGGTCCTTCCACAGCTTGGCGGCTTCGTCGGCGACCAAAAAGCTGCCCGTGACGTTGATCGAAAAAGTTTGCGCCCACTTTTCGTCGGGGATCCGGCCTGCCGTGTCACTGGGCACGAAGATGCCGGCGGTGACGCAGATGGCGTCGATGCCCCCGTAGGCGAGCGCCACCGCATCGAGCATCTGCCTCACGCTTTCGCGCTGCGTGATGTTGCCCGCGACGGCGATCGCCGGACCGCAATCGGAACCCCCGGTTCCGGCTACGCCAATGCCCTTGCCGCGTTCGGCGATGATCAGGGCGGCGGTGGCCTCGGCGGCCCCGAGATCGAGGTCAACGCACGCCACGTGCGCGCCATCGCGCGCGAGGCGCTGCGCCGTGGCCCGGCCGATGCCGGAGCCGGCGCCCACAACCACCGCCACGCGCCGCGCCAATTCCTTTTCGGTGGGCATGCGGCGCAGTTTGGCCTCCTCGAGCGACCAGTATTCGATATCGAACGCTTCCTGCAGCGGCAGCGCCCGGTAGCGATCGACGGTTTCCGCCCCGCGCATCACTTCGATGGCGCAGCGGTAGAATTCGGCGGTGACGCGGGATTCGGATTTGTCGCGACCCCACGCCACCATCCCCGCTCCGGGAATCAGGATGACGGTCGGGTTCGGATCGCGCTCCGCCGGCGACCCGGAACGGGCGTGCGCCCGGTAATAGGCACGGTAGTCCTGACGGTATTTTTCCAGCCCGGACACGATCGCCGCGCGCAAGGCCGCAGCATCCATCCGTCCTGGATCCCAGGGCACATACAGCGGCTTGATTTTGGTCCGCAGAAAATGATCGGGACACGAGGTGCCCAATTCCGCCAGCCGCCGCGCGTCCCGGCTGCCGACAAAGCGCAGCGTGGCCTCATCGTGCTGCACGGTGGCGACGACGCGCCGCTGCTGGGACAGATGGCCGCGCAGGAACGGGAGGAGGGCCGCCCAGGTCCGCTCGCGCTCGTCCGCCGCCAGCGGCCGCACTGCAGTTCCTCCGAACACGGCGGAATCGCCCCCTTTTTCCGAATACTTTTTTTCGATGTAGGCCGCCGCCGTCTCGATCAGCCCGAGCGTGCTCCAATAGCACTCTCGGTCGTCGTCCGCCCACGCAATCAGGCCGTGCTGCGCCATCATGATGGCGCGGATGTTCGGCTGCTTCCGCGCGACTTCCTGCATCGCCAGACCCAATTCAAATCCCGGCCGCATCCATGGCACGTAGCCGACGGTGCCGCCGAAAATCTCCCGTGTAAGCTCCTCGCAGCGCTCGCTCGCCGCGATGGCGATGATGGCGTTGGGATGAACGTGGTCGACATGGCGGCCCGGCAGAAACGCGTGCAGCGGCGTGTCGATCGACGGCGCCGGGGAATTCAACCGGAAGGCGGCGTGGGGATAGCGGCCGACCATCGCGTCTTCCTCCGGCGATTTCACCGCGCGTTCGCCGGCGGAAAGATAGCGGCGGCGCAGCTCGTCGAGCCGGGGCAGGAATAGCGACGCGAAATGGTCCCGCGTGCAGGTGCGGAGATCCCCGCCCGATCCCTTGACCCACAGGACGTCGACCGGCTCGCCGGAGAGCGGATCGCGTTCAGAGTATTTGGCCGAGGTGTTTCCTCCCCCCGTGTTGGTGATGCGCTGGTCGGAACCCAGCAGATTGGAGCGATAGACCAGGCGTCCGAGGGGATCCAGAGTGGCCGCGTGGGCATCGTCCCACCCTTCCTGCACGTAACGAAATGTCGGCTTGTTCATGATTCAGCGGCGTTTCGCGAGCACCTGGCGCTCGTAGGTTTCGATCTCGGACAGCCAGCGGCCGTCACCGGGGGCTTCCGCCCGGCGACAAAGCTCGGCCCAGACCGCCCCCAGCGGCAGCGTCTTGGCGTCCTCCAGGCAGGCCAGGCGCCCGGTGGCGTCGCCCGCCTCTTCGCGGCGTTTCAATTCTTCCGCCGGCTGCAGGAGCGCGGCCAAGAGCGCCTTCAAGGTATTGCGCGCGCCGATCACCCAGGCGGCCACCCGGTTGATGCTGGCGTCAAAATAGTCGAGTCCGATCCAGGTGCGGTCGAGGTAGCCGCCGCGAACCACCTCGTCGAGCACCGCCCGCGTCGGATCGTCGAGGAGGACGACGTGGTCGCTGTCCCAGCGCACGCCGCGGCTGAGGTGCAGGAGCACGCCCGGCACAAAGGGCATCAGCGAGGAGATCTTGTCAGCCACGGATTCGGTCGGATGAAAGTGCCCCAGGTCCAGGCACAGGAGCTTCTGCCGGCTGATCGCATAGCCGCAGTAGAATTCGTGGGACCCCACCACGTAGCTTTCCGAGCCCAGGCCGAAGAGCTTCCCTTCCACGGCGTCGCGCACGCCGGCCGGGTCGAGCGCCTCGCGGAACGCCTCGTCCAAGGCGGTGATCAGGCGCTCGCGCGGGCCCTTGCGATCGGCGGGGGTGTCCTTGCAGCCATCCGGTATCCAAACATTGGTGATGGCAGGCGAACCTTGGGCGGCGCCCAGCGCCGCGCCGACCCGCCGGGAGGCGGCGGTGTGGTCGATCCAGAACTGGCGGATTTTCGGATCGCGGTGCGAGAGGGTGAATCCGTCGGCCGCCAGCGGATGCGCAAACAAGGTCGGATTGAAATCCAATCCGAAGCCGCGCGCGCGGGCCCAATCCATCCAGCCGGAAAAGTGCGACGGCAAGAGGCGGCTGCGGTCAACCGGCCGATCGGTCGGAAATTCTCCGTACATCGCATGAAGGTTCAGGCGCAGGCGCCGTGACGGGATCACGCGGCTGGCCTGCTCGAAATCGGACCGCAATTCCGCGGCGCTGCGCGCCCGGCCCGGATGGCTGCCGGTGACTTGCAGTCCGCCTTCGGCGAGGCTGCCGGCGACGCCTTCGAAGCCCCCCACATCGTCGCCCTGCCAGCAGGGCAGCGAAATGGCGGTGGCGGCGGCGACCCGGAGCGCCGCTTCGGCATCGACGCCGCGTTCGGCGTATTCCGCGCGGGCGGAGTCGTAGTTTGAATGGCTCATGGTGCTCCGCGGGATTTCAGATACGTTCCCCATCCGATGACAATGGTGGACAGCACCAAGGTCGCCACGCCCCCCGCGATCAGGCGGTGCGCCTTGCGGCTGGAGCCGCTCCATTCCTTTAGAATCCAGCCCCACATGGTGGCGAAGATGATGATGCTCGCCATGTGCAGGGTCCAACTGGCGAAACTGTAGCGACCCATTTGAGTCTCGCCCATCGTGTAAAAGAAGAACTGGAAGTACCACGTCGTCCCGGCCAGGGCTGAGAACAGGTAGTTGCGTCCGAGCGGGGCCGCTTCGGCGCACCGGCCGACATACTCGCCGCCGGATCCGTTGCGCCGATGCAGAATGACGCACCAAATGAGATTGGTCGTGCAGCCACCCAGCAGGACCACGACGAGCTTGGGCAGGCCGCTCCAGATCGCACTGGTGCCGGCCGCAGTCGAGGAATCGGCAATGGGAGTGCCTGCGGTGAGCCCGAACGCAAAACAGGCGCTCATGATGCCGCAGAACGTTCCGACGAAAAGGCCCTTGCGAAAATTGAATTCCGGAACGGCCGCGCGTTTGGCGGCGGGAGTCATTTCCCCTTCCTTGGCCTTTCCAGCCAACGCCGCGATCACGATGCCGAAGAGACAGACCCCCACTCCGCCCAGCGTGATTTGGCCGCTGCTCGTGGCCGCGATCTGGACCAGGGATTCCGCGACCGGTATCGTCGGAACGATAAGTTTGAAAAGCGGCGGCATCAAGGTGCCGAACGCGGCGCAAAATCCGAGCGCGATGCCGGTTCCAAGCGAAAGCCCCAGGTAGCGCATCGTCAGCCCGTAGGTGAGACCGCCGAGCCCCCAGAGTACTCCGAAGAAGTACGTCCACCAAAGTGTCGAGAAGCTTTGGGCCGCCAGCACCGCGCCCAAATGATGCGTGAGGAGCAGCGCGAAGATCCAGGGGCAGATCAGCCACGAGAATATTCCGCCGACGAGCCAATAGGTCTCCCAGGACCACTTGCGCACGCCGCGGAACGGGACATAGAACGAGCCGGACGCGAAACCGCCCAGCCAATGCAAAGGTACACCTAACAGGGGATTGGGGTTCATTGAGGGGTGTGAAGCATCAGATTAGCGGGCGGCCGTCGAAAGCTGAATGCGCGGGGTGACCGAAAGCATACAAAAAGTGACCCTGGCCTTTCGGACGGAATTTTGCTGCAATGGCGGCCGTGGGCGCCAAACCGGATTTCTTTCGCTATTTGAGCCCGGCGGGCGGCGAGGACATCTGGGGCCTCTCCGTGAGCGCGGCCGGCAGCTATCATTCGCCGCGCGGGGCCGCCTACCCTCCCACTGGGCATCCCACGGACCATGGCTTCAGCTGGGAAGGCGGGCGAATCCTGGGTTCCTACCAAATTCTGCTCCTGGCTGCCGGCGGGGGGGAATTTGAATCCGTCCGGGGCGGCCGATCGTCCATCCGCGCCGGACAGGCGTTGATTCTGTTTCCCAATGTGTGGCATCGCTATCGACCTGATCCTCAAACCGGCTGGCACGAGCAATGGATCGAACTGCGCGGGCCCGCGTTGCAGCGACTGGAGCGGGCTGGTTTGATTCGCGACCGCGATCCGGTGGTTGATGTGACACCCGACGGTGGCGCCATCGAGTCGCTATTCCACCGGATCCTGGAAGCCGTTCGGGCGAGCGGTCCCCGGCCGGAGCCGCTGGCCGCAGCCTGGGCGATGGAGATTCTGGCCCGGCTCCAGGCTCCGCGCGAACGCCTGGGCTTGCCGGCTCCGATCGCCCGGGCGGTGCATCGCGCCGAAGCGCAGCTCGCGGAAAATTCGGGACGCCCCCTCCCTTTGCGCAAGCTCGCTCGGGAACTCGGTTTTGCGTATTCCTATTTTCGGCGGGAATTCAAGGCTTCCACGGGCGTATCGCCCGGGCAATATGCCCGTCGCCTCCGGTTGGAGCGAGCCCGACGGCTTCTGGGATCGGCCCCCGACTCGGTGAAGAGCATCGCCGATCAGCTCGGATTTTCCTCGGAGTTTCATTTCTCCGCGGCGTTCAAGCGCACCTTTGGCGTGTCTCCGGCCAAATGGCGCGCGGAGGCGCGCCGCGCCGCTATTGCCAGACGAGGCGAAAGCGCGTCTGCTGGCGCGCGACCCGGATGAGAAGCTTCCCGCCGTCCCTGCCCCCGGCCCGGAAATGGCTGCTCGCGAGCGGCCTGACGTCGAGCGTGGTCGCGATCGTCGTGGCCGCGGGATGGCTCACGGGGTCGCCCTTGCTGGTCACGTTCTTTTTCCCGGGCGGCGCGCCGATGGTGATGAACGCAGTCGTTTGCGCCGCAATCGGCGGGATCGGCCTGACCCGATTCGATCGAGATCGAAGCCGGTTGGTGCTGGTTTGCGGAGCGGGTGTCACCGCCATCGGCGTTACGCTGCTGATGCAGTTCGTGCTGAGCGCCCATTGGGGTCTTGATCAGCTGCTCGGCCGGCAGGCCTATACGATTGGACAGGATTTCCCGGGGCGGATGTCGCCCAACTCCGCCGCGGCGTTTTCCATTTTCGGCATCGCCCTGATCTCGCGCTTTTTTCACCGGCCCCGGGAGTGGTGGGTGTCGCTGATGGCGGGCTGCCTGTTTGCCTTCGCCACCCTGCCGATCCTGAACTACCTCGCGGTCGTTTTCTTTTCCCATGGCGGCGCGATGTACAATGGCATGTCGGTGGCGACGGCGATCTGCCTGCTGGCCGCGGCCGTCGGGCTGGGCGGCTATGCGCGGTCGATCGCCGCGCGCGATTCGCTGCCGCTGGCGCTGGCGGCCGCCGCGCTGGGCATTTTGCTTTCCATCGACGTGGTCGCGATCCAGGCCAACGCAGATGCGAACGAAGCGAACCGCATTGTGACTGCGACCTTCGCGGCGCGCGGATCGGTCGACCGGCTGGTGGCGGAGGTGGCGCGAATGGAGTCTTCCGCCCGGGCCTACGCCTTGACCGGCCAGGGAAATTTCGAAGCCCGCTTTTACGATCACCAGCGGGAAATCATCGACCGGCTGGGTGTGGTCCGGCGCTACTCGGCCAACGACGCCACCGCGGCCGAACGCGTCCGGCGCCTATCGGCGCTGGTCGAGGAAAAATTCAGCCAAACCTGGGCCATTCTGAAGGCCCGGCGTGACGGCGGCGAAGCGGCGGCGGCGAAGCTGTTGATGCAAATGCCCACCAGCGAGACCAGCGCCTTGGTGCGGCTGGCCGACCAGCTCGAAGCCGATCAGGGCACGGTGCTGGAAATCCAAGACGCCGAACGAATTTCCGCCGAAGATCACGCCCGCAGCGTGCAAATCCTGGGCAGCCTGTTTGCGCTCGCGCTAATGGGTTCGGCCGTGGCGATGGCTCGTTTGGCGGCGGCCCAGCGGCGCCTGGCCGAAGCGCGCCTGGAAGAGGCCAATGCGGCGGTCGTTTCACGGGAAAAGCACTTTCGCCAGGCCTTCGATCTGGCCGGCATCGGCATGTCGCTCGTGGCGCTGGACGGGCGGTACTTGCGCGTGAACCAGTCGCTGTGCGACATCGTGGGCTATCCCGAGACAGAACTGCTGCGGAAGACTTTTCAGGAGATCTCCCATCCCGCCGACCTGTCGGCGGACCTGGAGCTGGTGGGCGAACTGATGAAGGGTCGGCGGCGCTATTACCAAATGGAGAAGCGGTATATTCGGCGCGACGGCCACGTCGTATGGATTCGCCTGACTGCGGCCCTGGTGCACGACGATCAGGGCGCGCCGCTTCATTTCATTTCCCAGGTCGAGGATATCAATCAGCGCAAGCATGCGGAAGTGGCTTTGCGCTCGAGCGAACGGACCTTTCAGCGCTTGTTCGACTCGTCCCCGGACGCGATTTTCCTCGTCGGAACCAACGGAAAAATCCTGCGGTTGAATGCCAAGGCGGCCGCCCTGCTCGGCCCTGAACTGGGGACCTTGCCCGGCCGGCCCTTCGTCTCGGTGCTGACCGAGAACTCGGTGGCCGCGCACGGCGCGGAACTGGTCGGGTTTTTTCGCTCGCCCAAGGAAGAACCCAAGGGCGGCGGGCTGGATCTCTACGCACGCCGATCCGATGGGAAGGAAGTGCCGGTCGACCTGCTCGTGACGGCTCTCTCCTATGAGGGGGCCGAGGCCGGCCTGGCGGTCATGCGCGACATCACGGATCGAAAGCACCTCGAGGAAAGCCTGGCCCAGGCGCGCGACGAAGCCTTGGCCGCCTCCCGGCTGAAATCCGAATTCCTGGCCAACATGAGCCACGAAATCCGCACGCCGATGAATGCGGTCGTCGGGATGACCGATTTGCTGGCGGACACCGCACTTACGACCGAACAGCGGCGCATGGTGCAGTCGACGCAGGCCGGCGCCGAAAGCCTGCTGGCGATCATCGACGATATCCTGGATTTTTCCAAAATCGAATCCGGGAAATTCCGCCTGGAAACCCGGCCCGTTGATCTGCGCGAACTGGTGTGTGAAACCGCGGCGTTTCTCGAACCGCGGGCGCGGCGCAAGCTGCTGGCTCTCGCGTGCGCGGTTTCGCCGGACGAACCGCTCTGGGTGACCGCCGACGCCGGGCGTATCCGCCAGATTCTGACGAACCTGATCGGGAACGCGATCAAGTTCACCCGCTCGGGGCAGGTGGCCGTCGAGCTGGAGCGATTCGACGCCGGGGATCCGGTCGGCGTTCGCCTGCGGGTTCGGGATACCGGCATCGGACTTTCACCCGAAGCCCGCAAGCGCATGTTCCAACCTTTCACCCAGGGAGAGACCTCCACCACTCGGGAGTTTGGCGGCACTGGCTTGGGTCTCGCGATCTGCCGCCAGCTGGTGGAATTGATGGGAGGCACGATTGGCTTCGCGCCCAATCCGGGAACCGGCACGACATTTTGGTTTCAACTGCGCCTGCCCAGAGCCGCCCGCGCGTCGACGGTCGAAGCACCGGCCGCGGACGCGACCTCGGGCCCGGCCTTGCCCAAGCATTTGCGGCTGCTCATCGTCGAGGACAACGAAGCCAATCAACAAGTGGTGCTCGGACTGGTGGCGAAATTGGGACATCGGACCGCGGTCGCCTCCAATGGCGTGCGGGCGTTGGAGGCGCTGACGCAACATCCGTATGATGCGGTGCTGATGGATTGCCAGATGCCGGAGATGGACGGCTTTGAAGCCACGCGGCAGATCCGGTCGGGCGCGGTGCCGGGGCTGGATAGTCGAATCCCGATTATCGGCGTCACGGCGTACGCGCTGCGGGAGGATCACGAGCGATGCCGGAACGCGGGAATGTCGGAAGTGCTTTCCAAGCCCCTGCGGCTGGCCGAACTGCAGGCCGCGCTGCGCCGCTGCGGCCTGGCGCCCCGGGAGTTCGAGGCAATGCCAGCAGAACCGTCCAAGCAAATCGTCGGCCAGCGGGAATTGGACATCGCAAGAAATCTTCCGGGCCAAAGGGAGGCGTCGCTGCTGCCGGAACTGATCCGTCGCTACTTCGAAACCGAGCCCGCCCTCATGAAAAAGCTGATGAGCGCCGCCGAACGGACGGACCGTTCGGCCGTGGCGGCCACGGCGCACTCGATGGCCGGCGAGGCCGCCATATTTGGTTCGACCATCGTGCGCGATCACGCGCTGGCGATCGAAGCGGCGGCGAAAGCGGCCCGCTGGTCGGAGGTGGCCGAACGCCTGGGAACATTGCAGGAATCGGTGCTCTGGCTGCGAACGGAGTTGTCCAAATATTGATTACGTAACGAATGCAAATCCTGCTGATCGAAGATTCGGCCCTGGCCGCGATGCAAATGTCCGCGGCCATCAAGGCCCTCGGCCATGAGCCGGTGGTCGTCGGCGATGGCGACACGGCTTGGACGACACTGACGGAAACGCCTTTTCGCATGGTGGTCAGCGATTGGCGCCTGCCGGGCTTGGATGGCCTTGAATTATGCCGGCGAATTCGCCAGCGGGACGGCGAGTACGTCTATTTCATCCTGGTGAGCGTGGCCAAGGCCACGGGCTTGAACCGGGAGGAGGCGCTTCGCGCCGGAGTGGACGATTTTCTGGTCAAGCCGGTCGACCCGGAGGAACTGCGCATGCGCCTGCATGTGGGCGAACGGATCCTCGGCTTCACCCGCCAGGTGCGCCAGCTCGAGTCGTTTCTGCCGATCTGCTCCTATTGCCGAAAGGTGCGGGACGACAAAAACTACTGGAGCGAGGTCGAAGCCTACTTCTCGGCCAACGCCGGCACCACGTTCAGCCACGGTGTCTGCCCCGATTGCTACAATCGAGTCATCATGCCGCAGCTCAAGGCATTCAAGCTGGACGGGCCGCCGGGACACTAGCAGGTGGAGCGCATGGTCCCCATGCGCTTCGGCGTCAAAACGCGGGCCGCGTCGCCAAGCGCGTGGGGACCACGCGCTCCACCCGCTCGGTCATGCCGGCTCCGCGGCGCTGGGACCGATGGCGACGGCGCAGGCCTTGTAGGCCGGCTGGCGGGAATAGGGATCCACGCACCATAAGGTGAGCTGGTTCGTCTCCGGATAGTGCATCGACATGAACACCTGCCCGGGATTCACGGTGGTCGTAACCCGGGCCCGCGCAGCGACCTTGCCGCGCAGCGATCGAACTTCCACGGCGGCTCCGTCCGTCAGCGCCCACCGCTCGGCGTCCAGGGGGTTCACCTCGATATACGCCCGCTTGGGATAGAGCTTCGCGAGAACGGTCGACTTCGAGGTCCGGGATTGCGTGTGCCACTGGGCCGAGCTGCCACGCCCCGTGAGGAGAAAGAGCGGAAACGCCTCCGAGGTGGCTTCCGGCGGGGGCCGCGGCGGATCGAAGCGAAAGCGGGCACGGCAATCGGCCGTGTGGAATTGTCCGTCGGTGAACAGCCGCCGTTCGCGGTCCGGTTCGCCGGACGCCGCCTCCTCGCTGCGCCACGGCCATTGAATTCCCCGTTGGGCCTCCAGGTGCGCGTAGTCGCGCACCCCGCTGAAATCGCAGGGCTGGCCGCGGCTGAGCTCCTTGAGAATTTGAAAGGTCGCCTCCGGCGAGGTCCAGCGGGAGAACATGTCGCCCACGCCCCAATAAAGTGCGATCAGTTTGAAGATCGCAAAGTCGCTGAGGGCGACGCCGGGCGCGCGCGCGACCTTGCGGACGCAACCGATGCGGCGTTCGGAGTTGATGAAGGTGCCGTCCTTTTCCCCCCAGGCCGCGGCCGGCAGCAGCAGGTCGGCGGCCTGCACCGTCTCGGTCGTGGAGTACATGTCCTGCACGACGAGAAATTCGAGTTTGGACAGCAATTCGCGCGCGCGGCTCTGCTGAATCCAGGAGTGGGCCGGATTCGTGGCGATCACCCAGAGGGCCTTGATTTTGCCCTGCTCGATCCCGTCGAGGATCTGGTCGTAGGCCCAGCCAGCGTTCGTCGGAATTTTGGTCTCCGCAACCCCGAGGACCTCCGATACGCGCGCCCGATGAGCCGGGTTGGAAAAATCGCGGCCGCCCAGCAGGCCGCTGGTGTTCGAAAATAGGCGCGAGCCCATCGCGTTGCACTGCCCGGTGATCGAATTGGCACCCGTTCCAGGGCGGCCGAGATTTCCCGTCATGAGCGCCAGGTTGATGATCGCCTGCGCCGTGCGGGTGCCCTCATGGCTTTGGTTGACTCCCATTGTCCACCAATACGACACTCGACGTCCCCGCCCGATCGCGCGGACCATCCGCTGCAGGCTTTCCTCACTGAGACCGGTTTCATCCACCACCCGGTTCAGCGTGAACGGTTCGAGATACCGCGCGAACTCCTCAAATCCGCTCGTATGGGCCGCGATGTAGTCGCGGGCCGTCGCGTCGCGGTCGATCACGAGACGCGCCAGCCCGTAGGCCAGGGTCAGGTCCGATTTGGGCCGCAGCGCCAAGTGCAGGCTCGCCATCTGCGCGGTTTCCGTGGAGCGCGGATCGATCACGACGATCTCGGCGCCGCGGCGATTGCGGGCGACCCGCTGCCACAGGATCGGATGTGCGATGCAAAGATTCGAGCCCCACAGGACAATCGTGTCGCTCTCCTCGAAATCCGCGTACGAATACGGCGGGGCATCGAATCCGAACGAATCCTTATAGGCGGCAACGGCGGTCGACATGCATTGGCGCGTGTTGCCGTCGCCATGCTGAATGCCCATGCCGAATTTGGCCAGGGCGCCGAGCAGGGCCATTTCCTCGGTGACGATCTGACCCGTGCTGAGATAGGCGACGGATTCGCGGCCATGCCGCGCCTGGATATCCTTGATCTTTCCGCAAAACACGAGGAGCGCGCGTTCCCAATCGACCGGCTCGAGCTGGCCCTGGGCGTTGCGCATCAGCGGGGTCGTCGCGCGATCGGCCGCCATGAGGGGCGCGAGCGCTTCCCAGCCTTTCGGGCAGGCCATGCCGGTATTGACGGGATAGTCGGGATTGGCGCTGAGGTTGAGCGCGTGACCGCTGGCATCGACATGGATCTTGAGCGAGCAGCCGGTGCTGCAGAATCCGCAGACGGAGTCGACGACGCCGGCCGGCTTCAACCGCGCGGGCACTCGGCCCAGTCCGAATCGACCGGGCGAAAGCACCATCTCGTCCGTCATGGGCCCCGAGCGGGCGCGAAGGACGCGTTCGATCACTTCGTTCATTCGTGCACGACCCCCGGCATCCGCGGGGCCGTGACGGCGCGGAAGAACAGCAGACGCTCGGCGATTTCCCCGACCAGCAGCAAACCGAAGCCGGCGGCCCGCAGCGGCGGGGCGACGCCGGCCAGGAGCACCGCTCCGGCCGCGGCAAATGCCAAGCGGACAATCAGAGTGGCTTTAAGCGGGCCGGCCAGGAGCCGGGCCGAGTCCTTTAAAGGCAGAATTTCCTCACCGTCGCCGGCTCGCAGCGGCCAGAGCTCCACGGCGCTTTTGCCTGCCAGCAAGGCGATCATGAGCCCGTAGAGCGTCCAGTGACTGGTGTTCGCCGCCGCCAACGCCGCCCCCACGGCCAAGATGACGGCGCCCCCAAGAAACCGCGGACCGCTGTATCGGAAGTGCCAGAAGGGACGAGGCGTGGTAGCGTAGATCATCGCCGAACAAAACAGGCCGGCTGCGCCGATCGCGGAAACGAGAAGCTGCCAGCCGCGGGGAACGTCTCCCGGGCCGGAAGCGATCGCGATTCCCCCGGCGCCCAGCGCCCAGAGGCCGATCAGCATGGCTTCGCGGCTCATCCAACTACGGCGCAGTCCCAGAAAGATGCGCCAGGCGCGAAGGGGCTGGCCGAGGTGCCCGACGCTGGCGGCCAGCCCGAGCACCCCGGCGATTGCGCCCTCGATCCAAAGCCGATGCGAAAGTTCTCCCGTTTCCACCGTCGCCAACGCGGTTGACGCGGTCCCCAGTCCGGCCAGCGTCGTCATCAGCACCAGCGGCCAGTGCGCGGGCTCGGGGGCCCGAAGGGCCGCCTCCGTGCTCTCTTTCCAGACAACGTCGGGACGCGACGACAGATAGCGGGTCGTCGGCCGCGTCCATTTCGGATCCGGTGCGCCCGGCAGGAAATCGGCCGAAGCGGCCTCCGCTCCCACCGTCACGGTGGTGATGCGAATGGCGTGAGTGGGGCAGGCCTGGACGCAGGCCGGAGCCTCCCCGTGCGACAGCCGTTCCGAGCACAGATCGCATTTGCGGACGATCCCGCGCGACGGATTGTATTTGGGAACATCATACGGACAGGTGAAGATGCAGTAGCTGCAGCCGATGCACTGGTCGTCGAGATGCCGGACAATTCCGGTGACGGAATCCTTTTCGTACGCCAGCACCGGGCATCCGTTCAGGCACCCCGGATCCTCGCAATGGTGGCAGGCGGTCGTGATCGTTTGCGCGAAGGTCTGGCCGCCGGAGTCGCCAATGAGGAGGCCGATATCCCGCCAGGTTTCGTGTTCGTCCAGTCCGTTGAGCGAATGGCAGGCGGCCACGCAGGCCTTGCAGCCGGTGCAGGCGTCAAGGTCGACCTCGAACGCGTATTGCTGGCCGGGAGTCGGCGCGCTCAACGGAATGAGCGCCGTGAAATTCCCCCCGGCATCGGGCGCCGGCGTCGAAGCGAAGCGGGCGACCGGCGTTCGCAGCCGGCCTTGTTCCGCCAGGTAGTCTTCGACGGGGGAATTCACGGCGTCAGGGTCCGGGGATCATATGCGCACTCCGGCAAGAATCGGCCAGGATCGGCGCCAGCGGCCGGCATTCCAGGCCACCGCGGTGAAGGCGACCGCGCAGAGGCAGGAGTAGCCCAGCAGGCCCCAGGCATACGATCCGGTGAGCCCTTTGGAAAAGCCCAGCGTGCTCGCCAGGAGAAAGCCGCCGATGCCGCCGCCGCAACCGACCAGACCGGTCATCACGCCCAATTCCGACCGGAAGCGCTGCGGCAGAAGCTGGAAGACCGCACCGTTGGCCATGCCGAGCGCGCCGGAAGCGACCATGAAAGCGGCCGCGCAGCCCAACAGCGGATGAATCGTCGCCGCTCCGGCGATCGCCAGCGCCGCCAGGGCAAAAAAGCCGCGCAGGGCCACGGTGCCGCCCAGCCGATCCGCCAGCGAGCCGCCGAGCGGCCGGAGCATCGCGCCAACCAGCGTGCAGATCGCGGCGCATTGGCCGGCGTGAACCGGCGTCAAACGGTACTCCGCGGTAAAATAGATCACGAACGAACTCGCGAGTCCGACGAAACCGCCGAAGCTGACCGTATACATGAAGCAGAACCAGTGCGCATCCCCCTCGCGCATCAGCGAAATGTAATCCGCCAGTTTGCGCGCCCTTGCGGACGCCGGGGCATCCTTGGCCATGACCGTGTAGAGCAGGACGACGAGCCCGGTCGGGATGAGCGCCAGCCCAAATACCGTCGTCCAGCCCAGGTGGGCGGCCAGGCCCGGCGCCGTGAGCGTGTCGATCACGACGCCCAGGTTTCCGGCTCCCGCCAGACCAAGGACCAGTCCCTGCATGCCCGGCGGATACCATCGTCCCGCCTGGGGAAGCGCGACTGCAAAACTGGCTCCCGCCAAGCCGAGAATGGCGCCGAGCGCCAGCGTCGCGTGATAAGTCGGCAAGCCCAACCGCCAGGCGGCGAAGAGCGCCATCATCACGATGAGTTGAGCCACGATGCCCGTGCGTTTGGCGCCGGCCCGGTCGGCGGCCACCCCGAGCACGATGCGAAGGATCGCCCCGCCTAAAATCGGCACCGCCACCATCAGTCCCTTCTGCGATGGCGAAAGATGCAGACTGGAGCCAATCTGGGCGCCGAGGGCGCCCAGCATCGTCCAGACCATGAAACTGACGTCGAAGTAGAGAAAAGCCGCCACCAAGGTCGGCCAGTGTCCCTGCGAGAAGAGCGTCTTGTATCTAGAGTTCACGGGTTGGGTTGAGCACCGGATGCGCCACGGCGCCGCGCCGCCAGTGAATGTTTTGGCGGCGTGGCATGAACGCATTCCATGGCTGCGTTCAGTAGACGTCGCGCAAGTAGCGCTTCGAGGATCGGAGTTGCCGGACGTAGGCTTGCGCCTGATCCGCGGTCTTGCCGCCCGCCTTTTCCACCGCGGCCTGCAGCGCGGCGTCCACATCCTTGGCCATCCGCGCGGCGTCGCCGCACACATACAGGCTCGCGCCCTCCTCGAGCCACGCGAACATTTCGGCGGCGCGATCCGCGATGCGGTGCTGAACGTAGATTTTGGCCTCCTGGTCGCGCGAAAAAGCCGTGTCGAGCGAGGTCAGGACGCCGTCGCGTTGGAACGCCGCAATTTCGTCGGCATAGAGAAAATCGCTCGCCGCGTGCCGGTCGCCAAAGAACAGCCAGCAACGGCCCTTGGCCCCGATCGCGCGGCGCTCGTGCAAAAAGGCGCGGAACGGCGCGATGCCGGTGCCCGGCCCGATCATGATGATCGGAGCATTGGGATCGGCCGGAAGCCGGAAGGCGGAGTTCGAATGGATGAAAACCGGAACGGTGCCGTCGCTCGGCGCGACCCGCTCGGCGAGAAAGGTCGAACAGACGCCCTTGCGATTTCGGCCGTGGGCCGAATAGCGGACGACGCCGACCGTCAGGTGAACTTGGCCGGAGTGCGCCTTGGGGCTCGAGGAGATCGAGTACAGCCGGGGGGCGATCGGGCGCAGCAAGCGAACGACTTCGCCGGCCGTCAGGTGCGATTCGGGCCGACGCTTGAGCAGATCGGCGACATGCAGCGGCGCGGCATTGCGGTCGTCCAGCGGCGCGGCCGGGCCCGCCAGGCGGGCCACGAGTTCGCCCGAGGGTTTTCCCAAATCACAGCGTTCGCTGAGAGCCTTGCGGAAAGAAATCAACGCCCCGTCGGCCAGTTGCACCTCTTCCTCCCCGTCGCAGCGGGTCAAGGCGAGCATCTCGCCAACCAGTTCCGGACAGTTTTGCGGATAGACTCCGAGGGCGTCGCCCGCTTCGTAGGCCAGACCCGACCCCGCGAGGGAGATCTCGACATGGCGAACTTCCTTGTCCGACCCGGCGCCATTGAGCGTCCGCGAAATCAGCAGGGGAGCGGAGAAGGGCCGGCTGCGGCCCTGCGTTTCGACGGCGGGCGCGGTTTCCGTCCCGCCGGCCGCGCTCGTCGCCAGGCCGCCACCGAGCGCACCGAGCGCCGTTTCAAGCCAGGAAGCGAACGGCTGGTCGTAGTCGACGTCGCAATCGGTGCGCGGAGCGGCGCGTCTGGCGCCATGCTTTTCCAGATAGGTGTCGATATCCTTGCCGGCCTGGCAGAATTGCGCGTAGTTCGAATCGCCCAGGCTGCAGACGCTGAAGCGGAGCTTCGAGAGATCGCCCCCCGCGCCCGCCAGCTCCGTGAAAAGGGCCTTGGCGTTGTCCGGCGGTTCCCCCTCGCCATACGTGCTCGTCACCACCAGCAGATTTTCGGTCGCGGCAATCTTCGGGACGGTAGCGGATCCCATATCGAGCACCGAAGCGTTGAACCCGCGGGAATTCGCGGTCTTGGCCGCCTGCTTGGCCAAGCGTTCCGCGGTCCCGGTCTGCGATCCGAACAGGATCGTCAACGGGGTGGCCGGCGCCGGCGCGCTTCCGGCGGCCAGATTTTCCCGGGCCAGCAATCCGGCCATGAAACCATTGAGCCAGGCCCGCTGTTCAACCGTGAACGGCGCGGTCTCGGGAATAATGGACGGCATTCGAGCGGTGGGTTGCATGTCAGTCGGAAAAGATTTCCTGAAGTTCGCCCACGGAGTGGCGGCGGCTCCATTGCACGAACGTTTCGCCGGCTGCATGGTGGCTGCGGTAGCATTCGAGAATTCGGGCGATCAGCGGATTGACTTCCTCGATCCGGATGCCGCGGAAGATTTCCCGCGCGATGCCCTGTTCGGCGCCCATGCCGCCGCCAATGACGACATGGTAGCCTTCGGCGCCGTCGCTCAGCTTCGCGCCGACCAGGCCGATGTCTCCACAATAGTGCTGGGCGCAGGAGTGCGGACAGCCGGTAAAGTGGATGTTCACCGGAAATTCGGGTTCCTTGATCTTTTGCAGCGCCTTGGTCAGCGCGGCGGCGTGAGCCTTGGTGTCGGCCGCCGCATACCTGCAGCCCATCTTGCCCGTGCACGCGATGATGCCGCCGGTCGCGTTGTCGGACTCGGTGCCGAGCCCCAGCTTGTGGACGGCCCGGATCGCGTCGTCGACCTGCGACTCCGGCACATGCGGCACAATGAGATTTTGCCAGACCGTGAGACGCAGCTCCCCTTTGCCAAAGCGCTTGGCCAGGTCCGCCAGTCCGTGCGCCTGACGGCCGCTCAATCGGCCCGCGGGTGTGCGAACGCCAATCGCGCAGAATCCCCGTTGGGATTGCTTCGTGACGCCAATCCAGCCGTGCTTGACCTCGGCGCGCGGCATTTCGCACTGCGCGAGCGGCCAGCGGCGGAGCGGAAACGCGAGCTTCTGGGCGGTTGCTTCGAGATATTTTTCCACTCCCCACCGTTCGAGCAGATATTTCAGGCGCGCCTTCTTTCGGTCGGTGCGATCGCCCTGCTCGCTGAACACCCGGATCATCGCCGCCGCGACGGCGACGGCGTCCGACGGCCGCACGAGCAGGCCGGTGTCGCGGGCGAAATCCTTGTGGCCGGTGATGCCCCCGAGCTGCACGCGAAAGTAGATGCCCGCTTCCGGGCTTCCCGGGGCGGCGTTGTCCCGCACGCGGCAGGCAACGAACCCGATGTCATTGGTATCGGCCGCGGTGCAAATGGCCCCTCCGCTTTCAAAGGCGACATTGAACTTGCGGGGCAAGCCATACAGGTCGCGTTGATTCAGAATGTAATGATGGAGCCCTTTCGCGAAGGGGCGCACGTCGAGAAACTCACCCGGATCGAAACCGCTGGTGGGAGACGCCGTGATGTTGCGGATGTTGTCCGCTCCGGATCCGCGGGAGGTGAGGCCGAGCTCCTGCAGACGGGTGAGGACGCGAACAATGCCTTTGGGCCGGAATTCGCGCACCTGAAAATTGGCGCGGGTGGTGACGTGCAGGTAGCCGCCGCCGAGATCCTCCGCCAAATCGGTCAGCCCATGCAATTGCTCGGCGGTCAACTCCCCCGCCGGAATCCGCAGGCGCAGCATGAAACTATCCTGAGCCGGTGCGACGTAAAATAGTCCGTGAAACTTGAATCGGAACGTGTCCGCTTCGTCCGGAAACCGGTCGGCGTCGGCGTGGGCGACCAGCTTGTCCCAGATATCGAGCGGATTTTCGTCGTACTTCCATCGCTCCGGCTTCGAGACGTCGGCCAGCGGCGTGCCGAAGATCGCTGGCTCCGCCGCTTGGTTCGTGCCCGCAGCGGACGAGTCCGATGTCAGCTGTCCGTTCGGAAGCAGACCGACAAACGGACGATCGGCCAACGGCGCGAAGAACGACTCGAGCCAGCCGATTTGTTCGGCGGAGAAGCCCGGTTCGTGGCCAGTGGACGGCGCGGTTGCCATGGCCAGGGTATAGCGATTCGCGTGCCAGAGTGGCCCAACCGGGGGGTCGAGACTGGCATACTATTCATAGCTCGCATTGGCGTCATTCATACCTTGGCGCTGCCGGGCCCAGTTGCGACACTGCGGGCACTCACCGCCGTCTCATAGATATCGTTTCGGAACAGGGACTTGGCCAACGCGGTGTTGCGCGGCACCAGGCCGCCGCGTGCCATTTGCGTTTGCAGTTCCATGCCTGTCTCCGGCTTGGGATTGTTGACGTCGGCCCCGTGGAATAAGTGGAAATGCGCAACGGACTCAACGCCCTGTCCCGTATCGAAATTTCCACACAGGCTCGGCGAAATCACCGTCGGCGGCAGATTTAGAAACGCCCGCTGAGAAAGCATTTCCACCAAGGCTGGCCGATTTTCGGGCATTTCGCACCAGGCGCAGGCGTCATAAAGGGCGGCGATCATCGCGGCGTGTTCAGAAGACCTCGATTCGGCGAAGTGGCGGGTCACCAGAAGCACCTTTTCCACCTGGTCGGTTCGCATCGCGGCCGTCCACGTGGGGCACCAGCCAATGCCGCGCTGCACCGCCACCGTATTCCACGGTTCGCCCGACGCGAAACCGTCGATGGTGCCGGCTTCGAGATTGCGGACCATTTGCGCCGGCGGCACGACGACAATCCGCACCTCATTATCTGGATCGATGTTTTGTCCGCGCAGCCATTCCCGCAGCAATAGATAGTGGGTCGAGTAACGGAAGACGACACCGAGGGTCAACGTGCGGTCCGGCCGTTTGAATACGCCCGGGGCGCCGCCGGATCCCGGCTGCAGAAGCGTGCGGGAAAGGGTGATGGCGTTTCCGTTCAAACTCAAGATGAGTCCCGTCACCACCGCGCAGGCGGGGCAGCCCAGTCCGAGTTGAATCGCCCAAAGCATGGGAGCGGTCGCCTGGGCGGCGTCCAATTCGCCGAGGATGATCTTTTCGCGGATCGTCGCCCACCCCACCTCGCGGCTGAGGCGCACCGACAGCCCGCGACGGCGGAAAAAGCCTTCGCGTTCCGCGACCACCACGGGAGCGGCGTCCGTGAGAGAAAGAAATCCGATTCGGACCACCATGGTCCTTGCGCAGCGATTGCCGTGCCAGTTCGGGTGGCCCGTTTCGTGCTGGTATCGAATTCGCTCATTTTGCCGTCTATGCGAACTCTCGACACCCGACAGCTGCTTGCCTTTTGGTCCGTTGCCCGGCGCCAGAGCTTCACCCGCGCCGCCAAGGATCTGAATCTGAGCCAATCGGCCGTGAGCCACGCCATGCGGGCGCTGGAACAGGAATTGGGCTGCCGCCTGCTCAACCGGGAAGCGCGCAGCGTCGCGCTGACTCCCGCCGGCGAAAAGCTCCTGCTGCACGTCGAGGCGATCCTCCGCGAAATGGACGCCGCCCGAAACAGCGTCCAGCTTTCGTCGGCGTGGGAACACGGATCGCTCAAGGTGGGCGCCAGCATGGCGGCCTGTCAGCATATTCTGCCGGTCGTGCTCCGGGAGTTCCGCGAAAGCTTTCCGAAATGCTCGATCAAAGTCGAGCCGGGCGACCAGGCGCAGCAATATGAGCTGCTGCAGTCGGGCCGGATCGATGTCGCGATTCTGCTGCAGCCCACGGACGACACGCCGCCGGAGGTGACCGTCGTGCCGCTCTTCGAGGACGAACTGTGCTTTTTCGTTTCGCCGCATCATCCCTGGGCGCAGCTCAACTTCGTGCCCACGGCCTCGATACGGGCGCAATTGCTCGTGTTGTACACGAGCGGCACCTACACGTTCGATCTCGTGCAGCGCTATTTTGCCGCATCGGAAGTCGAGCCCAGCAACGTGATCGAATTGGGGAGCATGGATGCGATCAAGGAGATGGCGAAGCTGGGCGTGGGCGCGGGGATCTTCGCGCCCTGGATCGCGAGCTCCGAAATCGAGAGCGGCATTCTGGTGCCGCTGCCCCTGGGCCGGGCGCCCTTGCGGCGCAAGTGGTGCGTGGCGTTCCGCAGCACGCGGCGCCTCGCTCTGGCGGAGCAGACGTTCGTCGGCCTCTGCCAGGCCGTGGCGGACAATCTCAACTATCGCACGGTTCAGACCCTCGCCGACAAGCGTTCGGCATGACCGCGATTCATGCCCGCGATGAAATCTTCGCGGTGAGAGCGGATGGAAACCTGGCCGGGGTGGCGCGGTTGCCGCTAGGAGGCGGCGAACCGTCACAACCATGCGAATCCACACTATCGTCCTTGCGTTTGCGGCCGCCTGTGCCGTCGCGCGCGCGCAATATACGTCTCCCTCTCCGGCCGGGCCAGCGCCGGGCGAGATCGACTTGATCCTGAAATCCGCGGGCCAGGAATTCTCGGGCTGGGATCTCGGCGTGAACGAACGCGTTCGCTACGAAGACAAATCGGACGCCGGAACCACCCATGCGGGTTCGAATTTCGATTTCGACGATCGGCCGCCCAGCACCACCTCCAACGAGTATTGGCTCTCGCGACTGATGCCTTGGGCGGGTTATTCGACGGGCTGGATTTCGGTGCTCGTGCAGGGACGCTCGAGCTACAGCTGGGGCGACGACCGCTATACGGCCACCGCGGCCGGAAAGAATCTGCCCGAGGACGACGGCCCGTTTCAGCTTGAGAAGGCGTACGTCGCCCTGGGAGACCTCAAGGAATTTCCGCTCATCCTCACGGTGGGACGCCAGGAGCTCGCCTTCGGCGACCAGCGCCTGATCGGCCCGTCGGCATGGCTGAATGTGCCGCATGCGTTTGATGCCGCCAAGCTGCGCTATCAGGATGCGTTCTTCGGCGCGGACGTGTTCAGTTCGCACCTGGTCTACACGGACAAGGACCATTTGGAGCGATCGGATCCGCATGACACCTTGTCGGGGATCGATTTCGATTTTCCCGGACTGTCGGGCCAGTCGGTCAATGAAGCCTATCTCTTTGCGCGCAACGTCTCGCGGGACATCGTGACGGATGATTGGAGCCAGGTGCCGGCCCCGTTTCGCTTCACCGCGCCGCAGGATATCTACACGCTGGGCGTGCGCTCGAAGTCCAAGCCCAAGGCGTATGGGCCCTGGGACTACGGGTTGGAGGGCATGTGGCAGTTCGGGGACCGGACGGCCGTATTCGCGGCCACCGCGCTCGCCGCCGCCAAAGTGGCGCCGCGATTGTCGCAGGAGGCCTGGGCGTTCGTCGCGCAGGGCGGTTACACCTGGACCACCGTTCCGATGCACCCCCGTTTGGCCGCGATTGTCAGCGCCGCTTCCGGCGACCGAAACTCCGCCGATCGCGACAGCGAAACTTTTCAGAATCTGCTGCCATCGAATCATGGGCTCTATGGAATCATGGACCTCTCGAGCCTGCAGAATATCGAGGACTACCGCCTGAGCTTGTCGGTGAAGCCCACGACATCGACGAGCCTGGCGGTCGATGTTCACCAGCAATATCTCGAGACGACCCACGACTATTGGTACAACGTCGCCGGCGTGCCGCGGAATACCGCCGGCGCGACTCCCGGCAGCGGGAGCGGTTTTAATATCAATCCCGCCTACAGCCCCGACTTGGGCCAGGAGGCGGACATCCTCGGCGGCTGGTCGGTCCACAAGGGATTTCTGCTCGAAGCCGGATTGGGACACTATTTCCGCGGCAGCTACATCAAGGAGTCGTTCCACGCGATCGGGTCGAGAGATGCGGAGTACGGCTACCTGCAGCTGACGGTCAACCTCTGACGTTTTGCGGTGGCGGTGGCGGAGCTTTGCGCTAAGCTCCGCCACCGTGTCGTTCTTCCCCCTTGCCCGACTGACGCTGTGTTTTGCTGCCCTTGCGCTGGAGGCCGCCGCGGCCCCCGGCCAATGGACTGGAAGCTGGTTCGCCGCCCAGATGGACGTCGACGCCAAGAGTCTCCCTCCCCCACCCGGATTGCAGGGAGTGACCTTGCGGCAGTATGTCATGCCAACCCTCGCAGGGACCCGGGTCCGCATAACGATTTCGAATCGGTTCGGTCATGACCCGCTCGTCCTTTCCGGCGCGCGGATCGCCGTAGCCAGGGCCGGCGGCGCGATTGATTCGGCGACCGATCACGCGCTGGCCTTCGGCGGGCTGGCCGGGGTGACGATCGAAGGCGAAGCGCAGGTGGTTTCCGACCCGGTGGAAATGTCCCTGCCGGCCCTGCAGCGGGTCGCCGTCACGTTGGTCATTGCCCAGGCGCCCCGCGAGACAACGAGCCATCCCGCTTCGCACGCCACTTCCTATTTGTGCGCGGGCGACTTCGCCTCGGCGGAGAAATTACCTTCCGCCGTGACCACCACGCATTGGTATTTCCTGACCGACCTTGAAGTCTGGAACGATACGCCGGCCGGCGCGGTGCTCGCGTTCGGCGATTCGATCACGGACGGATCGGGTTCGGTCTTGGATGCGGACAATCGCTGGCCGGACAATCTTTCCCGCCGGCTGCAGGCCGATCCGGCCTTGCGCTCATTTGCGGTGTTGAACGCGGGCATCGGCGGCAACCGACTGCTGCGCCCTGGAGCCGGACCAAGCGCCCTCAGTCGGTTTGACCGGGATGTGCTGGGCGAACCGGGCGTCCGCACCGTCATCGTCCTGGAAGGCATCAACGACATTGGCACGCGAGTGTCCGCTCGGGCCCACGGCACGACCTACGCCAGCGCGGCGGATCTTATTTTTGCCGACGAGCAGCTGATCGCCCGGGCGCATGCGCACGGCCTTCGGATTTTAGGCGCAACCGTCACGCCCTACGGCGGCGCCGGCTACGCTTCGGATGACGGTGAGGCAGACCGGGAGACACTCAATTCATGGATCCGGACCCCGGGGCACTTCGACGGCGTCGTCGATTTCGATGCCGCCGTGCGTGATCCCGCAAATCCGAAGCGCTTTGCCTCGGCGTACGATAACGGCGATCATTTGCATCCGTCCGAAGCCGGCTACGTCGCGATGGCCAATTCCGTCGACCTGGCATCGCTTCAGCTTGGATCGCCCGCGGTGGCCGGCCGCCGGCCCCGGATGCCCTGGGACCTGAGCCCAGCGGAAAAGAAACGCCTTGGAGAGCTGAATGAAGCCGACCATGCCGACATGATGGCCCAACTGGGCATCACCCGATTGCGTCCCGGTCCAAGCGGCACGCCTGGCCAGCCCAATCCTGCCAACACCGACGAGGCCAAGGCAAATCCCTACCCGAACTACCCGGATCCGTTGCTTCTCGCCGACGGGAAGGCCGTCACGGCGCCGGCCCAGTGGTGGCGCGAGCGCCGTCCGCAGATCGTCGAAGACTACGAGCGGGAGATTCTCGGGCGCGTGCCGAACCATGTTCCGGCGGTCACGTGGTCCGTTATCCAGACGCTCCAGACGGAGGTGGGCGGCAATCCCGCCGTGGCCAAGGAACTCATCGGTCACGTCGACAATTCCGCCGATCCGCAAATCCAAGTGGATCTGCATATGTGGCTCGCCATCCCGGCGAAAGCCAAGGCCCCCGTTCCGGTGCTCATGATGTTTGGTTTCGGCGCGCAGCCCGGCACGCCCGATTTTTGGTTTGGTCCGCCCGGTTCGGAACCCTCCGATCCTCCATCCACCACGCAATTGATCGCCGACGGTTGGGGCTACGTGTCCATCGACACTTCAAGCATCCAAGCGGACAACGGCGCAGGACTGACACAGGGCATTATTGGCCTCTGCAACGAGGGGCATCGCCGTCGGCCCGAGGATTGGGGCTCGTTGCGCGCCTGGGCCTGGGGTGCATCGCGCGGGCTCGACTATCTCGAGACGGATCCGGCCGTGGACGCGCGCCGCGTCGGCATTGAAGGTGTCTCCCGTTACGGCAAGGCGGCGTTGGTCACCATGGCGTTCGATCCGCGCTTTGCGGTGGCGCTGATCGGTTCGTCGGGTGAAGGCGGAGCGAAGCCGTATCGCCGAAATTTCGGCGAAGCCGTCGAAAATCTGGCGAGTTCCGGCGAATACCACTGGCTCGCGGGCAATTTTCTCAAGTATGCCGCCGCCGCATCGAAATTTGGCAGCCGCGATGCGAACGACATGCCGGTCGACTCGCCGGAATTGATCGCCCTCTGCGCGCCTCGGCCGACGTTCATCAGTTATGGCATTCCCGCCAAGGGCGACGCCAGTTGGCTCGATCAGCAGGGCAGCTATATGGCGACCGTGGACGCGAGCCGCGTGTTTGTGCTTCTGGGGGCGAAAGGCATCGCGCCCGGAGCCGACTACCGCACAGCCGTCATGCCGCATTACAACACAGGCCTCCTGGACGGACAGCTCGCGTGGCGCCAGCACGACCAAGGGCATCAGGACCGCTCGAACATGAAGTATTTTCTGCCTTGGGCGGATGGGATGCTGAATCGGGTGCCGTAAATCCCAGACTTTATCGGGTATCCGGCGGCGATTCCTGTACCCCTTGGATCGAAAGCGGGACTGCCGGGGTCAACCCCCTCGGCTACAGCGCAAGCGTTGGGAAAAGATTCTTCTAAGGATCGCGCTTCAGCCGTGTCGCAAGGGTTGAACAGCCATGTTGCCCCCTCCCCCCACCGATGGGAATTGCGATGCCAGTTCCAAGCTTGCGTGACGACGCGGGTGGAGGCTGCCTAGCGGGGCGCCCTCCGATGCCCGAAACGCCCCACCTGGTCCGGCTTTTCGAGACTGAAGAGTCGCCGCTGCTTCATTTTGCCATTGGGCTGGTCCGACAGCGTTCGGTGGCCGAAGAGTTGGTGCAGGAGGCGTTTCTCCGACTGCACCGGACTGGCCAGGATGTTGAGAATCCCCGGGCCTGGCTTTATCGCTGTGTGCGAAATCTGGCCTTGAATCACCTGCGGGATCATCGCCGGGAATCGGATCTGAAAGATCCGGACCAGGCGGCGGGCGGAACGACACTGCCCGATGCCGAGTTGGCGAGGCGTGAGGCGGTCGGACTCATGAGGACGCTGCTGGCGGAGCTGCCGCCCGCGGACCGCGACCTCATTCAATTGAAATACCACCAGGATCTGAAATACGCCGAAATCGGCCGACGCACCGGGCTGAACGCCGGCCACGTGGGGTACAAGCTCCATCATCTGCTAAAGGGACTCGCGGACGGGCTCCGCCGTGCGGGTGTCGAGAGCAGCGAAGGATGAAGGGCGCACCATGAGCAATGAAACTCCCAACCCGGAAGAGCTGAGCGCCGACATGGAGGCTCGGATCATCGCCTGGATCCTCGGCGAGTCCTCTCCCTTTGAATCGGCGGAGATGGAACGCCTGTGCGCGAATGATGCGCGCGTTGCGAAATTCCGCAACGAGATGCAGCATCTGTCCGCGCTGGTCGCCGATGCCTCGCATCCACCCCGTCCCGAAGAACGGCTAAGAAGCCCTCGGCGAGAAGACTTGCTGGCTGCCCTTGGTTCTTCCGCTCCTCGCTCCGAAAACGTCGTTTCTCTTCCGTATCTGGGTGCCCGTACCCTGCGGCAAAAGCGCTATAAATTGATGGCGATCGCCAGTGTGGCCGTCGCCGCGTCGCTTGCGTTTTTCTTGGCAATGGGCTCGCCGTCGGTAGTGCGCGAGACAGGGAAAAAGAGGGCTGATGCGATGCATAGCCCTCAAAGAGCGGCCAAGGTACAAGCCGATATTGCGGAAGGTTTTGAGCACATGCGGGACGCAGAGAGACAGAACAACCTTAAATTGCCTACAGCCACGAACGGCTTTTCGTTCAAAGGCAGCGAAGCAAGCGGCCAGACGGCCCCCGTTGAATCAAGACTGCCTTTGGAGATGCCGACGGCGCCAACCGAGGACGTGGGCGCACAAGCGCCAATTAAAATGGCTCCATTCGAGGTGACCGACAGCGGAGATTCGGGATACCGGGTAGCCAATACCCTTGCCGGAACTCGCGTCCGCACGTCGATTCAAGGACCCGATATCGATGCGGCGCTGAATCCGCAAAACGGTCGGGAAAATCCCGATTTCTTCCGTCCGGAATCGCTCCCGGCACAAAAGCGGGCGCCTTCGTCCGACGGAGGCGGCAATCTGGATTCGCTCACCCTTTCAGCTTCCGCCGACAAGGACGCCGATGAGATCGAACTCAGTCCATTTGTAATTTCGAGCGTCTCGGATCGAGCGGTGAACCTTTCGGCCTCGGCCGGAACGCCCAATGGCGAGTTGAACTATGACTCGAACCAAGAAACGGGCGGCGTCGCCGGAACTTTCGTCTCCGCTCGAAACGCCTCGACCTTCTCCCTGCACGTCGGCGACGCCTCCTACCGAATGGCGTCCGAAGCCCTGAATCGTGGCGAATTGCCCGATCCGGCGAAGATCCGGCCCGAAGAGTTCTACAACGCATTCGATTATGGCGACCCGGCGCCAGCCGCCGCCGAAGCGGTCGCGTTCCGGAGCGAGCAATGCGCGGATGCGTTCCTGCAAGGAACCAACCTCCTTCGTCTATCGCTCAAGGTGCCAAATTTGGGCCGTAGTCAAGATCAGGCGCTCCACCTGACGGTCCTGCTCGATACTTCGGGTTCGATGCAGCGGGCTGATCGCTCGTCTGAGGTTCGCCAGGCGTTCTCCGCTCTGGCCAACGTGCTCAAACCTTACGACCAGGTGACCCTGATCGGCTTTGCGCGCACGCCTCGCTTGCTGGCGGACCGCGTAAAAGGGGACCAGGCCGGCAAGCTGGCGTCAATCGTCGCCCATACGCCCGCGGACGGCGGCACCAACCTAGAATTGGCGCTCACCGAGGCGGCGCAATTGGCCCGGCGCCGGTTCGATTCCGAAGCGCTGAATCGGGTCGTAATCCTCACCGACGGAGCCGCCAATCTGGGCGAAATTCACGCCGAGGCGTTGGGTCGTCTGGTTGCCGGCTTGAGGCAGGACAAAATCTCGTTCGATGCCTGCGCGATCGGAGTGGACGGGGCGTCCGATCCTCTTCTGGAGACTCTGACCCGCCAGGGCGAAGGCCACTATTACCTGGTCAATTCAGCCGAGGACGTCGACCGGCAGTTGATCAAGGGCTTGGCCGGAGCCCTGCGCCCTGAAGCCACCGACGTGAAGCTGCAGGTGAAATTCAACCCGCAGCGGGTTCGTTCCTATCGCTTGCTGGGCTTCGATAATTATCGAATGGCGGAAGCTGACTTTCGCAACAACCGCGTGGCGGGGGCGGACCTCGCGGGGGGGCAGGACGCCAACGCCCTTTACGATGTGCGGGTCAACCCCTCGGGCGACGGGGAACTGGGACGGGTTATTGTGCGGTTTCGCCAAACGGCGACCGGCCGGATGATCGAACGTTCCTGGCCCCTTCCCTATCTGGTGGCCGTGCCTTCCTTCGATCAAGCGCCGGCGAGTCTGCGGCTGGCAGGCAGCGTCAACTATCTCGCCGAATGGCTGAAGAACGATCGCGGCGCGGGCGACGTTCAATTGAACGCCCTGCTGCCGGTGGTCGACGGACTGCGATCCTATTTTCCGGGCAACGACGACGTCGAGCAGTTCGACCATACCTTCAACCAGGCCATCGCCGCCGGAGCGGGCCGCCAACGCTGAACCATGAATGCCAAATCCTATTCGGTGATCGGATTCGCTTTGCTGACAGTCCCCGGTGTCTCCCGACTCAGGGCTGACGAGAGCTCGCATGCCCGCATTACGGTGGATGCCCAGCAGGAGGCCGTCCCTCCACCTTTGATCTTTACGGCCGCGGCCGACGAAACCTTGGCGCTGCACCCCCAGTCCATCGACGGTCTGACGCAGCTTACCGTGACGGTGCAACAGGGAAAGCCAACGATCCTGGAGGTGGCCTGGAACGGCGAGGGCCAGATCACGGCGGTGAGCGGTGCCAGGCTGGCGTCGTGGTCCGCGGGTCGCGACACAACGAGCGGACAAACCCGCTTGGAAATTCGCCCGGTGATTCGCCCCGATTCGGGCGGCGACTACCTTTTTACAATTGCCACGCGGCAGACGCTCTCGTCCTTCCGCGGATCGGTGAATCTTTTTCTACCAGTCCGGGGAAGCGCAGCGGATTTCAATTGGCAGGGTTCGCTCGACGCCGACCGCGCGATCACCTTCACGGCGGAGGACGGGCCTGGCATGATATCCTCCGGAAACCGGCATTCGGTCCACGGGCGGCCGTCGCTGACCGTGACCTTCGCGCCGGCGATTTCTTCCGTGCGATTCAGCGACGCGCGCCTGACCGGAAGTGCTCCGCGGGATAAGTCTGCGCTGCTGGTCCATTTCATCGCCACTGCCGAGGTGGCAATCGCAGGCGCCCGCGTTCCCTTTCTCGCCGGCCCGGCCGCACCGTCGGAGCGCGCCGCGGGAGACGGCTGGCATCTGGAGCGGGAGATTCCTCACGAGCGAGCCGATTTTGATCTGGTGTTTGACCGCACGGGCGTCTGCGTGCTCGATATCCCAATTGCCGCCCGATGGCCAATGGGAGTCGATGCCGAAGGTCCGCTTTTTTGGCTGCCGGTTCCGGCCATCGTGCGGCTTCAAATCGGCGGATTGGACCCGGGAACGTCGGTTCCGGATGTGTTGCCCGCCGATGGGGCCGTGCAATGGACCTGGCGGCCGCCGATCGAAACGGCCCCGTCCGAGCCACTGGCGTTCAGCAGCGCCGAATCAACTCGTGTGACTGCGACTGCGGAAGGACTGCTGCAGCGGATCCGCGTCGACCTGCGAGTATTTCAGGGGACGGCACCCTCGGTCGCCTTTGATCTCAGCGGCGACGGCGAGGTGGTGGACGTCAGCGGCTCCGGAGTGGACTCGTGGAGCGTCGAGGCAAAGACGTTGCGCGTAAAGTTCAGCCGGCCCGTCAGTGAAAACGTATGGCTCGCAATCCGCGCGCAAACGCCCGTGCCCGCCCTGCCGGCGACGATAGACCCGCTTCGCCTTACCCCCATCGGCACCTTGCAGCACGCGGGAATCATCGCGCTCGGCGGATCGGGCAACCTCCAGGCCGAGATCGTCCGCCCCGTGGGGCTTGAACAGGAGTCGGATGGCCGATCGGCGGAATACCGCTTTTCGAGCTCCGAGCGCCAATACTCCGTTCGGCTTTCCTCCATTCAGCCGGAAACGGACGTGTCGGTGATCGCGACGGACGAGCTCTCGCCCTCGATCCGAACTATTCGGGCCGGCATCGAGCTCGACGTGCGACGCGCCGGGCTTCAGGAATGGTCCTTTCTGGCACCGGCGGACTACGCGCTGATCCAGTTGGAAGGCGCCGATGTATCCGACAGTCGAACCGAGACCGAAGGCGCCTACCAAAAGATTACCGCCGTCTTTCGCCGGCAAACGGTCGGGCGCACATTGCTGCACGTTCAGTTGGAGAAAATTCAGCCTCCGGTGCCGGGCAGTTGGGACGTGCCGACCCTTCGCTTTCCCGGCGCGGCCTCGGTTCGTGGACAGCTGGGATTGGTTGCATCGGCAGGGTTTCGATTGACCGCGGCGCAAGGCCGAGGGCTGACCGAAACGCCGCTCAGCCGTTTTCCGGAACCGCCGCCCGGCCTGCAACTGGCATACCGGTTGTCGAGTGGAGATTGGGCCGCGACCGCGGCCGTGAGCGCCGTGCCGAGGACCGTGCAGGCGGATGTGTTTCACCTCTACGCGGTGCGCGCGGGACGGGTGGGAGCCGATGTGCTCGTGAATTATTTTGTCACCGGGGCTCCCAGCTCGGCCTGGCGAATTCACGTGCCGTCCGGCATCGCCAATCTTCAGGTGACCGGCGAAAGCGTGCGGCGGGACTGGAAGGTGGACGACGGCGTGCTGACTGTGCCTCTCAATCGACCGGTTTTGGGGGCCGCCGCCGTTTTGATCTCCTTTGACCGTGAACTGCGACGCTCGAACGCCGAGTCCCCTTCCGAGATCGAGCCAGGGGAAGTGCAGCCACTGGACGTGGATGGAGAGCGCGGGTACGCCGAAGTGACGGCGGTCGGCGCTCAAAAGCTAAGTCGGGTGAAAATTGAAGGTTCGGCCTTTTCCCTGACCCCCCAGGAGCTCCCCCCCGAATACCGATCGCTCTCGTCGGAGTCCCCGCTCGGCGCGTTCGAATACACCGGCCGCCCGTTCAAGCTCGCGATCGAAGCGCAGACGGATCTGGCCGCCGCCCGGGTCAGCCAAGTGGTGGATTACGCCGAATTCACCTCCGATCTCGCCCCGGACGGTGCCGCCGTCACCACGGCCGTTCTGCAAGTGGCGAGCAATTCCAGCCCGTGGCTGCGGTGCGCACTGCCGGCCGCCGTGACGATGTGGGATTGCCGGGTGGACGACGAGGCGGTTACGCCGCGCGTCGATGACGGCGGGACCCTGATCCCGATCCCGAACTCCAAGGCAAGATCGCGAAGCCGCATCATCCGGTTGAGCTTCGACCAGAAGGGTTCCGAAGGCCGACTGATTCAGGGGCCGAGATTGTTTGCACCGATCGCGTTCGTCAAATGGACGGTCCGAGCCACGGAAGGGCGCGGGCTGGCGGCGCAGGCGGGCGAAATGGCGATTGTGTCCGGACAGCTGCCAACCTCCGCGACCGTCCAATTTCAGCGTACGGTTTGGCCGGCCGCCGGTCTCGTGCTTTCACTGTTCGTGGGTTGCATCGCCCAGCGCCGCGCTGCCCTCGGTTGGATTCCTACGGCCGCGGTGGCCGCGCTGGCGGCGTTGATCTGCGGAGCGCGATTCTGCTCGGTGGCATCGGAGGCGGCGGCCCAAATACCATCCGGCGTGATCTTCGCCGGACAATCCGTTCTGGCCGGCCATTCACTTTCGGCGGATGTCCACGCCACGTCGGCCGCCCGTCTGCTGGCGCCAGCGCGAATCACAGCCGGGGTGGCCATGGCCCTGGCCTGCGGCCTGGCCATTTGGGTCCTGCTGCGCGTCGGCGTGATCGCGTCGGCCCAGATCCGCCGCGGGTGGCTGCGCCGCTCGGCGGTATCCGGTGGCGCATTGCTGCTCGCCGCTATGGCGGTGGGGGCCAGCCACGCGCGGGCCGACGAACCCGGACCCCGGGTGGAGAGCATCGTGCAAACCTGGATGCTGCGCGGAGGGTGGCTCCACGCCGAGATGGATTGGACCGGACAGGGGCAGCCCGGACAGGAAGTGACATTCCTGAATCGTCCCGGCGTGCTCACGGCATTTTCGGGCGACGGCGTGGCCTCGGGAGCCCGCGATCAAAAATCGGGCAGCTATGCGCTGGAATTTCAACGTTCAGGTCCCGTGTCCGCGCACATCCGCTATGAAGAGCCCGCGGACGACATCGAGTCCGGACTGCCCGTGGTCACGCCGGCCGCGGCCGTGCAACGCATCTCGATCCAGATGGATCAGGCAGGCTGGTCTTTCCGGTCCCGCCGGGCGGTGGCGATATTGCCCGGTCAGGGACCCAACGGGACCAGTTCGGCCGTCCTGATTCTGGGCCCGGGATCGGATCCGGAGGTCACGGCGGTTCCGAAGCCGCGCGACCGAAGCGCGGAGGTCACCCGGCTGTCCGGCTCATCGGCCATTCTCTATTTGCCGTCTTCCGGCGCCGTTCACGCGGTGGCGCGCGCGATCGTTCGCCCGGTGACGGGCCTCTGGTCCGCCTTGGACATCGGCATCCCGGACGGGTTTGTCGTGAGCGACGTGCAGGCGTCCGATCTTCGCCAGTGGCGGTATTCACCGGCCCAACACGTCCTTCATCTGACGCTCGCGACGGCGCGGGAGGACGCCCTGGCTATCACGATCCAAATGCAGAAGCCGGCCGCGGAGCTGCCCTTTCGCCTGCAACTGGCGCCGATCGATCTCCGTTCGACGGAAGCCGAGACGCTCGTCGTCGGCATCGCGGCTTCGGCGGAAGTGCAGCCGGAGCGGCTCGAAGCGTCGGATGCGCTGCGACTCGATGATGAGGGTGTGCTCGCCGAATTGAAATCGGCGCTGCCATCGGCCACGACGCTGACGGGCGCCTTCAAATGCGCCAACCGCCGATCGCGGATCGCGGTGACGGCGGCGGCGGTCGAACCGGTGATTCGGGCCGAGACGCGCAACCTGCTGTCGCTCGACGACGAGCGCATCACCGCCGCGATCGACCTGGCCGTCTCGGTGACGCGCGCCGGAATCTTCGCCCTGCATTTCGACGTGCCGGACGGAATGGAGATCGATTCCGTCTCTTCACCCGACATCGACCACTGGTCAGCCGTGGACGAGCACGGGGCCCAAGTCGTCGCGGTGCACTTTTCGCGACGATTCACCGGTTCGGCGAATCTGGCGGTGACGCTCTCCGGCGCCGCGCCGGCGATCGGACGGGAATGGACGCTGCCCCAAATCCGCTTGGAGGAAGCGAACGAGCAAAAGGGCGACCTCGACGTGGTCCCGGCGGCGGGCTTGGCGCTGCAGGTGACTCAGCGGGTGGATTGTCTGGATGCCGAAGCCGATCCCGGTGATGAGGGAGCTGCCGGTTCCCTCCATTTCCGCCTGTTGCAGAAAGACGCGTCGCTTCGGTTGATACCCACCGCCTTGCCGGCATGGGTGACCGCCGAATGCCTGCTGGATCGAACGGAGCGGGAAGGCGAAACCGCCACCCGGATGTCCGTCCGTTTTCACGTGGAAAACTCTCCGATCCGATCCATCCGATTTGAACTTCCCGGGCTCACTGCTGCCGAGGCGCAAAGTGTGCGCGCGTCCGGGCTGGCGGTAAATGACTGCGTCCCGGTGGCCGGAAAGAAAAATACGTGGGAGGTCCGCTTTCTGCGACGGGTGATTGGCGATGCCTCGGTGATCGTGGATTTTCTGCGCACGGGCGCCGCCGCGCATGCGAACCGGACGATCGAGGTTCCCCGGTTCGCGCCGGTCGGAGACGTGCGTCAATTCGTGGCCCTTCGCGCCGCGGGCCAGATGCAAATCTCGCTGCCCGATTCCAGCGCGGGCTGGGAAAAGGGCGATTGGCGGGGGCTTCCCGTCGCCTTGGCCGATCCGGCGAAGTCGGCCGCGCCCGATGTCCTATTCCGCCGGGTGCTGAATGAAGGCACGCTGACTTACCAAGTGCATCGGCGTCTGGCGGCGACGGTGCTGAAGGCCGAAGTGTCGCAAATTGACGGAATTGGCGCAATTGGATCGGACGGCGGCTCCTTTCAATCGTGGAACCTGGCTCTGGCTTTGCGCGACAAGGTCTCGGTTCATTTCACGCTTCCCGCTGGCGGTCGCCTTTGCAGCGTGCGGGTCAACGACGAGGCCGTTGCGGCCGTTCAGGACGGCTCCTCCATCCGGGTGACGTTGGCGCCCGCCCGTCCGGGCGATCAGAGCGCCCGCCTACAGGTCGTATTCATTCAACCGCCAGGGGCTGCCGGCCGATTCAGACTGCAGGCTCCCCAATGGGACCTGCCGCTTCGCAACGTGACTTGGGAGGTCAGCCTGCCGCCGGGCTACCGGATGGACACCTACCGTGGATCGCTCACCTGGCAGGGTGAAACGGCCAATGACCTGCCTGACTACGCCACCGGCATGGAGGCCGACCGCGCCGCGGAAGCGGAAGCGACTTCGCGTGCGCAGGCTGCCTTTCAGGAGGCAGGGCAGATGGCCCTCAATGGAAATCAGGATCAGGCGACCGTGCTGCTGAGACGGCTATCAAATCTGACGACGCTCGATGGCGCGGCCGACGAAGATGCGCGCGTCGAGCTGAGAGCGCTGCGGACGCAGCAGACCATGCTGGCCGTGAATGCCCGCCTGCAGCGTCTTTACCTGGCGAATACGGCAGGCGCCGACCGCGATCCCCAATTGGCGGCGGCGGCGGCGGCCGACCCTCTACTGCAGGGCACCGGCAATTTCAATCCCCAGAATCTGGGCGAGTTGACGATGGGCAACACGGAGGCCAAGAACAGCGCGCTGCAGGCGATCGCCGCCCGATTGGTCGAACGCGAATTGGCCGCGGATTCGATCGCCGATTCATTGGACGTCCGAATTCCGCGGGGCGAACGGCAGGAGCGATTTACGCAGAGCGTCGCCCTCGACGAGGAGCGGCCGCTGCAGGTGGAGCTTCGGTTGTCGACGGAGTTGGAGTAGGTCGCAGATAACCGGATCGCGGGTGGAGCGCATGGTCCCCATGCGCTTCGGCGTCAAACGCGAGCAGAGGTCAAAGCGCTTGGGGACCACGCGCTCCACCCGTCAGAACGTGCGCTCTTAGTTCGAGCTGCTGGAGAAATTATCCCGCAGCGTGGCCGCCGTGCTCGACGAAATCAGACCGAAGTGCTCAAGCTCGTTGGCGGAGGAGGCGTAAGTCTGGAGAAAGCCGGCGGTCACGTCGCGTTTGTCTTCGGGGACATCGCCGTTCCGGAAGCGCTGGGCGATCTGGCGGATCGAGGCGTCCGGATCGCAGCCCATGGCCTTGATCGGTTCGATCAGGACTTCCTTCAACGCGTTGCGCCGCGCGGAATCCTGGCTGGATTCGCCCAGGGTGCCGTTTTGCCGTGCCGCCACACCGGCCTGAGCGATGGCCGATATCGCTTTCTCGACGTCGCCATTCTCCACGCTAAGAGTGCGTGAACACCCTTGCAGCAGCAGGGTTAGCCCCGCTGCGGCGACCAGGAAGCGCCAGTGTTTTGAACCCACCCAAGATCTCATGTCCCTCCAATCCTAGCACGGATCCGGCGTAATCTGGGGTCACCGTAATATTCTATCCGACAATCATTAATGAACAACATCAGGATCGCCGTTTTGGATGGGGAGAAATTCGAGGATCTATCTTGGGACTCCTTCCGGGCCCTGGGCCCGGTTGCGCTCTGGGAGCGCTCGCGAAGGGAGCAGGTCGTGGAGCGGGCGCATGGGGCTCAATGCGTGCTGACCAACAAAGCGCCTCTCACAGCCGAAGCGATCGCCTCTCTCCCCGACCTGACGTACATCGGAGTCCTCGCGACCGGACACAACGTGGTCGATGGCGCCGCCGCCCGGGCAAGAGGCATTCCCGTCTGCAACGTGCCCGAGTACGGCACGGCCGCGGTCGCCCAGCACACGTTTGCCCTGCTGCTCGAGCTCGTCCAGGGCGTGGCCTCGCACGGCGCGGGGGTCGCCCAGGGCCGCTGGGTTCAAGGCCAGGCGGATTGGTGCTACTGGGACCGCCCGCTGGTCGAACTCGCGGGGCTGAAGCTGGGGCTGGTGGGCGCCGGTCGCATCGCGCAGGCGGTGGCGAAAATCGGCACCGCCTTTGGCATGGTCGTGGAGCATGCCACCCGGACGGGCGGACCCGAAACGCTGCGGCGAGTGCTTTCCCAAAGCGACGTCGTCAGCCTGCATTGTCCCCTGACTCCGGATACAAAAGAGCTCGTTCGGGCCGAGACCCTGGCGTGGATGAAGCCGGGCAGCTACCTGCTGAACACGAGCCGCGGCGGCCTGGTCAACGATCAGGACCTGGCGGACGCGCTCAATGCCGGCCACCTGGCGGGAGCCGGTCTGGACGTGATTTCGACGGAACCGCCGCCGGCGGACCATCCGCTGCTGCGGGCCAAGCACTGCGTGATCACGCCGCATTTGGCGTGGGCGGCGGCGTCGGCTCGGAAGCGGCTGCTGGAGACTGCGGCCGGAAACGTGCGCGACTTTCTCGCGGGACGGCCGCGAAACGTCGTGAATCTGTAGCCGGGGGACCATCACTTCACGATTTGCGCCCACTCGGGATGCGGGGAGAGCCGGGCGGACGCGTCGTCCCAGTGGAGCTGGGTCGTCGTGAACTTGCCTTTTTCGTAGTCGTAGGTGCGGCCGTCGTCGTCGTAGAGGGCGAAATCTGCGCTGGCTCCCGGATAGACTCGAACGCCGGCAATCGCCTGCGCGTCGGCCGTGCTCCGAACCGGCGCGCCCAGGGGCACAATCGAACCGGCGCGCACAAAGAGCGGCAGGGTGTCGATCGGCGCGTTGACGGAGACCGTCTGGCCGCCCGCCAGGCGCTCGTTCGTCCAGAAATTGTACCAATCGGCGCCGGCCGGCAGATAGACGTCGCGCTTGGTCGCGCCCTGCTCGTGGACGGGAGCCACCAGGAACGCCGGCCCGAAGAGATACTCGTCCCGGATGTCGGCGACGCGGGGATCGTTCGGAAAATCCATGAAGAGGGCGCGCATGAAGGGCGCGCCGGTCTCGAAGCTCCGCCGGGCCTGGGAATAGATGTAGGGCATCAGCTGATACCGCAGCCGCAGGTACTTCTCCAGAATCGGCTCCGCCTGCCGCCCGTACGACCAGACTTCGTTGTACCGCCGGCTGCCGTGCGTGCGGAAGATCGGCTGGAACGCCGCGTATTCGAACCAGCGCGTGTAGAGTTCGGGGTAATCGTCGTAGCCTCCCACCGTCGCCCGCGCATCGGACGGATCGAGCAGCGGCGGATGCGCCGGATGGTGCACCGCGGGCAGGTATTGCCAGCCGCCCGTGTCGCAGCTCCAATTGGCGAAACCGGACGCCGTGAAATCGAGGCCGGTCGGAATCTGGCGGGTGAGCGTATCCCAGGTCGGATAGATGTCCGACGACCAGAACATGGCGCCATTGCGCTGCGCGCCCAGGTAGGCGTCGCGCGACAGGATCACCGCGCGCTGGGTTCGGTCGCGGCGGTACCCGTCGTACAAAGCGGCCGTGTGGAAGAGCGGGTAAACGTTGAAGAATTCCGTGCCGGGTCCGACGTAGAAGTAGCTTCCGTTCGGAGGAAGATCCGGCTCCGTTTCGTCGGCCCACAGGCCGTCGAAGCCCTTGCTCAGGATTTGATCGCGCACGGTCGACCAGTACCACCGCGCGGCCGCGGGATTGGTGGTATCGATGTCGGAGCCGGCGCGGTCATAGGGCAGCCCGTTGGTCGGCGTCCCGTCGGCGAGGTGCTCGAACCATCCGTGTTTCAGGATCTCCGCGTAATAGCGATCCGACGGGACGAAGCGCGGCCAGACGCTGATCATCGTCGAATAGCCCAAGTCATGCAGCTCCCGATTCATCGCCGCCGGATCGGGCCACTTCTGCGGGTTGAAATCCATCTGCCCCATCTTGGTGTAGTAGAACCAATCGACGACCAGGACGTCGGCTGGAAGCTGGCGCTCCCGATACCCGCGTGCGACGGCCATCACTTCGGCCTGCGTGCTATAGCGCTGCTTGCATTGAATGTAGCCGTAGGCGGATTTCGGCAGCAGCGGCGTCGGCCCGGTCAGCAGCCGATACCCTTCGTAGATTTCGTCCGTGGTCGTGCCGCGAATCACGAAAAAGGAGACCCTCTGCCCCACCTCGGACGTCCAGCGGGTCTGCTCGTTGAAACCCGGCTCAATCGTGGTGCGGGAGGGATTGTCCCACACGACCCCGTAACCTTTGTTCGTGATCAGAAAAGGCACGCCGACACTGGGGCCTCCGGCGGCGTTGTAGTCGTGCCAGCAGCGCACGACATGGCCGCGATGATCGAGAAAGCCCTCGTGATTCTGTCCCAGGCCGTAGTAGTGCTCGTCGTCCGGCGAACGAAAATTGGCACCGACCTGGTAAAAGGGAGGGTCCGAGGGACGACGGTCGGCCAGGATCCCGGCGGTTCCGTCCTTGTGATTGGGATCCGCCATCGACCAGCCCGACATGGAGAGGAAGGTTTCGCCGGCCGGCGCGGAAAAATCGATTCCGGCCCAGGGCGCCGAGCCATTGAAGAAGCGCGCAATGTCCGATTGCGTGGGAAGCCCGCCCGCTTTGCGCCCGGGATGCGATACCGGGACGCGAATTGCCACGCTCATTTGCGGGGAGGCGTAAACCGTGGCGCCTCCCGACTCCGAGACCGTCCAACCGGCCGAATTGGGAGCGGCGATGAATCCGTAGCCCGGCGCGGCTTCCGCCGCCGATTTGATCTTGCTGATCGTCACTCGGACGATGTTCGGGGCAAAACCTTCGACCACGACGGTTGAACCGCTGTCGTCGAGTTCGACCCGGCCTCCGGGGGGGGCCGATTGGCTGCGGGCCGCTGAGGTGAGGGCGAGAACGGCGGCGGCCGCGACGCAAAGCCGATTCGATAGGCGCATGGCTCTCCTAATCAGCCGTCCCGCCAGGCCCCTGTCGACGCGGAACTTGTCGCCGCCTAAAAGCCGATGCACGCTGGAACGGTTGTTTCATGCGCTCGCGCCAGTCTCCTCTCCCCTCGAAGCCCGAATCGTTGCTGCGCCACTGGCCGCAGGTGCCGCTGGGGCTGCTCCTCGCGCTGATCGGGTTCCTCAACCTTTTTCACGAACATCTGCCGCAGCGTCTGCTCTCGCATTATGACGCGCTAAAGAGCCTGGCGGGATCGTTTTCGGCGGTGGGAGCGACCGCGCAGTCGCTGCTCAGCGCGATGATGGTCGTCACCGGCATCGCGCTGTTCTGGCGGGTGGTCTCCGCCTGGGTGATCGCCGTTCTGCTTCTGGCGATTGGCGTCGGTTTGATGGCGGCCCGCCAAGCTTGGGGCATCGGCTTCGTCCTGCAGGCGGCCATGCTCGTTTTGCTTCTGTTTTTCCGGCGACGATTTAGCCGGCGCACGGCGGCCGCTCGCGTCGTCCTTTCGATGAGCGGAATTCTGGCGGTGCTGGCCTATGGCACCTTTGGCAGCTTTCTGCTCGGCGAAAGCTTCAGCCCGCCGGTGCATGATCTGGGCACCGCGTTCTATTTCACCATCGCGACGCTATCGACCGTCGGCTATGGCGGCGTCCCCGTTACCCCCGAAGGCCGCTGGTTTGTCATCTCGCTGCTGGTGGTGGGCCTCAGCGTGTTTGCCGGTGCCTTCGCATCCGCCATCGGGCCGAAGATTGCGAAGGAAATGAGCCGACTTTTTGATCCGAAGAAAAAAGCCATGGAACTGAAAAATCACGTCATACTGGTGGGCCGGGGCCTGGTCGCCCGCAGCGCCGCCGAGGAATTCACGCGCCGGGGCCTGGGGCTCGTTCAGATTGTCGCCACCGGCACGCCCGCCGAAGCGACCGCCGCCTCGCACCGCATCATCGTCGGAGACGCGACGGCCGACGATATTCTCAAGGAGGCGGGCATCCAATCGGCCCGCATGATCGTCGCCGCCACCGAGGACGACGGCGAAAATGCCTTCATCGTCTTGAGCGCCAAGGAGCAGAAGCCGGGCCTCCGGGCGCTCGCCGTGGCCAATTCCGCCCAGTCCACTCGCCGCTTGAAGCTGGCCCATGCGGATCTGGTGTTTTCACCGGTCGCCGTCGGCGCGCGGGTGCTGGCCGACCTCGTCGAGGGCGGGGCGATCGCCTCGGAGTTTCAGGATTTGCTGCACGGGTGATCGGCGTGGGCGCCGCATTCGCCTTCGGCGCATTCCGGCAAGGGATCGCTTTCGAACTGAAGCGTGGCGTGTCCGATGTGGAAGCGCTCCTCCAGTTCGTGATTCAGGTGGCGCAGCAATTCGTCGTTGGAGCGTCCGGCCGGCACCACCAAATGGGCGGTCAGCGCCGTTTCCGTCGTGCTCAAGCCCCAGACGTGCACATGGTGGACTTCGCGCACGCCGGGCTGCCTGAGCAAAAATTCCTGGACGGCGTGCACATCGATGCTGGCGGGCACCGCGTCCAAGGCCAGGTCGACCGCTTCGCGCAGCAGGCGCCAGGTGCCGACGACGATGACGACGGCCAGAAGCAGACTCAGCACGGGATCGAGCCAGATCCAACGGGTAAACAAGATGACCGCGCCCGCGACGACGACCCCGCCAGAAAGCAGCGCGTCGGCCGCCATATGCTGAAAGGTCGCGCGCACGTTGAGGTCATCCTTTCGTCCTGCGGTGAATAGCCACGCGGTGCTGCCATTGATGGCAATGCCGATCGCGGCGACCCAGATCATAGTCCGGGCGGCAATCGGCACCGGGTGCTGCAAACGCACGACCGCCTCACCAACGATCACCGCGACACTGAGCAGCAAAATCACCGCATTGCCCAAGGCGGCGTAAATCGAAAATCGGCCCCAGCCGTAGGTATGGCGGTCGGTCGGCTGCTGCTGCGCCCACCAGGCCGCCGCCCAAGCCATCAGCAGGCCGAATACGTCGCCCAGATTGTGGCCGGCGTCCGCCACCAGCGCGAGCGAGTGGGCCAGCAGGCCGTAGATGACTTCCAGCACCACGAAACCGCCGTTTAGCACGACGCCGATCGCAAATACCCGTCCGAAATTCGCCGGCGCATGGCTGTGGCCATGACCATGGTGATGGTCGTGATGATGACCGTGATGGGCGTGGTCGTCGTGGATGGGGCAGACTTGCCCCGTGGGCTCCGCGAGGCAAGCGTCCGACATCCATTTCAAGATTCCGGCCGGCCAAATGGTCGAGGAGAATAACCGATGCGGGCGGCCCGGCGCGACGCGCGAGGAAGTGCAGGCGGGTCAGCGGCCGAAACTATCCTGCACCGCGATCAGTAGATCGGAGGCGGTGAAGGGCTTGGCGAGAAACCGCTTCACCCCCGCTTCCATCAGTTTTTGCGAACGCACGTCGTCGTGCAGTCCGCTGATGCCGACAATCGGCAGGGCCGAGTCGTGGAGGCGCAATTCGCGGGCCAGCGCGGCGCCGCCCATTTCCGGCATCATGATGTCCGTGACGACCAATCGAACGGAGGATCGATGTTCCCGGTACAGCCGAAGCGCTTCCTGGCCGTCGGCCGCCTGCAGGCAGCGGTATCCGTTGCGCCCCAGCATTTGCGCGACGGATTGGCGGACCGCCGGCTCGTCGTCGACGACCAGGATCGTTTCGCCCTGGCCCCGCCGGGCCTGAATTCCGGTTTCGGCCGGCGCGATGTCCGCTTCCGGAACGGCCGGCAGGCAAACGGTGAAGGCGCTCCCCTGCCCCGGCCCGCTTTCCACCAGGATGAATCCCTGGTGGCTTTTCACGATTCCCAGCGCGGTGGAGAGGCCGAGGCCCGTCCCTTGGCCGATCGCCTTGGTGGTGAAGAAAGGCTCGAAGATTCGGCTGCGCAAGGCCGCCGGAATTCCGGACCCGCTGTCGCTGACGCCAAGCGCCACGAACCGCCCGGGGCGCGCCTGGGGACAGGTTCTGATCTCCTCGTCGGAAAAGGTGGCGTTTTTCGCCGAGAGGCTCAGCCGGCCGCCGTTCGGCATCGCGTCGCGGGCATTGATGCAGAGATTGAGGATCACCTGGTGAAGCTGCGTGGCATCGCCGACGATCGTCCAGATGTCGGGCGCCCAGCCGGCTTCGACCGCGATCTCGCGGGGAAAGGTCTGACGCAGGATCGCGAGCACTTCACCCAGTAAAACGCCGACTTGCACCGGGCGCCGTTCGCCGACCACGCCCCGGCTGAAGGTCAGGAGCTGCCGGATAATGCCCGCCCCGCGTTGCGCGCTTTGCTCAACCAGCTGCAGAAGCTCAAGATCGGTCGGATCCGAAAGCTTCGGCGCCAGGGAGGGCGTCAGCATGAGAATCGGGGCGAGCGTGTTGTTGAGATCGTGCGCGATGCCGCTCGAAAGCGTTCCAATGGCCTCCAGGCGCTGGGCGCGCAGCGCCTGCTCCTCCGCCGCCTGGAGCGCCACCGCCGCCTTGCGCCGCGCAGTGATGTCGATCGACAGGACGAAAATCCCTTCCGGCACCGGATTGCTTCGAATTTCGAAGGTGCCGTGGTGTCCGTCCGGAAAATGAAAATCCACCTCGCTGGTGAGCGGTGTTCTTTCCTTCATGCTGCTTTGCAGCATGGCAAACACGGGCGTGGCTTCGATGCCCGGCCACATTTCCGGCATCGTCCGGCCCAAAAGCTCCGCATTGGGCCGCCGGTTGTGGATGGCGGCTGCCGGGTTGAGATAAAGGTACGTCCAATCGAAACCGAGGAGCTGGCCGCCTTCCATCAGCCCATCGAGCGTGGTTCGATAGCGCTGGTGGGCTTCCGCGGCGGTGGCGGTGACCGTGGCGATTTCCGCGGCCTGGTTGCATTTTCGATGGAGGCGGCCCGATAGCAGGCTGATCAGGCAGCCCGCCAAACCGAAAAGCACCCAATGCATCGCGTCGTCGCCGGCCGGCACGACGCCGCCGCCGTGCAGCCGGGCCAGATAGTAGTCGATCCCGAACGCCGAAAACGCCGTCGCAGCGAGGCCGGGCCCCGTTCCACCCCAATAGGCGCTGAGCGCGATCGGCGGGACAAAAAGCAAAAAAGAGGGACGCTGGCCGAGCCAACCGGCCAGCTCGTGGCGAAGCGCCAAGGCGGCGCAAGTCGCTATGACCGCAACGCCATAAGCGAACTTATGATCGGCGGCCGGCAGACGCAGGGGGCGGCTGGAGGTAATGCGGCGAAGGACTAAAGCAGCGGAGGCGGCTGTCGCCGCTCAGGTTTACGGGATTTCCCGTAGGCGAGCGGGTTGCGGCGATGAAGGGGACATCGCACCTTAGGTCTGAGTACGTGCGGATATGCGAATATTGCATCTGGAAGATAATTCGGGGGACGCGCTGCTGATCCGTCGTCGGCTCCAAGACCGATGGCCGGGCTGCCAGATCACGGTGTGCGCGGACACCGACGAGTATGTCGCGCATTTGCAACAGAGTCGTTTCGACGTCGTGCTTTCCGACTATCATCTCGGAAAATTAAAGGGTGATGAATCGCTCCGGTTGGCCCTCCAATACGCACCGACCGTCCCCTTTCTCTTTCTCTCCGGCACGATCGGCGAAGATCTCGCGCTCGAAACGGTGCACGCCGGGGCCGCGGACTACGTCCTGAAGGACAATCTCAAGCGGCTGGTTCCCGCGGTCGAACGCGCTTTGGCCGAGCAAAAGGAGCGGCTGCGCCGTCAAGAGGCCGAAGCGCAGATTCGCGAATTGAACCTGATGCTGAATCAGGCGCACGATGCGATTGTGATCGTCGATCTCGAAGGCAAGATCCGGTACTGGAGCGAGGGCTCCGAACGATTGTTTGGATGGCAGGCGCCCGAGGTCATGGGGCTGACGGTGGCCGAGCTCTTTCGAGCGGAGCTGCTTCCCGCCCTGTACGCCGCCTCCGCTGCAACCGCGCGCGATGGCAGCTGGGAAGGCGAGCTGGAGTTGAACAACCGAAAAGGCGAAGCCGTGATCGTGGCGACGCGCCGCAGTTTGGTTCGCGACGGTTCCGGAACCGCCAAGGCGTTCCTCAGCATCAACACCGACATCACTCAGCGTAAGCAGATGGAGGAGCACCTGCAGCGGGTCCGCCGCCTGGAGAACGTCGGGCTGATCGCGTCCGCTGTCGCGCACGATCTGAACAACATCCTCGCGCCGATCGCTCTCGGCGTGCCGATGCTGCGGGAACAGACCACCGACCCCGAGGCGCTCAATTTGCTCGGCATGCTGGAGCAAAGCGCCGTGCGCGGCACGGAGCTCGTTCGCAACATGCTGGCCTTCGTGAACCATGGCGGGCCGGCCCTCGAGGCAACGCAGCTTGATCCCCTGGTCGCGGAAATTCGGGCGGTGATCGAGCAGACTTTTCCGCGCGCGATCGATCTCGACGTGGAATGTCCCGCGGTCCTGCCGCCCGTTGCTCTCAACCCGACGCAACTGCACCAGATCCTGATGAACCTCTGCGTCAACGCCCGTGACGCCATGCCGGCCGGCGGCCGCCTGAGCCTGCGCCTCCAACGCCGCACCATCGGCGTTCTGGAAGTGAAGCTGAAGCCGGGCGAATACGTTCAGATTGAGATTGAGGACACGGGGACCGGCATTCCGCCCCACGTGCTCGAGCGCATGTGGGAGGCCTTCTATTCCACCAAGCAGAGCGGCCGTGGAACGGGCCTGGGCCTGTCGACGGTCAAGGGCATCGTGGAAAATTGCGGCGGCGCGATCGAAGTGCGCACGACGGTCGGCCAGGGCACAAATTTCCGACTTTACCTGCCAGTGGCGCCGGAACGGGCTCTGGCGGCCACCGCCGCGGGTGAAGCGCAGGCGCCCCCGGGACATGGCGAAACCATCCTGGTCGTCGACGACGAGGCGGCGGTCCGCCTGGTCGTGTCCACGGTCCTCAACGAAGCCGGTTACCGCGTGATTCTGGCGGCCAATGGCTCACAAGCGCTGGATATCTACGCGCATCGCGCCAAGGATATCGCCCTGGTGGTCACCGACAACATCATGCCGGGCATCGATGGTCCTCGCCTCGCGCGCCTGCTGAAGGGAATGGATCCGGCCTTGCGCATCGTCGCCGTCAGCGGCGCGCAAGGGGCCGGTGTGGCCCAATTCGATGCGGGAACCTTCCAAAAGTATCTTTCCAAACCTTACCGGGCGCGGGAATTGCTGGCGGCCGTGGCGCAGGTCCTCCAGGGCGCGCCGCCGCGGGACCTCGCGACGTGAGAATCGTCATTGTCGAGGATCAGGCCATTTTCCGCGAAATGCTGCGGAACATGTGCGTGACCAAATTCGGCCACGAAGTGTTGGGCGAAGCGCCGGATGGACGTGAAGCCGTGCGGCTCGCGGACGAGCTCTCGCCGGAATTGATGCTCCTCGATCTGGAGCTTCCCGTCATGGACGGATTCGCGGTCATCGTGGAGCTGAAGGCGAAGGCCGGCTGTCCGAAACTTCTGGTGTTCTCGTCCTATTGCGACGAATTCACGGTATTGCGCCTGGAGCAACTGGGCGTGGAAGGATTCGTGGACAAGAACACTTCGACGGCGTCGGCGTTGGAATCCGCCTTTGCCGCCATCGAACGAGGCGGGCGGTTCTTTTCGGCCACCTTTCAGCAGGTGCGCACCGCCCGGAGGGCCAATTCAGCATCCTTTGACAAGCTGCTTTCCGAGCGGGAGCAGCGGGTGCTGGCCCTCATTGGAGAGCTGCTTTCGGACGAGAAAATCGGCGCGCGCCTCGGAATCAGCGACCGGACGGCCGAGACGCACCGATTCAACATCATGCGCAAGCTGGGCATCAACACGCGCCTTGATCTCGAGCGTTACGCCCGGGACCACGGCTTCACCCAATCCGTGGTGAAACCTCCGCCCGGCTCAGGGCTTCGATGAGCGAGCGGGCCGCGGTGGCCACCGCTTCGGCCAGCGGCGGAATCTTGTCGCAGCCTTCGTTCTTCGAGGCTTCCTGATACAGGCGAGCGGCCGTGATCAGTTCGGCGGCCTGGACAATTTCCGCCAGGCCCAGCAGGCGATGAGCGGAGCCGCGCACCGCGCCCCAGTCCTGCGCTTCCAGGTGCGATTTGAAGATCGCCGTCTCTTCGGCGACGGCCGTGACGAATCGGTCCAGCTGTTCGGCGCCCGCGCGGCCGGTGGGCGCGGAAAGGTACTGCAGGAGACCGGTGTCGAAACCCGGCTTGATCGCCGCGGCGACAATCGGCGGCCCGGGCGGCCGTTCATCGCCCAGGCGGGCCAGCGCGCGCTCCAATTTTTCGGGCGTCAGCGGCTTGCCCACAAAACCGTCCATTCCCGCCTCCAAACAGGCCTGCCGATCCTCTGCCGTCGAAAAGGCGGTGACGGCGATGACCAGCGCATGGCGATCGACCGGCTCCAATGCGCGCAACTGGCGGGCGACGTCGAGCCCGTCGCCGTCCGGCAGGCGGCGGTCGAGCAGCACCAGATCGAATCCGTCCGTCGCAAAATGTTGGATCGCCTCGGCGGCGGTCCGGGCCGTGGCGGCGACCTCGATGCCGAGCCGCCCGAGGATCGCGGTGGTGGCCCAGACGTTGTAGGCGACGTCCTCCACCAGGAGCACTCGCTTGAAGTACAGCCGCATCGGCTCCTTCGCCGGCGCGGCAGCGGCGGTGACCAGCGGCAGACGGAAATGGAAGCGGGCGCCCGTTCCGGGCGCGCTATCGACCCCCACCGTTCCTTCCATCAGGCCGGCCAGCCGCCGGCAGATGGCGAGGCCGAGGCCGTTGCCCGGCTCGTGATCCGCGGCTCCGCGGCCCCGGGCAAACAGCGTAAAGAGGCGTTCGCTTTCATCCGGTTTCAGGCCGGGCCCCTGATCCGCGACGAAGAATTCGATCCGGCCCGGATCTTCCGCCGTGAGGCCCGCTCCCAGGACGATGCGTCCGCCCCCGGCATACTTGAGGGCGTTGGTCGCGAAATTCATCACGATCTCCTGTACTCGGCCCCGGTCGGCAATCATTCGGCCGATCAACTGCGGATCGACGGACAGCTCGAACCAGGCCCCTCGATTTCTCGCCTCCGTTTGAAGCGAATCGGCGATGTTCTGGAGCACTTCGATCGGCGCGAACGGCTCCGGACGGAGTTCAATGCGGCCGGCTTCTATCTGGGCAAAATCGAGGACGTCATCGAGCAGCAGGGAGAGCGAGGTCGCGCAGGACTTCATCGCCGTCAGATACTCTTTTTGACGGGAATCGAGGGGCGTATTTTCCAGAGCCAACGCGAGACCCGACAGGCCGTGCAGGGGATTACGGATATTGTGGCTGACCCGCGCGATGAATTCGCTCTTGGCGGCATTGGCCGTCTCCGCCTGTTCGCGCGCCTGCGTGGCTTGTTCGGTGCGCTGCCGGACGATGCCCTCGAGCTCCAGGTTCTTTGCACGCAAGCGTCGAACCCGGAGCCGATAGGCTCCGTAGAGCAATGTTCCCGCCAGGAGCAATTCAGCGGCCCGGGCAGCTTTGGTTCTCCACCAAGGCGGCGGTACATCGAATTCAACGCGGGCCACGGGCCCCGTGGATCCAAATTCGTCGACGACCCGGGCTTGCACTTCGTACGAACCGTCATGCAAACCGAACAAAGTGCGAATTTCGGTGGGCCCAACCGGTTCCCAAGCCGAGTCAAGACCATCGACATGCGATTCCAGCCGTAGCGCGGCCCGGCGCACAATTGTCGGAACCGCAAAGGTCAGACTGGCACTTCGCGAGTCCGGCGAAGACCGCCGAAGGGATACCTCGGGGAGCGGCGGGCGCTCCACAGGCCTGGCGGGATCCACGATCACGTGCAAGACGCCGCGCAGTCCGCCGATCCAAAAGTCGTACCAGTGATCGGGCAAAGCCCGGACCGCAAACGAGCAAACCGGCCCTAGTTGCTCCAATCCATCGATTGAGACTGGTACCCAGCGTGCGGAACCGTTTTCCATGAGCACGAGGCCGATGCAGGATCCCAATCCTTCATGCGCCGGATATAGCGCCCAAACCGATCCGTCATCTCCTAGCTCGACATCGCCGATCGGCCGGGCGGGAACGTCGGGCAACGGAGTGAAAGCGGTGGTGCCGGCCCGCAGCCAGATCGCTCCGTGATCGGAGAAGGCGAACACATTTCCTCTGAAACTGGACACTGTCACGACGATCCCGGATGTGAAGGTGGTCGGCACGACGGGTGCGCCCGATCGGTCGAGTGGATAGAGACCATCCGCTGCGTTGGTTGCCCAAATTCGTCCATCTGCACCTTCGGCAAAGGAATCGGGCCCGTTGGCCCCCTGGGGAAGCATCCGCTCCTTCACCGGTCCGTTAAAATCCAGATCGTGTGCTTTGTTCTCGGCGCCGACGAACATATGGCCGGGTTGCGCCAAGCTCGGCACCATCACGATCGGATCCCCGTTCGTGAACCAAACCGGTTGCACGACATTTCCAACCCGGCGGTCGATGCCGCGCGAACGGCCGATCCAAAACTCATTGCCGGTGACCGCCAATGACCGGACGGTGGGGCTGGCAACGGGCCGAAAGCCCTCCCCCGTTGAATCGCGCGCATAGAGCGCGTCATCGGTCGCCACCATTACCGCGCCATTCTTCGCCACCGCCAGGTGATCGACGCGATTGTCCTGATTGCCGGCGGCAACCAAGAAGTGCTGAACCGTGCCGTCCAACGTGACACGTGAAAGGCTGGCCGTGGAGTTGATCCACAATCCGCCTTCCGCGTCCAAGCCAAGTGACCAAACCCGGTCGCTGGGCAGGCCGCTGCGCCGGTCGATTATTCGCTCCACCGTGCCATCGCGCAGGTTGACGATGACCACGCCGCCATCGGTCGTGCCCAGCGCCACCCGCTGGTTGGGCAGCGCCAACGCGACGATCGGATGGCGGCCGCGCAACGCCTCGGAGGCGGCGGGGAAAATCTGCTCCAGCTGGGCACCCTTCCAGCGGAAAAATCCCTGGCCCGTTGCCAGCAGAGTCGAACCATCACCCGTGGGCGAATCGTACATCCCGTAAGTGAAATAGTTCTTCAAACCGTCAGGCACCCGGAGCACCAGCACGAGATGGTTGTCAACTGAACGGAAAAGACCTGAAGGCGGGTACCAAACGTAAACGTCGCCGCGATAGCGCAGGCCGACCAACCCCCGCCCCGCGGGCAGCGTGACAGACGTCAGCCGCCCGTCGTTCCACCACCGGACGCAATGTTCGCCCACCCAAATGGCGGAGTTCTTGCCCGTCGGAAAGACGCTGTGCATGACGTCTTCTGGCCGGTCATCGGCCGCCACCTGATCTCGGAGTGAATGGAAATGGAAGCCGCCGTCGACCGGAGCAAGCCAGCCGAAGTCGGTCGCGCCGCCTACCCAGATTCGCCCGTCGGAAACCGGCGCCAGGGCAATCAAGGCGGTAGTCTTGCCGGCTTTGAGTGTCTGCCACCGTTCTCCGTCATAAATCGCCAGGTCGAAATCCAAACCGAATGCCACCTTGCCCGGCCCAAGCACAGCCATCGACCACCCGCGCGTATTCACCCCCACGTCTGCGACCGTGAAGGTTTGAACCACCGGATGAGCGAAATCGACCTCCGCGCGCGCGCCGTCGGCGAGCACGGCTAGCCAAAGGAAAATCCAGAGACCAAGGGAACTCAGACGCACGAGAAAGGGCCGGGTAAGCGAGCAACGCTGGCGGCCCGAGCGAAACGTGGCGACACCGATTTTCTGCCCTACGGGTTTTTCCGCACTCGGGGCGATGGAAAGTCCTCTCCAACTGTCGCCTGTTGGTACCGTGAAAACGATCAAACGCTCCTGTCTTGGTATGCTTGCGACCTTTTTGTTCGCGGCCGGTTTGCACCGGCTGGCCGTCCATGTGGACCCCATTGCGCCTCATTCGATCACCCTACGTGGGTTTTCGACCGCCATTGGCTGCAGCTCGGGCTGTGTGCCGCCAGGTGTGATCAAGCCGACTTCGACTCAGGCTCGATGCTAAGCCTCGGGGCATTTCGGTATCGGGACGTGCTGGCCGAATTCGGCGGGCCCATCGTTCGACTTGAGGGGGGCCCGCTGCTGGTGCGCGGCACGACTTGGTACCAAGCCAACGCAACGCTGCGGCCGGAGCTCAGCTTAAAGCCTCCGGCGGGCCTTTACGCTGCGGTGGATGGCAGCGGAACGCACGCATCGCCCATCGTCGCGCGGCATATCGCCATTTCGGAGGCGCTGGAACGCTGGGCGTTCTATGTGAGTGCGATTGGCGAAGATCGAGACCGCTATGGCTTCGACGTCGAACCCAGCACGACGGGGATGGCCGCCTTTCCCGGCTTAGTCGCGCGCCAAGCGCGCAAGCGCGCCTATTTGGAAGCCCTCGAGCGTCACTGCGTGCGGCATTGGTGGGAAGGCACGATGAACGGCGAACTCATGGATACGGACTGGCCAGGCGTCCGGGCGGTCATCCTTTATCCGAAGTCGGGCGGAGTAACCGCGATCACCTATAGCGCCACGCCCGAACGAACCTATTGCTTTGGCCACGCCGCCGATGAATCGATCGGAGGTGCGATCGAACGGGCGCTCGTCGAACTTTCCCGGCATGAACGGGTAGTTCGGGCGTGGCATGAAACGGGCCGTTCCGGGACGATTCCCGAACAGGCGTGGGAACGGCGGGCGCTGTATTTCTCAACTGCGGAAGGATTCAAAACATTCATCGATCGAGTCGAAACACCGGGCCCGGCGGAAGCGCCGGAAATGGAGGTCCTGACCGACAGCGAAATTCCCGGCCCGTGGTCCCGATACGCGAGCGTCTGGCGGGTGACGGCGCGGCCGCCGTCCGATCGATTCTATACCGACGGCGACGATTACTTTCTTTGGTAGGTGGAGCGCGTGGGGACCACGCGCTCCACCTCGGGATAAGCCCCCGGCTGCCGCTCGCGATCAGCCCGGGGCTCCGCCTTCTTTGGGCCGAGTGGTGCCCTGCGACCCCGGCATTTCCAAGGTGTCGCGCACGTACAACTGGTGCACCAAGGCCAGGCAAACGACCGCCAGGGGCGCCGCGAACACGACGCCGGGCGGCCCCAGCAAAATGCCCGCCGCGACCACCGCGAGCAGGCTGACCACGGGCGGCATTTTCACCGCCCAGCGCTGGAGCAGCGGGACAATCAGATTGCTCTCGATCTGCTGGACGGCGACGTATCCGATTATAGTATACAAGGCCGTCCGCGGCCCCTTGGAAAACGCGACCACGACCCCCGGTATGCCGAACAGGAACGCGCCCGCCACGGGGATGAACTCGAACACCGCCGCCAGCCCTCCGAGCACCAGCGCCAGGGGAACGCCGAGAATCGCCAGCATCGATCCGGCCAGCACCCCGACGATCGCCATGGCGGCAATTTGAGCCAGGAGCCACCGGCGCAGCGAGTCCCCGGCGTTGAGGAACGCCCGGCGCACCCTTTCCCGCTGCCCCATCGGCAGCAGCCGGAGCACTCCGTCGAGATAGAGTTCGGGATCCAGGGCGAAGTACACGCCGAGAAAGATGATCAGGATCAGGTCGAGCGCCGCGCTGCCCGCCGTCATGGCGGCGATGCCCAGGCCGCCGATCGTCTTGCCGTCGCTCGCGGTATTGTGGAGCGCGTCGACCAATGATCCGCCCAGTCTCGTCTGCTTGAGGGTGACGGCGATGCGCTGCGCCTGCTCCGGCAACAGACGCCGCAGTTCGTCGGTCTCCGCCGCGATCTCACGGCCAAAGAGCCAGCCGAGGACCGCGACAAATAGGACCAGGGCCGTGATCGCAATGCCGACCCGCGCGTGATCGGACAAGCCCCGAAAACGCCGCAGGGGCATTGCCATGGCCCGCAGCAAGGTCGCCACGACGATGCCGCCAAAGGCAATCACCATCACTTCGGTGATCCGCCAGAGAATCAGGCCCAAGGCGATCAGGCCGAGCGCAATCAGGATGTTGCGGGTTGCGCTGTTGAAGGCGGCCTTCGACATTCCGGGGCAGGGTTCCAGTTTACGGGAGCGTGCGCAAATCAAACCGGTACGCCAATCGCTGCCTTCGATTTCAACCTACGCTTGCGCTGTGCCCGGGGGCTTATCGCGCTGTAGCCGGAGGCGCTGACCCCGGCCTTTCCGCTTTCGATATCGCAATTGCCGGGGTCAGCGCCCCGGGCTACAGCGCAGGCGCCGCATTCGGGGGATTGCATTGGCGCCCCAAACTCATAATTTGAAACCATGGAAGAATGGTTCGAACCTCTGAGCGGCGGACAAATGATCCTGGCGGTGCTCGCCGGATGCTTTTTTTGGGCGATGTTCTTCGTCCTGAACTTCTGGCACTAAGCCTCTGGCATGAGGACAGCCGGATCGAGCGCGAGAACGTCGCCGATCCGTTCCAAGGTCAGGTCAGGAGGCGGATTTTCCGCCAGCGATTTGGGGTCGAGTCCGTAGTGACCCTGCCGCACCCACGCCGTCGTGATGCGCGGCCCCCAGAGACGCTTGAAGGCGGTCAAAAGCCGCAGCTTGTCGTCGAATAGAACGTAGTGATCGGCCGGATAGCGCCGAAGGACTTCGTCGGCTTCGGTCTCCTTGTGGACATAGATCATGACGTGGCCGTCAACGGCGTCCCACAGTCCGGATCGCTCGATTTTCCGCGGTTGGAACACCACGTCGCCGTCCGACAGGATCGCGGCCTGCCCCCACGCTTTCACCCGGTCGATGACGTCCAGCGCATCGGGATACAGCCTTTGGGCAAAGGCGTAGTTGATGAGATAGCGCGACACATCCTGGAAATGCAGCTCGCGCGGCATTTCACGGCGGGCCTCCTGCAGGGAGCCCAGGTAATCGACATAGCTGAGCTCGGCGCGGGTGCGGTCGAAAATCGTCCAATAGCGCTGCGCCGCCTCGTCGCCGACCTTGCGCCGCAAGTAGGCCTTCATGTCCTGCACCACCCGGTCGTTGTCGAGCAGCGTATTGTCGACGTCGAACAGGAACGCGACGGAACGCGAACTCATGATTTGGCGCCGCCGCCCGACTGCTCGACGTGGCCGCCGAATTTCTGCCGCATCGCCGACAGCACCTTTTCTGCAAACGTGTGATCTTGCCGGGAACGGAAACGGGTGTAGAGCGCGGCCGTGAGCACTTCGGCGGGCACGGCTTCTTCAAGCGCCGCTTGAATGGTCCAGCGCCCCTCCCCGGAGTCGTGCACGAAACCGGTGTAATTCGACAGCGTGGGGTTTTCCGCCAAGGCCATGGCGGTCAGGTCAAGCAGCCAAGATCCGATCACGCTGCCGCGCCGCCAGACTTCGGCGATGTCCGGCAGCGGAAGTTGATAGCGCCGCTCCGGCGGAACGTCCGGCGTGTTGACCCCGCGGAGAATATCCAGCCCTTCCGCGTAGGCCTGCATGATGCCGTATTCAATGCCGTTGTGAACCATCTTGACGAAGTGTCCGGCTCCGGCCGGGCCGCAATGGAGGTAGCCTTTTTCCGCCGTGCTTTGTCCCGGTTTGCGGCCCGGAGTCGGCTCCACGCCCGCCTCGCCCGGCGCCAGCGCGGCGAAGATCGGATCGAGCCGTTTGACCGCGCCGTCGTCGCCCCCAATCATCAGACAGTAGCCCCGGTCGATGCCCCAGACGCCGCCGCTCGTTCCGGCATCGACATAAAATATGCCCTTGGCCTCGAGCGCCTGCGCGCGTCGCACATCGTCGCGAAAGTTGGAGTTGCCTCCGTCAACGATCGTGGCGCCCGCCGGAAGCAGATCCGCGAGGATATTCACGGTGCTCTCGGTCGCGTCGCCCGCCGGCACCATGATCCAGACCGCCTTGGGATCCGGCAATTTCTTGACGAGGTCCTCGACCGATGCGGCGCCGATCGCACCGTGCTCGGTCAGCGATTTGATCGCATCGGCGCTCCGGTCCCAAACCACGCAGCCGTGTCCGGCTCGGATCAGGCGTCGCACCATGTTGGCTCCCATTTTCCCCAAACCAATCATTCCGATAGTCATTGTTGGATTATCCGTAAGCGGGTGATTCACACGGTTCCCAACGATTGTCGAGCGCTCTGGCGCCGGGACAAGAAATTGCTACGAATACCACCATGAATCCCCGAATCGGTTTTGTCGGCGTGGGCCGCATGGGCGCCAATATGGCACGCCGTCTGAAGGAGCGCGGCCGCACGATCGCGGCCGTTTACGACGCGCAGCCCGACGCAGCCCACGCGCTGGCCAAGGAGTTGGGGGCCCAGGCGCTGGAGACGCTCGCCGGGCTCGTGGGCGCCTGCGACGTGATTTTTACCGTCATCAGCGACGATCGCGCCCAATTGGCCATCTTTTCGGAAACGGGCGATTCGCTGCTCGCCCAGGCCGAAGGCAAAATATTCATCAATTGCGCCACCCTTTCGCCCCGCGTGCATCGAGAGGCCCAGGCGCGGGCCCAACGCGCGGGCGCCCGCGCGATCGAAGCCTGCATGGCATCTTCGATCCCGCAGGCGCGGGCGGGCACGCTCAACCTGATGTGCTCGGGGGATCGCTCGGCGTACGACGCCGTGGAGCCCGTCCTGAAGCAGCTGTCGGCGCAGCCCCGATTTCTGGGCGAGCCGGGCCGCGCGGCGGAAATCAAGGCCTTGGTGAACATGGTCATGAACATCCACACCGCCGCGCTGGCGGAAGGCCTGGGTCTCGGCGCCGCTTTGGGAATCGATCTCAACGTGTTGCGGGAGGTGTTTGCCGAAACGGGCGCCGCCTCCCAGGTGCTGCGCACCGACGGCGAAGATATGCAAAATCGCAGCCACGATTGTTACTTTTCCGCGGCACACGCCATGAAAGACTCAGCCATCGCCTGGACTCTGGGTTCCGAGGCCGGCCGGGTTCTGCCGCTGGCGGCGGCGACCAAGCTGCAATACGAGCGCCTCGTGGCCTTGGGCCAGGGTGAACTGGACAAGAGCGCAGTGGCGGAGCTGACGTTTCCGGGGAGGAAAGGGGATCGGCCCTAGGTCGTGGGTGGAGCGCGTGGTCCCCACGCGCTAAACGTTTGCCCGCTTTCGACGTCAAACAGCGCGTGGGGACCACGCGCTCCACCTTGGGATATGCCCGGCTACAGCTCCTACGGAGCGTCTTCGGTCGGCCGGGCAGGCGTCTCCAACAGCAGTTGGTAAAAATCCACATCCAGCCATCGGCCAAACTTGTACCCGGTCTGGCGGAACGTGCCGCAGTGGAGGAATCCCATTGAACGGTGGAGGGCCACGCTGGCGGCATTGGAAGCGTCGATGGCGCCGATCAGGGTGTGGTATTCCTGCTCGGTCGCCGCGGCAATGACGGCTTGGAGCAACGTTCGCCCCAGCCCCCGGCCGCGGTGGTCCTTGTGCACGTAGACCGAGTGCTCGACTGAATACTTATAGGCGGGAAAGGCGCGAAAGGTGCCATAACTGCCAAAACCGAGCAGCGAGCCGGCTGCGTTCACCGCCGCGATGACCGGAAAGTTGCCGCGGCGCTTGTTTTCGAACCACGTGACCATCATCTCGGGCGTTCGGGCGCGGTAGTCGTAGAGCGACGTGCTGGTCAGGAGGGTGTCGTTGAAAATATCGAGGATCGCCGGGGCAAATTCCTGCCCGCCGCGGACCAGTTTTACTTCGTCCGGGGCGCTCATGCCGCCTGAACCACCACTCCGGATTTCAGCCGCAAGATTCGCTGGCAACGCGCAGCCAGATCCAGATCGTGCGTGACCAGGACCAAACTGGTGCCTTTTTCCCGATTGAGCGCGAAGATAAGATCGATCATCGCGGCGCCGGTTTCGTTGTCCAGGTTTCCCGTGGGCTCGTCGCAGAAAAGGATTGCGGGCCGGTTCATGAACGCCCGGGCCAGCGCCACCCGCTGTTGCTCGCCGCCGGAGAGCTGCACCGGATAGTGGTGAAAGCGGTCCTCCAATCCCACCCTGGCCAGCAGGGACTTCGCTTCGCTTCCCTGATCCCGCTCACCACGCAATTCAACCGGAACGAGCACGTTTTCCAGCGCCGTCAGCGTGGGAATAAGCTGAAAGTTCTGAAAGACAAAACCGACGCTGCGATTGCGCACCCTGGCCCGTCCATCCTCCGTCAACGGCTCCAAGGCCACGCCCGCCAGCGTCACGGACCCCCGGCTGGGACGATCCAAACCTGCGCAAAGCCCCAACAGTGTGGTTTTTCCACTTCCGCTTGGGCCGACGATAGCCAGGGTGTCGCCAGCTCCCAACTCGAAGTTCACGTCTTTGAGGACGACAAGTTCTCCCGCGGCAGTGGGATAGGCTTTCGACAAACCGGCTACGGCCAAGATGGCGGACGGACCCATCGCTAAATGCTCAATCGGGCTCCCATTGTGTCGATAGAAAACCGGATGCTCTCGCCTAAGCTGAAGGACATGTTCGCAGTTGCCAAAGAGCTGCCGGCTGCGCCGCAGATACTTTCCGAACTCGCGGAGATGCTGCAGGACATCAATACCGAGACCGAAGCGATTTCGGCGCTCCTGCGCCAGGACGCTCCGCTGGCTGCGGCGATTTTGCGCGCCGCCAACAGCCCCTACTACGGTTGCGGCGGCGTCGGCGACGTCGACGGCGCCATCAACCGGGTCGGCTTTCGGGAAGTCCACCGGCTGGTGGGGTACGCGGCTACCGGACTGCTGGCGGATCGCGTGCTGACTTTTTACGGAATCGACCCGGAAGCGCTGCGCGAACACATGATCGCCTCCGCGTTTGCCTGCGAATACCTGGCCGGACGCACGGGCTTCAATCCCCGCCATGCGTACACCGCCGGTCTGTTGCGGCCGGTCGGGATGCTGGTGCTGGACCGCATGGCCAAACGCGCCCTGCCCGACACCGATATTTTCAACCTCGAGCGCGATGGCGATTATGGCGTTTGGGAGGGCAAGGTGATGGAGATTCGCAATGCCGCCGTGGCCACGGTGGTGATGACCGAATGGCGATTTTCGAAGGATGTCGTCGAGGCCATCCGAGGGCACTTGCTCACGGCCGGAGCCGCCGTTCCGACTTCCGCCGCCGCGATTCTGCATTTGTCGGTGGGCGTGACCGACCGTCTGCAATTGGGTCTCCCCGGCGAACAAAAATATTGGGAGGCGACCCCGGCCAAACTTCAACTCGCCGGCCTGACCGCCGACGATTTGGAGCAGGCATTCGAGGACACCCAGGTGAAGATGGACCAGATCCGTCTCGCCTACAGCGCGTCCTGATAAAGGCGTTCGTAGGCCCGCACGGCCTGCTTCCATCCGAAATCGCGGTTCATTCCGCGCTTCTGCGCTGCCTGATAGCGTTGGGGAGCGGCGAACAGCCGGGCCGAGCGATCGAGAGCCGAGCGAAAACTGTCGGCGCGCGGCGCGCACATCAAGCCGGTGCCATGTTCAGGGTCGTCGTCGACATCGACGACCGTGTCGACCAGACCGCCCACGCGGCTGACGACCGGCACAGTGCCATAGGCCTGAGAATACATCTGGTTCAATCCGCAGGGTTCGAACAGCGACGGCATCAGGAAAAAGTCCGCGCCCGCCTCAATCAGATGGCTCATTTTTTCGTCGAGGCGCGCGCAGAGGAACAGCCGATCGGGAGCGGCCGCCGCCCAGCTTCGAAGCGCGTCTTCGTAGCGCTTCTCGCCCGAGCCGAGGATGATCAAACGGCAATTCTCCCGCTCGAAGTAACTGCGCGCGGCCAGCACCAGTTCCATGCCCTTTTGCTCCACCAGGCGGCAGACCATGCCGAAAACGGCCCCGGTAAAATCCGCCGGCATGCCGGCGGTCTCAAGCAACACTCGCCGGCACGCCGCCTTGCCCGCGAGATCCGACGCCGAAAACTTCGCCGGGAGGAACGGATCGACCGATGGGTTCCACACCGCGGTATCGATGCCATTGATCAGGCCCACGATGTCGTCCCCCCGGGTTTGCACGACCCCCTCGAGTCCGCAGCCGAATTCCGCCGTCTGGATTTCCTCGGCATAGTGGGGGCTCACCGTGGTGACCCGATCCGCAAACAGGAGCCCGCCCTTCATCAAGTTGACCTGCCCGTAGTACTCCAGCCCATCGATGCCGAACAGTTCGTCGGGCAGATTCAGCCGCCGAAACACCGTCGGCGGGAACAGGCCCTGATAAGCGATGTTGTGAATCGTGAACAGGGTCTTCACCGCCAGGGTCGTGCCATGACGCAGCTCAGCCTGGCGCAGCAAGAGCGGGATCAGCGCCGCCTGCCAATCGTGCCCGTGCACGATGTCAGGCGCGTAGTTGAGCTGGCGCAGCGTTTCGACCACCGCCTTCGCGAAAAAAATGAACCGGTCCGCGTTGTCCTCATAGTCCCGCTCTCCGGTCCCATAAGGGTGGCTGCGGTCAAAGTATTCGTCGCGGCAGACCAAGTGGACCGTGACGCGCGGCCGGGGCGAAAACACGCGCACCTCCCCCGACATGACGCTATCGTCCATTTCGATCTTCAGCCGCAGCTTACGCTCCGCCTTGGCGGCATCCGGATGAGCCAGAGCCGCGCGGTACCCGGGAACGATAACGGATACATCATGGCCCAGGTCGGCCAGAGTGCCCGTCAGCGCGCCGACCGCATCCGCAAGGCCGCCGGTTTTCACGTAGGGATACAGCTCGCTGGCGGCGTGAACGATTTTCAAGGGAGAAAGACTAGAATTGCCGCCCGCCCGATGTCCAGTTCGGCAGCGTTGACGGCGACGGCCCCGGACGTTTAAACGGGAGATGCGCCGAAGCGCGATTTTCGCGGCTGCCCTCACCTTCGCCGTGGCGGGTGCCGCCGCCGCCATCCCACCGCTCCAGCCGAAATTTGACCCGGCGGGCAATTTCACCCACGAACCCGGCGTTGCGCTGTCGCTCGTCGCCATTTCGCCGACCGGTGTGACGCTGGAGTGCCGGCGCGCCGACGGCCCGGCCGGGCCGTCGGTTTGGCGCGAGCGTTACGAGGTCCGGGACGGCAAGCTGATGTTCGTTTCGGTCATCACCGAGCACGACGTTCCCGCCCAGGCGGCGCATACGGAATGGCAGGAAACGATGGTCAGCGAGGCTCCGCCTCCCGCCACGTCCCCCGCCAAGGTGGGCGGGACCGATTTGCGGGGCGCCGCCATTGATCCCCGCTGGAAAACCTATCCCGAATACATGCAGGCCGTCCTGCATCGCATTCAAACGACGTGGGATCACGAACGCATCACCCAAAAGCTGAACGCCAAGTCGGGCGACCGGGTCTCGGTGAAGTTTGTGCTGGACGCCCATGGCCAGATTACGCGAGTGTCGGGCGTAGAATTTTCTCCTGGGACGGCCGATGCGGCGGTCCGGGCGTGCATTCTGGCCATTACTTCGCCAGCTCCCTATCCGCCGTGGACCGATCCCATGATCGCCACGCTCGGAGGGGACCAGTCGCTGAGCCTGGCCTTCTATTATCCATAAATGAGTTTACGTGAACGGCTCCTCGCCCTGTTGCGGGAGCCAGCTTATCAGCCGGCCAGCGAGCCGGAACTGGCCCGCCGTCTGGGCCTGAACAAGAAGCAGCGCGCCTCGCTGGCGCACGAAATCCGGCGGCTGCTCTCTTCCGGCGAGGCCCTGCGTGTCCAAACTGACCGGATACGCCTGAAGGGCGCCGAGGGCGAGGTGGCCGGCGTCATTCGTTTCCGGGCCGCCGGCTCGGCCTTCGTGGTGCCGGACGCCCAGGCGGGCGACGAGGCGGGGGCGTCGGTTCAGGTGTCCGCCGAGGACACGGCCGTCGCCCTGCCGGGCGACCGCGTGGCCGTGCGCATCTTTCCGGGCGTCGAGGGCCGGCGCCCCGGCGAAGCCGTGGGGCGGGTCCTGCGCGTCCTGGAGCGCGCCAACGACCAGGTGGTGGGCGAACTGCGCCGCGCGGGCCGCGGATACGTGGTCGCCGCCGACCAACCCCAATTTGTCCACGAGATCGGCGTGGCGGACCCGACGCGAAGTGAATTGAAGCCCCCGCCCCGCCCCGGCGACAAAGTCGTCGTGAAGCTGGCTGAGTGGAAACACCGTCACCTTCCGCTGACCGGCACGATCGTTTCGCGCCTGGGCCGCACCCACGAACCTCAGGCCGAGCTGCTCGGCATCTACCGGAAGTTCAACCTGGAAACTTCTTTTCCCGCGGCGGTCGAGCGCGAGGCCGGCGGTCTGCCCAGCCGGGTGCAGCCCAAGGAACTGGCCGGCCGTCTGGACTACCGCGGCGTCCCGGTCTTTACGATCGATCCGGACGACGCCAAGGATTTCGACGATGCGCTTTCGATCGAGGACCTGCCGGGCGGCGGGCATAAGATCGGCATCCATATCGCGGACGTGTCCACCTATGTGCGGCCGGGCACCGCCCTGGACCGGGAGGCCCAGCGGCGCGGCAACTCCACCTATCTGGTCGGCACGGTGATTCCGATGCTGCCGGAGAAACTGTCGAACGGACTTTGCTCGCTCGTCGAGGCGGAAGACCGGCTGTGCAAGGCGGTCTTCCTGAACTTTGGACGCAACGGGCGGATCGGCGAAACCTCCTTTGCCAACACGGTGATTCGAAGCCGCAAACGCCTCACCTATCGTCAGGCCTATGCGTTTCTCTTTGAGAATTCGCTGGAGCGCATTCGCGCGCTGCCGCTGCCGCCCAAACACCAGACCGGGTCGACGGGCCGCGCCCTGCGCGAGCTGAGCGACGGGGAGCTGGTGGACCTGCAATCGTGGCTGCGCACGCTTTGGAAATACGGGTCCCGATTGCGCAAGGACCGGATGGCGAAGGGCAGCCTGGATCTCGACATGCCCGAAACGAAAATCTTCGTGGACCCGCAGGGCTATGCCGACCGCCTCGAAAAGATCGAGCAGGACGAAAGCCACCAGCTGATCGAGGAATTCATGCTGGCGGCCAACGAGGCGATCGCACGCCTGACCCGCAGCGAAAAGATGCCTTCGCTCTACCGAGTTCACGACGAACCGGACGAGGAAAAGCTGGCGGAATACTCCCAATTTGTCGCCACGTTCGGCATCGATGCGGGTGACCTGAACCGACGCGAAAACGTCGTGCGGCTCCTCGAAACGCTGAAAACCCATCCCCAGGGATATACCCTTCGGACCCAATTTTTGCGCAGCATGCGCAAGGCGGCCTACCGCGCGACCCCGGACGGCCATTACGGACTGCACAAAAAGGACTATACCCATTTTACGTCGCCCATTCGCCGCTATGCCGACTTGGCCGTGCATCGCGTCCTCGAAACCTACCTGGCCAAGCACGGCCTAGGCGGCGATCCGGCCCGGGCGGGTTACGATATCCGTGGGGCCGAATCCCTCGCGGAGCACCTCAGTCTCACCGAAATCAATTCGGCCGAAGCCGAGCGGGAGAGCGTGAAGATCAAGCTGTTGGAATACTTTGAACGCCAATTGGCGAAGAAGGAACCCACCCCGTTGCCGGCCATCATTACGGATGTGCGCCGCCACGGCTTTTTCATCGAATTGGTGGAATCCATGACCTTCGGGTTCGTTCCGGCCGACAGCCTCGGCGACGATTTCTACCAGCTCAACCCGGCCAGCACGGCCCTCGTGGGGCGGAGAAAGCACCGCCGTTTCGAACTCAATGGCCGGCTTGACGTCGTGGTCGACAAGGTCGACCGATACCGCAGAACAATTGATTTTCGACCCGCTTAATTCGGCTCTCGGCCGAGGATCGGCGGTCTAAACCAGCAACTCGATGAAGCACTACGATTTCCCGAACCGGTTTTCCTCGATCTATGACAAGGCGGTCGACCTCTATGCAGCGGGGCGCCGTGGCGCGGACAGCTATTTCACACCGGATGAACAGGCGTGGCTCGCGGCCAATGGCCTGACGTCTCAGCACCTTTACGATTACGCCGAGGATCAGAACAACCAGAGTGAACCCGGCTACGATCACGCCCTTACGATCGAGCTGGTTCGCCGGTGTTATTTCCTCAAATCACAGGGCGGCAAGCCGTCGGCGGTCGTGCTCGACGAGGCGTCCCTGCCCGCGAAGACCGACAAGGTCGCCGGCATCGAATGGCTGCCGCGCATCATTCCCAAGGCGAAAGCCAAGCTCCGCGGCGAACTGCCGGCGAGCCTCATGTATTGCTGCGGAGGCGACCGGCGATTCTTCAAGACCCACGACATCATGCCCGCCGAATTTCTGACCGTGGTCTGGCACAACGAGGACGACGATCAGGAGACGATCGACTGGGTGGCGGAGCGAAGCCGGGGGAAAGTTCTGGTCGGCGGGCGGTAGCCCGCTGTAGCCGGGGGCGCTGACCCCGGCACCTGCGATACCGAAAGCGGGATTGCCGGGGTCAACGCCCCCGGCTACAGCAATTCAGTCTGCGTTTCGGTCGGCCCGCTGGGCGCCTGGGGCAGGAACAGCCCGTACCGCGTCTTCCAATCGTCGAGCTTCTCGAGATAATAATGCGGATCGTAGGGCGCGGAGTTCGGGTCGTACGCCGACACCGGCCGAGCCCGCTGCCAATCGCTCGTTCGGCCCTTGCGCTTGGCCGTGACGTAATAGCTGACCCGCTCGCCCATGCGCGGACGCGGCGACAATTGCAGCGCCGCCTCGGCCGAGGCGCGACGCGGTTTGCCGACTTCGGCCATCAATCGTTCGTAGGCGTCGGGGCTTTGGCTGAGCACTTCGCTTTTGGCGAGTTCTCCCACCGGCAGCGCCTGGGTGGCGATGCGATTGCGGTAGGTTTGCCAAAGAGATTCGGGTGATTCCGCCTCCAAGCCGACCAGATGCCCCAGCAGATGGTCCGTCAGCCGCTGCAAAAACGGCTCCATGGCGCGCGACCGAAAGGCGCTGCCCCGCAAGGTCAGCTCCTTGCCGTCATAGAGCGCATAGTTTTTCGCCTTGTAGCAGACCATCGCCTCGTAGTGGCCATCGTACTCCAGCTCGATACCGGGCGGCAGGACGCCTTCGACCAGATCCAGCAGCACCTCGGGCTCCTTCGCGAACTTCTCCGAGCTCAGGTAGATTCCGTCCGTGTCGGCCTCCAGCACCGTGCACCCGAGCCGGTTGAACTCTTCAATCAGAGCCTGGAGCAGTTCCCGTCCGCGGCGAGTGACCTCCGCCGCCAGCTCGCCGTCGCCAAAGCGGGCTCCGGAAAATCCCAGATATCCATAGAAAGAATTGATCAGTATCTTGAATGCCGTCTGCCGGGCCTGGGCCTCGGCGCGTTCCTCGGCGGTCGGCGCCGATCGGGCGCGCTGCTTGTATTGCAGACGGTATTCCCGCAGAGACCGGAGCAAGGGTATGAATACGCCCAACGTGTCAGAGCTCGGATTTCTTCCCATCGCCAAAAGCAGGCTCGGATAAAGGGACGCGACGTCGAAGTGCAGCACATGGCGAAATACGCCTTCGTGAAAGCTGCGGGTGTAACCTCCTTCGAAGGGCGCAATTTCGGGAGGGACCGGCAGGGCCTGCCGGGCATGGTAATAAGCCTCCTGAAAGAGCAGGTCGATTTTCGAGGTCTGACCCCGGAGGGTGGCATCCTGCAGCAGAATCGGAAATGCCCTCGCCTGTTCGAAATAGGTGGGAAGCAGAAGATCGCCCAACGCCTTCGATTCGAGGAGCGGGTCGTCCGAACCGACGCCAAAATATTCCGCCGCGGCGGCTCGGCCGTAGCCGCTCAATTCGCGGGCGCTGATATCGTAAATCTGAACCAGCAACTGGGTATCGACCACGGCCCGACCAGGAGCATCGCACCGCGTGTAATCGATCCACCGCTCCGCCGCCTTGAGCCGGCTGTTGCGGAACGACGCGCGCTGGCCGAAGCGTCCCCACAGACAGGGCACCTTCCGTTGCCGGGCGCGTTCGCGGAGGTGGTCCAGCGGCCCGGTAAAGAGTCCATGTCCTTCGATGACATCCGGGTCGCTGTCCGCCAGCCACGCGTTGAAGCGCAGGAGCAACTCGGCTTCGCCGCCATCGTCGTCTTTTTCCGCAAGCAGGCGATGGCGTTTTCCACCCGTCGAAACCTCCATCCCCTGAATTCGGCCGTCGTCGGCCCACCGAAGGTCGAGCTGGCATCGGCGGAGCGCGTGAAAAGGCACGTCGCGGAACAGCCGCCATTTCCTCTGCAAAAGAAACTCGCTCTCCAGCGGCCGGATCGCGTCGACTGCGCCCGCATCGCGTGCCTGCCGCAGGAGGGTTTCAAACGGCTTCGCGCCCTGGGCATGCGCTAGGTGGCGAAAAACCCCTTCGCCTTTTAGAACCTCGATCGAAACGCCAGCCAGGTGAGTGTGGTCCATCGCCTGTCCCCCGAGCCAGGCAAAGGGCTGAAATTCGAAGGAAACCGGACTTCGTGGCGCCGCTTCCCCCGCGTCAATCGCCGCATGCACCCGCCCTGAGGCGTCGACCCAAAGGCCGCACAATAGACCTGCCTCGTCTCGATCGTCGCGGCTCAGAACGGCTTGATGTAGACCATCGCGACCGCCACGAGCCCGGCGAGGAGAGTCAGCGTCATCCAGAGGCCGGCGTGGGCCCGGCGCCTGAATCCAATGCCGGTCAGCGCGGAAATGAGCAGCCAGCAAAGGATCTTAACGGCGATCCAGCCGGCAAACACCATGTTGTACTGGGCATGCCACATGCGCAGGCCGGTGAGCAGCACCAGGAGACTGGCGACGCCTCCCCACATCAGCGTGAACTTGCGCTTCGAGGGATCGGCGGCGAACGCGTAAAACGTGAACGCGACCAGCATGATCGCTGAAGTCACGTGGAGAATGTGCAGGACGTCGAACTCGGTGGAGCTCATGAAAGCCGGATGGAAAGAGAAGTGACACCCCGCCTGTGCCGTGCGCCCAAAGGCTCAGGACCTTTTTAAGTCTAGGTGGGCGCCGCCGTCGCATCGTTTGCTTTCCGATTTACGGCCTAGCAGCTTATGCGGCGGGTTTTGGCTCCCGTAATATTTCAAAGGCAAAGAGCAGTAATTAAGGCACCTCGAACACTGCAGGGTGTCGCCTCTACCCTATTGGACTAGTCCCGGGCGTCAAGGGGCCGCGTCGTCGATCCGGGAGATGATAAGTTCCTGCAATGTCGCCAGAAACAGGTAGCACATGAACGCCTTGCGCAATGGATCGGCCAGCTTGTCCAGCTCCACATCCCCCGCCTCCAGCGCCTCGTCACCCAGATTTTTCAGGTAATGCTCACGGAGGCGCAGCCGCACCGCCGAACACGACCGAATGACGGCCTCGGCGTTCGAACCATCGAAGGCGATGATTCCTTCGTTGATGAATTCGTCCCCGAAAAGGCTCATGAACAGCTCTAGATCGCCCCGCTGGCCGGTGAGGAGTTCGCTGTGCCAGGCTTCGCTCAATTCGGCGTCCGCCGCCGGCACCGAGTCTCCAGGCACCGCCAGCGAAGACTTCAAGTCCTGGATCACCTCCTTGATGACCTCGAGCAGCGGCACGACGACCGGCAGCACGAGTTTGACCTCAAACGGTTTCATCCGGCTCGAGAACTGCGGTCAGGTGCCATTGCTGGAGGGTAAAGGCATAGGCTTCCGCCTTTTCGCGCAGGCCGCTCCAGACAACCGACCGGCCCCGCTCGTGAACTTCCAACATATGTTTGCGTGCTGTCGCCTCGTCGAAGCCAAAGACACGGCGAAAAACCAGCACCACATAGGACATCAGGTTGACGGGATCATTGAGGACCACCACACGCCACACGCCGTCCAGCCGTAATTCGGTCGCCCCCACGGGTTGTTCCGTGGGTTGCGTCTGAGCCCGGGGCGCGCGCTCGGGAAGCATCACTTGGTCGTCTCGGTCGCCCGGGCGATTTCCGCCGCCAGGCGGCTTTCCAGTTCGGGCAAAGGCACCTTGGACACTTCGGGCCGGGCGCGCCATTTCAATTCGACGATACCTTCCTTTAACCCTTTGGCCCCGATGGTTAGGCGCAAGGGAATGCCGATCAGGTCGGCATCCTTGAACTTGACGCCCGGGCGTTCGTTCCGGTCGTCGATCAGCACGTCGGCTCCGGCTTTTTCCGCCGCCGTCGCCGCCGATTTGGCGAGCGCCATGGCGTCGGCGTTGGCGGGATCGAGCACGCATATCAGCACCTGAAAGGGCGCAATCGTCCAGGGCCAGATGATGCCGTCCGCGTCGTGGCTCTGCTCGACGCTCGCCTGCAGCGTGCGCGAAATGCCAATGCCATAGCAGCCCATCACCATGAAATGGCTCTGTCTCTGGTCGTCCGTGTACGCGGCGCCGAATTTTTCGGAATACTTGGTATCGAGCTTGAAGATGTGGCCGACCTCGATGGCGCGTTCGATCTTGAGGGGTGCTCCGGACTTGGGATCAGGCTCGCCCGCCTTGACGCGGCGAAAATCGCCGAAGCGCGTCGCGTCGATGTCGCGGGCGATGTTGACGCGTCTCAGGTGCGCGCCGTCGCGATTGGCGCCCGTGACCCCGTTGCCAATCAGGCGAATCGCGTGGTCGGCGAAGATGCCGGCGAGCGCCGACCGATCCTTGATGGTGCCCTTGACCGCGCCCAGGCTCCCGGGCTTGGCGCCCATCACCGGTTCGATTTCATCCGGAGTCGCCGGACGCCATTGGCCAAACCCGAGACTGCCGAGTTTGGCTTCCTCGAGTTCATCGCAGCCCCGGAGCACGACCAGGAACGGCTTGCCGTCACCCATATAGACGAGCGTCTTGAGCTGCTTGTCGCCCGGAACCGAATAAGGCGCCGCCTCGAGCGCCGCGATGGTGACAATGCCCGGCGTGGCGAACGATTCCGTTTCGCCTTCGGGCGAAGGATCGGTGAAACCGGACGGCACGAGGCCGCTGGTGGCCTTTTCCCGGTTGGCCGCATAGCCGCTGTCGCCATAAACGACATCGTCGTCGCCGATCTCGGCCGGAACCATGAATTCGTGAGAAAAGTTGCCGCCCATCACTCCGGTGTCCGCCTCGACGGAGACCGCGCGCAGGCCGCAGCGCGCAAAGAACGCCTCATAAGCCCGCTTCATGGCCTGGTAGCTGGCGATTGCGCCCGCGTCGTCGCGGTCGAACGAATAGGCGTCCATCATCACGAATTCCCGGGCGCGCATGAGACCGTAGCGCGGCCGGATTTCATTGCGGAACTTGGTGCCGATCTGGAAGAAATTGCGCGGGAGGTCGCGGTAGCTGGTGATCTCGGTCTTGATCAGCGGCGTGATGACTTCCTCGTGGGTCGGGCCGAGCACGAATTCCGGCTCCGCCGCGCGCCCTTTGACCGCGCCGCCCGAGGCGGAGTCGACGCGGTACATGATGTCGCGGGCCCGCGCCCAGCGCGGCCCCTGCTCCCACAGCTCCGCCGGATGAACGTGCGGCATCAGCAGCTCGATCCCCCCGGCGCGCTCCAATTCCTCGCGGCAGATCTGCTCGACCTTGCGCATGGCCCGATGCCCGAGCGGCAAATAGGTATAGAGGCCGCCAGCCAGCTTGCGAACCAGCCCCGCGCGCACGAGGAGGCGGTGCGACGCGATTTCGGCGTCGGCCGGACTCTCCTTGAGCGTCGGAATGAAATACGTCGACCAAAGCTTCATGGGAATGGGTTAAAAAAGACGCGTGCTTTGGGGCGGGCAATGAATTTCCATGAGGACCATGTCACGCTCTCCCTGGCCGATGCGGTGGATCGTCGTTGCGATCATCGCCTTCATCGTGCCCTACACGTACTTGACGCTGCGCTATCGCAAGCCGACGTCGTTCGATCCTTATGAGGATGCGCGGGAGCGGAAGCATATCGCAAGCGTCGGTTATACGCGTTACAGCGTGCCGGTCAGCCGCGTAACGGAGACGTCCCACCTTTCGATCGAGGCGTCGGCCCCGGTCGCCGCCGTCCCCGGCGGGCTGCCGTTGGATCTGGCCACCGAACTCATTCGCAAGCCGAGATTGGCCGCGAGCATCGAAGATGTGAGGGCGGCCCAATCCGCGGACGCCCAGCACGATTATCTGGTGCGCTTCCATTGCTCGCTGCCGGCGCCGACCGATTCATGGTCGCTCGCCGGCGCGCACGTCTACCGTAAGGACCACGGCTTGTTTGTCGTCGTCGACTTCGCGCCGCTGGCGGACGGTCTCTCGCAGCGCGTGGCGGTCGACCGGCTGGAGGTGCCGCTGCCGATCGCCTCCATCGATCCGGGAGCGTACCAGGTGACCTTGATCGGCAAGCGGACCTCGCGGGCCTGGACGCTTCAAGTGCATTGACGGACACCGCCGCTTGACTGAAAACAGCGAACGCTCGATGGATACTCTCAAGCCGACCGACCTGCGCGGCATTCTGAAATACGTGCCCCGCTTTCAGGGGCAGATCTTTGTCATTGCGATCGACGGCTCGATCGTCGCCGACGAAAACTTCGGCAATGTCCTCGTGGATATTGCGGTGCTGCGCAGCCTGGGAATCCGCCTGGTCCTGGTGCACGGCATCATGCGCCAGCTCGTCGAATTGTCGGAAGCGCGAGGCGTGCCCATCACCAACGGCGACGGAACGGGCCTGACGGACGCCGCCACGCTTGACCTGGCCATTCGCGCCGGATCGCGCGTTTCCCATGTCATGCTGGAAGGCCTCACGCAGAATTCCCTCAAGGCCGTCGTCACGAACGCCGTGCGCGCTCTGCCGGTCGGCATCATCAAGGGCGTCGACCAGCAGCTCACCGGCAAAGTGGAGCGCATCGACAAGGAACTGATCACTCTATTGATCGGCCAGCAGGTCGTACCGGTGATTTCGCCGCTGGCTTTCGGGCCGGACGGCAAGACGCTGCGGGTGAACTCCGACCTGCTCGCCGCGGAAATCGCGGAGTCGCTGCAGGCCACCAAGATCATCTTTCTCACCCCTTCGGCGGGCCTTGAAATCGACGGGGAAATTCGCCGGGAGATCGCCGTGGACGCGCTGCGTCAACTGGTCGCCGAGAAGCCCCAGAGCATTGGGGAAGGCGGATTGAGCAAAGCCGCCCACGCGGTCAAGGCGATCGAGAGCGGCACCCCCCGGGTGCATATCGTCGATGGCCGGGTATTCGACAGCCTTCTGACCGAGGTCTTCTCGAACGAAGGCGTGGGCACGCTGGTCTACGGCAATGAATACCAGCAGATCCGGCGCGCGACCAAACGCGACGTCCGCTTCATCTACAACCTCACCCGCCACGCGGTGCGGCGCGAAGAGCTCGTGAATCGCACCCAGCAGGCGATCGAAAAGAACATCGACCAGTTTTACGTGTTCGAGGTCGACGAGAACATCGTCGCGGTGGTCACCCTTTATTTTTATCCGGACAAGCCGGAGGTGGCCGAGATTGGCTCGCTCTACGTGGTGCCATTTTACCACAATCGCGGGATTGGACGGAAGATGGTCGAGTTCGCCTGCCTGCAGGCGAAGGAGCGCGGCGCGACCATCGCCATCGCGCTCTCCACCCAAAGCTTTGGTTTCTTCACCAATTCCTGCGGCTTCGAGGAGACAGAAAAGGACATCCTACCCGAGTCCCGGCTAAAGGCTTACGAGGAAAGCGGTCGCAATGCGAAGGTACTGATGAAACCGCTGGTCGATAAAGGCGTCTAAGCTAGACGTATGAATATCAGACCCTGCCCTTCCGTGGTTGGGTTGCTGTTAATGGCCGGATCCGTTGCCTCTGCGTCACAGGTCGCTCAAGCACCACTGCAAGCATTCGGCTATCACAACCAGGCCTCGCCTTCTCTCAACATCGCTCCGATGCCCGTGCCACCGGGAAATTCTCCCGGCGATTCACTGACAACGCAAACTGCCCATCTGGACTCGCGAAGCATTCAATATTTGGATGAGCACGTCACTCAACCGCGGGAACTGCTTCCGCATGGGCTCTTTGTGCACGATTATCGCAACGGGAGTCAACTGACCGCGGCCGGACCGTTTGCGCCGCCCGTCCCCGGCGACCCGCACGCCGATCAAGCGCGCTTTACATTGATCGGACTTAATTGGTGAATCACGGGTCTTGGACCTTCGATTCGCTTCCCGCACCGATATTGGCCGGCACCGCCTCCAGAATGAGGACCAGTGCCTGATTGTGCCCGGTGCCAGCTTGTTTGGCGTCGCCGACGGAGTTGGCGGTTTGCCCGCGGGGGAAACCGCCTCGGCGCTCGCCTGCAAAACGCTGGAGCGCGAGCTGACCGATCCGGCCGGAGCATCGGCCGGCGCGCCGGATCGTCTCGTGCGGGCGGTGCATCGGGCCAATGACGCCGTCGTGGTGAGCGGCTGGCAAATCAGTCCGGCGACCGGGATCGCCACCACCTTGACGATCGGCCAATTCCTAGGCGACCGGGCCATCATCGCCCACGTGGGAGATTCGCGCTGCTACGCTTGGACCGGCGGAGAATTCGTCCGTCTCACCGAAGACCATTCTGAGATGCATGCCCTGACTCGATGCATCGGACAACGCCAGCCGCTCAACGTGGATTTGATCGAGCGGCCGTTGACGCCGGGCGATCGGTATTTGTTTTGCACGGACGGGCTCTCGGGCGAAGTGAGCGATTCCGAATTGGCCGTGCTCACCCGTCAGGCGGTCGAGCCGGAGGCGATCGCGCAGAAGCTGATCGCGGTGGCGCTGGCCCGCGGCGGAGCGGATAACATATCCGCCGTCCTAGTCTACGTGGGGTAACTCGGCTTCCCGTAGCCGGGGGCGCTGACCCCGGCGCCTGCGACGTGGAATGCGAAATGGGTGGAGCGCATGGTCCCCATGCGCTTGGACGCCGAACGCGGATGGACGTCGAAGCGCGTGGGGACCACGCGCTCCACCTTAGGATATACTTGAATTGATCGCTCTGACGAGGTACCCGTGAGACTCGTTCCCATGGCGAAAACGAGCACCAATTGGATCGTCGGGCAGCGGGTGGACTTGGCGGCGTTCATCGGCGGAGCGCTGGCCGGCTACGCGGTCTTTTTCATGCATGCAGGGCTGGGCTGGGACATGCTCCTGATCTACATGCTGTTCATCACGTTTTTGGATACGCCGCACTTTTTCGGCACCTACTTGCGTACCTATCTGGATCGCAAAGAGTTCCAAGCTCGCCGCGGACTGCTGCTCTGGAGCCTTCTCTGGCTCGGCGCCGGCCCGCTCATGCTCCTGTTCTGTTACGGGCTTTTCCGCGTGGGCATCGCCAACTATCTGATTCCGTTCCAGGTCTTCTACCTCGGCTTCAGCATCTGGGCCTATTGGCACGTCGTGCGGCAGCATTACGGCTTCATGCGCCTCTATCAGGGCAAGAACGGCGAGCGCAACGCCGCCTCGAACCGCCAGGACGGCTGGCTCATGCATCTGGGCCTGATGCTTCCGTTCGTGGTCTTCGCCTTGCGCCATCCGGAGGCCCGGCAGGCGTTCGGGCTGTCCCGCGAACTTCCGCCCTTTCCCCATTGGGAATATTACATTTTCGGCGGCTGCGTGCTCCTCCTGTCCTTTATGATTTTGAGCTTCATCGCGCGTGAGGTGGCGCGCGTCCGCCGCGGCGAACCGCTCAACGTTCCAAAGGTGCTGCTCTTTTCCGCCGTCCTTCCGCTGCACATTGTCGTCTGTTTTTCGCAGTCGGTGCTCACGGCGCCACTCATCACCTTCAGCGCATTCGTCACGATATATCACGACATCCAGTACCACGTCCTCGTGTACTGCCATCAGCAAAATCGCTTTCGCAACAATCCGCTGGCGTCCGATCACGGGATCGCCGCCGTGCTCTCCAAAAATGTCTTTTTCTTCGCGGCTTCGGCCGTGGCCTTTGGCCTCCTGGTGCGCGGTTTCGGCTGCAGCATTCAGGTGTTTCAGGGAGCGAACCAGTGCTTCACCCCGACCCTGATCGGCAAGGTCCACCTCTTCGGCAGCGTCTATTCGGACACGTTGCTTGGCGCGTTTTTCATGGGCTTTCCCTGCCACCATTACTTTGTCGACCAGTTCATCTGGAGGCCGAGCAAGGACCAGGGACTTCAGCGCGACCTGAAGCTGGCCGGCGCTCCCCTGCCCGCCGCCTGAATTCCCGCGAGCATCGCACGGCGGTCGCGCTGCTGATCCTGGCGACCGTTTTTTGGGGACTTAGCTTCCCGCTCATCAAGGCGCTGCTCCTGGTGCAGGGCCAGCTTTGGCCGGGCGCGAGCGACAGCCTGATGGTGGCCGGGACCTTGTTTCCGCGCTTTCTGCTGGCACTCGCCGCGATCGTTCCGCTGTGCCTTCGCCATCGCCCTCTCGCGACGCCGAAGGAAATCAGCCAAGGGCTTTGGATCGGCGGTTTCGCGACCGTGGGCATGATACTGCAAACCGACGGGCTCCGCTACACCGCCGCGTCCACGTCGGCCTTTCTGACGCAATTCTACGCCATTTCCATTCCCGTCTACCTGGCGCTGCGCCAACGGCGCGCTCCGCCCTGGCGCGTCGGCGTGAGCGCGGTGCTGGTGCTGATCGGCGTGGCGATCTTGGGGCATTTCGATTGGCGGGAGCTTCGCTTGGGGCACGGAGAGGTCGAGACGCTGGCCGCTTCGCTGTTTTTCATGTGGCAGATCCTGTGGCTCGATCATCCCGCCTACCGCGAAAATCGCGCGCTGCCGGTGACCGCCGTGATGATGGCGATCCAAACGATCGTTTTCCTGGGGCTGGCCGTCGCCGCGGCGCCATCGTGGGAAGTGTGGGGCCGCCTGGTTTCCTCGCCATCCTGGTGGGGGCTTATCCTGGTGCTCGCGCTGCCCTGCACCGTCCTCACTTATTTGATCATGAATCGGTGGCAGCCCTGCGTGTCGGCGACGGAAGCCGGTCTCATATACTGCTTCGAACCCATCTTCGGCTCGCTGCAGGCCCTTTGCCTGCCCGCGCTGTTTGCGCGCTGGGCAGGGGTGGCCTATGTCAACGAGACACTCACGTTTAGCCTGCTCATCGGCGGCGGTTTGGTCACGGTGGCGAATATCCTCATCCAGCTGAAGCCGCCGGCACGGCCGGCTTGATCGCGCCGTAGCCGAGGGTCTATCCCGAGGTGGAGCGCGTGGTCCCCACGCGCTTGGGCGCCAAACGCGGATAGAGGTCAAAGCGCATGGGGACCATGCGCTCCACCCGCTAACCGCTCGACACGGCCTTCAACACCACCCCCGGCGTCAGCACCTCCGGCAGCAATTCCGGCTGCGGCTGCGACGGAACCCAAACCTGATTGAAAGGAACGGCGCTGCGATGGTACTTCTCCAATTCAGCCGTGATGGCCGGATCGCGGCTGGTCCAGTCGCCCCGCAGCGTGGCGACATGTTTGTTGCGAAACGCCCGCAGCACGTCGTCGGAGTGAAAAACAATGGTCTTGTTGGTCTGGCAGGTGGCGCACCAGCGAGCCGTGAAATCGACGTAAACAATCCGCCCTTCGGCCCGCAGCCGCGCGACCTCGCTGGGACTCCATTTTGTCCAGACAATCGCGTCCGGTTTTGGCGCCACCGGCCAGCCCAGCCAAAGGCCGGCCAGCCCAACGGCCAGACCCGCGATCAATCCAAAACGGGCTCGTCCGGCCGAGGCACCGGCCGCGTGGAAACGGCCATAGAGCCAGACTCCGAAAGCGACCAGGACCATGGCAAAAAGCGCATAGAGCTGCTGGAATTCAGGGACCTGTCCTGCCAGCACCCAAAGCAGCCATCCCGCCGCGGCATAGAGCGGAAACGCCATCAGCTGCTTAAATGTCTCCATCCAGGCCCCCGGACGCGGCAGGAATTTGACCAGCGCCGGGAAGATGGAAAATAACAGATAGGGGGTGCTCAGGCCCAGGGCGATGCAGGTGAAGACCAGAAAAGCCTCGAAGGACGGAAGCGTGAGCGCCGCGCCGAGGGACGGGGCAAGAAATGGCGCGCTGCACGGCGTGGCCACGAGCGTCGCCAGAATGCCGGTGAAGAACGATCCGGCCAGCCCCTCCCTGCTTTGAAGGTTTCCCCCGATCGCGGTGGCGCTCAGGCCGAATTCGAACACGCCGCTCATGTTCAGCGCGAAAACCAGCATCACGATCGCCAGGAGGAAAACGAACGCCGGAGATTGCAGTTGGAATCCCCACCCCAGTTGCGCGCCTCCGCTGCGCAGGACAAACAGGATCCCGGCCAGCGCCCAGAACGAAAGGAGCACTCCGCTCGTGAACATGACCCCGTGCATCACCACTTTGCGCCGGTCGGCTCCCGCCTGATTGACGAAGCCCAGCACCTTGATGCCAAGAACCGGGAACACGCACGGCATCAGGTTAAGAATGAGCCCGCCAAGAAAACCCGCCAGAAGGAAGCCCAGCACCCCGCCGGCTGCAACGGGAGCGGCATCCGCCGAGGGTGCCACCGCCGTGTTGCCAAATGGCAGGTCGACCCGCAGCCCCGGTTCGTCGGCATTGAAGCCATGATCGGAGGTGAGCACGCCATGCAATTCGTGTTCATCGGTGGGGCCGTCGGGCGAGACCGCCAAGGTCAGGGTGAAGCCGCCTTTGCTATCGGCCACGACCGGCTGAGGCTGGTCGTAACCGATCAGGTTGTCGTCCGAAAAGAAATGGAGCCCGGTTAGTGTCGCATGGGCGGGTGCGTCCGGGCCGGGATTGACCGTCAACGTCACTGCGTTGGTGTGACGAACGGCGGTGACCTCCCAAGTCGCATCGGACCGCGGCAGCTTCGCCATCGTAGACTCGATCGGCCCCGACCAGGTCGGATCGGCCGCCGGATTGGGTCCCACCGTCACATCCAAATTGACCGTCGCATCGCCCGGCTCGCAGACATTTTGGCACATCAACCAAGCGGCCGCCGCGGTCAATTTGACCGTCCCAGCCGGAGCATCGGCCGGAGGCGTCAGCGTGACGGGCAGGAGCAAATCACCCGTGTAGCCATTGCCGGTGACCGTACCCAGGCGATCCTTGATCACCATAGGGGCGGGCCAATGAATGGCGCTGGCCGTCCAGCCGGCCGGCAGCGTCCACTTCAACGAAGTGGCCAATCCGGTGCCGGGATTCAGCCAGTACGTATGCCAGCCGGGGCTATGCACGAGGTGCAACGCCACATTAAAAGGTTGTCCTGGAGCGACGGTGCTATCGGCGCTCACCAATGAAGCCTGAACTTGGCCTTGGGTGGGACAGGTCCCAAGGGCCAGCGCGAGGATGTAAAACGCGGAAGCTAGAAAACGAGGTTTCACGCGGTAAAAAATCAACCTACTGTTTCCCGGTGAGAGATTCAACCCCGTGAGAGAAGAAAGCGCACTCTACGATTTGGCGGTGGTTGGCGCCGGTCCGGGTGGGACGACGGCCGCCGCGCTTGCCCGGCAGCGAGGTTGGAAGGTCATTCTCTTTGAAAAGGAACGCTTTCCTCGTTTTCGGATCGGCGAGTCGCTGCTGCCGAGCGTGAATGGGATACTGAAGCGCAGCGGCGCGTGGGACCGAGTCCGGGGCGCCGGCTTTTATCCGAAATACGGCGGGCTGTTCCATACGTTCGACGGCGCCGCCACCCAAGAACTCGATTTTCAGTGCGGACTGATGCCTGGCTTGGACCATACCTATCAGGTGGAGCGCGCGAGGTTCGATCAATTGCTGCTCGATCACGCGGCCGACCTGGGCGCGGAAATCCGCATGGAGACGCGGGTCGAACAGGTCGAGCCAATCGGGAATGAGTGCCGGCTGCAGGTCGCCTCCAATGGAGGTACCAGCACCGCGCGCGCGCGATGGGTTTTCGACGCCGGCGGGCGCTTGAACGCGATGGGGAGCGGAGAAAAGCGCGAACTGGATCCCCCGCGATTCCCCCGACGGGTCGCGGTCTACAGCCACGTGACCGGTGCCGCCCGGGCCGAAGGCCGTGGGGCCGGCCATACGGTGATCGTGCGAGTCCATGACGGCTGGTTTTGGCTGATTCCGTTGGACGCGAAACGCACGTCGGTGGGACTGGTTGAATCCATCGAGGGTTTCAAGGCGGCGGGACAAAAGCCGGCCGAGCGATTCTGGTCCGTGGTGAGCCGCAATCCGAAGCTATGCGAACTGCTGGAGGGCGCCGAAAGCCTCTTCCCTTTCGAGACGACAAGCGACTACAGCTACTTTCGCCGGCGGCTGGCCACCCGACGGGTTCTGCGCGTCGGTGACGCGGCCGGTTTCTTCGATCCGATCTTTTCCTCCGGGATCTACGTCTCGCTCGCCAGCGCCGAGATGGCCGTCGAAACGGTGGCCGCCGCGGGCATTCAGCGGAGCGGACTGAGCCTGTGGGCGACCGCGAGCTACACACGCAAAGTCAAACGTCACGCCCGCACCTTCGAGCGCCTGATCGCCGCTTTCTACGACGATCCCAGCTTCGAAACGTTCATGAGCCCGGAGATCCCGTTCAACATCCGTCCCGGCATGACCTCCATCGTGGCCGGCCACGCCGACCTAATTTTACCTCTCTGGTGGCGCTATTGGCTCTTCCTCGCCGCCTGCCGGGTGCAGCGCTACGCAAAAATCTGCCCGACTCTCACACCGGCCCCCGCCGGCTAAGCAAAGCGGGTGGAGCGCGTGGTCCCCACGCGCTGTTCCGCTTTCGACGTCAAACAGCGCGTTAGGGACAACGCGCTCCACCCGCTCTGAGGTGGCTGTCCCCACGGTTAGGGTTGACCCCGATGGCCCGCTCGGGCAAAGCCAGATTATGGAGGACGGCCGGCAGCGCTGGGACGTGATCGTGATCGGCGGCGCCCTCTCGGGGGCGGCGACGGCGTGCCTGCTTCTACGGAGTAATCCTTCGAGACGTATCCTGATATTGGAGAAATGCTTAGAGCATACTCGACGGGTGGGCGAATCCACGGTTGAGGTCAGCGGCTATTTCCTCGGGCGCGTCCTGGGGCTCACGGAACACCTCCTGCAGCACCATTTGCCCAAGCAGGGAATGCGGTTTTGGTCCATGAACGATCGCACCGCGGACATCTTCGACTGCAGCGAGATCGGGCCGCGCTACAACGTGCGGCTGCCGGGATTTCAGGTGGATCGCGCCGTCCTGGACGAACACATCCTCGAGAAGGCCGTGGCATCGGGAGCCGAGCTCCGCCGCGGTGGGCGGGTGCGTTCGGTGGGCCTCAATCCCGGCGGCGAGCAAACGGTGGAATGGGAAATGGACGGCTCCGTCCAGACCTGCCGCGCTCGCTGGGTGGTCGACGCTTCCGGCTTCGCGGCCGTCATCGCCCGGCAGGAGGGCTGGCTGCGGTCGAACACCGAGCATCCGACTGCCGCCTGCTGGGCGCGCTGGACCGGCGTCACCTCCTGGGAGTCCCGGCAACTGGCCGAGCTTCAGCCGGCCTGGTCGCGGCGAACGGCGGGCCTCCGGGAGGTCGCGACGAATCATCTGGTTGGATACGGCTGGTGGGCCTGGTGGATTCCGCTCAAGGGCGGCGACGTGAGCATCGGCGTGGTTTACGACCAGCGCCTGTGCAAGCTGCCGCCAGGTGCGACGCTCGGCGACCGCCTGAAGGCGCACCTTTCAACCCATCCGGTCGCTCGCGAACTGCTCGCTTCCGCCCGGATCCAGGAAGGGGATGTCCATTATCGCGCCAACCTGGCGTACCTGTCCGACCGTCACGCCACCGACGGCGCCGTCCTGGTCGGCGATGCGAGCGCCTTCATCGACCCATTTTATTCACCCGGGCTGGATTGGGTCGCATTTTCGGTGAGCGCGGCCGTAGCCCTGATTGAGGACGCCTCCTCTGGACGGGACGTGCCGGCCGCCGTGGAGATCCACAACGACCGGTTCAGTTCGTCCTATGCCCGCTGGTTCCGGGCAATCTATAAGGACAAATATTATTACATGGGCGACCACGAGCTCATGAAGCTGGCGTTCCGATTGGATGTGGGCCTCTACTACGTCGGCCAGGTGATGCACCTTTTTCGCCACGGCGCCCAGACCCTGGAATGTCCGGCTTTTGCCCGGCCGTTTGCCGGCGTGCCCGCGGCCTTCATGGCCTTGTACAACCGGCGCATGGCGGCGATTGCCCGCAGCCGCCAGCGCCGCGGCGCTTGGGGCAGTCGAAATTTTCGGCGTTTCTACGCTTTTCCCGGATATGACCTCAACAAGGTAATCCTCCTCAAGCTCCTCGGAGCCGTTTGGACGTGGCTTTGCCTGGAAATCCGCGAGGGATGGCGCACCCCCTTCAACCGCCCGGAACAGCCAATCCCGGCACGGACGCCGGCCCAAGCGGTCATTGGTAGTACCTAGTGCTGCCGAACATGCGACGCACTCCTGCCAGTGAAACGCCGCCCGACACGGAATCCGCGTCCGCCTTGCTGCGCCATTTCCCCGCGGACGTGGTGGCGGCTTTTGACCGATTTCGGGAGACCGGCGAGCCGGCCGCCGCCGAAATCGTCGTTTTCGCCGTCATTCGCGATCACATGGTGGATCGCGCGGCCGCCGCCAATGCGCAATTCGCGCGGCCCCAGGTGCTGATCGACGATTTGGGATTCGATTCGATGGCGATCAGCGAAATGGTGTTTTTTTTCGAAGACCTGTTCCTGGTCACGATCGCCAACGAGGAAATCCTGCGCGTGCGCACCGTGGGTGACTTGTGCGACTTTGTCCGCGCCAAACACGCCGCCCGAGCATCGGCCCGGTGATGCGGACCGCAGTCATCACGGGCCTGGGGTTCATCACCAGCATTGGCAACGATCGCGCCGCGGTGCTTCGAAATTTGCGAAGCCAGCGGCACGGGATCGAGCCGATCGAATTTCTCGGCAACCCCTCGCTGTCGGTGCGGGTGGCGGGAACCATCAAGGAGTTTTCCACGGAATCGCCCAGTTGGCGCGACTGGCGCTACCCGGCGCGCTACGAATTGACGCGGGAGGTTCTCCGCGGACTGCCTCCCCACGGGCTGTACGCGCTATGCGCGGTTGAACAGGCGCTCGCTGACGCGCGATTGGCGGCGCCCGATCTGCAGGGCGGCGAAACGGGGCTCTATTGCGCTTCGGCCGGTTCGGCGTTTCTGCTGCATCACCATTTGGCCCAGATGCGCGCCGTGCGCGGCGAGCGGGGCAATCCCTTGGGCGTGATTTCATCCATCGCGGGCACGCTCAATTTCAATCTGGCCGCCCATTACAAGATTCGCGGCGCCGTCGGCGGTTTCGCGGCCGCCTGCGCGTCTTCCAGCCATGCGCTGGGCTGCGCGGTCGACGATATTCGCCTCGGACGCCAGGAACGGATGGTTGTGGTCGGTGCGGAAGAGATGAACGCCGACAGCGTGCTGCCGTTTGCAGTCATGCGGGCGCTTTCCAGCCAATCGGATCCAGGCCTGGCCTCGCGGCCCTTTGACCGCGAACGAGACGGGTTCGTGGCGTCGGGGGGGGCCGTGTGCCTGATTTTGGAGGAATTTGAAGCCGCGCGGGCCCGCCGCGCGAACATCTACGCGCGAATCCTTGGCTGGGGCCAGGCGGCCGACGGCTACAGTGTCGCCATGCCGGAACCGACCGGCGCCGGCCTGGCCACGGCCATCCGCCGCGCGCTCAAGGACGCCAACCTGCCCTTTTCCGCCCTCGACTACGTCAACGCCCACGCGACGTCGACGCCGACCGGAGACCGGGCTGAAGCTGCCGCGATCCTGTCGCTCTGTCGGGAGTCCGGTTCGGCTCCGCCCGTCAGCAGCACGAAAGGGCTGACCGGCCACCCGCTTTCCATGTCCGGGGTGATGGAGGCGGCATTCTGCGCTCTCGCCATGACGGAAGGTTTCATTCCCGGAAACGCTCACTTGACCGATCCCGACCCGGCCTGCGAAGCCCTGAATCTGCCCCGGACAACGGTGGAACGCCGCCCGAAACTGGTTCTCAAGAACAGCAGCGGGTTCGGGGGCAGCAACGTCTGTCACATTTTTGGCTTATCCTGACGGGAACTGTCGGCATTTTCGACTGTTACTCCCACCCATGGCCGATGCGCTGCAACTGCGTCTCAAGCAACTGATTGTCACAACACTCAAGCTGGATGACCTCAAACCTGAGGATCTCCCCGACGACGAGCACCTGATTGGCGCCGGCCTGAACCTGGATTCCATCGACGCGCTGGAACTGGTGGTGGCGATCGAAAAGGAGTTCGGCCTCAAGATCACCAGCAGCGAGGAATCCCGCGTGGCGCTCGCCAGCGTGGCCAAACTGGCCGAATTCATCCGCGCCCGGGTGCCGGCCGAGCGACTGCCCCAGTGACGCCCCGGATCGCCGCGTGTTCCTGCCGTACGGCGCTTGGCAACGCCGAGGCGACCTGCGACGCGCTGCTGGACGGCCAGCGCGCGCTGCGGCCCCTGCCGGTTCAGGGCGCCGCGGGGGGGGACGCCGTCCCGCTGGCCTGCATCGGCGGCCGCGCCTTGGACGAGTCGGCTCCGCCGGAATGGCTGCCGATCCTCGACGGCCTCGCGGCGGAAATTCCGAACGGTCCGTGGGGCCACGCGCGCCATCCGGTATTCCTCACCAGCAGCAATTTCGGCGTGGGCAGCCTGTACGCCTACCAGCGCACCCGCGAGCGGGCGCATGTCGCCTACGGCACGCCCTACCAGGTCGGCGAAATCCTGCGGGGGCGATTCGGCTGGGGCCCCGATCTCACCCTCTGCTCCCACGCCTGCGTATCCGCCCACCTTGGACTGCTGGCCGCCGAACGCCGCCTGCGGGCCGGAACGGCGGATCGCGCGCTCGTTTTTTCGTTCGACTTCATCAGTCCGTTCGTGACCGGGGGATTTCACGCCTTGAAGATCCTCAACGGCGAATTTCCGGCGCCCTATGCGGATCGGCCCACCGGGGCCATCGGCCTGGGCGACGGCGCCGCGTTCGCGGTGCTGGACCAATCCCCTTCCGGTCCCGCGCTGCGCTGCCAATCCCTGCACAACGAAATGCACCACTTCACCGCCAATCGTCCGGACGGAGGCGGCTTTCGCGCCGGCCTCGAACCGTTGCGGGCGGAGAGCGCCGGCCGGCGTCTGTGGCTGAAGGGCCATGGGACGGGCACGCTGGAGGCCGGCCGCCTCGAAGCGCAGACGCTGGCGGAGCTGTTTCCCCAGGCTCCCCTGATCTCGTGGAAAGGAAGCCTGGGCCACACGCTCGGTAGCTGCGGCCTGGTCGAACTCGCCCTGGCGCTGGCCGCCGTCCGCCGCGGCCGGATTCCGGCGACAGTGGGCACGAGCGGACCGTGCTTCAGCGAGTCGGTGGCGCTCGCCCCGCTCCGGGCCTCGGATTTCGACGGTTTCATCCTGGCGAGCAACGCCTTTGGCGGCGCGCATGCCGCCGCGCTCGTGTGCCATGATTGAACGCTGCGTCATCGCCGCCGCCGCCGAGGATCCGGGATTGGAAGCCCCGGCGGCCACCCGGGAACGGTTGAAGGATTATTTCCCGCGCGGTGCCACCCGGCGCATGACCCAATTGGGGCTGCTGATCGGAAGCGTGCTGCGGGACCAGCCGCCGCGGGAATCGGACGTCGTGATTTACGCTTCGCAGTTCGCGGAAAATCAGGCGTTGGAAGAATACCTGGCGAGCTTTCCCACGCCCAGTCCCACCCTGTTTCAAACTTCAATCCATCCCAGCGCCGTGCAGCAGGTGCTGATCGCGCGGCAACAACCCGTGCGAGAAGTGTTTCCTCTGACCGGAGGACACGATCTGGGGACCCGCATGATCGAGCTGGCGTTCGTCACGCCCGGCGACCGCGTCGTGATCTGCGGCGGCGAAGAGCGCGGCACGTGGCTGCGCGAAGTCGGTTCGGCCAGCGAGGAGACCTTTGCGTTTGCCCTTTCCCTTTCCGCGAATCCCGCCGGCGCCATGGGCGTGCTGCGGGAACGGGCCGGAGTGGAATCGGCGCCGTGGAGCCTGAAGGATTTGTGGCAGCGGGTGCGGGATCGCCAGAACGGGCGGACCGCCCGATTCGAACTGGAGTGGCGATGACCTCCCCTCTTCCCAAGCCGCCGCGCAATCCCGGGCCCAATTGGGGCTACCTTTTTCTCACGCGCGCGGACGTGCTCCTTCCCCGCAGCGTATTCGATCCGCTGGTCGCGGTGGGCACGGCGATCGCCGTCGCCTGCATGCCGGCCCGGCGGCGGCATTCCCGGGACTACTTGGCGGCGATTTTTGGACGGGAAGCCACTTGGCGCGAAGTCTGGCGGCATTTCTACACGTTCTCCCAATCCCTGCTGCGCAAACTGCGCGCGGCCGATGGCCGCCCCTACCGGTGCATACTCGATCCCCGCGCGGATGATTTCGCGCGCCTCATGGCGCGGGGCTCGCCGGCCCTGCTGGGCACTCTCCATATCGGGGACGCCGACCTGCTTGGCTTCATGCTGGGCCACTTCCGGCGCAAGACCTACATGATCCGCCTGCAGGTCGACAATTCACCGGAAACGCGGCGGCTCGCGCGGCAGTTCGAGCATTCGATCGACTTCATCTGGGTGAACGAAAAGGAAAACCTGCTCTTCGCCCTCAAGCATGCGATCGACAGCGGCGGCTCGGTGGCCATGCAATGCGACCGTCCCGATTTCAGCGCCCGGCTGGAACCCTTCGAGTTTCTCGGCCAGCGTCGGCTTTTCCCCGTCACCATCTATCATCTGGCCCTGATCTTCCAACGGCCGGTGGCCTTCTGTCTCGGCATTCCCGACGGGACGAACCATGCCACCGTGCAGGCCTCGGACGTGTTCGAGCCCAACGGCGGCAGCCGCGAAGAAAACCTTGCTCGCGGTTATGCGCATTTTCAGCGTTTCCTGAAGCAGGCCGAAGCGCAGCTTCGGCGCAATCCGTACCTGTGGTTCAATTTCACGCCCTTGAATCCGTTGGCGACCGTGCCGTGAAGCCATGATCGTGCGCGCCTGGTACTTTCTGGCCTACGCCTGCTCGTGGCTGCTTTTTGCCGCGGGCGCGGTGGCGTTGACGCTGGTGTGCATCCCGTGGTCGCTCTTTCCCGCCAGCCACCGCCGGGCCCGGCACGTGCGAGCCGTCATTCGCGGCCTCTTTCGAATCTGGGTGGCTTGGCTGGAGGGAACGGGGCTGGTGCGGATCAATTGGGATAATTTTGCCGGCGACGCTCTGCCGCGGCCGGCCGTCTACGTCGCCAATCATCCCGGCCTGCTCGACGCAACCTTTCTGCTCGCCCGGCTGCCCGACGCCGTCTGCCTGGTCAAACCGGCCGTGTTGCGCAATCCGCTGCTGGGCCTTTCCGCCCGAATGGCCGGCTACGCTTCGACGGAAGGCGGGGTGGATTCCATCCGCGAAATGGCCCAGCGACTCAACCAGGGTTGCGCCGTGCTGATATTCCCGGAGGGGACCCGCACCCGCTCCGGCCGGACGCTCAACGCCTTGAAGCCCGGCTTTTCGCTGGTTGCGCGTCGCGGGCGCTGCCACGTTGAAATCGTGACGCTCCGGGGCGAGCACGACCTGCTGGCCCATGGCCAGGGAGTCTGGCCGCTGCCCCACTTTCCCAACCGCTGGCGGATCAAGCGGGCCGGCCAGGTCGGAACTGATGAATTGGACGCCGGCATGGACGTCCGGCAGCGCCTCGAGGAAGTGTGGGCGCAGGATCTTTCGCCCTCCGTTTGCGCATGAGCGTCCACTCCACCCAACGTCTGGTTCTGATTCCGTCGTACAACACGGGCGGGAGATTGATCCAAACGGTTCAAGAATGCCTGAGGCATTGGGTTCCGGTTTGGGTGGTGGTCGACGGCAGCACGGATGGCAGCGAGCGCCCGGTGCTGGCTTTGGCGGAAACCGATTCGCGCGTCCGCGTCCTGCGGCTGGCTCGCAACGGCGGCAAGGGTTCCGCCATTCGCGCCGGGGTCGAGGCCGCGCGCGAGCGGGGCTTCACCCACGTCCTCACCATGGATTCCGACGGGCAACACCCGGCCGATCTCATTCCAGCGTTCATGCGGGCATCGGAAGAAGCGGAGGCGGCGATGATCCTCGGCCGGCCGGTCTTCGGCCCGGAAGCGCCCGCCGCCCGGCGCCAGGGCCGCAAGCTATCGATCGCCATGGCCCACTTCGAAATCCTCGGACCGGGGATTGACGATCCGCTCTTTGGTTTTCGCGTCTACCCGCTCGAGTCGCTGGACCAGGCGCTGAAGGCGACCCGCTGGGCCCGGGGATTCGATTTCGACCAGGAAGTGATCGTGCGGATGTTTTGGAATGGCACGCCGACGGTCAACCTGCCGGCTCCGTGCCGCTATCTCAGCCGCGATGAGGGAGGCGTGTCGCATTTCAAGTACGTGCGGGACAATGCGCTGCTCGTCTGGCTGCAGCTCCGCCTGCTGAGCGAGCTGCTTTTCTGGCGCTGGCCATCCGTGATTCGCGTGCGGCGATCGCGGCGGCTTCGCGCCGCCGCCGCCGCGGCGATACTGCTGGTGACGGCGACGATGCTGCGGGCCGGGGTCCTGGCCGCGCCCGACCCGGTCATCTCCGATCGGGACCCGGTCTGGACCGCGCTGTTTGAGAGCCTCGCCGCGGGAGGCGACCGGACCGCGTCGTTCATCGAGCATCGCTATTTCCCCTTTCGATCCGCGCCGATCGAACTGACAGGCGAGGTGCGCATTTCGCCGGTGCACGGCTTCAGCGTGGCCTACCAAACGCCCGAGGCACGCACGTTGATCGTGGACGATCGCGGACTGCTGCTTCGCGACCGCCGTGGCCGCGACCAGAGGGAACCGGACGATCCGCGTCTGCGCGCCGCCGTCGATGCAATGGTCGGCATTTTACGCTTTGACCTTCCCGCGCTCGAGCGTACCTACGTGCTGCACGGAAGCCGCGCGGGCAATGCCTGGCGCCTCAGCTTCCTGCCGAGGCCCGAATCTTCGGTGCCGGGCGGATTCCAGGCGCTCGTGTTGGACGGTGAAGGCAGCCAGCCCAGTGAGGTCGAACTAATCCGATCGGCCAGCCAGCGCATCACGATCTCGCTCGCGAATGAACAGCGGGTCGCGGCATTTTCACCGAGCGATCTGCGCGCATATTTTCGGCGATGACTCCGCGGGTGGCCCGAACGATTTTGGCGACGTTCATCGCCGCCTGCGTGCTCTGGCTCGTTCGGCTCGATTACCGTCAAAAGGTCTCGACCAACGTGCTCGACCTGGTGCCCGCGGGCGAGCGGTCGCCGGAATTGGCGGCCGTGCGCGACTTGGCGGACAATGTTCAGGCCCGCGTCGTGCTTTTTGTCGTCACCGACCGCCGCGCGGGGGCCCCGGCGCCGGTCGCTGCCGCCAGGATTCTGGTTTCCAGCCTGGGCGCCTCCGCGGCGTTTGCCCAAGTCGAGTCGCTTTCGGGCGCGAAAGACGAGGAAGCGCTGGGGCGCGCCGTGTTCGCCGAGCGAGGCGACTTGCTCCTCTCGACGTGGCTCGGCGACCAGGAGCGGGCTTTTGCGCAAACGGGCTTGCCCAAGGAAAGGATGGCCGGCTGGGCGGCGGAACGCGCGGCCGCCCAATTGGAAGCCTATCTGACGCGCCCGGAGGCGGTCGGCATGGAACAGTTGATCGCGCAGGATCCGCTGCTGCTGATCGCTCCCTTGGTTGAACGCGCCCAGGCCTTGGGCCATGCGCAGGCGCATCCCGGCTCCGCGTTGGTGTGGGCGCAAATCGCAGCTTCGCCCTTGAGCGAATCCGGCCAGGCCCCCGTTCAGGCGGCCATCGATCGGGCCCAGGCGCAACTGGCGGCCTCCTTTCCCGACCTGTCGCTGGAATGGACCGGAGTGAACCGTTTCGCGGCGGCGAGCCGCGCGCGCATCGAACATGAAATTCGCTGGCTCAATCTGGCGTCGATCGCCGCCGTGCTGCTGGTGGGGTGCCTCTTCGTCCGGCGTCTGTGGAAATTGGCGCACCTGGTGCCGATCATCCTCTGCTCCATGCTGGGCGCCTGGACGATTTCCACGCTGGTCTTTTCCCGGCTGCATATCCTGGTGTTCGCCATCGGCTCGCTGCTCAGCGGGGTGGCGATCGACTACGGATTTTACATATTCATGCGGCCGTATGCCTCCGAAAGGGAGGACTACCGAGGCAAATTGCGGCGCCTGCTCAAGCCCCTGCTGGCGAGCTGCCTGACAACCGTGGCTGGATTTTCGCTGCTGCTTTTCTCGGACCTGCCGCTGATCCGCCAGGTCGGGCTCTTCGTCAGCGCCGGGCTGCTCACGGCGCTGGGCGCGGCCATGCTCTATTTTGCGCAACTGCGCCGGCCTTTGCTTGAGCCCCGCCGGTGGACCGCGGAGCGCGCGGTCCGCACCCCGCGCGCGAAATGGAGACGGCCGGCCGTGGTGCTCGCGCTGATCGCCGTGGCGGTCGCCGCCCTCGCCCCGTGGCGTTTGCATTGGGACGACGATATCCGCGAGCTCGATGTCGCCCAGCCGGAACTCCGAGCCAACGACGAGTCGATCCGCGCCCAGTTTGGCGATGACTCCCGCCACGCGGTCTATCTGACCTACGGCGATGACATCGCATCGGCCCGGGAGCATCTGGCGGCGTTTTCCTCGTATCTGGCGCGCGCGCAGCCGGACGAGAGCCCCTTCAGCCTGGGCCTGGTTCTGCCCACGCCGGACGATTATTCTGCCCTGCCCCGCCGATTGCATGCCCTGCGCGAATTCCCGGCGGATTTCCGCATCACCCTGGCGGCCCACGGATTCCGCCCCGATTCCTTCGACGGCTTTTTCAACGCCTGGGATCTCACCGTTCGCGAAAAACCGCGCCCCACCTACGATCAGCTTTTTCAACGCGTGCGAGGCTCCCTCTCGGGTCCCCTGAAATTGCTGGCTTCCTCCGGCGCCGGAGCGGGCCGGCGGGCCTGGCTCGTGACCCTTTCGGATGGACCTGAGCTGGCCGATCTGCCCGCCTCCCTGGGGACGGTGAGCGCGAGCGAGCTGCAGCACTTCAACCGGCTGTTCACCCAATATCGGTGGTCGGCCTTGCGGCTCAGCCTCATTGGACTGGCGCTGGTGATTGCCAGCGTGTTTGCAATCTATCCGGGCCGGCGGGCCGTGCGCATTGCGTTGATTCCGGCCGGATCCTGTTTCTTCGTGTTCGGCGTCATGGGTCTCTGGGGCCAGACGCTCAACCTGTTTCATCTGCTCGGCGCATTCCTGGGGGTGTGCCTGGCCCACAACTACTCGATCTTTTCCTCGGACACCGCGCGGAACGGATCCGCCCCGCCCGCTCCGGTGCGGCTTTCCGGCCTGTGCGCGGCGGCCTCGTTCGGGGTGCTGGCTTGCAGCCGGATACCCGTCGTCCATGCCCTCGGACTTTCGGTTTGCCTCATCGTCCTCACCGCGCTGACCGCCATCGAGGTGGAAGCTTGGGCCCGCTCGCCATGATGGCGTTGCATCAGGCCTGGCAGCGCCAGTGGCGGCGAAATCCCCGGGCCGTGGCCTTGGTGGACGCCGGCTCCGGGCGGCGCTGGACACGGGACGAAGTCGAATCGGAGGCTCGGCGCTGGGGCGACGAGCAGGCCGTCGCCGCCAATCGCCGGCTCGTTTGCTTTTCCGCGGCCAACGGCCTGGCGTGGTGGGCGGCCTTCCTGGGCGCGCTGCGCAGCGGCCGAGCGGCGGCGGCGATCGACCCGGCGGAACCGCCGGAGGCGGCCCGGGAACTGGCGGCGCGCGCTTCCCGCCGGCTCCCCCCGGGCACGGAGCTGGTCAAGCTCACCTCCGGCTCGACCGGACGGCCCCGGGCGCTCGCCTTTACGGGCGAGCAGATGCTGGCGGACGGCCGCCAGATCCGCGCGACCATGGGTATCCATGGCAACGATACGAATCTGGGCCTGATTCCCTTCGGCCATTCGTACGGGCTGGGCAACCTGGTGCTGCCCCTGCTGGCCGGAGGGGTCCCGATCCTCTGCGGCGTGCCGCCCCTCCCGCACGGCATCGCGGAAGCCGCCGTGCGGCACGGCGCGACGGTGTTTCCGGCGGTGCCCGCCGTGCTCCGGGCGCTGGCCGATTCGGACCTTGACCGCCGCAGCCTGGGCGCCCTGCGTCTGGTGATTTCCGCGGGGGCCCCGTTGGAACCGGCGGTCGCCGAGCGCTTTTTCGCGCGTTTCGGATGCCGGATTCACAATTTTTACGGCTCGAGCGAGACCGGCGGGATCGCGTTCGACCGCACCGGGGAGGCGACCCTCACCGGCCGCAGCGCCGGCCGGCCCCTGCGCGGAGTGCGCATCGCATTCGAAGCGAACGGACGCTTTCGCGTGGCCGGCGCCGCGGTCATGGGAGCGGGCGCACACCGGCCGGCGGATCGGGCGCGCCCGGGGGCCCGGGGAGAATTGACGCTGATCGGACGAACCGGACGGACGATCAAGATCGCGGGTCGCCGCGTCGACCCCGCCGAAATCGAGGCGGCCCTCCGCCGCCTGGCTCCCGGCGCGGATTGTTGCGTGCTGCCGCACCCCCGGCGGCCCGATGCCTTGGCGGCGGTCGTGGCGGGTCCGCCGCCTCCCCCCGCCGGGGGGTGGAGCGCCCTATTGCGTCCCGCGCTCGCTCCGTGGAAGATCCCGCGGCACTGGGTCACGGTTGCGGCCCTGCCGGTCAATGGCCGCGGAAAGATCGACCGCGCGGCGATTGCCGGGCTCCTCGGATGAAGCCTTTCTTCGTAATCTGCAATTTGCTGGGCAAAGTCGCCGCGCTGTGGGTCTGGCGCCACTCGCACTGGGGCGCCGCCGCCTGCTTTCTCGGTTTTGATTTGATCCTGCTTTACGGAATGCTGGCGCCGGGTTCGCAGCTGCTGTGCTCCATGGTCACTGCATTCGAGCCACGCGCTGGACAGCCGACCGTCTGGCTGACGATCGACGACGGGCCGGACCCGGGCGACACGCGGCGGATTCTCGATCTGCTCGATCGGCGTGGCGCGCGCGCGACGTTCTTCTGCGTCGGCCGCCGCGCGGAGGAGTCGCCGGAACTGCTGGGCGAGATCCGGCGGCGGGGACATCAAATCGGCCACCACACTCAAACGCACCCGAAGGCGACGTTTTGGCTCGCCGGACCGGGCCGGGTGCAGCGCGAATTGGATCAGGCCACCGCGGTCTTTGCCGCCCACGGCCCGGCGCCCGAGCTATTTCGCCCGCCGGTGGGAATAAAGAATCTGTTCTTGCGGCGGGCCTTGGCCGACCGGGGGCTGACTTGCGTGAGTTGGACGATCCGCAGCCGGGATTGCTTTACCTACGATCCCCGGGTCGCCGTGGACCGTGTGCTCCGGCAATTGCGGCCCGGAGCCATTATTCTCGCCCATGAAGGGCCCAGCGTTCCGCCTGCGGTGCGTGTGCGCTTTCTGGAGTTGCTCCTGGCCGCGTTATCCGAGCGCGGCTACGCCTGCGTCATCCCCGGCTCGGAACAGTGGCGGCCGCGGTTCGAAAGCGCAGCCCCAGGCGCCGCCGCAATCGGTGGCAGGCGGCGGCGGTCAGCGTGAGGAAGATGCCCGCCACGGCCGCCCCCCAGATATTTTTGCCCTGAATTCCGGTTTCGAGCAGCACCGTCCCCGCCAGGTAGAGGGAGGGAACCAGCAGCGAGGTCGCAAAATATGGAGCAAACCGCAGATTGGCGACGCCCAGGACGCAGCTTTGAAGGCCAAAGGGCGGCCCGGGAATGAGCCGGACCACGAACCCGATTTCCCACCCAGCACTGCGGCTGGCGTCGGGAAGCGGACAGCCGAACCAGGCGACAATCCGCTGGGCGATCGGACGGAAAGCCCAGCGGGCCAAAATGTAGGAAAGCGTGACATTGACGGCCAATGCAAAAACCCCGTATGCGATGACATGCGATATGCCGAGCACGGGAGCGAACACCGGGCCCGCGGATGCGACGAAGGCAAAGAGCGAGAAGCCGAAAATCGGCAAAATCGCCATTGCCCCGAAGTACGCCCATGGTCCGGCCTGCCGACACGCGGCCACGACGTGATTTACCCAGCCCTCGAGCGAGGCCCGGTCTCGCCAAAAAAAAGCCAACCCCACCAATACCAACGTCGCGACGAAAGCCAGGCGCCAGGGTCGCGGTCGAGCCGTTTGCTGCACCCGAGCATAGATTTCCAGATCCGGGCTGAGGGTTCCCTTTGCGCTTCGCTCGGAACTTGGGGCGGCCGTAAGCTTCAATCTATAAATTGATGTTTATTTTGGGGTTGAACGTACAGCAACCGGATTACGCCGCGATTTTTCCGGGCGCCGAACCGAACGGAGAAAAATCCGGATTTTCCCTTCGACGTCACGGTTCCCTCCTGCTCGGCCATCGAACGGTGCCCGCGCGCGACACCTTGCGCGCTGCGACCACCGCGGCGTACCGAGACCTGTTCCAGGCCGTCCAGGGATACCAGCTCTACCGAATTTGGAATCAGGTTCCCGCCATCAACGAAATCCCCCCGGACACCCGGTTGGAGCGCTACCGCAGCTTTAGCGCCGGCCGCGCGGACGCGTTCGAAAGCCAATTTGGCCCAGGCTTCAACGCCTGCCTGCCAGCGGCTTCGGCCGTGGGCACCGATGGCGAGGAATTGACGATCGCCTTCGTGGCCGGTCCGTCCGAAGCCCGCCATTTTGAAAACCCCGATCAGGTTCCGGCCTATCGCTATCCCATCGAGCATGGACCGCGTTCGCCGAGTTTTGCGCGGGCGACCTGCGTTTCGGTCGACGGGCGCACGCTCGTGTTTATTTCGGGCACCGCGGCGATCAAGGGTCACGCGACGATCGCGGAGGATTCGCTGGCGCGCCAGATCGACTGCACCTTCGACAATCTGCATTTGATTTCAGCGGCGGCCGGCGTCGGCTCCGATCTGGGCCGCGGCGTTTCGCGCCGGCTGCTCCGGATCTATCTGCGGTCCGGCGCCGATCGCGCATTCGCCGAGGCCGCCGTGCAATCGAAATTGCTGCAGCCCGGCGATACGGTGGAATGGCGGCAGGCCGATTTGTGCCGCGCCGCGCTCAAGATCGAAATCGAAGCGAGCCTGGTTTCATGAATGCGCATGGACGCTGGCTGGTGGCGCTGCTGACGGCGGCCCGCCTCTGCGGCCAGACTTTTTTCAACTACGGGCCGCTGGCACAAGCCGTGGCGGACCAGGACGTCTATTCGGATCCCAAGGCCTTTGTCGACGCAGTCCCGCGCGAGGCGCCGGAGGCGATTTTGGCAGACTTCGAGCGGCGGCGCACCCAGGCCGGGTTTGATTTGAAGGCGTTTGTCGCGGCGCACTTTTCCAACGAGCCCGCTCCTCCCGCGTCGGCCCAGGTCCGGCCGGGACTGCCCGTTGCCGAGCACATTGCCGCCCTGTGGAACGTGCTGCGTCGAGCTCCGGAATCGACGCCGGCCGGCTCGACCCTCATTTCGCTTCCCTACGCCTACGTCGTGCCCGGCGGCCGTTTCCAGGAGATGTACTATTGGGACAGCTATTTCACGATGCTGGGCCTGCGGGCGGACGGCCGGGACGAACTCGTCGCCTCGATGGTGAACGACTTCGCCGATCTCGAACGGCGGTTCGGCCACATTCCCAATGGAAATCGCACCTATTATCTGAGCCGTTCGCAGCCGCCGTTCTTTTCACTGATGGTGGGGCTCGTGGCGCAACGAGACCTGAATGCCGGCGAACGCTACCGGTCAGCGCTCGCCGGAGAATACGCTTATTGGATGGATCGATCGGCGCCCACCCATCACGTGGTCGCGCTGCCGTCGGGCGTTCGGTTGAACCGCTATTGGGATCAACTCGCAGAACCGCGACCCGAAGCGCTCGAAGCGGATGAGCGGGTCGCCGGCGCCGCGGCAGCGGACGGGAGAAATGCCCCGGAGGTTTACCGCGATCTGCGATCGGCCGCGGAAAGCGGATGGGATTTCAGCAGCCGCTGGCTTTCCGACGATCGTCGCCTTGAAACGATCGAAACGACGCGGGTGGTGCCGATCGATCTGAACTGCCTCCTGTGGAATCTGGAAACGAGCCTCGGGCTGAAGGCCGAGTCCAGCCGCCGGCGGCAGGCCATCGTGCAGGATTGCTGGAACCCTCGCTCCGGGTGGTTCGAGGATTTGGACACCGCGACTGGACGGCCGACCGGGCGCCTGAGCCTGGCGGGCGTATTTCCGCTCTACTTCGGCTTGGCGACCCCTGAACAGGCTCGGCGCGTGGCGATCCGATTGACCGAGGATTTTCTCGAACCGGGCGGACTTGTCACCACCCGGGTTCCGACCGGACAGCAATGGGATTGGCCCAATGGATGGGCGCCCTTGGAATGGATGGCGATCGAGGGCCTCCGCCGCTACGGGGAGCGGGATTTGGCAGACGAGATCGCTCGCCGTTGGATGGCGCTCAACGAATCCGTCTACCGGCGCAGCGGCAAGTTGATGGAGAAGTACAACGTCGTGGATACGGCGTTGGCGGCGGGGGGCGGCGAATACCCCGGCCAGGACGGATTCGGTTGGACCAACGGAGTCCTAGCTTCTTTGTTGGACTCCGTCCGCTAGCCGGTTACCCCGCAACACCCAGTTGCCCTCGGTTTCGGGCTCCAGGCATAATTTGCCCAGGTCCTGGCCCAATTGGGCAAGACCGGCAGCGTTGCTGGGTTTGACGAGATAACCATTGGCCCCGAGCGAATAGGCGCTGGATACGTCCCGATCCTGCGCGGAGGCGGTCAGCATGATGACCGTCAGGTGGCGCAATTCCGGCTGCTGGCGGATCCAACAAAGCACATCCAAACCCGTGCGATGCGGCATCTTGATATCGAGCAGCACCAATCGAGGAAAGGGATGACTCGTCCGATCGGTATACGGGCCGGTCGCGGAAAGGTAATGCACGACCGCCTTGCCGTTGGGCACCACCACCAGCGGATTGGATACGCCGGCCTGGGAAAAGGCACGCTGCAACAGGAATGCGTCGTCCTCCGAATCCTCGGCGTAGAGCACGGGCGCTGAGACCATCCCGACCTAGACTGGGATGGCCTGCGGAAGTTCGCGGGATTTTTCGCCTAGGGATCCAAGCTGGCGTGCACCGTGACCGTGGCCGAACCAAGGAAGGCCGCGCGGGCGCCCTCCAGCACCAGTTGATACTTGCCGGCGGGCAGGCGGGCCGAACGGACGTAGTGACTGACGGGCGGGCTCTGGTATTCCGGAACGGGCTCGGCCGGGCCCGGCACCGGCTGGCCCTCGTGGTCGACGGCCTCGCGCTCCACATGCACGGAAACCTGGGAGTCGCCGCCCACCTTGAGCTCGATCATCAGCACGCCGGAAAACGGCAAATCCATCGGCACGGCCGTCTCGCGCCCGGCGCCCGCGTGAAACTTTCGGTTCACCAATTCCGTATGGGTGCGGATCAGTTTGATCAGGGCCGGCTCGGAAACGGTGTAGGAAAACGGAAGGTCCCAATGCAGCGTGGCTCCCAGCGCCGTGCCGGCGGCGAGGGCCAGGGTCACGATGGCGCTGGAGACAAGCGCCACCGCCCGGGAGGGATGCGAAGCCTGCGCGGTTTTCGATTCGCCGGTCCGGCGCAACAGAAACGACGTTCGCGCGGCGAGCACGCAATAGAAGATGAAAAAACCCAGCGCAAAGCGCGGAACGGCGTAGACACCGCCGTCCGACTCCTGGATCGCGTTGAGACTGAAGCAGCCAAGGAGCACCGCCGCCACCAGCACATCGGTGAGCGACCACTTGCCGATGGACTCGAGCGCCCGGCCCATTTTCAGCCGGTGGTCGCGCGAGCGGCTGACCGACGTCGCCAAAACGGCGATACCTTTGAAAATGGGTATGCCGATGCTGAAGCCCGCCAGCAGCACGCTGATGTACCAGCTGCCGGATTTGAAGAGGGAGACCACGGTCGAGATGATGCCTTTGGAGGCCGTTTCGATGATGAAACCGCCAATGAGCATGTGCTCTCCCTTGACGACGGCGGTCAGCACCGGACAGGAAATTCCGATCGCGAAGAATATCAGCGAAACCGCGAGCAGAGCGTAGATCTGCGGAAACGGGGACGATCGGTCACCCTCGAAGTAATGCACGGCGATCAGCAGGTAGATAATGGTGAACGCAATCAGCAGCACCGAGTCGCCGGTTGAAGCGCGGATCTCGGCCTTGAGCTGCCCGATTTCGTCGACGATCTCGTGCTGGTTCTCCGCCGCCTGCTGCCGCGTGACGATGTCCTTCTGCGAAATGCGCAGAAAAAAAGACGTGACCACGCCCATCTTGGATGGATTCAGGTTCACGTCGGCGTTCGTCACGTGATTCAAATCCTGCCGCGATGCGACCTGATCGATCAGGTGGGAGGTTTCCACCTCGTGGACCGCAACGCGAAACCCGCAGGCTCCGGCCACGATGAAATAGGCTGCAGTGAGCAGCACCAACCCGGGCAGGGCAAAACGGGAAGTGGACATCGGGGGCCAATGGCTACAGAACCGCGCCAATGCGCTTGGTTCCCATTGTCCCTTACTTACTTACAGTTCACGCAGAAGGAGCATGCCCCAAGGCGGAAGCATCCGCGAATCGCTGAAGTGACCGGCATCGTCGGATTGGCGGTATTCGATGACGCCGCCGCGCGCGGAACTTCGCAGTGATTCCAACGCCTGGCGGCCCGGCGCTTCCGGACTTCCCATCTGTCTCCATGCCTCCGCCGCGTTGGCGTGCTGCGGATCGACCCACTCGATCAGGATTTGTCCTTCGGGCTTGAGTCCGGTCAGGGTGATCGAGAACGGCCGAGGCGAACCGGCGGCCGTCAGGCGCTCTGCATCCGCCAGCGTTGCCGCGAACGGCGGACAGGTCGGCACGCCGTCGGGATAGTTGTACGCCAGCGCCACCAGTCGTCCGGATTGCTTGCGGCGCGTCACGATTCCCCCGGGCACCGAAGCGAGAATGTCCTCTCCCAAGGCATTCAAATAACGATATGCATGATAGGCCGGTTTCACGATCCCTTGGAACGTAATCAGCCCGGGACCTCCGCGGAGAACGCCCGACACAGGCCCGGGGTCCATCGGCAGATCGCAGAGCCGCCAATAGGATAACGCAGCCAGCCCCGCTGGCGGAGTCAGATTCGCCCGCAGCACGAAATCGGCCAGCGGGAACTCGTCGTGGGAAAAGTCCGGGCCGGAAGCGGCCGAAGGCCAGCGGATCACGTTCACGGACGCTCCCCGGTAACCGGCATCCGCAAGGGCGGACTGGGCGGCCGTCACCGCCGATTCCAGCGGGCTGGCGGCGCCCGAGAGCGAAAGGAAATCGAGCGGCGCACCGGCCGCGTGGACCGCCGCGAGCCAGGTGCGAGCCCGCGAGAATTGGGGATCCGATCCGCAATCGACCACCGAACCCACCACCAACCGGCTGTCGCTTTGACGGATGGCCTGCGCCGCGGCGCCATACCTCGCCGGCTCATCCGCCTCGATTTCAAATTGCCACTGCCGCACCTCCACCACGTTGTAGCGGCCCAGGATATGGCGGACCAGGGCTCCGACTGCCGGCGAGCGGGCGGGCAGCTCCAGAATGGGATGCAAGTTGAGCGCGGCTACGCGGTCGATGACGTCGTCCACGTAAACATAGCCGCCCGTGCTTCCCTTTTCTTCCGGAAGTCGCAGTCGAGGTGCAAATAAGCTGCTCAATCGCACTCCTTGAAAGCCGCACTCGGTCGATGCGCTCCGGAGCGCATCCTGCCACGCCGTGCCCAATCCCGCCTCGATTGGACCACCCTCGACGGACACCGCCCAAGGGCGCACCAGCGGAACCGACGCGCCATGCTCGTCCGCATTCAGCGTGATTCCTTGATTTTGGGCGACGGCGCCCGATGCCAGCCCGAAAAATAGCAGCAACGTGCGCAAACCCATAACCAGACATTGACTGCGCCGGTGCCCCCGGCCAAGCCCTTCTCGTGGCCAAGAAGTCGCGGGAACGGAAACTTTCGCGGAAGGAATACGATGCTCGGCTGGCCGTACTTCGGTCCGAACTCGTCCAGATGCAGGTCGAATTGAAAAACGCCCGCGTCTCCACGCTGATCGTGATCGCGGGGGTCGAAGCCTCCGGCAAAGGGGAAATCGTCAATTTGCTCAATGCCTGGCTCGATCCGCGCGGCACCAATACCTTCGGTTTTCGCTCCCCGACCGACGAGGAACGGGAGCGGCCTCCGATGTGGCGGTATTGGCGCTCGCTCCCCTATCGCGGCCGCATCGGCATCTATGCGGGCGGGTGGCATGGCGATGCGTTGCGCCAGGAGCCTCGCGACGCCGCGGGCACGCGCGAATTCGACACGACCTTGCGCCGGCTTGCCCGATTCGAGTCCGAACTGGCGGCCGACGGGTCCCTCATCATCAAGATCTGGCTTCACCTATCGGAACGCGCCCAGGCCGAACGCATGCTGGATCTTGAGTCGGATGCCCGCACCGCGTGGCGGGTGAGTGCCGAAGATTGGCGGAGCCATCGGCAATATGAGTATCTGGCGCGGCTCAGCCGGCGCATGCGCAAGGCCACGGAGGTGCCGGGCGCGCCGTGGGAGATCATTTCGGCCGACCGGGAGCGCCAGCGCAATCTGGCGGTCGCCGAGCACATCCTGGCGCGATTTCGGGCTTATCATCGGGTCAATCGGCGGCCGACGGTCGCCGTGCGGCCGGAGACGATCCGACCGCTCGCGCCGGCCGGCCGGCGCCGTTTGACGGCGCTTCCGCTCGATCAGGAGCTTACCTCCGAAGAATACGAGGAAAAGCGCGACAAATGGCTGGGCCGCCTGCACCGCGCTTTTCGCGAGGCATCGCTGGCCCGCCGTCCGGTCATTCTGGTATTTGAAGGCTGGGACGCCGCCGGCAAAGGCGGCGCGATTCGGCGGTTGAGCGAAGCCATTGATGCCCGCGACTGCCGGGTCATCCCGGTATCGAAGCCGACGGACGAGGAAAAGGCGCATCATTATCTTTGGCGTTTCTGGCGGCACGTGCCACGGGCCGGACTGGTCACCATCTATGATCGTTCTTGGTACGGACGGGTGCTGGTCGAGCGGATCGAGGGATTCGCGCGCAGTAACGAATGGCGCCGCGCCTACGCAGAGATCAACGAGTTCGAACGCGAGCTCGTCGAAAACGGCGCCATCCTGCTCAAGTTTTGGCTTCAGGTGAGCAAAACGGAGCAACTGCGCCGCTTCCGCGACCGGGAAACCACCGACTATAAGCGGCACAAGATGGACCTGGAAGATTGGCGGAATCGGCGCAAGTGGGAGGCCTACGAAGTTTGCGTGGGCGACATGCTGGCGCTGACGGAAACCCGCCTGGCTCCCTGGCATTTGATACCCGCGGAAAACAAGCGTTACGCCCGTCTGGAAATCATCCGGACGACCTGCCGCGAGATCCGGGCCGCCCTCGGCGAATAGGGCTGTCACCTACCTTCCGGAACGGGCCCGGCACGCGTCGGTCTATTGGCCCGTCCAGCGGCGTGTCCAGTCACGCTGGAGGCGTTGGCTGGCATGCACCTATGTTTGATTCGATCGAGATTGAGGTCGACCCGATCGCGGCGGCCAACCTGACGGCGCACCCGTTTCCCGACGAAACGACGCTGAACGAGCTGATTGCGGACTCGGTTCGGCGATTCGGCGCCCGGCCGGCGATCCGCGGCGACGCGGGTCCGGACGGCCTGGCCAGCGTTCTCACGTACGAAGAGTGGGACCGGCGGGCGGGAGTCGTCGCGCGGCAGCTTCGAGCGCGAGGCGTCGGCCCGGGCGACATCGTCGGCCTGCTGGTCGAGCGTTCGTTCGCCCTGCTCGTGGGGGTGTGGGCGGTGTTGAAATGTGGCGCGGCCTACCTGCCGCTCTCGCCGGATGATCCGGCCGAGCGCCTGGCTTACACGGCCCAGGACGCCCGGGTCCGCCTGCTCCTGGTTCAAACCTCCACCGCCGCCAAAGCGCCGCCGGAAATCGACCGGCTCGACCTCGAATCCGCCGAGGCGACCTCCGGTGCGGCCTGGTCCGGCGCCGCCGGGAACGGCCCGGGCGACCTGGCGTACGTCATCTACACCTCCGGTTCCACCGGAAGGCCGAAGGGCGTGATGATCGAGCACCGCGCGGTGGTGAACCGGCTGCATTGGATGCAACGGATGTATCCATTGAATCACGACGACGTGCTGCTCCAAAAGACGTCTTGCTCCTTCGACGTTTCCGTCTGGGAGTTGTTCTGGTGGGCGCTCGCGGGCGCTTCGCTGGCGCTGCTGCGCCCGCGCGGCGAACGTTCGCCCGCGGCGCTGATCGACGCCGTATCGCGCCACCGCGTCACCACGCTGCATTTTGTGCCGTCGATGCTCAGCGTCTTTTTGGAATACGCCGCCGCCAAACCTTCCGCGATCGCCCGGCTGGGATCGCTCCGGCAGGTCTTCGCCAGCGGCGAGGCGCTCGCTCCGGCGCAGGTCGAACGGTTCAACCGCCTTTTGAATGGCGCCGGAAACTGCCGCCTGACCAATCTCTATGGGCCGACGGAGGCGACCGTCGATGCCACCTACTTCGACTGCCCGGGCAACGGCCCGATTGCCTCGGTCCCCATCGGCCGGCCGATCCAGAATCTGCGCGCCTACGTCCTGCGGGGCGGCCAGCCGGCGGCCAAGGGCGAGGAAGGTGAGTTGTGCCTGGCCGGCGTCGGGCTCGCGCGGGGCTATCTCAACCGACCGGAGCTGACCCAGCAGCGCTTTGGGCCGCATCCGACCGAACCGGGAGAGCGCATCTACCGAACCGGCGACCGGGCCCGCTGGCGGGCCGACGGCCAGCTCGAGTACCTCGGCCGCGAAGATCACCAGGTGAAGATTCGCGGGCTGCGGATCGAATTGGGCGAAATTGAGAATTCGCTGCGGGAATTCCCGGGAGTGACCGACTGCGCGGTCCTGGCGCGCACCTACTCCGAGAGCATCATCCTGCTGGTGGCCTATGTGGTCGCGTCGGAACCGGTCGCCGATTCGGCGTTGCGCGAGCATCTGCGCGGCCGCCTGCCGGATTACATGGTGCCCTCGCATTTTATTCGGCTGGCGGAGCTTCCCCTGACTGCCAGCGGCAAGATGGACCGCAAGGCGCTGCCCGAACCGAAGTTGGGCCGGGACGGAACGTGAGCACCGATTCCGATTTCGACATCGCGATCGTCGGGCTCGCATGCCGTTTCCCCGGCGCGGCGGACGCGGAGCAATTCTGGCGCAACCTGCTGGACGGGGTGGACTCGATCGAACGGCTGAGCGAATCGGACCTGCGAGCTTCGGAGGTTCCCGAGTCGCTCTGGCGGCGGCCGGACTACGTGCGGGCTTCTCCCGTGCTGGCGGAACCCGCCGCCTTCGACGCGGAATTCTTCGGTTACACGCCGGGAGAAGCTGCCGCCCTCGACCCGCAGCACCGGCTCCTGCTCGAACTCGCCCAATCGGCGCTCGACGACGCGGGACTCGATCCTTCGCGAGCGCCCGGACGCATCGCGGTCTACGCGGGCGCGGCGATGAACACCTATTTTGTGGATCGGTGCGCCGGCGACGGGCTGGCCACGAACTACATCCCCACCCTCATTGCCAGCGACAAGGATTTTCTCGCCACCCGGCTATCCTACAAATTGGGGCTGAAAGGCCCCAGCGTCACAATTCAGACGGCGTGCTCGACCTCGCTGGTCGCCGTGCACCAGGCACGGCAAAGCTTGCTCTGCGAGGAGAGCGACATCGCGCTGGCGGCAGCCGCTTCGGTGCGCTTTCCCCACCGGGCGGGTTACCTTTACGATGGCAGCGGCGTCGTTTCGCCCAGCGGCCGAGTGGCTCCATTTGGCGCGGAAGCAAACGGAACCGTGTTTGGCAGCGGTGGCGCCGTGGTGGTTCTGAAGCGGCTGGCGGATGCGTTGGTCAACCAAGATCGAATTTATGCGGTGATCAAGGGGTCGGCCATCAACAACGATGGCGACGCCAAAGCCGGCTATACGGCGCCGAGCGTTTCCGGCCAGGCTGACGTGGTGGCCGAAGCCCTCGCCAACGCCGGCTTGAGCGCGGACGATATCACCTACGTGGAAGCGCACGGTTCGGGCACACCCGTCGGCGACCGCATCGAATTTTCCGCTCTCACGGACGCGTTTCGCCGGTTTACCGCCCGAACCGGCTTCTGCGCCTTGGGCTCCGTCAAATCGAATCTGGGCCATCTCGATGCCGCCGCCGGCATGGCGGGCCTGATCAAGACGGCGCTGGCCTTGCGTCACGGCCGGCTTCCCGCCTCGCTCCACAGTTCGCCGGGCAACCCCGAAATCGCATTTGAAGAATCGCCTTTCTACCTGGCGGCCCAGGCCGAAGACTGGCCGAAATGCGAGCGCCCCCGCCGCGCCGGAGTGATGGCGACCGGCATGGGCGGAACGAATGCTTACATCGTGCTCGAAGAAGCCCCTGCGCCCGAACCGCTCGCGACGCAACTGCTCGAACCGCAATTGTTGGCTCTGTCCGCCACGAGCGAAGCGGCTTTGACGTCCGCCGGCACCCGCTTTCGGCGTTGGTCGGAAACGGCGCTCGAATCCGTATCGATCGCCCCGGCCGCCGAAACCCTGGCGCGGGGCCGCCGCCAATTTTCATTTCGGCGCGCGGCCGTATCGCGCACGCTGCGGGAAGCGGGCCGGCTGCTCGACGAGCCGCTGTTTTCCGGAAGGCTGCCCGCCGACGGCCCTCTGCCCGTGGCGTTTCTTCTGCCTGGCGTGGGCGACCAATATCCAGGCATGGGCCGGGGCCTCTATTCGAGATTTCCCATATTCCGTGAAACGATCGACCACTGCGCCGATTTGTTGGCCGGATCAATCGGCTGCGATCTGCGCACGGTGCTTTACCCGCCACTGGCCGAAGACTCCGGCTCCCCTCGCCCGGCGATCGATCTGAAGCAGCTCTTGCGGCGCGGCGAGCCCGACGGCGCCGCCTCCGACCGTCCGATCGACCGCACCCTGCTCGCCCAGTGCTCGCTGTTTTGCACGGAGTATGCGCTGGCCCGTCTCTGGATGGACCTCGGCGTGGCGCCGGCCCGCTTGGTGAGCCACAGCTTGGGCGAATGGGTGGCGGCCTGCCTGGCCGGCGTTTTCGCATTGCCGGAGGCATTGATGCTCGTCGCTCAGCGTGCCCGCCTCGTGGAATCGCTGCCCGCCGCAGCGATGACCGCGGTGCTGCTCGGCGAACGCGAACTGTCGGCGCTCCTCGATCCGGAACTCGCCATCGCCCTGGTCAACGGACCGGCCTTGTGCGTGATCGCCGGTTCGCTCGCGGCAACCCGTCGGCTGCAGGAACGTTTGAAGGCGCGCGGCACCCTTTTTCGCGCGGTGCGAAACGGTCATCCGTTTCATACCGCTCAATTGCAGGCCGTGGCCGGCGGCCTGCGGGCGCTGTTCAAGGGCGTTCCTCTTTCTCGTCCACAAATCCCTTTCCTCTCCAGCCTGACTGGAGATTGGATCGAGGCCGAGCAGGCCGCCGACCCGGAATACTGGGTGCGGCAAACCTGCAGCCCGGCGCGATTCGCGGACGGATTGAATCAACTGTGGCAGCTGCCCGAACATATCCTGCTGGAAGCGGGGCCGGGGCGGACCCTCGGCACGCTGGCGATGCAGCATCCGGCGCGCGGCGCGCGGATGCCGCCGCTCCTCTATTCACTGCGGCCCGATTATGAACACCGGGACGACGCGACCATCTGCCTTGAGGCGGCCGCCCGACTCTGGGTGCAAGGCGTCCCGCTCAAAATGGAACGGCTGTTTTCCCAGCGCCTGCCGACTGCCGATTTGCCGGGTTATGCGTTCCAGCGCCGGACGCATTGGCTCGAACGGGCAAATTCATCCCCGGCCCAACCGCTGGCGGCCCGCTACTGGATTCCAACTTGGGAAATCGCCCCGCTCTCCCGGAGGGATCCGTCCCAGGAAACGGCGGGTCGCGTCCGCTCCCACTTGCTGCGCTTCGATCCCGCGAATGAAACCGTCCACCGTCTGGCCGAACGAGTTCGCGAACTGGCCATTCACGGCGAAGCGCCGGTTCGCGTCGCCATTGTGACCCGGCTCAGTCACTCGGTGACCGGGTCCGAAATCACGAATCCAGCCGGCGCCCAAGCGCTCGGACCGGCGCTGGTCCTTCCCCGCGAATATCCCGGATTGGTCGCATTCGTCATCGATGTCGATGACGCGGTGCGAGACGAAGATATTGAAGCCGATGCCGAAGCGGCCCACTCGGGCGACTTGATTGCCTGGCGAGGCCGCCGCCGCTGGATCCGTCGTCTGCGCCCCCGCGACCTGAGTGAGTCCACCGCGTTGGGCTTGCCCAAGGGCGCCTACGTGGTGACCGGGGGCACGGGCGGAATCGGATTCGAACTGGCGAAATGTCTCGCCGCCGAGTGTGGCGCGCGGATCGCACTGATTGCCCGCCGCGCGCCGTCTCAAGCCTGGTCCGCCTCGGCCAGCGATTCGATCGATCAGTTGGGAGGCAGGCTGTCCGTCTGGCAGGCGGACGTTGCCGACCGCGACGCCGTGCGCCGAGCGATTGCTGAAATCCGCGCTCAATGGGGGCCGATCCGAGGCGTCGTCCACGCCGCCGGGACGCGGCAGGACCGCAGCCTGGAAATGAAGACGGCGGAGGAGATGGCTTCCGTGCTCGCACCCAAGGTGGGCGGAACTGATCATCTCTACGCGGCGGTGGCCGGCGACCCGCTCGAATTCTTCATCGGCTGTTCCTCCGTTTCGTCGCTCGTGGGTTTTCACGGACAAACGGACTACGCCGCCGCCAACGCTTTTTTGGATGCATTCGTTTCGGCGCGAAGCGTGGACGCGCCATTTGCGGTGCAGGCGATCCACTGGCCGGTTTGGCGTGAGGTGGGCATGGCGGTTGGTACCCACTTGGCGGAGCAGGGCATCTCAACGGCCGAGGGCATCGAGATATTTCGCCGGGTCCTCGGCTCCCGGCAATCGCAGGTCGCCTTTCTTCCCCACGGACTCGAAACACTGGAAAAAGCGGCGGCTCGCACCGCGATTGCGGATTCACCGATCGCGTCCGGGCCCGCCGGCGCCGAACCCAGCGAGAGTTCGGCCGACGTAGTGGAAGCGTCGATCGCCCGCCTTTGGCGCGAGGTGATGGGGAAGACCGGCATCCACCCGAAGGAGGATTTCCTCGCGATCGGCGGCCATTCGCTGCTCGCGATGCGCATCGTCGGCCGAATCCGGGAAACGTACGCCATCGATTTCAGCCTGCGGGACTTCTTTGACGCGCCCACGATCGCCGGCAACGCCGCGGCGGTGCAGGAAGCGATCTGGGAGGAGATCGAACGCCTTGAACCCAATCACGCTTAATTTCGGATTGTCCTCGAGCCCGTGGCTGGCCGACCACGGCTTCCAGGGGATGGCGGTGCTGCCCGGCGCCTGGTGGATCGCCGCCGGCCGCGCGCAGGCGGAAGCCGACGATTGGCCGGTGAGCGGCGTTCACTTCGAACGGCCGCTCGTGCTGGCGCCGGAGGATCAGGCGGCGGAGTTGAGAATCCAGGATGAGGCGGAGGGGCGGAAGCGGTGTGAATTTTTCGTCAATGGCTCGCTGGCCGCCCACTTTCGCCTCGAGAAACCCGCTTGCGCTGTAGCCGGGGGGGTCGACCCCGGCGGTTCCGCTTTCGATGTCGCTAGTGCCGGGGTCGGCGCCCCCGGCTACAGCAAGGTCGATGCCCCGTCCATCGAAACGCCCGCAGCCGTTTGGTACGCCAAGCTGTCCGCGAACGGCAACCACTACGGCCCAACATTCCAGTTGCTCGAATCGATCGCCGTAGGCGATCGGAGCGCGCGCGCGCGCCTGAAATCGGCGCGGCCCAAGGCAGCTCCCTTTGCCGATGCGTTCGTGATCGACGCCGCCATTCAATTATTGGCGATCCTGAACGTCGATCGAGGGGAAACGTTTGTTCTGTCGAGCATCGACGAACTGCATCCGGGCGCCGCTTCGCTCGCGACGGCAACCATGCTGGCGGCCGACCTGTCGGGCGATCAACAAGGCAAAGTGCGTGTGATGGACGGCCGCGGCCGCGTGCTGCTTCAACTCACCGGCGTGCGTTTCGTCCGGTTGGAAAATGCGCCGCCGCCGCTGCCCCTGACGGTTTCCGCCAACTTCACCGTCGAACCGATCGAAGACGCGCTTCGGTTTTGGGCGGATGAGTTGAGCCTGCCCATCACTCCCCGTTTTGCGCCCTACAACCAGGTCTTCCAGGAGTTGCTGGACCCTTCGAGCGCCAGCCGGACCAATTCGGGAGGCGTCAATCTGATCTTTCTGCATCTCGGCGATTGGCTCGGAGCGGCCGGCCTGCCGCGCTGCGCCGATTGCGACACCCCTACCTGGCCCGTCGACCTCGAACGCCACCTGCTTCCCAATGGCATGGAGGTCGCGCATCTCAATCGCCATGAAACGGACTACGTGTATCAGGAGATTTTCGCCGACCGTTGTTATCTGCGTCACGGGATCCGATTGCCGCCGGGGGCGGTCATCATCGACGTGGGAGCCAACATCGGACTGTTCAGCCTCTTCGCGCGCACGGAGTGTCCGGACGCCACGGTCTACGCATTCGAACCCAGCCCGGTGGCTTTCCGGGCGCTCGAAGCCAATTGCCGCGCCTATGGTCCCCGCTTGAGGCCGTTCAACGCGGGGGTCGGCGGGGAAAAGGGCGAAGCCGCGTTGACGTTTTATCGCCGCTCGTCGGTGTTCTCGAGTTTTCATCCCAACGCGGACGCCGATCGCCAGGCCATCGAGGCGGTGGCGTCCAACGTGGTCCAAGCGGAATTGGCCGTGACCGCCGAGGAAGCCGAGAGTTACGTCCGCGACCTCACGGTCAACCGTCTCGATGCCGAGGAGTTCCTTTGCCCGATGGTGGGGGTTTCCGATATCGTCCGCGAGCACCGCCTCGACCGAATCGATCTCCTCAAGATCGACGCCGAAAAGTGCGAGCTGGAAATACTGCGCGGAATCGCCGACGCGGATTGGCCCCGCATCGGGCAGGTCGTGGTGGAGGTTCACGACCGCACCGGATCCGCGCGCGACGAGGTGCAGGCGATCCTTTCGGCGCGGGGCTTCGATTGCGCGTGGGAGGAAGAGCGGCTTTTGGGCGGCTCAGGACTTTTCAATGTCTATGCGGTTCGCAACCGGCGCGCCCGGCCCCCCGAACCGGAAATCGAGAGCCCCGCTTCGCTCCGCTGGCATGAACTTCAAGCCAAAGCGGCGGAATTCGAACGCGCCTTGTCCGCGTACGGCGCGGAGAGGGCTCCGACCGCCGTGCTGATATTCTGCCCATCCTCGGCTCAGAACTTGGGTCCGCAGGATCTGCGGCAACTGGCTGTCATCGAGACGAGGTTGGCGGCCTTCGCCCGAGACCTGCCGTCGTTCACGGTCGTGGAGTCCTCGGTCCTCGGCGCGCGCCATGCCAAAGCGAACTGGCACGCCCGCGCGGGAGAAACCGCCGGTCACCTGGCCTTTACGCCGGAGGGCTATGCCTTGCTGGGCACGGCGGCGATGCGGTCGGTTTCCGCGCACCAACGCCCGCCGTTCAAGGCGATCGCGCTCGATTGCGACCAAACCCTTTGGCGCGGTGTCTGCGGCGAAGACGGCGCACTCGGCGTCGTGGTCACGCCCGCCCACCGCGCCCTGCAGGAATTTCTTCTCCGCCAAATGCAGGCCGGCCTCATGCTGTGCCTTTGCAGCAAAAACGATGAAGCCGACGTCTGGGCGGTCTTTGATCGGAATCCGGGCATGGTCTTGCGCCGCGAACACCTGGCGGCCAGCGCCATCGGCTGGGAAGCCAAATCGGATGGCCTCAGACAGCTGGCCGCCCGTTTGCAGATCGCGGCCGACTCATTTCTTGTCCTCGACGATAATCCGGTCGAAATCGCGGAAATCCAGGCCCGCGGGGCGGGAGCCGTTCCACTGCAGTTGCCGGACGCGGCGTCACTCGATGACCCGTTCTGGAATCATCTTTGGCCATTTGATGTGGCCCGGGTGACCACGGACGATCGCGCGCGCACCCGCCGCATGCACGAAGCGGCGGACCGCGATCGCTTCCTCCAATCGGCGGGCACCCTCGAGGCCTTCGTCGCGGGACTGAAGCTGCAGGTTTCCATCTCCCCGCCGCGGGATTCGGATCTGCCCCGGCTCTCCCAGCTGACGCTCCGAACCAACCAATTCAACTTCACCACCGTTCGCCGGTCGGAGGCGGAATTGCGCCGCTTTTTGGCGGATCCCGGCGCGACGGCGCTCCAGGTGGAGGCGCGCGATCGATTTGGTGATTACGGCTGCGTCGGCCTGGTGCTCGGCCGGCGGACCGGGGGTATCTTGCGTATCGATACGTTTCTCCTCAGCTGCCGGGTTCTGGGCCGGGGCATCGAGCATCAGGTCGCCGCCGAAGTCGGCCGCCGCGCCGCCGCCGCGGGGGCGGCCGCGGTGGAGTGGACCCTGAAGCCTTCGGAAAAGAACCGCCCGGCGGCTGATTTTGCGGAGCAGCTGCCGGCCTCGGCCCGCCGGACCGAGGGTGCGTCGACCGTCCTGGCCTGCGCGCCCGCGGCACTGGCGGCATTTCAATTTCACCCGGAGGCGCGCGGCGCGCCGGCCGCCCCGGGGCGGGTGGCGAGCGTGCCGCCCCGCGCCCCCGCTGCTTCCCGGTTTTCGCCGGAGAAATGGCTGCGCATCGCCGAACAGGAAGCCGACCGGCCCGGCTTGATGGCCGCGATCGACCGCCATCGGCTTTGGCGCGCCGGGGTGGATCCCGAGGCGTTCTCGCCCGATACCTCGTCCACCGTGCCCGGCCGGCTGCTGGCGCTTTGGCGCCGTGTCCTGGGAAATCCCAGCCTGGGTCTCGATCGGAACTTTCTCGACGCCGGCGGTTCATCGCTGAAGGCCGTGCAATTGGTCGCGGCCATTCGGCGCGAGCTTGGCTTCACGGTGAGCGTCGCCCAATTCTTCGAATGTCCGACCGTGCGCGCGCTGGGCGGCCGCCTGGCGGCCGGCCGATCGGCACCCGCCGCCAGCACGGAAGCCATTGAGCGGGGTGCCCGGCGAAAAATCCGAATCCGGAGGCCGGCGCCGTGAGCTTTCGGCGCGTCGCGGTCGTTGGCGTGGGAAATATCGGGTCCACCGTCGTCGCCGATCTGGTGCTCCACGGGGTTCCGGCGCTCGGGGTCGAATCGACCCCGGCGGCGGCGGAAGCCGCCCAGGCGGCCGTGCTCAAGGCGATCCGATTCGCGCCTTTGCTTTTGCCGGCCCTCCCAAAAATCAGCCGCAACGAAGCGCTGGCCCGCCTGCGGCTCACGTCCGACTTGAGCGAGGTGTCGGACTGCGATTTCATCATCGAAAATGTCACGGAGGATTGGGCCGTGAAGGAGCCGCTGTACCGGCGCCTCGACGAGCTCGCCGCGCCTGGCGTTTGCTTCGGCGCCAACACCTCGTGCATCGCCATTGGCCGCATTGCGGCCGCGACCCGGCGGCCCGACCGCGTGGTGGGCATGCACCTGATGAATCCGGCCTATCTCAAGCCGACGGTGGAAGTGATCCGCGGCCAGGAGACCTCGGACCAGACCCTCCAGGCGGTCAACTCCCTGTTCGCGCAGCTGGGCAAGCAGGCGGTCGTGGTCGGGGACATGCCCGGATTCGTCTCCAACCGAATTTCGCACCTGTTCATGAACGAGGCGGCGCTCGTGCTGCAGGATGGCCTGGCCTCGGCCGATCAGATCGACCTCATTTTTCGCAACTGTTTCGGCCACAAGATGGGGCCGCTGGCCACCGCGGACCTCATCGGCGTGGACACGGTGGTGCGTTCGCTCGACGTCCTCTACGACGCGTATCGCGATCCCAAATACAAGGCCTGCGCGCTCCTGCGATCGATGGCCGATTCGGGCCGCTGCGGCGTGAAGACCGGCCGCGGCTTCCACTCCTATCCTGCTTTCCTGCCATGACCACCGTCAGCGCCGACTCCGCCCAGCCCATCATCCGTCAATTCATCCACTCCGCCATCAATCTGGACGGCGTGAAGGACGACGACAATCTGTTCGCCGCCGGCATCGTCAATTCGCTGTTTGCCGTGCAGCTGACCACGTTCGTCGAAACCCGATTCGGCCTCGAACTGGGGATGGAGGACCTCGACATCGAAAACTTCAAGTCCATCGCCGCCACCGCCGCCTTCGTCGCGCGCAAGGCCGCCGCCGCGCCGGCCTGATGCCCGTGGACGCGGTACTCACTCCCGAGCAGCGCGAACGGCGCGACCGGTGCCGCGCTTTTGCGGAGCAGCACGTGGCGCCGGAGGCCGCGCGCTGGGATCGTGAACAGCAGATTCCGGAGGCCACGCTGCGCGCCCTCGGCCGCGATCGCTGGTTCGGCGCCGCTTGGCCGGAAAACCTGGGCGGCCTCGGGTGGGACACCGTGAGCTTCGGTCTGCTTCACGAGGCGATCGGACGCCATGACTCCGCGCTGGCCGGATTTCTGACCATTCAATCCATGGTCGGCCTGGCGGTGAACAAATGGGGCTCGCCCGGACAAAAGGAGCAGTGGCTGCCCCGGCTGGCCCGGGGCGAAACGCTGGCCTCGTTTGCCCTGACCGAGCCTGCGGCGGGAAGCGATTTCGCCGGATTTACGACCGAACTCGTGCCCCGGGCCTCCGGCGGGTATTGCTTGCGGGGCGAAAAGAAGTGGGTCAGCGGCTCCCAATCGTCGGACGTGTTTCTCGTGTTTGCGCGCTGTGAGGGCCAGTCCGCCGCCTGCCTGGTCCCGCGCGGCGCCCCCGGTTTCACGGTCGATCCAATCCGCGAATTGATGGGATTCCGTGCCGCGGGTTTGGGGCGATTGACCTTCGCCGATGTCCCCGTCTCGTCCGACGCCATCGTCGGCCGGATCGGTTTTGCCTTTTCCCACGTGGCTCCGACCGGCCTGCACTACGGCCGGCTGAGCACGACCTGCTCTGCGCTCGGCCTGCTCCGCGGCTGCGTGGAGGAAAGCGCCCGCTACGCCTCAAAACGTACGATCGCCGGCCATCCGGAAGCGGATTTGGGCATGATCCAAACGCTGCTCGCCCGGCCGGTCGCCGATCTCGAAGCGGCGCAGTGCCTTTGCTGGAGCGCCTGCGCGGCGGAAGACCGACATTCCCCCGATGCCTACCGCCAGGCCTTCATCGCCAAATACTTCACTTCGCGGGCCGCCGTCCGGGCCGCTTCCGACGCCGTCCAGGTGCACGGCGCCGCCGGCGTGCACGAATCTTCGCCGGTCTCCCGCTTCTACCGCGCCGCCAAGATCATGGAGCTGATCGAAGGCACCACCCAAATTCACGAGGCGGTCATCGCGCAGGAGTTGGTGAAGGCGTATCGATAGCGGGTGGAGCGCGCGGTCCCCACGCGCTGAGCGACGCTGCAAGCAGTCTACTCCGAGCGGATCGCATGCCCGGGTTCCATGCGGTATGACGCCAAACGCGGACGGAGGTTTAGCGCGTGGGGACCACGCGCTCCACCCGCTTCTCAATTCAACTCCTCCTGTATCACCCGCGCCACCGCCGCCACATGCGGATCGGACAACAGCGTGGCGTGCCGGCCGGGCACCGTTCGCACCGCAACGCCGCCCCGCGCGTAATCGGCCCACCCATGGCTGGGCTCGAACGAGCTGAACATCGGATAGCCTTTGGTGCGCATCAGGCTGACCCGTCCTTTGATCGCGCCGGGGCGATAACCGCGCAGCGCGGTCAGGTGCGCGGCCCACAGCCGCCGCTCGCCTTCGGGGATCTCGGATAGATCCACCAGCATTTCCACCTCGGACGATCCATCGCGCTCGGAGGCCGCGCCGCGGAACAGACGCTTCCGATAGGTGGCAATTTTCCAGCGCAGGAATTGCGCGCGGGCGCGCGGGTTCCAATCCCGGAACCGCAGGAGCCAGCCGAAAAGATTCACCAGGAATCCCGCGACGCCACCCGGAGTCCACCGCATGCGGTCGTGCCCGGAATTGGCCGGCCACGCACTGATCAGGATCAGACGATCCACCGTTTCACCGGCCGCCTCGAGCTGGCGGGCCATTTCGAAGGCGATATTTCCGCCGAAACAATACCCGCCCAGGCGATAGGGGCCGGTCGGCTGCTTTTGCCGCAATTCCCTCACATACCGGCGCGCCAGCATTTCAACCGATTCGGGAGGATTCTCCAGCCGCGTCTCGCTCGCCTCAAAGCCGTAAACCGGCTGGTCGGGATCCAAATGCCGCGCGAGGTTCGTGTATCCCCACAGCGCCCCTCCCCCCATGCCGTGCACGAGAAAGATGGGCGCCCGATCGCCGCGTCCGTTCAGGGTCACCAGCGATGCTTCGCTCCGCTGGCAGGTCGCCGCTTCCGGCCTGAACAGATCCGCGAGCTGGGCAATCGTCGGGGACTGCAGCAGCGCCGCGAGGGAGAGCCTCCGTCCCATTTGTTGCTCGATTTGAATCGTGAGCCGAACCGCCAGCAGGGAGTGGCCGCCCAGATCGAAGAAACGATCGTGGACTCCGATCGGCCGAACTCCCAGGGCTTCCTCCCAAATTTTCGCCAGCTGCCGCTCGACCGTATCGCGGGGCAGGACGCAGCCCAGCCGGGTTTCGTTCTCCGAGTCAGGCACCGGCAGCGCGCGCCGGTCGATCTTGCCGTTCGGCGTGCGCGGCAATTGCGGCAGCGAAACCCACGCCGCGGGAATGAACGCCTCCGGGAGCGTGCGCGTCAGCCAACGGCGCCAATCGGCGGGGGTCGGCCGTGTGGCCGCTTTGGGCACCCAATAGGCGACGAGCCGCTTTTCGCCGGGCCGGTCCTCGCGCGCGCAAACGCACACATCGGCGACCTCCGGATGCAGGCGCAGCTGCGATTCGATTTCGCCCATTTCAATGCGAAAGCCGCGCAGCTTGACCTGGTGATCGGTGCGTCCGACGCACTCCAACTGGCCATCCGAACGGTAGCGGCCGAGGTCGCCGGTCTGGTACAGGCGCGCCTGGGGGTCGGCCACAAACGGATTTCGGATGAACCGCTCCGCCGTGAGCGCCGGCCGGTTGAGATAGCCGCGCGCGACACCCGCCCCGCCGATGAAGATCTCGCCCACAACTCCGATTGGCGCCGGCTGCAGATGCCGGTCGAGCACGTAGACTTCCGAATTGGCAATCGGACGGCCGATCGTCGGCCGGCCTTGCGGCGTGCGCAAAGCAAAGGTCGAATAGGTGGTGGTTTCCGTCGGCCCATAGAGATCGTACACACGCTTCACTCCCGGCTGGGCGTAAAGCTGACGGACGAGTTCCTGCGATACGGGTTCGCCCGCGAGATTGATCGTTTCGACCCCCGGGGGGATAGCTCCGGCCCGCAGCAATTCCGCCAAGGCGGATGGCACGGTGTTGATCAGGCGCACTTCCGAGCGCGCCGCCAGATCGCCGAGCGCCAGCACATTGGCCGCCAGGATCACTTTTCCGCCGCAGCTCAGCGGCACAAAGATCTCGAACAGCGAAAGATCGAATCCAATCGAAGTCGCCGCCAGCACGCCGTCCAGCTCGCGCGCGTTGAACACCGTTTGCGCCCATTCGACCAACGCCACGGCGTTGCGGTGTTCGATCGCCACCCCCTTGGGCTGGCCGGTGGATCCCGAGGTGTAGATGACGTACGCCAGATTCGACCCCGCCGCGGCCACCGGGGCACCGCTGTCTCCGTCCGCCGCGGGCACCTCGTCCAAACGGACGATCCGTCCGGCAAAAGCCGGCCACTGGTCCCGCAACGCGCCGGTCGTCAAAAGCACCTCCGCGTTTGAATCCTGCAGCGCAAACGCCAGCCGATCGGCCGGATAGTTCGGATCGAGCGGTACATAGGCGGCTCCAGACTTCAAAACTCCCAGCAGAGCCGGGATCAGCTCCGGACCGCGGTCCAAAAACACCCCCACCCGAGCCTCCCGCGAAATTCCACCGGCCCGCAGCTGCCGCGCGATTCGATTGGCCTGGGCGTCGAGCTGGCGATAAGTCGTACGCACGTCCCCGGCGATCACCGCGACTTGATGCGGCGTGAGGCGCGCCTGGTTTTCGACCAACTCGTGAAGACAGCCTGGCCCCGCGAACGCTTGCGCGGTGCGGTTCCACTCCACGAGGATGCGTTGACGCTCGCCCGACGAGAGGATCGGCAGCTTGGAAATCGCCCGATCGGGGTCGGCAACGATTTCCTCCAGCAAGGTGCCAAACTGTTCCAGGAAACGGCGCGCCGATTCCTCCGCATAGAGTTCGGTGCTGTATTCCAACATCAGGTCGATCTGCTCGCCCCGGGGCACCGCCACCAACGTCAAATCGAACCGCGACGCGCCCGGATCGATCGCGAGAGGATCCGTCGCCACGGACGGCAGGGAAAAGGTCGACTCCACCGCGCCCTGCAGCGTGAACATCACCTGCACGAGGGGCGATTGGTTGGCGGAGCGCAGCGGACGCAACTCTTCCACGACGCGATCGAACGGCACGTCCTGGTGGGAGAGCGCGCTCAGCGTGGCTTCCTTCGTTTGGGCCAAAAACGCCCGGAAGCTCGGATCGGCCGAGAGATCCGCGCGGATGGCGAGCGTATTGACGAAGAGCCCGATCAGGCCCTCCGTCTTGCGCTGCGACCGTCCCGCCGTCGGAATGCCCACCACGACATCGTCCTGTTGCGCCAACCGCCCCAGCAATACTTGCCAGGCAGCGAGCAGCGTCATGAACAGGGTGACGCCTTGCTCCCGGCTCAGCACCTGCAGTTCGTCGGCCAGCTCAGCCGGCAGGGTCGCTCGAACCACGGCGCCGGCGAATGAAAACGCGGCCGGCCGGGGAAAATCGGCCGGCAAATCCAGCACTCCAGACGCGCCCGCCAATTTCCGCTTCCAGAAGGCCAGCGACTCCTCGGGACCCGAACCGCTCAGCCAGCGGCGCTCCCACGCCGCATAGTCGCCATATTGGATGGGCAGCACGGGCAGCGCCGGCGCCACCCCGGTCACGAATCCGTCGTAAAGGGAACCCAGTTCCCGAAGAAGGATCTGTCCGGACCACAAATCGGACGCGATGTGGTGAACGACGATCACCAGCACGCGAACTTCCGCCGCCAAACGAAAAAGCGCACAGCGCAGCGGCCGGTCGCGGGTCAAATCGAAGGGCCTACGCACTTCGGCGTTGAGCCGTGCTTGCAGCACGGCATCCCGTTCGTCAGCGGGGAATCCGCTCAAATCCACTTCCTGGAGGGGCGGCGCATCCTGCGGGTCGAATTCCAGCGTCGGCACCCCTTCCGAGATGCGGACCCGAGACCGCAATATGGCGTGCCGTTCCGACAACGTGCCGAACGCAGCATCGAGGGCCGGCACGTAAAGAGGGCCGGTCAGCCGAAACGCGATAGGGATATGATAGGCCGGACTTTCGGGGCGAAGTTGATGGAAAAACCACATCCGCTCCTGCGCGGATGAGAGAGTCACCAGAGCACCGGGAGGCAGTGGCTCCGGTTCGCCCGCCGGCGTGGGAAGGCGGCCGCGCCCTCGGAGCCGCTGCTCCCATAGTTCTCGTTTGGCTTCAGTCAGATGCCGAAGCCGTTCGTTGAGCGGGAATGAAACGGGCATTGGGAGTGGGCACCCATTTTGTCCAGTCCCTGGCAAATGCCGTTCCCGGGGCGTGCGCCCCATATCGACGCTTGTGCGACGGGGTCCATCCCCTACTTTCGGCGTGCGTGCCGTTGTGTCGCAGCTTCCTCACCTCAGCGTTTTCAAGAAGTGCCGTGTTTTGCGCGGCCGGTGCGATCGCACGGGCCCAGGTGGCCACCCTCGATCCGTTCCAAGTGACGGCGACCCGGGGCGGGCCCCCTCCGGAAGAAACGCCGGTGGCGGTGCAGGTATTTGATGCCAATGCCCTAACGCAATTTCCGACGATCACGCTCGACGACACGCTGCGCGAGGACGCTTCGTTCAGCCTTTTTCGGCGCACGGACAGCCTATTGTCCAATCCCACCTCGCAGGGCGTGTCCTTGCGCGAAATTGGCCCCAGCGGGGCGAGCCGCTCGCTGGTCACTTCAAACGGGGTGCCGCTCAACGATCCCTTTGGCGGCTGGGTCCTATGGGATTCGGCGCCACGCCTTTCCTTGCGTAGTGCGACGATCGTGCAAGGCGGCGGATCGGGCGTCTGGGGAAACCAGGCACTGGCCGGAGCCATCGAGCTGATCGACAATCCGTTCGCCGGCCGCTTGCCCTCCGGCGCGCTGCAGGGAGATTTTGGCGCATTTGATACGGAATCGATCGAAGCCGAAGCGGCTGCCGCGGCCGGTCCGGTTTCGGTCGCCGTCGATGCACGGGCCTTTTCCACCGGGGGCGTCTTCAATCTTCGCCGATCGGACCGCGGCGCAGTCGACCGCCCGCTCGCCTCTCATCACGAGATGGAGCGGGTGACGGCGCGCGATGCGATTTCATCCGCGGTTCAGGCCCAGGTATCCGCCAGCCTGTTCGACGAGTATCGCAACAACGGCACTGCCTTGACTCACAACGGCACTCGCATCGGCACCGTGTCGGCGACGCTCGACGGCAGCCCGTCGGCGGCTTTTGCGTGGAGCGCGGTGGCCTATGCCGAACAGGAGTCATTCGAAGCGCTGTTCTCATCCGTTTCGTCCGACCGATCGACCGAAACGCCATCGGACAACCAATTCGCGGTGCCGGCGACGGCGGTGGGTGGCGCGTTGACGGGAGAATGGACCAGCGCCGGCGGCGCCCATACCTCCATCGGCGCGGACGCCCGCCAAGTTTCCGGTGAAACGCGCGAAGATTACTCCTATTCGGACGGGAATTTCACCAGGCTTCGGACCGCGGGCGGAACCCAGGATTTCGCGGGTGTCTTCGTTCACCAGGATCGGCCGATTCTGGACGGCTGGCATCTCAACCTGGAGCTGCGGGCGGATCACTGGGAGCTGAAGAACGGACACGATTGGGAATACCTGTTCAATGGGTCCGCCCCAACGCTGAACCGGTATCCGCGCCAATCCGGAAACGAAGCCAGCCCAGACCTGGGCGTGGTGGGCAACTTCGCGCCGGGCTGGCGCTGGCGCGCGGCCGTCTATCGGGGCTTTCGCGTGCCGACGCTCAACGAATTCTATCGCCCGTATCGCGTCGGCAATGTTTCGACGCTCGCCAATCCGAATCTTTCACCGGAATCCATGATCGGCGGCGAGTCGGGTTTTGAGTACGACCAGGGCCCGATCCATTTCAAGATCACCGGTTTCGCTGACGCCCTCGACGACGCGGTGGGAACCGTGGCCGTCAGCTCGACCCCGAGCCTCGTGACGGTGCAGCGCGCAAACTTGAATTCGGTCAGCGTCCTGGGCGCCGAAGGCAGCCTGGCCTGGGATCTCGGTTCGGTCTTCACCCTGGAGGCGAGCTATCTTTGCAACGACTCGCGTATTCTTCGGGCGGATGCGCAGCCGAGCCTGGTGGGCCTCCGATTGCAGGAGGTGCCGCGGACGACGTTGACGGCCGCGGGGATCTGGCACGGTCCGGCGGGCTTCCGCGCCGAAGTCCGCGCGCGCTGGGTCAGCCTGGAATTCGACGATCCGGCCAACACCCTGCGCCTGCCCTCCGCAACCGTCGCCGACGTGGAGTTTTCGCGGAATTTCGGCGGCGGGATCGAAATCTATGCCGCGATGGAAAACGCATTGAATGCCGCGGTCATGACCAGCCTGACCTCGGCCGGACTCGCGACCTACGACGCGCCCCAAATGCTGCGCGCCGGGCTGCGCTGGCATTGGTAGGCCATGCGGAAGTCGCGACGCTTCCTCACCGCTCCCGTGTCCACGTCGCGGATGCCGCCCGGCATTCCGTACATCATCGGAAACGAGGCCGCCGAACGCTTCAGCTACTACGGCATGAGCGGCATTCTGACCGTCTTCATGTCCACCTACCTTCGGGACCGGACCGGCCATCTCGCGGTGATGAGCGAATCGAGCGCCAGCGCGTGGTACCATATCTTCGCATCGGCCAATTATTTCTTTCCCTTGTTCGGCGCGATTCTCGCCGACGCGTTCTGGGGCCGTTATCACACCATTTTCTGGCTGTCGCTGGTCTACTGCTGCGGTCATGCCGCGCTGGCCATCGACGACACGCGCACCGGTCTGGTGGTCGGATTGTCGCTCATCGCCATCGGGGCCGGCGGAATCAAGCCCAGCGTTTCGGCGATGGTCGGCGATCAGTTCGGACCCGATAATTCGCACCTGGTGCCGCGCGCCTTCGGATGGTTTTACGCCGCGGTCAATTGCGGGTCCACCGTCTCTTTTCTTCTGATCCCCTGGCTGCTGGATCGCTTCGGTTCTCACGTGGCCTTTGGCGTGCCCGGCCTGCTGATGCTGGTCGCGACGCTCGTCATCTGGGTGGGTCGCTACCGATTTACGCACGTGCCTCCGGCCGGAAAGGCCTACCTTTCCGCCGTTCTGGGCGCGGCCGGGAGGAAAATCGTGCTGCGTCTGGCACTCGTGTTTGGGTTCACCGCGGTCTTTTGGGCGCTCTGGTCGCAGAGTCTGAGCGAATGGATCGAGCAGGCCACGCACATGAATCTCCACTTCGCCGGCATCACCTGGCTGGCGCCGCAATTGGGCGTGCTCAATGCGGCGATGATCCTCGCGCTGATACCGCTCTTTCGCGTCGGCATCTATCCCGCCATCGATCGGGTTTTCCCTTTGAATCCCCTGCGAAAAATCGGCTTGGGCCTGCTGGCGGCGGGGGCGGCGCTCCTCGTCAGCGCGTGGATCGAGTCCCGGATCGCGCGCGGTTTGACGCCGAGCATCGGCTGGCAGCTGCCGGCCTATTTCATCCTTTCCGCTGCCGAGGTGCTGGTTTCGATCACCTCCCTTGAATTCGCCTACACGCAGGCGCCCCGAATCATGAAGTCCGCGATCATGGCGCTTTACCTGCTTTCGATCTCGGGCGGCCATCTGATCGCCGCCGCCGTCCATTTGCTGGGCCTGCGCGGACCGAACTACTATCTTTTCTACTCGGCGATGGCCGTGGTCGCCTGTTTGCTGTTCATCCCCTTCGCGAGACGCTATCGCGAGCACTCTTACCTCCAAGATGACTCCTCCGCCCACGCCCCCGTCACATAGTCGTACCGGCGCTTTCGCCGTCGTCACCAGCCTCTTTTTCATCTGGGGCTTCATCACGTCGATCAACGACATCCTCGTGGTGCAGTTTCGGAACGCCTTCACGCTGACCCAATTTCAGGCGCAGCTGGTCCAGTCCGCCTTTTTTGGCGCCTATTTCGTCGCGTCGACCCTGTACTTCGCCATCTCGGTGACGAAGGGCGATCCGATCGCCCGGATCGGCTATCGACGGGGGGTGGTTTTGGGACTCGTCATCGCCGCCGTCGGCACCGCGCTTTTTTGGCCCGCCGCCAGTTTTGTTTCCTACGGCTGGTTTCTCGCGGGACTTTTCGTGCTGGGTCTGGGACTGGCGATGCTTCAGATCGCCGCGAATCCCTACGTCACGTTGCTGGGGCCCGAGGCGAGCGCCGCCGGCCGTTTGAATCTGGCCCAGGGCTTCAATTCCCTGGGGACGGTAATCGGGCCGTCCCTGGCCGGCCGTTGGATCTTGCCGCGGCTGGAACAAGCCGGCGCCTTCTCCACGGAATCGGTTCGGCTTCCCTTTGCCGCCTTTTGCGGCGTGTTCGTCGCGCTCGCGCTGATCTTCTCCTTTATTCATCTGCCGGACGTCGGTGAGGAAAAAGTCGAGCGAGGGGCGGGCGCCCTGAAGATGCCCCACGTGGTTCTCGGGATCGTCGCGATCTTCATGTACGTCGGCGGCGAGGTTTCGATCGGCAGCGAAGTTCTGAATTTTCTGCACCAGCCCCAGATCGCCGGCTTGACCGCCGGCGAAGGCAAATTCTTCGTTTCGCTGTTCTGGGGCGGGCTGATGATCGGCCGATTCATCGCCTCCGTCGAATTGAGCGCCATGGCCAAAACAAAGAAATGGCTGCTGGTTGCGGCCATTCCGGTGGCAGCGTGGATTTTTCTCTGCCTCTACAAAGACATCCACATCGCCGATGCGTACGCGCCGCTGCTCATCGCCTGCTGGGCGCTTTTTCAGCTCGGCGCCGCCATGCCCGCGCGCACTTTGGGTCTGTTTGCGCTCGCCGTCTCGGCCTTGATGGTGGCCGCCATGTTCCTCACCGGCCATGCCGCGATGTGGTGCGTCGTCGGCGCCGGCCTGTTCAGCTCCATCGGCTGGACCAACACGTTCCCGCTCGCCCTGGAAGGAACCGGCAATTTCAAGAGCCAGGCTTCGTCGCTGCTGGTGGTGGGTGTGCTCGGCGGCGCGCTGCTGCCGCCCCTTCAAGGCAAAATCTCGGATCACACCAGCCTGCAGTTCTCGTTCATCGTCCCCGCCCTCGCCTACCTCTACGTCTCATTCTACGGTTGGAAAGGCTGCCGCGTCGGCCGGGGCCCGGTGCCACCAGCCTGATTCCCTGGGACAACGAATGTCCCTGGCCTCGGATAAAGTGGCGGCATCATGTGCCACCGCTTTCTCAGCTACCTCATCGAAGCCAGCTGCATCGCCGTCATCGGAGCCGCGCTCGGCGTCGGTTTTGCGTTGGCCTTCTGACGTCGGGCGGGTGGAGCGCGTGGTCCCCACGCGCTTTAACCTTCGCCCGCGTTTCGCCCCGAAGCGCAGGGGGACCATGCGCTCCACCACCAGGGCCAGTCCTGTTCGCTCACGCAGAAATTCTTCGCAACTGGGTTGCGACGGATGTAGTGCCAGGTTTCTTCCGACTCGGCGGCGGTGCGTAGACGATGGTCGAAGTAGTTCGGCTGCCATCGCACCAGGTGCAGGCGACGAGTCCCCCGTTTCCAAAAGCGAGTGATTTCGGACATCCTCTTCGATGGAGGGAAAACGCAGATGCCATGGAGATGATCGGGCATCAGCAAGACGAGGCTGCACCACCAATTTTCTCTGCGGTGGTATTGCCGCACCGAGTCGAGCAAACGTGGAGCTAGGTCTGGATCCGTCAAAGCGGGTTTCTGGTCGGCGGCGGCCCGAATGCGAATGTGGAACTTCGCGCCCGATGGCACCCAATGCGGAGTATCGTGGGCTAGACGGCCTGGAAAATGATTCATGCACCATAATGGCAAGTGCATTGGCGAAATGGTGGAGCGCATGGTCCCCATGCGGTTGGACGCCAAACGCGGATGGAGGTCAAAGCTCGTGGGGACCACGCGCTCCACGCGCTGATTTCGTCTTGCGGCGATGAGGCTAAAAGCCCAGATCTGGCTTCGGTAGCCGCCAGAGTAGCTCAGTCGCAGAGCAGAGGACTCATAATTCGATTCGGCCATTTTTCTGGAGTGCGCCGGAGTCATCCGGGGTCATCATCCAAGCGATACGGAGGGAGTTGCGGCGGGGCAGTGTTACTCCCGAGTTACCCCGAAACGGCTGAAATTCAGGCACCGGGTGACAACAAGGGGACAACATTTGCGGTCTCACCTGAGAGACCGACATCGTTGCCCACTTGACTCAGGATGGGCTTTGACGGACCGTCCACTCATGGCCGCACGAAAAGCTCCCCGGACATCGAAGGAGACTCCGAGCAAGGGGACCGTTTTGGCCGCGAAGTACCGGGCTCGGGCAAATGCCTTGACGGAAGAACAACGCCAAGCCCTCCGCTCTCATGCTATGAGTCTGATCTATGGCAACCCCGACGGCCAAAAGGTCCACGCTCGTAGCGGTTGATACCAATTTCCTCCTCGATCTCGCGACGCCCAAGGACAAAGCGGCGGACACGATTGAAATCTTTCGGGCCAGAGTACCCGGCGTGGAGTTTGTTGTTCTCCCGACGGTTCTAGACGAACTCGCCCATATCGAACAGCATGGCGACACGGCAGAAGACCGGGAACTGGCCGCTACGGCAATGCGAAACCTTGTCAGGGTTTGGCGGTTCCGTCCGCTCGACTTCATTTCCGTCGGACACGGCATCATCGAAGAGATCGCCAAAAAATTGAGGGCTGACCGCCTCATACCGGCGGAGGAAGTTAACGACTCCTTTATCGTGGCAGAAGCCGCCCTGGCAGACTGTGCCATCTTGATAACTTCAGACGAACATATCCGGGGAATGGATATGACGACGCTGGCTCTGGCCTTGAGGGCGTGCGATGTAAATGTCGTGGTAGTGCGGACGCCGGCAGGCATCGCCCGACAGTTCGGCGGCAAGCGTTAGGTGACAGAATGCACCGATCTTTGTAGAGGAAGCACTTTTCGATCAGCTGCCTGCCCAACCGAAGCCTACCAAGTCGGAGCCTGCGTCGGTACTTTGGCCATTTCCTCCGGGCGATGACGGTTCTAAAACAATGAAAGCCGAGTAAATTTAAAAACAAAAGAAACGACAAAGGGATCAGGTGCGGGCATGCAGCATTCCGCATGCCCGCACCCGCCCCTTGGGGCTGAACGAGACGGTCGAGCGCAGTCCCCATGCGCTCCAGCTTTCGTCTTGCGGCGCCGGGGCGGAAAGCCAAGCATTCGACGCGGTACCCGCCAGAGTAGCGTAAGCGTCTGCTCGGACACATGGTAGCCGGCTGAGTCTGGAGATGGTAAGGTCGTGGTGATGAACACGACCACGACACAGGACGGAACAGGTGAAGCAGGCCGGCCCTTGGCCCGGCGGCGGCTCGACGCCGGGGAACG
>DASXYY010000050.1:0-24355 GCA_036502225.1 Opitutaceae bacterium
CCGGTTGCTTCCCACCCCGCCTCGCGGCGGCGCAGTTTCCTTCCGCTGCCGATATCCATGCCGATACCGGGGTCTGACTTTCACATCCTGAGTTCATGTATTTGATGACGCACTGGAGCGCGTGGTCCCCACGCGCTAATCGTCCATCCGCGTTTGGCGTCAAAAGCGTAGGGAGACCATGCGCTCCACCTCGCAATGCCGTAGGTCTTACGATGCGGACGTGACGATACGTTTAGCCGTCTTGACCATCACTTCCGCGCTGCGCCCGGCATCCTCGTCGGTCGTGGCCCAGGACGAGACGCTGATGCGCATGGCGGTGCGTCCTTGCCATTTGGTGATGCCAGCCCAGCAGGTGCCCTCGTCCTGGATCGCCTCGATCACTTTCTGGGTGACCTCCGGCGGGCCGAACGAAACGAGGACTTGATTGAGAACGACGTCGTTTAGAATCTCGAAGCCCGCGGCTGCCAGGCGATCGGCGATCGCTTTCGCGCAGCGGCTGTTGCGCTCGATCAACTCGGCCACGCCCGAGCGGCCAAGCGAGTGGAGCGCGGCCCAGACCTCGACGCCGCGGGCGCGGCGCGACAGCTCCGGGGTGAAGTCGGACGGATTGCGCTGCGGCGTTTCCGTCGGGAGATACTCGGCCGTCACCGCCATGGCCGCTCGCAGGGCGTGGGCGTCGCGGACAAAGGCGAGCCCGCAATCATAGGGCACGTTGAGCCATTTGTGCGCGTCGGTCGCCCACGAGTCGGCGGTTTCGATGCCGCGAACGATCGGCGCGTATTTCGAGGACGCAGCCGCCCAGAGCCCAAAGGCACCGTCCACATGAACCCAGGCTCCGGCCGCACGCGCCGCGGGCAGGATTTCCGGGAAGGAATCGCAGGCACCGGTATTCACATTACCGGCCTGGAGAATGAGGATCGTCGGCCCCGACATCGCCGGCAGGCGGTCCGCCCGCATGCGACCTTGGTTGTCCACGGGGACGAGCGTGATCCGACTGCGGCCGAGGCCGAGCACGCCGAGCGATTTGGTGACGGACGGATGCACCTCGGCGCCCGCAATGATTTCGATGGGCGGCGCCCCAAAGAGCCCCCGAGCCTCGACATTCCAACCCACGCGGTCGAGCACCGCATGGCGCGCGGCCGCCAGCGCGGTCAGATTGGCGACCGTGGCACCGGTGACGAATGCCCCGGCGGACGCGGCCGGCAGGCCGAAAAGTTCAACCAGCCAGCGCAACGCGACCATTTCCATATGGGAAACGCCCGGCGTGGGCCGGTAGAGCACCGCGTTCTGGTCCCAGGCCCCGGCGAGCCAATTCGCCGCAAGCGCCGCGGGCAAGGAGCCGCCGATGACGAAGCCAAAGAAGCGGGAGCCCGCCATCGCCATCGTCGCCGGCGAGACGATTTCGTCGAGCTTGCGGAGCGTTTCACCCGGATCGCTCGGACCGGCCGGCAGAGGTTCGTCGAGGGCCGATAACGCCGCGATGCTGTCCGGACTGGGAGCCACTCCGCGAACATCAAGGCCCTGGAGATAGCGAACCGCTCGTTCCGCGGCGTCGTGGAGGAGTTTCGACACGGGGCGGAGGGTGGCGAACGATTGGGCCGGCGGCAATCCCGCACGCCGGTGCCGTAGTCGGGGGCGGTGACCGCGGCAGTCCCGCTTTCGACATCGATCAGCGCGTGGGGACCACGCGCTCCACCTTAGGCTAAGTTTATTACCGGCTCAGCGTCAGCAGAAACTCCGCGTTCGACTTCGTCTTCTTCAGGCGCGTGATCAGCATCTCCATCGACTCGATGGGGCCGAGGCCCTGCATCGCGCGGCGCAAGCCGTAGATGCGCTGCAACTCCTCGGGGTGGTAGATCAACTCCTCCTTGCGGGTGCCGGAGCGGTCGATGTTGATGGCGGGAAAGACGCGGCGCTCGACCAGGCCGCGGTCGAGGTGAAGCTCCATGTTGCCGGTGCCCTTGAACTCCTCGAAGATGACTTCGTCCATGCGGCTGCCCGTGTCGATCAGCGCCGTGGCGATAATAGTCAGGCTGCCAGCTCCCTCGATATTGCGGGCCGCGCCAAAAAATCGTTTGGGTTTTTGGAGCGCCGTGGCCTCCATGCCGCCCGACATGATCTTGCCGGAGTTGGACGCGAGCGCGTTGTAGGCGCGCGCCAATCGCGTGATCGAATCGAGCAGGATGACGACGTGCTGGCCGTCCTCCACCAGGCGCCGTGCTTTTTCACCCACCATCTCGGCGCAGTGAACGTGGCTTTCCGGCGCCTCGTCGAAGGTCGACGAAACCACTTCGCCCTTCGTATGCCGTTTGAAGTCGGTGACCTCTTCCGGACGCTCGTCGATCAACAGGAGGATCAGCTTCACGTCCGGGCTGTTCTCCGAAACCGAATTGGCGATGTTCTGCAGCAGCACCGTCTTGCCCGTGCGCGGCGGCGCGACGATCAGCCCGCGCTGGCCGAAGCCGATCGGCGTCAGAATATCCACCGCGCGCATCGAGACGTCCTTCTGCACCTCCGGCGCCTCGAGCAGAATGCGCTGCAGGGGATAGTAGGGGATCAGCTCCTCGAACGGGGTGACCTTCGAAATCGCGTCCGCGTCCCGGCCCATGACCGAATCGATCCGGACGACCGTGGGGCAGCGCTCGCCTTCGCCGGGCGCCATTGCCAGCACCTCGACCCGATGGCCTCGCTTCAAGCCGTAGCGCCGGATCAGCGCCTCCGGCAAGTAAGGATCCTCCGGATACAGCCGGTAGTTCACGTGCTCGTGGACGATGAACGCGCCGCGGTCGTTCAAGTCGATGTAGCCCGTGTCGCGGATCGGCCGCTTCTTCGCGGCCGCGTCCGCCCAGATCGCCGACAGCAGATTGCGCCGATTCTGGACGCCGTCCTCCGCGATTCCCAGGTCGCGGGCCGCCGCGGTCAATTCCGCCAGCGAAAGGGCATAGAGCCGGTTAAGCTCGATCGGAGTCTCCGTGCCCGATGAAACCTCGGCCGCCAGCGCGTCGAGCGCCGCCGCGTCGCCAAATCGGCCTTGATTGGGCAAGTCGCCGGAAATGGCCGGAGCGCTCGGTGGCGCCGGCTGCGGCGGATGCTGGGAGCCACCCTGGGGACCGCCGCCACCTCCACCGGGGCCGCCCGGCTGCCACCGACCTCGCTTGCGCTTGTTGCGCTTCCAAAAATCGCGATCGCGCTGGCCTCCACCGCCTCCACCACCCCCGCCTCCTCCGCCCCCACCCTGCCATTCGCCGTGGCCATGATGGCCATGGGGACGCGGGCCACGCTGGCCTTGCTGACCGGGTTGGCCCTGCTGGCCGTCGCTCGGCGGTGGAGCGCCGTTGCCCGATTCGCTCGGTTCACGCGCTTCGGGGGCCGGCGCTGAGCCGCGGTCCCCGCCATCCTGGTCAGCCCGTGCCGCCGGCGCGGGTGGCTCGGCCGGAGCTTCCGGACGATCCTCACGCTCGACGGGCTCGGGACGTTCCGGTGCCTCCGCGCGGGGCGGGGCCTCCGGCGCGGCCTGATGCCGTTCGACCCGATCACTGTCAGACGAACGTTTTGCCGGCGCCTCGGGCGCGGCGTTCGACTCCGTCCCGGAGTCGAACGGAAGCGATTCGGTGGAAGCCTCGCCCTTGGCCGGTTTCTTCACGCGGCCCCGCGGGGCACGCTTGGTTTTCCGGGCCGGCGCGGAACCGGCATCCTCATCTTTGGGCGGGAAGCTCATCAGGGTTTTGAAGGGTGAAAATCAGTCGATCAACTTGGTCCCGCAGAAATTCCAGCGAGCCGTCGTTCCAGAGGACGAATTCGGCTAGTTCGATTTTCCGCGAAAGCGGCAATTGCTTCGAAATCCTTTGGCCGGCGAGCGCGCGATTCAATCCACGCTGCTCCAGTCGAGCCAGTTGCTGGTCTGGAGAACACGCGAGACAGACCGTGAAATCAAACCAAATCTCCAGGCCGGCTTCAAATAGGAGCGGCGTCTCCACCGCCCAGTTGGCATCCGGCGATTCCGCCAAGAGCGTGCGCCACCGTGCGAACACCCCAGGGTGCACGATCGATTCAAGCCAGAGGCGCTCCGCATCGTCGCTGAAGATCTTTTCCGCCAAAGATTTGCGATCAATGGCACCCGCCCCGTTCAATATCCCCGGCCCGTGGCGGTCGCGCGCCAGAGTGATGACCTCAGGCGACGTCAGGATCTGTTCCCGAACGATCGCATCCGTGTCGATACGACGAAACCCCCGCTCTTCAAACAGGCGGGCCGCCGTGGATTTGCCACAGCCCATGCCGCCGGTAATTCCAAGGACCATTCGGATACAGCTTTGGACCCTAACAGCGCGTAAATCACGGGGAAGCCAATTCCCAACCAAATCGGGGCGACCACGAGCCAGCCCACCACGGCATGCCCGGCCATGACTGGCCAGGATCCGTGCGGAGAGCCAAGCACGGCGTTGCCGATCCGAAGCATTCCGTAAACGACCGGCACATAAAGGGGCGAAGTCGCCAGATTGACGGCTTGAAGAATCGGGTGATTGAGACGAAAGGCGAACCCCGCGAGCAGGCACACCGGAGTCGCCAGCCCGAGAACCGGAAAGAAGGCGCAGAGGGCGCCGACGATCAGCGAGAACGCGATGCTCTTCCGGCTCAGCCCCTGACGCAGCTGCGCCAGCACCGGATCGATCGCCCGGCGCTGAATCCACGCAAAACCGCGCTGCCGCCAGTCGGACACGCGTTTACCATCGAACCCCTTCGGCCTGCCCTCCACGCCAATCCGCCACCGTCATTGCGAATTCACCCGGGCGTAACGGATTGGAAGGTAACTTCACCTGATCGTCACGCGTGCGGCTCGCCTCGGCCCCCGACCATCCAAACCCTCAAACCGAATAATCGGATGCGCATCATTTACGGGGTCTCCGGCGAAGGACTTGGTCACGTCTACGAAGCGATCGAAATCGCCGAGATGCTGCAACGCGAGGGCCATTCGGTGAAAATCCTCACGTTCGGCGACCGCGCGCTCGAAGCGCTCAAGGGTTTCTCCCCCTCCCGAATCGAAGGTTTTCCGCTCCACGTGAAGGCCAACCAAATGTCCGTCTGGCGGACGGCGTTGCGCAACCGGCACACGCTCACCTTTTACGTCCGCCACTGGCGGCGGCTGCGCCGGGAGTTGGAAGCCTTTGAACCGGACGTCTTCCTCACGGCTTACGAGCCCTACACGACGCTGATGTCCCACGTGCTGCGGCGCCCGCTCATCAGCATGGACAATCAGAATGGCCTCCGCTACCTGCGGCGGGCGCCGGTGGGCTCGGCGATGGAGCTCGCGGTGGTGCGGATCGCGACCCGGCTTTGCACGCTGGGGGCCGCCTTTTACCTCATCAAATCGTACCGGCCTTTGACCCCGGACAATCCGCGCGATCGGATCGTGGCGCCGATTGTGCAGCGCGACATCCGCGCGCTCAACCCGGCGGTGGGCGCGCACTTTCTGGTCTACCTCACGAAGCCGAATCCCGAATTCGTGGACGTCCTGCGCGAACTGGACGAACCCTGTGTCATCTACTGCCACGACCGAGTCGGCGATGAAGGCAAACTCCGCTTCCGACCCCGGGGGGCGGGATTTTTGGACGACCTCGCGTCGTGCCGAGCCATCATCGGCACCGCGGGATTTTCGTTGATTGCCGATGCGATCTTTCTGAAGAAGCCCTATTTTGCCGTGCCGCTCCGAAAACAGTTCGAGCAAACGATGAACGCCCTGTTTCTCGCCGATTCGGGCCTGGGCGCCTATTCGGAGTCGCCCACGGTGGGCGAACTGCGGCAATTCATCGCCGATCTGCCTCGCTACACCGAGAGGCTTGAGGCCCAGCGTTTCGATCCCACGGAACAGGAGAAGGCACTGTGCGAAGTGCTCGGCCGTCTGGCGCGGCGTCGCGCCGTGAGCACTACAGACGCTTCCCCTTTGTTTTCAGCAGTACCGCGCGGTAAAGGTTCATGCAGCCAAGAAAAAGCGTGAATGCGACGATCTGGGCCATGATCACGGTGTGGGCGACGCTGACGCCTTCGACCAGGAGATGGTGCGAGACGAAAAAGAGAGCCGGATCGTAGACTCCAAAACCGAACGTCAGCGCGGCGGGCGTGAAGTAGCTGATGTCGCTGGCCAGCCCGCCCACCGAAAAGCGTTGTTCCTCCTGGCGGTGATGAATGCGCAGGGCCAGCCACAGGAGCGTGCCGCCGAGCAGCGTGCCCGCGACCATCGCCGTTGAAATCACGTACTTGTCGGCCTGAAACGCCTTGGCCGTGAATGCCGCCACATAGGCCATGCCCAGCGAGCCGATCTCGCCGAAAATGATTTCCTGGTTGAATTTGAGCGCCGTGGCCAACGAAGGCCGTCATGCCTCGATGCGCGGCGTCGATCAAGACCTGAGTCGCGGGTGGAGCGCATGGTCCCCATGCGCTTTGACCATTATCTGCGTTTGGCGCCGAAGCGCAGGGGGACCATGCGCTCCACCTTCGCGAGGCAGCGCCGCCCTTGCAGTGTGTTCATGAAAAATCGAGACTAACTCACCGACATGGCGTCCGACGGCATCATCCTTCTCGACCCCTTTCCTCGCCGGATTGACCGTATTTTCGACGAGGAAACGAAGCGCCGCCTGGAAGCCCTGGGCCGCGTGTTGTGGCACGATGGCTCGCCGGCGTCGGCCGAACAGATCGATCGCCACCTGCCCGGCGCCATCGCGCTGATCGGCCAATCGGCAATGGACAAGGCTCGCTTGGACCGGGCCCCGAATCTTCGCGCGATCTTCAACGTCGAAAGCAACTTTCTGACCAACGTCGACTACGCGGAATGCCATCGCCGCGGCATCCCCGTGCTATCGACGGCGCCCGTCTACGCGCGGCCCGTCGCCGAAATGGTCCTGGCGATGGCCATCTCGCTGGCCCGTCGCATGCACGAGGCCGACGCCCTGCTGCGGGCCGGCAAGGAATTCAAGGGCGACAACCACGATTCGTTCCTGCTGCAGGGAAAAACGCTCGCCCTGGTCGGATTTGGCAACGTTGGCCGGGCGCTGCTGCCCTTGTTGCAGCCGTTTTCGCGCGAAATCCTGATTCACGATCCGTGGATCGCTCCGGCGGTCCTGCGGGATCTGAACGTCGTCCCCGCCTCGCTCGACGAATGCTTCGCCCGGGCGCGGGTGGTGTTTCTGCTGGCTGCGAACACGAGCGACAATACCGGTCGTATCGGCCAGCGGCATTTCGCCAGCATGCAGAAGGGCAGCGTCGTGATCCTCGCCAGCCGTGCCGAGATCGTTAACTTTCCGGAACTGCTCGCCGCGGCCGAGTCCGGGCAGATCCGCGCCGGGATCGACGTGTGGCCGGAAGAGCCCGTGCCGGCCAATGAACCCGGCCGCCACACCCCCAACACGCTCATTCAAGCGCACCGGGCCGGCAGCATCCCGGAAATCCAGCCGCTCATCGGCCAATTGGTCGCCGATGATCTGGAGTTGATCCTGGCCGGCCTGTCGCCGCAAAGATGCCAACGGGCCCAACTCGAAACGGTCAGCCGGTTGCGGAGCAAGCCGGTCGGAGCCTGGTCACTGTCGGAGAAGCGGCGCTAGCGATTGGCGCTGCACCGGAACAATCCGGACTTCCTTCGCCGGATGATCGACCCAATGGACCACCAAGAACGGGCCGCACAGGCGGGCCTTATTTGGCCGCCCCGAAGAATCCCTGTGCCAACCGTCGCCCTCGCTGTTTGCGCAGCCAGCCAGCGAAAGAATGAGCAAAGCAGGTCCGCCTCGTCCTCGGCCAATTGCACAATCCCTGGACCTTCGTCCGATCCGGCGCGGACCTGCGCTCAAGCGCTCCTTTTATTTCACTGACGCGCCTATCAAAAGGAACAAATGTGATCGCAATCTGGCAAGCGGACAGCGGCCTTCAATTTGGGACGGAAGGACAAATATGAGACGATTCTTGGTGATCAGCTTTCTTATCTTCTTCGCGGCAGCCCACGCCAAGGCGTACGACCTCGGGGCCGCGGCCAAGTTTATCGATGGAGTGAATGCGGACTGGATTCCGGCCCTGCAGGCGCACGATGCCGACCGGGCGGTGCGCGCCATGGCCGATGATGTGGTGTTTGTCACGGCGAAGGGCCGCGTGATGAGTGGCCGCGCCACCGTGGCGGACGCTCTTCGCAAGCGCTTTGGCATGGGCAGCGAGATCACTGGCGGATTCATTCATCGACGGTCTCTGGCCGAAGCCAACGGAGTTCTCATCGAATGGGGCGATGCCGAGATGGCTTCGCGCACCGTCGCCGGGAAAATGACCACGACCAATCAAACCTACCTGACAATTTGGCGCCTCAGCCAAACCGGCGAATGGCAAATCGTTCGAAATTTGAATTTCTGACGTCAAAATTTGCAAGCGAGGCCAGAACTGTCAGCCACGCTTACACTTTTATAGGATCGGTCCGGATGCCCGCTACGCCAGGGAAAATGCCCGCCACTGCATCCACATTATAAATATGCTGTTATGTCATGAGGTGCCCCCCGGCTCCCTCGTTGGCCTCCAAACTGCAGCGGTGTGACTATTCGGGGATATATCGCAGCTCCACACACATACGCTTACCTATGAACAAGATCGCTAGAACACTCGCCTCGTCGGCTCTTCTCGCCTCCGTGGCGATCATCGGCACCTCGGCGGTTCACGCCCAAATCGAAAACCAGGCGTGGGCCACCATTGGTGGAAAATTCGGCGGGACCCCCACCGAGAACCAAGGCGCCTCGCCCTTCGACTCCACCATCGGCGGCGGCGGCTTCAATTTCCACAACGGCCCCATCATCGGTGACTGGGACGACTTTTCGGACTACGGCGACCTGATCCTCAACGCCACTTTCCAAAACGCGTCCTGGGATAATACCGCGAACCTCACCACCAACTATGTCTACAACTGGGGTCTTGAGCCCGACAATACCGCCACGTACGGCCAGACGTTTATCGCGCCGAGCGGTGCCGGCAATCTGATGAGTTTTTCGTTTTTCCTGCAGGGCGGCAATGATGGCTCCTACGATTATCAGGGATTCGTGATGACCTGGGCTGGCGGTCTCATCGGCGGACAGGCCCACGACGAGTCGGCCTCCACGATCAAATACGCTACGGAACCCATCCTCTATACGCCAAACGGCGCGAACCTCGGATCCGGCGACTGGCAGGAAGTGACCATCACGATCGGCGGCGGCGGCTTGGCTCTGACTCCCGGAGATGCCTACCTATTTGGGCTGAGCACGCTGGGCGTGAGTCAGATCCACCCCGTCGGACCTGGCATTCCGTCGGCTCCAGACACGGCCAGCACGATCGCACTCCTGTTGGCGGCGCTCGGCGGCGTGTTCGCGTTCCGTCGCCGGCTCGCGGTCGGCTGATCGTCTACGTGCTGCGCAGCTTTTTGCGCCGCGGCTTCACTTCGAAGGGCACCTTTTCAGGTGCCCTTTTTTTCGTCCCGCAGACGGAAAATGCAGGGAGTCGGCCATCGGCGGACGGGAGATATTTCGAATTCCTAATTTCACAGCGTTTCCGCGGCAAACCGCCAAAATTGTCAGCCAAACTTACACATTTATAGGGTGAGGCCTTATTCCTCCTCAATCGGGAAAATTGCCCGATACGTTATCATGTTCTCCTTTATCATGTTAAATGATATTGCAACCTGTGGCACCAACTTTGGCGCTTAAGTTGCAATGTTTCTGACCAATCGCGGGATTTCTCGCAACTCCACACAGATACCTACCTATGAACAAGACAGTTAGAACACTCGCCTCTTCGGCGTTTCTCGCCTCCGTGGCGATCATCGGAACGACTGCGGCTCACGCCCAGACGGATGCCCAAGCCTGGGCCACTATTGGAAGCTCCGACGGCGGCGGACCCGGCGGCGGCGCGGCCCCCTACAACTCCAACATCGGCGGTGGTGGATTCAATTTCCACAACGGTCCAATCATCGGTGACTGGGACGACTTTGCCGATTTTGGCGATTTGATCTTCAACGCCACGTTCGCGAACGCGTCCTGGGACAATACCGCGGACATCAGCACCAACTACATTTGGAACTGGGGTCTCGAGCCCGACAACACCGCCACCTACGGCCAGACGTTCATCGCGCCGAGCGGTGCGGGCAATCTGATGAGCTTTTCGTTCTTCCTGCAGGGCGGCAACGACGGCTCCTATAACTACCAGGGTTTCGTGATGAGCTGGGAAGGCAGCCTCATCGGCGGCCAGTCCCATGACGAGTCCACCTCCACACTGGACTACGCCTCGGAGCCCATCCTCTACACGCCCAACGGCCAAGCGATTGGTTCGGGCGACTTCCAGGAAGTGACCGTCACGATCGGTGGCGGCGGCTTGGCACTGACCCCCGGTGATGCGTACCTGTTCGGCCTGAGCACACTGGGTGTGAGCCAACTCCACCCTGTCGGACCCGGAATTCCGTCGGCTCCGGACACGGCCAGCACGATCGCCCTCCTAGTGGCGGCGCTCGGCGGCGTGTTCGCGTTCCGTCGCCGGATGTCGGTCGCCTGAGCGATCAGACGCTGAGCGGAATTTAGTCCGCAAAATTGCTTCAAAGGGCACCTGAAAAGGTGCCCTTTTTTGCGCCCACATTGCGACATATTCCGCTGCAGCCGCGGGCTTATTCCGGGGTGGAGCGCGTTGTCCCTAACGCGCGATTTGACATCGAAAGCGGAAAAGCGCGTGGGGGACCACGCGCGCCACCCGCTCGAAAGCTTGACAATCGCTTCCCAGTAGTAAAATGTTCAACTATCCAAATTTGCCATGGGCAGGACTTCAGACGCAGATCGTAAACTGATGGACGCGGCGCTCGACCTCATGTGGGAAGAGAGTTACGGCGCGGTTACAATCGACGATATCTGCAAGCGGGCGGTCGTGAAAACGGGAAGTTTCTACTACTTTTACAAATCCAAGGCGGATCTCGCGGTCGCCGCGCTGGAGAAGCTCTGGAACGAGGACTGGAAGCCGCATCTCGACCAACAATTCTCCTCCGCCATCGAGCCGCTGGAACGATTCAATGGCTACCTGCGAGGGATCTACGGCAACGTTGCCGAGCAAAAGAAGAAATACGGCAAAGTGCTCGGCTGCCCCATGTGCTCCGTCGGGTCGGAAGTGACCACCCATGAGGTCGATGTCAGCGCCGTGGTGCGCGATGTCCTTTCGCGCAAACGCCGCTACTACGAATCGACCATTCGCGACGCGGTGGCCCAAGGGGTGATCGAGCCTTGTGATCCGGCCCAGCAGGCCGTCGCCCTCTTCGCTCTCATCGAGGGATTGGTCAGCCAGGCTCGGATCATGAACGATCCCGAAATCATCCGCCCCATCCCGGAGATGGCTTTCAGCCTGCTCCGCGTGAAGATCGCCAAGCCCGCATTTAACTAATCACTCTCCGTTTGCCCACGCGTTTTTACGCGCACCTAACCCGTGCGCCCTTTTTTTCGGCAAATTACTAGCTAAACATCCAACTATGAACACCATCTTCCTTCGCAAGCGTCTCGTTTCCGCCTCGGTCGCAGCGGGTGCCCTAGCGACGCTGATCGGCGCGGCTCTCGCCTTTCGCTCCCACAGCGCCGCGGCGCCACAATCGTTATCCACCCCGCAGCCCGCCCCCCGAGTCACCGTGGTTCCGGTCGAAGTTCAATCGCTCGCCGATTACGACGAAATCACCGGGCATGTCGACGCGACCGAGACAGTGGAGCTTCGGGCCCGCGTCTCCGGCCATCTCGACGAATTCCACTTCCAGGCCGGTCAGATCGTCCATGCGGGCGATGTCCTGTTCCGCATCGATCCCCGCTGGTACCAGGCCCAGTTTGATCTGGCCACCGCCCAGGCCGAAGACGCCGCCCGTGAGGCCAAACGCGCCGACGAGCTGCTGGCCGCCGCCGCCATATCCCATGAGGAAGCCGAGGCCCGCCGCGCGCGCGCCGCCGAAACCAAGGCGGAACTGGCGACCGCCCGGCTCGACCTCGAATACACCGACGTGCGCGCGCCCATCACCGGCCGCGTCGGCCGGGCTCTGATCACCAAGGGCAACCTGGTCTCCGGCTCCCCCGGCAACGCGACGCTGCTCACGACTATCGTCAGCGTGGGCGAGTCCTATGTCTACGCCGACATGGACGAGAGCACGTACCTGCGGTTCGACCGCTACCTGCGCGAGCGCGGGCGGGCCGCATCGGACCGCATACCCGTCGACCTCGAGCTGGCCGACGAGGAGGGATATCCTCGTCACGGGTACGTCGAATCCGCCAGCAACCGGCTCGACCCGGAAACCGGCTCCCTCACGCTGCGCCTGGTATTCCCCAATCGGGACGGAACACTGATCCCCGGCCTCTTCGCCCGGGTGCGGATTCCGATCAGCGCGGCCAAGCCGACGCTGCTGGTCAGCGACCGTGCGGTGCAGACGGACCAAAGCCAGAAGTTTGTCCTGGTCGTCGGATCCGACGGCGTCGTGGCTTACCGCACCGTCGCGGTCGCCGGCGCCGTGGGCGACAAGCAGATCGTGCGCCAGGGCCTGAACGCCGGCGACCGCGTGATCGTGAACGGCCTGCAGCACGTGCGTCCCGGCATGCCGGTGGATGCGCACCTTGAGGTGGCCGCCGCGGCGCGGCCCGCTCCCGCCAATGCCCTGGCCGCCCGCTAGATCCGCATCGTCATGAATATTTCCGATTTCTTCATCAAGCGCCCCATCTTCGCGGGCGTCGTTTCGATCGTCATTTTTCTGCTCGGGGTCATCTCGCTCCCCCAGCTGCCGGTGAGCGAATATCCCGAAGTGGTCCCGCCAACCGTGGTGGTGAAAGCCACGTACCCCGGCGCCAATCCGAAGACCATCTCCGAGACAGTCGCTGCTCCGCTCGAACAGGCGATCAACGGCGTCGAGAACTCGCTGTACATGTATTCGCAGTCGACGAGCGACGGTGTGATGACCCTCACGGTCACGTTCAAGCTGGGCACCAACCTGGACACCGCCCAGGTCCAGGTGCAGAACCGCGTCGCGCAAACCGAGGCGAAACTGCCCGAGGAGGTCCGCCGCCTGGGCGTCACGACCAGCAAGTCGTCGCCGGACCTGATGATGGTGGTCCATCTGTTTTCACCCAACAACCGCTACGACGACATCTACGTCCGCAACTATGCGACGCTGCAGGTGCGCGATGTTCTGGCCCGCCTCCCCGGCGTGGGCGACGTGCCGGTTTTCGGCTCCGGCGACTACGCGATGCGCGTATGGCTCGATCCAAATAGAGTCGCGGCCAAGAGGCTCACCGCCTCGGACATCGTGGCCGCGATCCGCGAGCAAAACGTCCAGGTCGCCGCCGGCGCCGTGGGCAAGCAGCCGACCGGGCATCCCGTCGCCACGGAACTGCTGATCAACACGAAAGGCCGCCTGGTCACGGAGGAAGAGTTTGGCGCGATCATCGTCAAGACCGGCCCCGCCGGCGAACGCGTCCAACTGCGGGATGTGGCGCGCGTCGAGCTCGGCGCCTCGGACTACGCGTTGCGCTCCCTGCTCAACAACAAGACCGCCGTCGCCCTGCCCATCTTTCAACTGCCCGGCTCCAATGCGATCGCGACCTCCAACGCCGTCCGGGCCGCGATGACCACCCTCAAGAAGAGTTTTCCCGAGGGGCTGGACTACGACATCGTCTATGACCCGACCATCTTTGTCCGTCATTCCATCGACAAGGTCGTCCACACTCTGGTCGAGGCGATCGTCCTCGTCGTCCTGGTGGTGATCCTGTTCCTGCAGACTTGGCGCGCCTCGATCATTCCGCTGGCCGCGGTGCCGGTCTCCCTCGTCGGCACGTTCGCGGTCATGAACGTTCTCGGCTTCTCGATCAACGCCCTCTCCCTGTTCGGCCTCGTGCTGGCCATCGGCATCGTGGTCGACGACGCGATCGTCGTCGTCGAAAACGTCGAGCGCAATATCGCGCTGGGAAAGACGCCGGCCGACGCAACCCGGCAGGCGATGCGGGAGGTGACGGGGCCCATTGTTGCCACCGCCCTCGTGCTTTCGGCCGTGTTCGTCCCCACGGCCTTCATCAGCGGACTCACCGGGCAATTCTACAAGCAGTTCGCGATCACGATCGCCATTTCCACGGTGATTTCGGCGTTCAATTCCCTCACGCTCTCGCCGGCGCTGAGCGCCCTCCTGCTCAAGGGCCACCACGCGCCCAAGGATCGCCTGACGCGGTGCCTCGACTTCGCGCTGGGCTGGTTTTTCCGGCCGTTCAATCGCTTTTTCAGCTGGGCGTCGGATCGCTACTCCGCGGGCGTCTCCCGGCTGGTGCGCCTGTCGGTCGTGGTCCTCGTAATCTACGCGGGACTGCTCGCCACCACGGGCTGGCTTTTCAAGAGCATTCCGTCCGGCTTCATTCCCACCCAGGACAAGCAGTACCTGGTGGCCTTCGCGCAGCTGCCCGCCGCCGCGTCGCTCGACCGCACCGATGCAGTCATTCGACGGATGAGCGACATTGCCCTGGCCCATCCCGGAGTCGAAAGCGCCGTCGCGTTTCCCGGCCTGTCGATCAACGGCTTCACGAATTCACCGAACGCCGGAATTGTGTTCGTGACGCTCAAGCCGTTCGAGGAGCGCACGACCAAGGAATTGTCCGGCGCGGCCATTGCCCAATCGCTGCAGGGCCAGTATGCCGGTATCGAGGAGGCCTACGTCGCGATCTTTCCGCCTCCGCCCGTCATGGGCCTCGGCTCCATCGGCGGTTTCAAGCTCTACATCGAGGACCGCGGCGATCATGGATTCGACGCGCTCTTCGCGGCCACGCAGACGCTGGTCAACCAGGCCCGCCAGACGCCTGAACTGGCCGGCGTCTTCTCCGGCTTCACGGTCAACACCCCGCAGCTCGATGCCGATGTCGATCGCGTGAAGGCCAAGGCGATGGGCGTGCCGCTGCAGGAGGTCTTCGAGACGATGCAGATCAACCTCGGCTCGCTCTACGTGAACGATTTCAACCGTTTCGGCCGCACCTACCAGGTGATCGCCCAGGCCGATGCCGATTTCCGCCAGCGGCCGGAGGACATCCTCCGGCTGAAGACTCGCAACAGTGCCGGGCAGCTCGTGCAGCTCGGCTCCCTGATCAACGTCCACGAAACGTACGGGCCCGACGACGTCATGCGCTACAACGGCTATCCCGCCGCGGACATCAACGGCGCGCCCGCGCCGGGCTTCAGTTCCGGCCAGGCCGAAGCGGCGATGGAAAAACTCGCCGCGCAGAACCTGCCGGACGGGATGGTCCTGGACTGGACCGAACTGACGTTCCAGAAAATCATCGCCGGCAACACGGGGCTCTATGTGTTTCCGCTCAGCGTGCTGCTGGTGTTCCTGGTGCTCGCCGCCCAGTATGAAAGCTTCCGGCTGCCGTTTGCCGTGATCCTGGTGGTGCCGATGGCGCTGTTTTCCGCGCTGGTAGGACTGTGGCTGACCCGGGGCGAAAACAACGTGTTCACGCAGATCGGGTTGATCGTGCTGATCGGCCTGGCCGCGAAGAACGCGATTCTGATCGTCGAATTCGCGGTGAAACGCCGCGAGGAGGGCGAAGGAATCGTCGCGGCAGCCCTCGATGCCGCGCGCCTGCGCCTGCGGCCCATTCTCATGACTTCGATCGCCTTCATCGCCGGGGTCTTTCCCTTGGTCGTATCCACGGGCGCCGGCGCCGAAATGCGCCGCGCCATGGGCGTCGCGGTCTTCGCCGGGATGATCGGCGTCACGATCTTCAGCCTCTTCCTCACCCCGGTTTTTTACACGGTGCTGGAGAAGCTCGGCGTGCGGCGGGCCGCACTCGCCCCCGCCGCCCTCCCCTCGCCGGAACAGGCCTGATTTCGCTCCCATGAAAACCTTCCTGCTCTTCCTCGCCTCCTCCGCTATGTCCATTGCCGCGCTCCCGAGCGTCGGCCCCGACTATCGCCGCCCGGCAACCGACGCGCCGCCCGCCTACCGCGGTTTGAACCCGGATCAGACGGCCGGCCAGCCGCTGCCGGCCTCCGGCTGGTGGACCCTGTTCCGGGCTCCGGCGCTCGATCGACTGGAGACCCAGGCGGTCGGCGCCAACCAAGACCTCCGGGCGGCCGGCGCCCGCGTCGAACAAGCGCTGGCCGCCACCGGGGTCGCGCGGTCCGCCGCGTGGCCGCAGGCCGCGCTGTCGGCCTCCGCGACCCGTACCCAGTTTTCCACGACGGCCGCCAATCCGTTTCCGGCGGCCCTGTCCAATGACTTCACCGTCCCCCTGACCGTCTCCTGGGAAATTGATCTGTTCGGGCGGGTGCGGCGTCTCAAGGAAGGCGCGCAAGCGGACGCAGTGGCCGCCGCGGACCTTTTCGATTCCATCCGGCTATCGGTGGCCGCCGCGGTCGCCACCGACTACTTCTCGCTTCGAGGCCTTGACCGGGAATCCCTGATTCTCGAACAGACCATCGGATTGCGCCGGCGCGAACTCGACCTTGTTTCCGCCCAGGTCCGCAACGGCGTGGCCAGCGATCTCGATGCCGCCCGGGCGGAAACCGAACTCGCGGGCGCCCAAGCCGACGCTGACGCCGTCGCCGCCCGGCGCGAATCGGTGCAGGACGCGCTCGCCGTGCTCGTAGGCGAGGACGCCAGCCGGTTCTCCCTGACGGCGTCGACGGACTCGATCGAGCTTCCCTCCATCCCCGCGGGGTTGCCCTCCGAACTGCTTACCCGGCGCCCGGACATCGCCGGTGCGGAGCGAACCCTGGACGCGGCCAACGCGCGCATCGGCGTCGCGAAAGCGGCGTTTTTTCCGTCGATCTCGCTGACCGGAGCGGCCGGATTCGACTCCGGCGAAACCGGCCGGCTGTTCAGCGCCGATTCCCGCATCTGGTCGATCGGACCCAGCGTCTATCTACCGATCTTCCAAGGCGGTCGCAACCGAGCCAACCTGGATCGCGCGCGCGCCGCCTACCAGGAAAACCTGGCCAACTACCGCAGCCAGATCCTGACCGCATTCCGTGAGGTCCAAGAGTCGCTGGCGGTCAACCAGCAACTCACCGACCAGGCCCAAGCGGAGGATCGCGCGGTCGCCTCCGCCAAACGTGCCGCCAATCTTGCCCAGATCCGCTATCGCGCCGGCTACGTCTCCTACCTCGACGTCGTGGACGCGCAGCGCACCGAACTCGAAAACGAACGGGCCTTCGCCGAACTCTTCGCCGTGCGACTCAACAACGAAGTCGCCCTGATCAAAGCCCTCGGCGGCGGCTGGTCAGTCAACCCGGGCGCATGATCCATGGGTGAAGCGCATCGTCCCGATGCGCTGAGCGACGCCGAAGCGCATGGGGACCATGCGCTCCACCAGCGATTATTCGTGCGATATTTGGGTTAGAGGCTGACCTGATAAACTTCCAGAAGGGCGACCCCAGAATCTCCATTCGAGCCCGAGACTTCAGCGGTGTAATTGCCGGGTGCCAGCGTGATCAGCAGGGCCGTGTCGGCGCTCCCTGAGGCGAGCGCGAAGGCGCCGACTTGTGCGGCGGCGGCCGAGATTGATGCTGCGCCGGCCTGATTTTGACCGGCGCCGATGTTCAGCGGCGTCTCCCACTGCTGATTTTGGGCGATGGGGTTGCTGTTCCCATCGAAGAGCGTCAGGCTCGGCGTGGAAAGCGGCGAGGAAATGCCGAATGCCGCCAGCCCGGGGCCGACTCCTCGCACCAGCACTTGCTTGGGATTATTTCCCGCGATCACAAAACCCGCGATAAGCGGCATCGAGGTTCCCGTCACGGAGCCGCGGGTGGAAATGTTCACGAGGGGCGTGGTCTCCGCATCGGGGTTCGCCGAAGCGTCGTAGATCTCCGCCAGGGCGGCGCCGGCCGTGCCGTTGGCGCCGGTGACTTGGATGGTATACGTGCCCGGCGCAAGGGTGACCGCAAGCGCCGAGTCCGTACTGTCGGAGGGAAGACCGAAGGCCCCCACCTGCGAAAAGAGCGCAGCGAGCGCGGTCTCTCCGCCCCAGCCTTGATTGGAATCAATCAGGGTGCCTTGTCCGTTGAAAAGCTGCAGCACGGGGTCGGAGAGCACATTCGTCACGCCGTAATTGCCCAAAGTGGGCCCAACGGCGCGCAGCAGCACCGGCGTCGAGCCGGTTCCGCCAATGACAAATCCAGCCACCAGTGCGTTTTGTCCGCTGCCCACGAATCCGCGGGCGGACAAATTCAAAAGCGGGCTCGTGGCAGTGACCCCGCTGGCGACGCCGCTGAACTGGACCGTCCCTCCGCCGGCCTGAGTCACGGAATCCGAGATCTGGCCCGTGGATCCGTCGACGGAACCTGCAATCGACGCGGACCCGGCAGCCGGCACGGAGAACGATCCATTGGCGGCGACGGTCCCGGTTCCCCCGCTGACGGACGTGGGCGTGGCGGCGAGGACAAAAATCTCACCTTGGGTTCCGACAATGGCGTATTCCGTTCCCGAGCTCGAATTCAGCTTCGAACCCGTATAAAGCCCGGCCACGTTGGCCGAGGGCCCGGCGGCGGCGTCCGCCCCGATGGAAAACGTATAGCCGCCCGGCTCGATCGTGCCGGTGATCGCCGTGCCCGACACCTGTCCCTGGACGGTGAGCGAGGTCGGCGAAGCGGAGCCCATGGTTAGAGCGGTCGTGGTCGCAGAGAAGGCTCCCGTTGAATCCGTGGTGAAATTGACCGCGAAGCCGGCGCTGGCGCCATTGGGCAGATACGCGACAATCATTCCAGTGTTGCCGGCCGCAGAGACCACGGCGGCGGCGGAGATCGCCGGTGAAACGTCATTCGCTTTCAAACCGGTGCCATGATCAGAAGCACCCTGGGTGACGGTCCCGAAGTAATAGACGGCACCCGCGGACGACACCATGAAGGTGATCGTGACGTTGGGGGCCGCCTGGTAGGTGGCGTTGCCGCTCTGACTTGCCTGAATCGACACCGTTCCGGCCGTGCCGGTCAAATTGACCGCGACCAAGCTGGCATTGCCGACGCCGCTGCTCGTGACTCCCAGGGTGGCAGGCCCGTCGAGCAAGGTGAACGTGACCGGCAAGCCGGACGAGGCGGTCGCCTGCATTTGGAACGGAGCCGACGCGGTCGTCTGATTCGACGGTGGGATGTAGCTGATGCTCTGCGTCAATTTTGACGCGTTGAAGCTTTGCGTGACGTTCGCCGCGGCCAGGTAGTCGTTGTTGCCGGGCTGACTCGCCTGCACGACGACCGGATTGCCGTCCTCCAGCGTGAGCGCCGACGCGCCCAAATTCGCATGACCGCTGGCGATGGAGTACGTGATGGGGAGACCCGAGGAGGCGGTTGCCGTCAGGGAGAGGGGCGTGCCGATCGTGGCGCCACTGGCCGGCGGGAAGGTGATCGTTTGGGCGGCGGGACTGATCGTGAGCGTGCCGGAGGCCGAGCCCGAGTAGTTGCTGCTCTGCACGACGGCCGAGACCGGGTAGGTTCCTGCCTCAGTTGGAGCCGTCGTGTGCCCGTTGTAGGAAATCACGACAGGCAGCCCGGAGGGGGTCGTGGTCGCCGTCACCGCTTGCGCCGAGCCATTGTAAGTCGCCGTCAGCGAGCTGAGGCTGACCGTGGCCGTGGCGGCCGAAATGTTTGCGCTGAGCGTGGGCGGCGTGAGCGAGTAGTTGGCGGCGCTCGTGCCTCCGAGTGAAAGCCCGGTGACGGTCACGGTTATCGCGGTTCCGACGCCGGTGCTGGCAAAGGTGCCGGCCGGCGTTCCACTCAGGAAGACGTTCCCTAAATCTCGGGAAACCACCCCGCTCAGTCCGGCGCTGCCTGCGTTGAGAGAAGCCGTGCTCGTGCCGTCGTAGGCTTTGTTGCTGGCGGTGAGGCCGGTGACCGTAAGCGCCTTGGCGGTGATGTCGGCCGTGGCCGTCGGCTGCGTGAGCGTGTAGTTCGGTGCGGCGCTGCCGCTGATCGAAAAGCCCGAGGTGGAGACCGCAACGCCGGTGGCGACGCCGCAGCTCGCGAACGTTCCGACGGGGCTTCCCCCGATTGTCACATTGACGATATCGCCCAAGAGGACGCCGCTCAAAACCGCCGAGCCGGTATTGAGCGAAACGACGGTTGTACCGTCGTACACTTTGGCATTGGCGGTGACCCCGGTGATCGTAAGCGCCTCGGCGGTGATGTTCGCCGCGGCCGAGGGCTGCGTAAGCGTGTAGTTCGGCGCGCCGCTGCCGCTGATCGTAAAGCCCGCGATGGTGACCGTGATGCCGGTGGCGGCGCCGCTGCTCGCGAACGTTCCCACCGGACTTCCACCAAGAGAAACATTAGCGACATCGCCCGCCAGGACGCCGGCCAAGGCCGCGTTGCCGGTGTTGAGAGACGCGCCTGTCGTGCCGTCGTAGACTTTGGCATTGGCGGTGACCCCCGTGATCGTCACCGTTTTGGCGGTGATGTCCGCCGCGGCGGTCGGCGGCGTGAGCGTATAGTTCGGCGCGGCGCTGCCGCTGATCGAAAAGCCCGAGGTGGTGACCGCAACGCCGGTGGCGACGCTGCTGCTCGCGAACGTTCCCACCGGACTTCCCCCGAGAGAAACATTGGCGACATCGCCCACGAGAACACCGCTCAACGCCGCATTGCCGGAGTTAAGGGAAGCGACCGCCGTGCCATCGTAGACTCGGCTGTTCGCAGTGACACCCGTAACGGTGAGGGATTTGGCGGTGATGTTCGCCGAAGCCGCCGGTTGAGTGAGAGTATAGTTGTTCGACGCGTTTCCGCTGAGGGTTAAGCCGGCGACGGTCACACGAATGCCGTAGCCAACCCCGCTGCTCGCAAACGTGCCATTGGCAGTCCCGGCCAGCGTCACATTGGCCAAGTCGGCACGCAGCACACCCACCAAGGCGGCGCTGGTCGTGTCGAGCGTGGCGGAGGTGCCGCCATCGTACGCTTTGTTGCCGGCGGTTACGCCTGAAACCGTGAGCGCCAGCGCCATGATGTTGGCGGACGTCGTGGGTTGGGTCAGGGTGTAATTCGGCGCGGCGCTGCCGCTGATCGTAAATCCGGCCGTGGCGACCGTGATGCCAGTGCCGACGCCGCTGCTCGCGAACGCTCCCACGGGGGTTCCACCGAGCGCCACATTGGAGACATCGCCAATGAGGACGCCGCTCAAGGCAGACCCGCCCGTGTTGAGCGTGGCCAGGGCCGTGCCATCGTAGGTTTTGCTGTTGGCCGTGGTTCCGGTGACCGTGATCGTTCGCGCCGTGATATTGGCTGTCGGCGCGGGCGGGATGATGGAATAGTTGGATGCGGCGCTGCCGCTGAGCGTGAACCCCGCGACCGTAACCGTGACGTTCGACGCCACGCTCGCGCTGGCAAACGTCCCGGTGGGAGTGCCGCTCAAAGTCACGTTGATCACGTCGGCGTTCAACACCCCGCTCAACGCGGCGCCCGTAGTGGTAAGCGACGCCTGAGACGATCCGTCGTAGGTTTTGTCGCTGGCGGTGACGCCCGTCACAGCAAGTCCAAGGGCGTCAATATTTGCCGTCGGCGAAGGCTGCGTCAGCGTGTAGTTCGGAGCGGCGCCGCCGCTCAGCGTAAGACCGGTAACGTTGACGGAAACGCCCGTGGCCGCTCCCGAACTGACAAAAGCCCCCGCGGGCGTTCCGCTCAATGAGACATTCCCCACATCCGACGCCAATACGCCGCTCAATTCGGCGTTGTCCGTGTTCACCGACGCCGTGGCCGTTCCATCGTACGTCTTGTCGCTGGCTGTCACGCCCGTGACCGTCAAAACGACTGCGTTGATGGTGATCGTCAGCGTCGCGCTGGCGGTTCCGCCGGCATTGGTGGCACTGACCGATACGTTGCTGGTAGTGCCGCTGGCGGTCGGTGTCCCGACGATATTGCCCGAGGCATCCACGCTGAGACCGGCCGGGAGATTGCTTCCACCGTAACTGGCCGGGGAGTTCGACGCCACGATCGTGTAGAGCGGAGCGGAGTCCGTATACGTCGTTCCGTAAGTGCCGGTCGCGGTGCTGCCACTGGAAATGACGGGGCTCGAGGCAGCATAGGTTATCACGACCTGACCGGCGCCGCTATTTTCGCCACTCACGGCCACGTCGGGCGTGACGGCGCAGAACGATCCCCCGCCGCCGCCGCCACCGCCAGCGTGGACGCCTGATACGCCGCCACCACCACCACCGTTGTACCCGCCGCCGCCGCCGCCGCCGTTGCGACCGCCGCCACCTCCGCCGCCAAAACCTCCCGCGCCACCGTAATAGCCGACTTCGCCATACGGCACGCCGCCGGCGGCGCCGCTGGCCAGCGAGGTTCCGCCTGCGCTGTATCCATCTGTCAAATACGACAATCCGGCCAAGCCGTCGGCGAGCAATCCGCCGCCACCGCCGCCATCTCCGTAATCTTCGCTGCCGCCCGTGCCACCATTTCCATTGGTTCCTCCGACACCTGGTTCCAGGGATGAACCACCCCCGCCGTTGGCAGCTCCGGCTTGGCCGGACGCGCTAGGCGCAAGGCCGCTACCGCCGGTTAAAGTCAATCCCGCGCCGCCACCGCCGCCAGCCGCGATGAGCAGCCCGGATAAATCGGAGGTGGTATAGACGAAGCTGCCACCGCCGCCGCCACCGGCGACAGTGCTACTTTCGCCGGCGCCCGCTCCGGCCACTACGATGTTCAGGGTCGTTCCCGGAGTCACCGTAAATGTACCCTGGACTTTCGCACCCAATCCGCCGGCCTCGGTGTTGCGGGAAATTCCGCCTGACCCGCCCGTAGCGAGAATCGTGACGGAGGTCACATCATCCGGCACGACGAACGTTTGCACGGACCCCGTGCTAGTGAAGGTCTGCTGCACAGTGCCGGCACGCGCGGCCAGGGCGGCAACGGCGGCGATGAACGCGACAGACGCAGCGCGTCCGCCGTCTGGAAGAAACCGGGAGACGTGTATATTCAAGCGGAGGGAGTTTGGATGGCCTTCAGGCTCGCAACCGGCTACACGCCTGCCCAGTTTTGTGCTACGACGGCCTACACTTTTGATCGGTCTTTCTCCGGAAATCTTAAGGGTGGAGCGCGTGGTCCTGGCTTCCCAATGGGAAGCCAGCCCGCCGTAGCCACTGGCGAAGGAGGGCCGAACGCTTGCGACGTCGAAAGCGGAACCGCCGGGGTCAGCGCCCCCGGCTACAGCTGCCTCACTGCCACGAAGCCACGTTTTGCACACAACCCTTTGGCCTACCGCAATCGCCAAGCGTCGTGAGTTCAAAAGGATCAGTTACCCCTAAAGTTTCTCCCGTTTGATCCGATGCTCCGAGCATGAGCTCCATTTCTGGCGTGTCGTCGGCCGCGTCGTCATCCAATCAGATGCTGCTCGCCTCACTGCAGGCCCAGATGACGCGCTACGCCAGTGTGGCGAACGGTCAAAACAGCCAGGCGAGCGCCGACTACAAAGCCCTGCAGTCGTACATCAAAACCGGCGACGCCTCCGCCGCCCAGGCGGCTCTCGCACGGCTTCAAAGTGACAGCCAGGCTTCGGCGAGCCCCTCCCCCGCCCCTGCTTCAAGCGCCCAGAATCAGATCAGCGACAACTCAAATATCAACACCACAGCTTGAGGAACGTCTAAGGGGACACGTCTCGGCATGCGGCAAATCCATTTGGTTGTGTGCTTGGTTTCTCGACCTCATCGCCTACATCCGCCACCGCCGTCCCGCCGCCCGGATCGTTGTCATGACTGGGCGATGGATTGGAGGGGTCCAGGCTGAACTCTCCGCCGCCCATTGCTCGGTTGATGGTCTCACCGCAAAACCGTTCCATCTCGAAGCCCTCTGGGAGGTGCTGGAGACCGCTTCCAGGTCGGGCGTGGCAGCAGCGTCATAACCCTGGCTGGATCGTTCGGCTGAGGTCTCGTCGAGAGCAATCGCGACCGACGTTATCCGCGAGGTCGCTTCGCTGAACTCAAAATGATGATCGCCGTCTCATCCGAGTTGCGCTTAGCCAATTCAAGAGGACTGAGCCCCTCGTAGGATTCTCGGTTGGGATTTGCCCCGGCCTTCACAAGCATTTTAATCAAATCATAGTATTTCCTAGAGACGGCTACATACAACGGATCACCGGAATCCCGAGTCTTTGGATCAACGTCGGCGCCATTTTTCAGTAGCAATGCAACAACCTGCGGCCTCCCATTTCTTACAGACCAAAACAACGGGCTATTTTTTCCGGCCTCATCAAGGTTTGGATCTGCGTGATGCGCTAGTGTAGTGTCTCGTAAATGGCGGTACAACGCGTTCCCCTGGGCTTTACTCTGCTCGGATGAGCAGACTCAATGGGGAGGTGGACATCACCCGCGAGCAACAGGCGGAGTTGGAGCGCCTGGTGGCGGCGTCGACAACG
>DASXYY010000051.1:0-2036 GCA_036502225.1 Opitutaceae bacterium
GAATGGCACTGCCGCTTGCGGGCCTTGAAGTTGCGGCGAGCGTCGCGACCGGCGGCGCGGGGCGAGGGAGGCTGTCAGGTGGGCCGGCAGGTTGCGCCGGCGGCCGGCATTCGCGGCGCGCACGACGAACGCACACGCCACGACCCGTGGCGCCGGGAAGTCGCCGAATGTCTGTCGTCATGGGACGCTGGGCTCCGGGCGATGCTCCGCTGTCTGGTCGACGGCTGCTCAAGCTCGAGATTTGAGCAATTCGTCCCGCGCTTCCGCACGCGGTCTCGTGAGCAGATCGTGCGGTTTGGGACGGCGTTTGATGGCACGCGGTTCAATGCGATCCGGACGTCGTCCGACGAGTGGCCGACGAAGCCCTTTCAGAGCGGCGGCGATGAGCGCTTCCTGACGGGCAGGAGACAACAGAGCCATGCTCATCCACGACGCGGCAATCGTTTGTAGCGCATGGGCGAAGCTCAAGTCGCGCGGCGAGAGGCCTGCCTGCAGCGCGGCTTGCAGCATCGCCTGCCGGATCAGATTGTAGGCCAGCAGGGCGGTCCAGATTTCCTTGCGCACCATCTCGGGAGTCTGGCAACGTAATACGTCCATCCCCAGCGTGGACTTCAGGGCGCGAATATCCAACTCCGCCAGCCAGCGTTTGCGGAACAAATCGCCGATGTCCTCGGCCGGATATGTCTCGGCCTCGATCAGCGTCGTGACGACCACAAACGAGGCGACGCGAAAACCGGGCTGGCTGACGCGCACTTCCACTTCGCGCACCGCGATCGACTCCGGCATCTGTGCGTAGGTGTCATTGTCCATCCACTTCGGTTGTGGCGGACGAGCCCATGTGACGATGTGATCCCCCGGTCCCAGCCGTTCGCCGCGGCGAAAATCGGTCGCGCGACATTGGTGCTGCCGCACGATAAAGTCCACACCCAGTTCTTTCAGCAGGCAAATCATGAAATAGGAGCAGTAATAGCAATCAGCCAGCAAGATGTCGCCGGATTCCAGCCGTGCCAGCAGCTTTCGCAACAGGGCCGTCTCGCCGGTCTCTTTTCCTGAATATGGTCCGATTTCCAGATCGGCCGTCATGGCGGTGGCCAGCGAGAGCAGGACCACACAGCGCGCCAACGGAAAACCAATTCCCGGCTGTTGCGCCGGAGGTTGGGGATATTCGGCCTGGTTCTCGGGAGTGTCGGGCATACTGAGTGTGAAGCCATCCACCAGCTTCACGTGCCGTCCCTGCCAGAGACATTCGTCAGCGAGCCTCGTTTCCGCCGAGGCCGCGCCTTCCGTCGTCAACTGGCGGATCGCCGCCGTGGGAAGCTTGGCCCGCGCCCGGCAGTACGCGCCGGTGTTCTTCGAGCAGGCCTTCTGCCCCAGGGCGACCAGAAATACCATCACGCGCGAAACAGCCGCGAGGCAACTGCGCTGCTTCCCTTTGAACAGCACCTGCGACAGAAAGGCCCACAGTGTGACGGCCGGCGTATAGACGGCATTCTCTTCGTCCTCAGCAAATGAAGCACCCGCCTCATCGAAGACCTGGTCAATGCGTTCTGCGGACAGAATGTCGGAAAACGGAAGTCCCTCCCCCTGGAGGAACGACGAGAGAACCAGTGGAAAGCGATCTTTCAGCGTGGACGCTGCGCGGTAAACTGACACGGGACCCTCCTTGGCTCATTCAGTACCGCTACCGACCGCCAAGAAAGGTCCCGTGGAGCGGGATTTTAGACCAAGGAAGGTTCCCCACCAAGCCGAATTTCCCGCGGCCACACCCCATCCGATTGCCAACACGCACGGGCGTCCTGCTTTTTCGAAGCGAACCAGGACGCCGATCGCTATCGGAGCGCGCACCGTGCGCCGCACGGTTGGACATCGTGACTGCGGCGCCCGTGACGGGATGCATCGAGCCGTCAGAGTTCGCGAGCCCCGCGAATGCCGGCCGCCGGCGCAACCTGCCGGCCCACCTGACAGCCTCCCTCGCCCCGCGCCGCCGGTCGCGACGCTCGCCGCAACTTCAAGGCCCGCAAGCGGCAGTGCCATTC
>DASXYY010000052.1:0-6435 GCA_036502225.1 Opitutaceae bacterium
TTCCGGTTGCTTCCCACCCCGCCTCGCGGCGGCGCAGTTTCCTTCCGCTGCCGATATCCATGCCGATACCGGGGTCTGACTTTCACATCCTGAGTTCATGTATTTGATGACGCACTGGAGCGCGTGGTCCCCACGCGCTGAGCGATATCGCCAGTCGGCGACGTCCAAAGCGCCTGGGGACCATGCGCTCCACCCGCTTTGAGAGGCTAACGCGCCGCGGCCTGGGCCGTGAACGCCGTCAGCAGCCGAACATACGTGGCCTGGTAGTAAATTCCCGGCTCAGTCAATTCGTAGGACCTGACCTCGGGCGCGTTGATCGCCTCGACGTAGGCCTTGGCGGGCGGCTGCTGACGCACCCATTCCAAGCTGCCGTCGTAATCGCGGTTGGGACCTCCGGCCAGATAGCCGGGCGGCGGCGCCTCGCCGAACCATTCGTGGTAAATGCGCGAGGCGGAGAGCTCGGCGCCGAATCGGCTCATGTTCGTCAGGTAGACCAAACTGAACGGATTTACGCCATGCAGCGCATGCAGTTCGTTGAGCGCATGCTGACGCAGCCAGCCGTTCAGAGGTCCCCCGAGACCGGAGTCTGCGCCGTGGAGTGCGGCGAGACCAAAACAAGCCCGGGTGCGATTGCTGCCCCAATGGTACGCGGAAGCGGGCATCCAGGCCCGATAGAGCTCGTCCGAATTATTCTGGGGAATGAAAAACGGCGTCCGAAGCGCCGCTTGATAAGCCTGGGTGATCCGCGCGCAGGTCGCGCCGTCCGCGCCAGGCGATTTTAGGTACTCGAAGAGCGCTTCGGCCGCACCCATCCAATAGGGAGCCCAGCCGGGCTGAGAAAGCTGGCGCAGCGAACCCACCTTGGCGCGAAAGGCATCGTGATACCTGGCCTCTCCCGTCAGCTTCCACAGGTGCAGGCCGGCGATGGCTTCGGCGGCGTCCTGCTCCGCCGGGGACAAGTTGGCCAGACCCGACAAAACGGCGTGCGTGTCGCAATCGTAGCTGCGCGGATGGGACCGATACCACTCCCAGGCGAGTTCGGCGCGGACGCGCAATTGCGCGGCGTAGCCCTTCCAGGGGCCGAAAGCCGCGTAAACCCTCGACGCATGGGCCAATACTCCCGCCGTCATGATCGTCGAGGCGGAGCACTTGGGCGCATAGAATCGGGGGTGCCGGTCCCGGCTGTACGGAGAATTCGCGCGCTCGGCGCCGGCGTTGGACGCCATGCCCATCTTGATGAAGACGCCGCCGTCCGCGTCTTGCATCTTCATGAGCCAATCGAGCTCCCATTTCACTTCGTCGAGCAGGTCGGGGAGCCCGTTGCCCGATTCAGGAAGATTGAAATCGTCCGTGAAAACCGCGGGATTGGCCTGCCAGGCGTAAAGGAGCGGATGGATGACTTCTCCCAGGAAAGGCGGATATTTATTGGTGTCGCCCGCGTCCGCCCATCCCCCGCGCAGGTCGCGCTCCGTCGACGCGTCCTGGCCGGCCCAGACCGCGTGCGTCTCGCCGTCCTGCAAAAACGAAGGCCCGTCCTGCCACGGCGCATCGGCATTCGGCGCGGCATGCGCGATCGCTTCGCGCTGATAGAAGAAAACCCGCACCGCCGCCCGCAGAATGGGATCAAAAACGTCCGCTCCGATTCGAAACACCGGCGATCGCAAGCCCGACTGGCGGTCAAAGACGTAGTACCGGCCCGGCTGGCGAACGGCGCCAAAGTCGAACCACCATCCTCGGTCGCCTGAAATTGCATCGACCGCACCGCCGTCGCGCAACTCGACCGGCCCGCCAAATACCACCGTGCGGTCCGCCGCTCGGCAGAGTTCGAGGTTCGGCCCCGGAGCAAAGTGGTCCCCGGCGTTGAACCCGCGTATCGGATCGCTAATGACGGCGACCTTCGCCTCGTCCGGCAGATAGCCGAACTGATCCACATGGATGTGGCTCGTGACCGGCGGCAGGCCCGGAACGGTGACCCCTTGTAAATTCGGCACGGCGCCGGCCGGGTTCGGATCGGTTGCCGCTGCGCGGCAAACATATGCGATAGCCCAAAATCCCACCCAAACGCACCCCCTCCGGATGAGCCGTCGCCGCATTCCAGCGGCTTCCGATTCAGGAGTGGTCAATCTCATCGGCATTGCCACTATTCGTAGTCGTACGCCGGTTGCAAATTCAACACGCTCGCTACCGCCATGTCCGACCTTCCTCCCCTTGATCGTCGCCAGTTCATTTCCAAAACCGCCGCCGCCGGCCTCGCCGCGGGGCTGCTGAGAAAGCTCCCGTCCTTTGCCCGGGCGGCTTCCCAACCGGGAAGCGCGTCGCCGAACTCCCGACTGCGGGTGGCCGTCGTCGGCACGAACGGACGCGGCCTCGCGCACATCCAGTGTCTGGGCGGCGTCGACAACGCCGAGATTGTCTACATCTGCGATGTCGACGATCGCGCCATCGCCAAGGGGCTCGCGGAGACCGCGAAATGGCAGCGGACCGTGCCGCAAGGCATCAAGGATTTCCGGCGTTCGCTCGAAGACCCGAGCATAGATGCGATCACAATCGCCACGCCCGATCATTGGCACACGCCCATGTCGATCCTGGCGATGGCCGCCGGCAAACATGTCTACGTGGAAAAGCCGTGCAGCCAGAACCCGCACGAAGGCGAACTGCTGCTGGCGGCTGTGAAAGCCAGCGGTCGTCTCGTGCAGATGGGCAATCAGCGCCGGTCCTTTCCGGCCATGAAAGAGGCGGTCAAGCTGATCCACGATGGCGCCATTGGCCGCGCCTATTTCGCCAAGGCCTGGTACGCGAATGGCCGTGCGGCGTTGCCGCCGCTGACGCCCGCGCCCGTCCCCTCCTGGCTCGACTATGATCTGTGGCAGGGCCCCGCGCCCCGCCGGCCGTATCGCACCAATCTCATCCACTACAATTGGCATTGGTTCTGGCATTGGGGCACCGGCGAAGCGCTGAACAATGGCACCCATGAGGTCGACGTGTGCCGCTGGGCGCTCGACGTGAACTACCCGCTCCGGGTCGCGTCCATCGGCGGCCGCTATCAATTCAAGGACCAGTGGGAAACGCCCGACACCCAAACGATCGGCTGGGATTTTCCGGAGGGGAAGAGCCTGTCGTGGGAAGGCCGAAGCTGCAATCCCCGCCCGGTCGAAGGCCGCCAGCGCGGAGCCATGATCTATGGCACCGAGGGCTCTGCGCTCCTCGACGGCCTGGAGTACACGATCTACGATCGAAAGGACCGGATCGTGCGCGAGGTGAAGAGCGCCGGTCAGAAGGACACCACGAACATCCTCAGCAGCACGGGGGCCGCCGCCGACACGCTGCACTTCAGAAACTTCGCCGACGCGGTCCGCCAGGGCACCCCCCTGAATTCATCTATCGAGATCGCCAATCCCAGCGTGAACCTGCTGCATCTGGGCAACATCGCCTGGCGAGTCGGCCGCGAGCTTCATTGTGACACGTCAAACGGGCACATCCTGGGCGACGCCGACGCGATGAAGTTGTGGCAGCGAACCTACGAGCCCGGCTGGGAACCGAAGGTCTGATCCCGGGGCCGGGTGGAGCGCATCGTCCCGATGCGCTGAGCGATACCGCAAATCCGCGACGCCGAAGCGCAGGGGGACCATGCGCTCCACCAAATCCCTCATGTCTGGGCCGTCAAAGTGCGCTCGCCACGACGTTGACCAGAATCGCGATAATGGCGCTGTTGAAGCCGAACGCGATGACGCCATGCACCAGCGCGAGGCGGCGGAGATCGCGGCGGGCGATTTGGACGTCCGACACCTGAAACGTCATGCCGATGACAAAAGAAAAATAAGCGAAGTCGGTGTAGTCGGGCGGCTGGTCGCCGGGAAACACCAGCGGGTGGCTGGACCCGGCGTAGTAATGCTGCGCGTAGCGCAGGGCGAACAAGGTGTGGATCAAGGCCCACGTGATGGCGACCGTGGTCAGACTGAGCAGGATGGCCGTTGCATGGTGAGCACCGCCGTTCGAATCGCTCAAAAGCCATGCGACCGCGATCAAGCTGGCCACCGCGCCGATCACCACCGCCGAGAACAGGGCGGTCCGGCTGCTGTCCTGCAACCGGCCGCGCCGGCGAATCTCCTCGGGATGGCGCGCGAGCATGGCGATCCACATCAGCACGAGTCCCGCCAGAGCGTACGCATTCCAAGCCAGGATGGCGCGAACGGACGCGGGCAGATGGACGGACAGCACCAACCCAGCCACGCCGGCGGCCGCCGCGACAATAAACCGGTGATGCGAATCGAAGAAAAACGGACGCCGGGCCACGATCTGACCATGCAACTTCCGGTCGCTCTTGCCACCGCTTTCGGAAAAATTACATTGATGGCTCCCCCCTGCGCTGCGGGACATCCCGGGCGGGAACGTGACGTTTTTTTCGCACCCGTGATCATGTTGCATCCTTTTATCCGCAAACTTTTCCTCCCTCTGCTGGGCCTGGCGCTGGCCTATCCGGCCTCCGCCCAGACACCGTTGAAGACGCTCCTCGTCGGCGTTGACCGCCGGCAGACCGTATCGCTCGATGGGCCCTGGCACTACCTGGTCGAGCAGCCGCCGTTCGGCAATCTTTACAGCGCCACCGGCGCCGTCCGCGACAACGGCTATGCCCAGAACACCCATCCGGTGATCGACATCGATGCCGGCCCGCACAACGCCGAGTACGACTTCGCCACGGCGCCCACGCTAAAGGTGCCGGGCGATTGGAACACCCAGGAGGCCACCCTCTTTCGCTTCGAAGGCGTCGTCTGGTATGAGCGTGACTTCGAATTCCAGCCCAAGCCGGGCACCCGGACATTTCTGCACGTCGGCGCGGCGAACTACCGTTCTTTTGTATGGGTCAATGGCAAGCGCATCGGCGACCACGAAGGCGGATTCACGCCCTTCGACTTCGAAGCCACCGGGGCGCTCCATCCTGGGGCCAACTTCGTCGTCATAGCGGTCGACTCTTCGCGCCACAAGGACGACATCCCCACCGTCAACTACGACTGGTTCGACTACGGCGGCCTCACCCGCGACGTATCGCTCGTCACGGTGCCGGATCAGTTCATCGACGATTACGACATCCATCTCGAACGCGGCGCCGCCTTCGATCCCCGAAATGCCGCTACTCTCACCGGCTATGTCCATGTCGAAGGAGCACCCTCCGGCACGCCGGTCACCCTCCGCGTTCCCGACGCTGGAATCGACGCTCACCTGCTGACGGACGCACAGGGCCGAGCCGCGTTTGAAGTGAAGGCGACCCAACTCGAACTCTGGTCTCCCCAAAGTCCCAAACTTTACTCGGTCGAGCTTGGATCCGGCGCCGACCATCTCACCGACGATATCGGCTTTCGCGACATTCGGGTCGATGGCACGCGCATCCTGCTCAACGGCCGGCCGGTCTTCCTTTACGGCACCAACATTCACGCCGAGGCGCCCTACCGCACCGGCCGCGTCTGCACCGATCAGGACGTCGAACACATCTTCTCCTTTCTCAAGGATCTTCATGCCAACTTCGCCCGGCTTGCCCACTATCCGCACGACGAGCGAATGGAGCGCATGGCGGATCGCAGAGGGGTCATGCTTTGGTCCGAGATTCCCCTCTGGCAGCGCATCGCCTTCGACAATCCGGCCGTCTATGCGAAAGCCGACGCGATGCTCCACGAAATGATTCGACGCGACCGCAACAAGGCGTCCGTCATCTTGTGGTCGATCTCCAACGAAACCGGAAATTTTCCCGCGCGAACAAAATTCCTAACCAAACTGGCGGGCGAAGCTCGCCAGCTGGATCCCACCCGGCTCATCACTTCGGCCCTCAACACCGCCCACGGCGACGGAGCGACCATGACGCTGGATGATCCGCTGGCCCAGGTTCTCGATGTCGTGGGCCTCAACGAATACATCGGCTGGTATTCGCGGCGGCCCGACGAAGCGGATTCCATCCAGTGGGTTCTGCCGGAGAAGCCCATCATCGTTTCGGAGTTCGGGGCCGAAGCGAAATACGGCAATCATGCCGGCAAGAATATGCGCTGGTCCGAGGAGAATCAGCTCAGCGTCCTGGAGCACCAACTCGTCATGCTCGGCAAAATTCCGCAGGTGCGGGGACTCGCGCCGTGGGTGCTGATGGATTTCCGCTCCCCGGGCCGCAACATTCCGCTGCTGCAGGATGGATTCAATCGCAAGGGACTCCTGTCTGAAAAGGGAGAAAAGAAAGAGTCCTTCACTTACTTTCAAAAGATCTACGGAAGTAAATCCTTCGGGAGTGCCAACTGACCCGAACTATTCACGAATCGGATAGGGGTAGGGACAGGAATGGAACCTGCCCCTCCCTCCGAACCGGACGTGCGGAACTACCGCATCCGGCTCTCCGGTTGAAGAGTGCCCGTTAAGGGACTGGAAGAGACGCGCGCCAGAGTTGCTCCAGGCTGAGCA
>DASXYY010000053.1:0-56078 GCA_036502225.1 Opitutaceae bacterium
CACCAATCACACTCAGGCGCTCTTCACCCCGCATAATTTCCCGGGACTGAAGACCTGACTGCTTGCGGAGCTTTCGCACCTTCCGCCCAGCCTAACAGATTCGCCGCCGCCGGCTACGCTGTGGCCGAATTGTCGCTTACGCTCAAGTCGCTCCAATTCCTGTTCGTTGGAAAAACTGTACGAATCGAGGCGTGACCACGGCATGGTCCATTCCTTGGTCCGCCACGGGCAAAATGTGACCATGCTGACCGCATAGCCACGCACGAGGACTCGCTGTGCGGGCGCGAGCGTTTTGCGCCCTCCAGCGCCGGCCTCGACCACGAGCGCGCCGTCGGGCGCGACTTCGCGGACAGTAACCAACTCGCCGTTATTTAGCCGCGTGCCCTCAACGGACGTGCCGTTGAATTTGAGTTGGAGCCGGTCGCCAACGGCGATCTCTATCTCCCTCGCGACGGCGACCGCCAGCCGGTCCGTGTACCGATAGCTCATCGTGCTCCGAACCCCATTCTTTTCGATTACGACGCCGCGCTCATTTGCCCCGAGCGCAACCATAGCGGTTGCGAGCACGCTGGCCCGGTCAAAGTAAGATCAAGGCCGAAGGATTCTGGCGGCCGTCCCAGATGCGCACGATTTCAACCAGCCGGCTCGCGTCGGTGACGCGGTAAAAGATGAGGTAGTATCGATGCGAAAGTTTCCGCATGCCCGGCTTCCGACGGACAATCGATCCACGATTGGGCAGAGTTGAAAGGGATTCGCATTGGGCGATCAACTCCTCGCCGATCTTCAAAGCCGAGGTCGAACTCCCGTTTGGCCCCTGGGCGATAAAACGGGCGATGACACCCAGATCGGTCAGTGCCGGTTTTGAGATGATTACTCGGTAATCCATTGGCGCAGATGGCGGCGTGCTTCCTCAATGGGAACTCCGCCCTCTGTCGCCAGGGAATTCAATCCTTCGTCAATGGCAGCGAGCATTTCCGGCGTTTCCTCCGCCGTCTCGTCCAGCCAATGACGGAGCGCCTGTTGTTCCCTCGGATCGAGCCGAAGGATGGCGTCTTGGATTTCCGCAAGCTTGGTCACAGGGAAAAGGATAGCGATGCAGCCTCGCCGGACAACTGGAATCTGGGCTTTGCCAACGGCCGGTACGCCGGCATTTTTCAGGAGGCTCGTCGCGGTGTGCCGCAGGGGATAGAACCGCGTGCCGGTTCACCACCATTCCATTGACCAAACGCGGCAGTCTGACGCTGCCCCTTCGCCGCGCCGCAAAATGGGCCTCGATAAGCTCCGCAACCCCATGGTCGTCGTTGAAGAACGCGACGGCGGTCTTTTCCTGCCGCCCGCGCTTGCCATGCCCGTGCGCGACTTGCCCAAAGGCACAATCGAACAATGGATCGCACGCGACGAGGCTGACATGGCCGTGTTTCGCGCCACGCCTCGCAAAGCCAAACGGTGAGACTGTTCCTCGACACGAGCGTGCTTCTGGCGGCGGCAGGCTCGGGCCGCGGCGCTTCGCGTTTTCTCATTACGGAGGCATCCGCCCAAGGATGGGGGCTTAGACGATCGAGAATCCTATTTCATCGTCACGAGTGTAGAAGACTGGAGCCGTGGTGCGGCAGAGGTGTCACGCAGTCGCTCAAGGCCGGCATGCAATTCACGCTTCACCTGTTCACCTCCGAACAGGCGGACGCCATTCGCCGAGACCCGGCCACGTTGGTCGCCGTCGCGATGGACATGCACGGCAAGAATTCGCTCTACATCGACAAAGACTGGCAAGCGATCCACTACCTGTTTACCCAGCATGCGGAGCCCGTTGCGGGAGCGCTTTCCAGTTCGATCTTCGAGGGAGAGGGCATTGGCGACGACTTGGGCTATGGTCCCGCGCGACTGCTGACGCCAACCGAGGTCAAGCAAATCGCTGCAGCGCTCGCCAGGGTCACAAAAGCCAAAGTGATGGCGCGCTACGACGCCGCAAAGATGGATGCGGCGAATATCTATCCGGAGATTTGGGTGCGCGACGGAAAAGAGGCGCGAGACGAGGTGATCAGCACCTACGGTCAATTTGTATCATTTTATCGGCACGCGGCAGAGACGGGAGACTTCGTGCTGCTGGTTCTAGCGTGAGGCGGATCGCTGGACGGGTGGCAACCACTTGCCCGAGGTCGAGTGATCCCCCACTTCAAATCCCTGCCTTGCGAGATACAACGCAACGGCCGGCCATCAGCGATCCGGCCAACTCACGAGTGGATGGCCATCGCCGGGAACGTCGGGTACCTTGATCAATTGCCCTTGGCCTCCGCCCTCCCGGAACGCGTTTAAACCTCGGACCACGGGAGGTCAATTCGTTCCCCCGACACTTCGGACGGGGACCCTTGGAACGCGTTTACGCTCACGAAAAATCGTAGATCGGGCGCACTTCGACCGAACCCAGCCTCGCCAGCGGAATGCCCGCCGCGATCTTCTCCGCTTCGCGCATATTTTTGGCCCGAATCAGGATGAAGCCGCCCAGCGGTTCCCTGGCCTTGGCAAAGGGGCCGTCCTTTGCCGCGACCTTTTTTCCGCGGACCTTCACCGTCCGCGCGGCTTTCGGTCCATGAAACGCCTCAGCGACGACGTAACGTCCCCTCTTCATCAGGAGTTGATCGTAGGCAAAGGAGGAGGCATCGAATGCCTTCCGTTGCGCGTCCGTCAGGGCTTGGAGTTTCCGCCCATCAAAATAGACGAGGCAAATGAACTTGGCGGTCGTGGTTGCCTTCATGGGGAGTAAATCAACTCGGCGGGACGATGGCCGCCGTGAAGCCGGACGACAAGCTGTGAATGGGCGGCACCGCTGCCACTCGGTCCTTCTCCGAAAGCTCACGCACGTGGTCCAAGACCCTTTTGTGGACGGTATGGATTATCTGATCCGACCAAATTCGCCAGTAGCCGGCCGGCCACAGCCCGTGGCGATACCAGGTCGTACCCTCCAACCGCGTCCGGCCGCCCGGCAGGGGAGTTAAAAGGAACTGCCCTCCTTCGGAGACCAAGTACCCATGCAGATGCGGCGGATGAACCTCATGATAGGGCGTCCACTCCTGCAGGGGCGCCGGATTGCTGGTGACCGAAAATTTCAAGAGGCGCGGTTCGTCCCAGACCGCAATCGGCTCGACGAACGGCCCGGTGGAAAACTGGCAGTGCCTGACCGCGCCGACTCCGTGTCCCTGAATTCAGCGCGGGTCGGATAAGCCACGCCGAGACGGAAGATTAACTCGCGAGGTGGGGGCAACTCGGAGAATTCGACGACGTACCTCCACACCACGTCGACGGGAGCGTTCACCTCAATGGCGGTCACAACCTTGAACACCGGTGGCGGCCCCTGGCGCATCGCTTCCGCTCCGAACATCAATGGCAGAGCCAGAATCGGCACGCAAAAGACCTGGGCCGGCGTGGCGCGCTGCCGAACAGATTGAATGGCGTGGGCGGCGATGGCCCCGACCGCTCCCAGCGCAAGTCCGATGGGCGCCGCCATCACGAGACAGACAACGCCTTCGAACGCCAGGGCCAGGAGCATCCCGGCGGTCAATCCTACGGCCAGAGATGAAACCGCCAAACTCTCGCCCAAGCGACGCGGCACCCGGGCGCCGTGAATGAGCACCGACGAAAAACCGATGCAAAAGGGCATCCCGACAAAGAGCGCCCAGCCGTAGCGATGAAGAATCTCGGTGCTGAGCAGGCAAACTCCCAGCCCCAGAGATACCGTGACGCCGATGGCCATCGCCGCGCTGCCCAATCTCGATCTCGGCAGCCAACTCGGCGGACCGGCCGGCTCGCTCGCGGCACTTCTGCGCTCCGGGACCGCCGCCAAAGCAACGAAGAGAAACCATTTCAGAATCGGAACGGCGAACAAAACGGCCAGCCACAGCGGAAGCTGCGCCGAACGCAGCCGCTTGACGCAAAGCGCTGTGGGCATCCTGTTCGGCCTCGGCGATGCATTCGCGCAGGATGGTCAGCGTGGGATCGATTGCCCGGCGCCGACGCTCGTCGAGCACCACGCGGAACATCTCCCAAACGTCCTTCATCGACTCAAAATAATCGCGACGATCACCGGCCACGTGAACGAGCTTGACGATTCTCCACCCCTGAAGGTCCTTCAGGCTGTTGCTTACGTTGGACCGGGCCACCCCCAGTATCTCGGCGATCTCTTCCGCGTTCAGAGGCCGCGGCAGGATGAAGAGCAACGCGTGAATCTGTGCCACGGTGCGGTTAATGCCCCAGCGGGTGCCCATCGATGCCAGGATCCAATGAAGTTTCACCGGTCGAGGCACTGTCTCCACCCGCCGTGCTCTGACCCCGGCAGTTGCAACGTCGAAAGCGGAAAAAGCCGGGGTCAGCGCCCCCGGCTCCAGGGCGCGCCCGCCGCCCGTCCAATGAAATCCTGTGCCTCACTTGCGCGCGTGAAAGGGCTTCGAGAAGAAGCCGTCCACCGTGGCGTTGAATGCATCGGGATGCTCAGCGAGCGTTGCGTGGCCCGAGTCCGGCACCACCCAGAGGTTGGCCTTGGGGATCGCCTGGTAGATCTGCACGGTGTGCGTGATCGAGATCATGTCGTGGTCTCCGCAGATGATGAGACAGGGGCACCGAATCGCGCGGAGGTCCGAGAGGGCAATGCGGGGCTGGGTGTAATCCAGCATGAAGATCTTCCAGTCGTTCCGCTCTTTCTCGGTCTTCCACACCTTGGCATGGTCCCTCCGGTACTGCGCCTCCGTGCCGGCCCAAAGGCCATCCGCATACGCATCGGCAGCCTCCCATAGATTAGCGCCGGTCGCAGCGAGCGCGATGACCTTGTTTGGGTGGCGCATTGCCAATTCAAGGGCGTCGATTCCGCCGTCGCTGAAGCCGATCACATAGGCTGACTTCACTCCCAGGCGGTCGAGCAGCGCGGCGAAGTCGTCCGCCATCATCTCGAACGTGAGGTCAGGGCCGGGATCGACGGTCTTACCCTGGGCGCGGCTGTCCACCAGGATCACATGGTACTTTTGGGAAAAGTACGGAGCGTTCCCCCCAAAAGCGGACATGCTGCCGCCGTTGCCGTGGAGCATCAGGACCGCCGGGCCTGAGCCGTATTCCTCGACGTACATGCGGATGCCCCGGACGTCGACGTAGTGACCGGCCGCCGGGTTGTTGCCGTAAGGAATGCCCGCCGCGAGGGACGGCGCCGCCAACGCGAGGTACACCAGCGAGCAGGCAGCCAAGATCCAGACCCGTTCCTTCCGGGATTTCCCATTTGGGTTCATGAGTGCTTTCGATTCTATTTTGGGGTAAAGGAGGAATCTCTCCGTTCCTCGATCGAAGCTCAAGGTTTGGGTGCCCGCTATAGCCGGGATCGCTGACCCCGGCCGGCCCGCTTTCGACCTCGCAAGCACCGGGGTCACCGCCCCCGGCTATAGCGGGTGGGGCGCGTGGTCCCCACGCGCTTGGGCGCCGTACGCGGGCAGACGTCAAAGCGCATAGGGACCATGCGCTCCACCTTGCTTCGTCGATCTTGAGGCTTCACCCTGAAATATTCAGGCTGGGGGGCATGAAGCTGCGCACGGTGATCGTCGACGATGAGGCTCCGAACCGGAACCTCCTGCGGCGATTGTTGGCGAAGAACCCCCAATTCGAGATCGCGGGCGAGTGCGCGGACGGCCTGAGCGCCGTCGACACCATCAACACGGTGGCCCCGGACCTCGTGCTCCTCGATGTCCAAATGCCCGAGTTGAACGGATTCGAAGTATTGCAGCGGGTTGAGCCCGATCGGATGCCAGACGTCATTTTCATCACCGCTCACGACACCTTCGCCCTGCTGGCCTTCAAGGCGAGGGCGTTCGACTATCTGCTGAAGCCGTTCGAGGAATCTCGCTTCCACGAGGCGCTCGATCGGGTCGCGGCCTGCCGGGCCGGCAAACGCTCGGGCCAGCTGAAGGAGAGTTTGGCCGAATTCGTGAACGGCCTGGCCGGCCCTCCGAAGTTTCTCCACCGGCTCATGGTAAAGACCGCCAGCGCAGTCCGATTTCTGAAAACGGACGAAATCGACTGGGTTGAATCTTCCGGCAACTACCTCGTCCTTCACGTCGGCGGGGAGAAATTCCACCTCCGGGGGCGCCTGACCGAACTGGAGCGAAAACTGGATCCCGAACGCTTCTTCCGCATTCACCGATCGGCGCTCGTAAATCTGGATCGCGTGAAGGAATTCCGGCCAATGGGCAAAGGCGACGGCACCGTGGTGCTCAAATCCGGGGTTTGCGTGACGGCGAGCCGCTCCGGCGGACAGCAGCTTCAGGAGTTCCTCGGGACCGCGCTTTAAAGTTTCTCAAACGCGGGTGGAGCGCATGGGGACCTGCGCTCCACCTTCCCGTTCATCCCTGACCGGCACCCATTCGCGGCAGGCAGGGCCGCTTCATCACATTAGTGTTTAGACCCGCTTACGGAACGCTTTCGTGCCGGGCCATGAAACCTGTTCGCGCGCGCTGCCGGTACCTTCCCTCGCTTATCCTCTCGCTGGGCCTTATTTCCACTTCCCTCTACTCCGCCGATCCGTCGCCCCTGAATACGGATGAAATGTTCACCAAGGTCACCTCAAGCCCCACAACGCTGTATTCCGGGGAGGGGGTGGCCTGGGGTGATGTGAACAACGACGGATTCGCGGATCTCTTCGTCGTCCCCAACACCTACCCCCAGGGAGGCCATCTGTTTTTCAACCAAGGCGACGGTTCTTTTGGTTCCCAGCAGCTCGGCGTCATGAGCCGCACTCCCAGCGGGTATGGCGCCGCCTGGGGGGACTACAACAATGACGGGCACCTGGACCTGGTCGTCGGCAATATTCCCGATCTCAATCTCTACCAGAACAACGGCGACGGCACCTTCACGGCCATCACCACCGGAGGGCTCGGCAGCGCCTATGGCAGCTTCTTCTACCCTTCCTGGACCGACTATGACAACGACGGCCACCTCGATCTGTTTGTCGCCTGCGGCTTCGGGGTGAACTACCCGACGAAGGGCACGAACGCGCTCTTTCACAACAACGGGGACGGAACGTTTACGCCGGTCACGACCGGTCCCTTGGTCGCCGACACCCCCGGCTATTCGATGGGCGCCGTCTGGGGCGACTACGACAACGACGGACTCCCGGACCTCTTCGTTCCCAATGCGCGGGACTTCAGCACCGGCGCGCTGAGCAAAAGCTTCCTCTATCACAACCAGGGCCACGGGGGGTTTGCCAAGGTCACCACCGGCCCCATTGTCACGGCGCTCATGGGCCTGTCCGCCGCGGCGTGGGCCGACTACGACAACGATGGTTTTCTGGACCTTTTTGTGTGCGGGGAAGGCACCGGCACGACGCCACAAAAGCGCACTCTTTTTCACAACCACGGCGATGGCACGTTCACCGAGGCCGCCGGCGCGGGGAGCATCGACAGCGACACCAACTTTGACGAGTCGTGCGCGTGGGAGGACTATGACAACGACGGCTACATCGATCTCTACGTCTCGAGCGGCGGGGCCGGGGGAGGCCGGCCGGCTTCGTTGTACCATAACAACGGGGACGGAACCTTCACCCGCGTCACCCTGGGCGCGATGGTCAACGGAAAGGGAGACGGTGGCGGCGCCGCCTGGGCCGACGTCAACCATAGCGGGTTTCCCTCGCTGTACATCGCGAACTATCAGCAGTGGGCGACAGAGCCGAACGCGTTCTACCTGAACAACGGCAACTCCAATACGTGGCTCGAAATCAAGTGCATCGGGACGGTGTCCAACCGGTCCGCGATCGGAGCAAAAGTTCGGGTTCACGCGACGATCCGCGGCAAGGCGATGTGGCAGCTGCGGGAGATCAGCGGCGGCATGGGCGGCAGCCAAAATGATCTCACGGCCCATTTTGGCCTGGGGGACGCCACCACGGCCGATCAGATCCGGATCGAATGGCCGTCCGGGATTGTCCAGACCCTCGCGAACGTCGCGGCGAAGCAGATCCTGACGGTCACCGAGCAACTCCAGACGGCGCCATCATTCACTGGCCAACCGGTTTCCCAGACGATGGCGGCGGGAGCCACGGTGGTGTTTTCCGCCGCCGCCACGGGCAATCCCGCGCCGGCCTACCAATGGAACCTGAATGCGAATCCGATTTCGGGCGCGACCAGCTCCACGCTGGTGGTCGCCGACGCCGGCTCCGCCAACGCCGGCGCGTACACCTGCGTGGCGACGAACTCCCAAGGTTCAGCGACCAGCGCTGCGGCGCAGCTCACACTCAGTTCGAGCCAGGACGTTGGCCGATTGATCAACCTTTCCTGCCGGGCGGCGGTCGGCACGGGGTCCAATGTTCTGATCGCCGGCTTTGTCGGCGGCGGTGAGGGGACCACCGGCACGATGCCCGTGCTGATTCGCGGAACCGGGCCGGCCCTGGCGGCGTATGGAGTCGCGGGAATTCTGCCGGACCCTTTGCTCTCCATTTATCAAGGATCGAACGTCATCGATTCCAACGCGGGTTGGGGCGGCAGCGCCCAGATCACCGCGATCGCCGCCGCAGTCGGCGCATTCGCGCTTCCGGATAGTTCAAGCAACGATTCCGCGGTCTACATTCACGACCTGGCCGCCGGTTCCTATACCGCCCTGATCGCTGGGGCGAGCGGCGACACCGGGGTCGCACTGGCCGAAGTCTACGATGCCACGCCAGCGGGAACCTACACGCCAACGATGTCGCGTTTGATCAACATCGCTGCGCGTGCAAGCGCCGGTTCCGGATCCAACGTCCTGATTGCGGGATTTGTGATCGGCGGCTCCACCTCGAAGACCGTTCTGATCCGGGGCGCCGGCCCGGCGCTCATTCCCTTCGGCGTGGCGGGCACGCTTAGCGACCCCAAGCTCACGCTCTACAGCGGCCAGCAGATTCTGGCCTCCAATCAAGGCTGGGCCGGCGATCCGTCCATCGCCGCCGCGGCGGCGTCCGTCGATGCCTTCAGCTGGAGCAATGCCCAAAGCCTGGACTCGGCGCTGCTGATCACTCTGCCGCCCGGTGACTACACCGCCATCGTCTCCGGCGCGAGCGGCGATACCGGCGTTGCGCTGGCTGAGATTTACGATGTTCCTTGAAGTCGCCGCGTGGAACGCCGCCCTCTTCAACCGCCCCTCTCTCCGCTGACCGGACGCAACGGCTGGCTGCTTGCGCTGGTCGCATGCACCTGCCTGGCGCTGCTCTACGCCGCCGCCTATTACTTGTCCACTGTGCGCTTGGGCCAGCCGGAGCCCGTCAAGGCGCTATGGTGGAGCTTCATGAATTGGTATGGCTGGGCGCTCCTGCTGCCCGCCATCGCATGGAATTGCCGCCGGCTGCTCCGGTCCGGCCGGACCTTCCTCAACGTGGGAGGGCATATTCTGGCGGCGGCCTTTTTCGCCCTCGCCCACAGCAGCATCCTCGCGACCGGCGCACGCATCGAGGCCGCGGTCTTCCATACCGGATTCACGTGGTTTCAGCTTTGGTCAAAATTCATTCTGATCAACGACCTCCACAACGACATCTTCTCCTATGGCGCGATTGTGGCGGCCTGGCACATGTTCGACAATCTTCGCCGGCTCAAGGACCGGGAACTTCAGGCCAGAAATCTCGAGGTGGAGCTGGGCCGGGCGCAATTGCATGCCCTCAAGATGCAGCTCCACCCGCATTTCCTCTTCAACACGCTCAATGGAATCGCCGGGCTGATTTACGAGGATCCGCCGGTCGCCTACAGCATGCTCGCGAAATTGAGCAACCTGCTGCGAATCACCTTGGCCGCGAGTGGCGCCCAACAGGCGTCCGTGAAGCAGGAAATCGACTTCAATCGGCTGTTCCTGGAAATCGAGAAGATGCGTCTGGGCGATCGGCTGTCCTATGAAATCGATGTGCCGCCCGACACGTTGGAGGCCTCGGTCCCCTCGTTCCTGCTTCAACCCCTGGTCGAGAACTCCCCGCGGCATGGCATCGCACCCTTCGCGAAGCCCGGCCGCGTGCGAGTGCGGGTCAATCGGATGAAAGACGAACTCGTCCTTTCCGTCGGCGACAGCGGCCCTGGCCTCGGCGCTTCGGAGAAGACCTTCCAGCCGGGCGGCATCGGCCTCGCCAACACCCGTTCGAGACTGCTTCACCTATATGGCAATGCTCATCGGATCGACCTGGGACAATCCGACTTGGGTGGACTCGAGGTGCGGATCCAAATCCCGTTCAGTCTGGCTCTCCCTGCGGCACAGGAGTCGATCCTGGAATAGTTGCGGACCTGCTTGATTTTAAAAACCCGGCCGCCAACCATTTGGAGTCAGGAAAGTCCAAGTCATTACCGGTATCGCTTGGTTCACGGAGGAACAATGGCCGGAATATTGCCGAATCATGGACGACCCTCCCCATGACGAATTCAAAGATTGGCGACGGGAGGCAGAAAAACTGGAGCGCGAACTCACCATGCAGAATGTGATCGTGAAAACGCGTGCCGATTGATTTTTCGGAATTCGAATTCTGGTGCAGGTCCCGCCAGCGAAAGAGGGATTCAAGTGCACGCGCGGCATATGCCGTCGCCATGTTGAATCGCAAAGAGGACAGCGGACTTTCGTAGGGCGCGAACTCAGCTTCGCACGGCCCAGGCTTTCGCCAGCTTCTCCACCGAACGCCGGATCAGCGCCGGCGGATAGGGAGCAAAGCCGAAGACGATTCCCGCCGGGCACTTCGTCCGGATCACGTATTTGGAAATCGGGCTCACTTCGATTCCGCCGGCGAGCGCGCGCTTCGCCCATTCCTCGCTGTCGGCGTTTTCCGGCAGCCAGCCGACTAGGCTGAGGCCCGAGGATGACGCCTCCAGCCGCACGACCCCGCCCAGCCGGCTTTCCATCTCGCTCCGAAAGACCTGCAGGCGCTCGCCATAAATCGCCTGGGTCCGGCGCAGGTGCCGGGCGTAACGGCCGCCCTCCATGAACTCGGCCAGCACCGCCTGATCGATGCTGGGCGAGTGGCCGTCCAGCACCGCCCGCATGCGGACGAGGTCCGGCACGAGGCGCGCCGGCGCCACGATGTAGCCCAGGCGCAGCGATGGAAACACCGTCTTGCTGAACGTGCCCACGTAGAGGACTCGTCCGTTCTCCTTCAGCCCCTGAAGCGCGGGCAAAGGCCGGCCGCTGTACCGATGCTCGCTGTCGTAGTCGTCCTCAATCAGCCACGCGCCGGTCTTTTCCGCGAATTCGAGCCAGTCGAGCCGGCGGCAAAGGCTCATGGTGACGCCGAGCGGAAACTGCCGCGACGGCGTCATATAGATCACCACCGGCGGTCGCGCCAGCCGGCGCTTGGGCAGCACCATCCCATCGCGGTCCACCGGCATCGGAATCAACTCCGCCTGCGCCGCGAGCGCGGCCGAGCGAAAACCCGCATAGCCGGGATCCTCCATTCCTACCGGATCGCCCGGGCCGACGAGCGCCGCGACGATCAGATGGAACGCCTGCTGGGCGCCGGCCGTGACAATGATTTCGTCGGGCGTGCAGCGGACTCCCCGGTAATCCTGGACGTGAACGGAAATCGCCTCGCGCAGCGGCCGGTAACCGGCGGGTTCGGCATAGTCCAGCAGATGGGCCCCATTGCGGTTGAGAACTCTCCGCCGCAGCGACTCCCAGACTCCGATCGGAAATTCCGGCGCGGACGGCACGCACGGTCGAAATGGCAGGGGCGCAACGGTTCCGGCCACCGTGCCCCGGGCCGCATCCGCGAGGCGGCGCGCCGCCGGCGAAATCGACAAGGGCGAAGCGGATCCGATCCGTCCGCGCTGGCCGGCCGCGCGCAGGCGCAGATCGGGGAGATTTTCCTGCACATACGTGCCGGAGCCGCGGCGTCCCCCGACGTAACCTTCCGCTGCGAGCTGTTCGTAGACGCTGAGCACCGTGTTGCGGGCCACGCCGAGCGAACGGCGCAACTCGCGGCTCGATGGCAGCCGCGATCCGGGCGGCAATTCACCGCGAATGATGCGCACGCGCAGTTCTTCGGTCAGCTGCTGCTGGAGCGACTCCTCGCGGTTCGCGCTGACTGAAACCAGGTTGAGGGACAGGAGAGGTGTCGGCATGGATCGCCCGGCAAGTGGCCCCACCATTGTTCGATGAGTGGCCCTTTTCGCAAGGGCCATTATGGGTTAACCTCCGTCCATGAATTCCGAAGTTTCCACTTTTCCGACGCGGTCTCTGGTGACCGAACGCGCCGCCGCCCTGCCGTCCGAATCGGTTCGCCACTTTTCCGAACGGCTCGCCTTCGAAACCGACCCCTCGGACCTTCATCACGACCTGGAGGCGGGTGTCAGCGGGGTGGTCGCCATTGACACCCGTTCCCAAGAGGCGTACGCGACTGCCCATATCCCGGGTGCGATCAGTCTTCCCCACCGCGAAATGTCTTCCGCCACCACCGCCCATCTCCGCACGGACGGTGTTTATGTGACTTACTGCTGGGGTCCGGGATGCAATGCGTCGACCAAGGGCGCGCTGCATCTGGGCGAACTGGGCTTTGCCGTCAAAGAGCTGATCGGCGGCCTCGAATATTGGGGGCGCGAGGGATATCCGGTTCGCGCCGGAAATACTCCGTGAACGCCGCCAAGAGCCCCACCCGCCTGGCGATCCTGCTGGGCTTCGCCACGATCTATCTGGTCTGGGGAACGACCTATCTCGGCATCCGCGTCGCCGTCGAAGGGATTCCGCCGTTTTTCCTGGCGGCGTCGCGTTTCCTGTTCGGCGGTTCGCTGCTTTACGGAATGCTGCGGCTGCGGGGAAGGCCGCGTCCGGAGCGGCGCGAATGGATTCGCCAGAGCGTTCCCGGCTTATGCCTGGTCGGGGCCAACGCGGTCGTCTGCTGGGCGGAGCTGAAAGTCCCTTCGGGACTCAGCGCCCTCGCCGTCGGCGTGGCTCCGATCTGCATGGTGACGATCGGCTGGGCGATGCCGGGCGGAAAACCTCCGTCGCGGACGATCTGGACCGGCATCCTCATCGGCTTGGTCGGGCTCTTCATTCTATTCGGCCCGGGGGCGTTTCCCGCCGGTCTGCGCCCGCCGATCGTCAACGTGCTTGCGCTCTTCGCCTCGTCGGCGGTTTGGTGCCTGGGCTCGATTCAATCAAAACGATCGGGCTCCCAGGTCGAGCCCCTGTTGGGCGCTGCGATGCAGATGTTCGTCGGCGGCGCGGCGATGGCGCTCTGCAGTTTTGCGTTCGGCGAACACCCGCTGGCGCACCTGCCGGCGGTCACGGCTTCGAGCTGGGTGGCGGCCGCTTATCTGACGGTCTTCGGCTCCCTGCTCGCCTTCCCCACGTACATCTGGCTGCTGAAGCACGAGTCGCCGGCGCGAATCTCCAGCTACGCCTACGTCAATCCCACGGTCGCGCTCGTCGCCGGCTGGCTGTTTCTCCATGAAACGGTTCCCGCGCGGAGCCTGGCGGCGGTGCCCCTGATTCTGGGAGGCATCGCCGTGATCACGTACGGCACCAGCCCGCGCAGAGCTGTCGAGCCCATTGCACCGGGCAAAGCGTCACCGCCCACCTTCCCGGTCCCGACCTCTACCGTTCGGCCCAATGGCTGACGTCGGGTTCCGGCGCCGCTCCCATCACGGCGCGGCGGTCTAGATCCGCTCTTCGATCTCAAACTTCCGCAAGGTGGGTGTCCTGGAACGCGCTTGGGTATTTCAGGCCGAAACCCGGCGCCCGATCGGCCCCGATGTGGGCCAGCCAAATCAGGCAGGCGGGCGTCGTCCCGGCCCAGTGAAGGCCGTGCCCCGCCACCCAAATCAGCGCCACCACGGCGTACGTATGCGCCAAATTGTAGGTGGCGGCGCCCGTCCGCGGACCCGCCGCATAGCCGAGCGCCGAGGCATCCGGCGCCAGAAAGAGCACCGCAAACCATAACCACGAGCAACCCGCGTGGTGATAGGCGATGGTCGCCGCTGCCGCGACCACAATGCCTTCGAGGTGAAGGAGGAACTTCGGGGTAAGCACGCCATCGACATTGCCGACTGGTCAGCCCGCCTTCAACGTTTCCCTGACACTGAGCCGGGCCACGCACCAGAGTCTCACCAAAGGCGCGCTGAACCATCGACTTCGATTTCTGGATTGAACCGGACCCGCAAAGGGAAACACTCCCTTTCGCATTCAGGGTGCATGCGGGTCCGCATTGATCGAAACGAAATTCGATGGGAATGCCTGCGAACGGCAATTCGGAGCGTCTCCCGTCGGCTGGGTCGCCCACGGCGCAGTTCATTGCGGAAATCCGCAGGGGGATTACGTCCGATCGATGGCCCTGCTGATCCGGGCCGGCGCCGAAGTGCCATCTGACACCACGGAAAATCCGCTCGTGCGAGCGGCATTCTTGTAGCCGGGGGCGCTGACCCCGGCGGTTCCGCTTTCGACGTCGCAGGCGCCGGGGTCAGCGCCCCGGCTACAGCGGGTGGAGCGCATGGTCCCCATGCGCTTCGGCGCAAAATTCGGGCAGACGTCAAAGCGCGTGGGGACCACGCGCTCCACCTGCTCAGCGCTGGTTCAGCGTTTTCACAGCTTTTCGCGCCTAGGGATTTGCCAGCCCTCCCCCGCCTCACCCAAACTTCCCCATCGACCTTCGCCGTCTAACTTTTCACGCGCTCGGGACGCACTGCGAAGTCCAATATGCCGCGGTGGACGACACGGCGGCGGCCCGCTTCGAACGCCGCGCGGTCGGCTGGGTCCAGGCGTTCGAGGCGAAGTATTCGCGTTTTCGCGACGACAGTCTGATCTCGCGCATCAACGCGGCCGCGGGTGTCGATTGGGTCCCGATCGACGCCGACGCCGAGCAGATCTTCCTGCTGTGCGATACGGTCTGCCGCCTGACGCAGGGGATCATGGATCCCACCACCCTGCCGCTGATGCGCCTGTGGAATTGGAAACAGCCGCCGGTGGCCATGCCGTCACCGGCGGCGATCGCCGCCGCCCAGACCAAGATCGGATGGGCGCGCGTGAAGCGCGAACCGGGCCGGATCTTTCTTCCGGAGGCCGGCATGTGCCTGGATCTGGGAGGATTCGGCAAGGAATACGCCGTCGACCAGGTCGCCGGCATCGCCCGGGACTGCGGGCTCGCCGCGGCGCTGGTCGATTTCGGCCATGACCTGCGCGCGATGGGCGTGCCGCCCGGCCGCCCCGCCTGGCACGTTGGTCTCGAAGACCCGCGCAATCCCGGCAAATCCTCCGGCAGCGTGGCCCTTTACGGCGACCGGGGAATCGCGTCATCCGGAGACTACATTCGCCATTTCAAGCATGACGGCCGCCGCTACGGCCACATCGTCGATCCGCGCTCGGGTTACCCGGTGGCCAACGGGTGCGAACAGTCCACCGTCGTGTCCGGCACCTGCCTGCAGGCGGGCGTGCTGTCCACGACCGCTTTTATCCTGGGGATTCCCGCAGGGATAAATTATGTGCAGAACTTCCCGCAGTGTGAGGCGCTGCTGATTGGCTCTCAGGGCCGTGCGCAGACACGAGGATTCTTTCAGTACGTCGTGACGTAAAGGACTGTCGGTGGTGCGCATGGTCCCATGCGCTTCGGCGCCAAACGCGGATTTGAGGCTCAGGCGCGTGGGGACCACGCGCTCCACCTCGAATCGACTGCAGCATCAATTGCACCCGCAGCCGCTGCCCCCCACGCCCGGTCCGCCATTGGCGGCCTCGCGCGAAAAGTAGACGTGCTCCAGCTGCGCGGAGGCGAGTGCGTCACGGCCCGGATCCATTTCGGCGCTGGCCAGCGTGCCGCGCTCCCACGGCTGCACTTTCACCAAGGCTGGGTTGGTGCAGCCCGAGAACAAGGCGGCCAGGCCGGCGGCGGCCAAAAAGACGATAAATTTGGTTTTCATCCGGCGGGCTCCGCGAGGAGCTGGGTGATCGACTGGCGCAATTCATCCTCGGTCGATCCGCTGTGGAATCCGATCCGCACCGCCGCCACTTTTCCCGTGCGGTCGATGAGATAGCTGGTGGGCATTCCCGGCGCCTGAACCTCGGCTACCAGCTTATGCTGCGCGTCATTGAGCACGACAAACGAAGGCTTCAGCTTTTTGATCATCGAGGCGTACGCCGAGGGATCGGTGTCGATGCTGACCGCCACGATCAGAAATCCCTTGGGTCCGAATTCGTCCTGCAGCCGGTTGTAGGCCGGAAACGACGAGCGGCACGGCGCGCACCAGGACGCGCAGAAATCGACAAGCACGACCTTGCCGGCCAAATCGGGAATGGGACCGCCGGTGAGCCCCTTGTCGACCAACGACGGAAACTTGACGTTGCGCGCCGGCTCGGCGGACGCCAGCACGGCGCCGGCCAGCAGGAACGGGAGGAGCTTGAACCATTTTACCATAAGAACTTCACGCCGGCCGTGGTGATCTTCGCCCGGCTGTAGGCGCTTTGAGGAGTGACGCCGTCGGTCCCGTGCAGATCGTAGCGATTGTACGCGATGTCGAATTGCAGATTCGACCGGGGCTTCCACACCAGCTTGATGCCGGGGCTCGTCGTATTCAGGGCCGACAGGCGAAAGTCGGAGGAATAGTACGGGCCGTTGCCGTTGGGAGCGCTCACAGGCACCACGGTGGAATTGTTGAGATTGTAGATATAGAAATGCGCCGCCGTCTGGACGCTGAAGCGCATGTTCGGCTCCAGGATGAATTGGGGTCCGAGATGCTGCAGCCACGTGACCTCGAAGGTGTTCGAGTCCACGCCGTACGTGTCGGCATAGTAGCGGTAGCTGGCTTCGAGCGCTGCCTGCAGGGCCGGGAAAGCCTGGTTGAGGCGCAGATAGACGGTGCCCTTGTCCTTCTCATTCGGCCGATTTTCCGCGTGCGTGACCGGCAGGAACACGCCCGTAAAGATTTCGTCGTCCTTCTCCACCAGCTTGTATTGGTCGCTCAGAAATCCCGTCGAACGGCCCCACGACAGATCGAGCGCGACGATCGTATTGGGACCCAGCACCTGCGACAGCCCGATGAGCGCGCTGCCCGAATGCTTGTGCCGCCAGGGCGGCCCCGGAATATACGACTTGACCAGGTCCTCCGTGCCGGCCGCGCCCACGGTGAGCGCGGTATTGTTCTGATTGAATTGGGTGACCGTGTTGACCGACCAGCCGAGCGACGTGTAATCGCTCTCCCGGCTGTACGCAAAGCCCGCGTCCACCGAGAAGATCGACATCGAATGTTCCAGATCGGCCGTCCACGCCTTGCGTCGGTCGTGGGTGTTCAGGAGCGGCACCTGGTTCGATCCGGCGGGCGCCGGCACGCCCGAAGGGGTCGCGCCGGCGATCGCATCGATCGTGCCCGTCAGGGCCACGTGCCAATCAGTGCCGAGATCCTGATTGAGGGCGGTGCTTTGGGTCTGCACCGCCACACGTCCGTCCGCTTCGCGGTAGTCCTCGTACTTGTACGCGATGCTGTCCTCAGCACGGGTACCCCGCGGCCACATCAGACCCAGCGTGGCCGCGAGCGCGATCGTCCGGAGTCGGTTCTGCACTTAGGGCACCTCGTAGATTTCGACGAGAACGGTGCCGCTGGCGCCGCTCACGCTCGATGCCGTCGCCGTGTAGCCGCCGGGGGGCAGCGTCATGAGCACGACGGAATCCTTGCTTTGCGCGTTCACCAGCGCAAACGCATGCACGTTGTTGCTCACCGTGGCGATCTGCGGATCGCCGCCCCAGCCCGCGTCGGTCGCGAGGGTCGTGTTGTTGTTCGACGTGGACACGAGCGAGATCTGCGGATCCGGCATCACATTGCTCACGCCAAAACCCAAGAGCGTCGGCCCCGAAGCCCGCACCAGCACCGTGCGCGACGTATTGCCGTTGATAAAAAATCCGGCCGTGAGGGTGCCGGAGCCGGAGATGGCGTCCAGGCACGATAGGTTGATCAGCCGGGTGGTGTTCGCATTGAAGCTGCTGGTGGTATTGTCGTAGACCTCCGCCAGCGCGGAGCCCGTCGCCGTGCCATTGCCGGATACCTGCACGCTATAACCGCCGACCGGCAGGGAGAGCGCCAGCGCGGCGTCCAAGCTCGAGGTGTCGGTGAGGGCGAAGGCGAAGGTCTGTTGATCGGCCAGATTCACGAGCGGAATGTTGGACGCCGGCGTGCCCCAATTGTCGTTGGTCGCCATCGGCGTGGACGTTCCGGACGGAATGATCGCCAGGGTCGGATCGGGCAGGAATCCCGTGATGTTGAAATTCGCCAGCGCCGGCCCGCTCGCGCGCACCAGCACCGGTTGCGGCGCCGAGCCGCTATTATAAAAGCCCAGGGTAACCACATGGCTGCTGCCCGCGGTGGTCAGCACGGACAGATTGTTCAAGTGGCCGAAATCCGGGTCGGTCGATGGCGTCACGGTGGCCGGGCTGCTCGTCGTCGAGCCGCCCGCGTTGGTGGCCACGAGCGTATACGGCCCCATGGTCGTGGCCACACCGGTGAGGACCAGGCGTTGCGTGGTCGCGCCGGAAACCGCCGCGTTGTTCAACATCCATTGGAAGGACGTGGCACTATTGGCCGACCCATAAAGCACCGCCGTGCCGCCGCTGACCACCGTCACGGACGCGGGCTGCGTCTGAAAGCTTGGGGCAGCGGGCGGGGGAGGCCCGGAAGCATTGACCGTGACCGTGTAGGTGAAGGCCGGCGAAACCAACCCTCCCATGGCGCCATATTCATAGGCCGTCAGGGTCATGGCGAACGTGCCCGCGGTCGTCGGTGTGCCGCCCAGGATCGGAGTGGTGCTCGAATTGCCTCCGCTCATTCCGCCGTAGCCGTCGGGTTGTCCCGGCGTCGTCGCGTCCAGCTCGCCACCACTGCCGCTGACGTTGATCGCGTTGTTTTCCCTCGCGTAAAACATCAAGCCGGGCGGGATCGGACCCTGGATGTTCCAGGAGCCAATATTGATGGTGTTGGTGACGGTGAAGCCCACCGGCGTCAAGGCCGTGCCCTCCGGCACCGCCAGGGGTGAACTGGAGGTGGTGGACAGCACGTAGGCCGTGGCACCGGCCATCGTGTCCACGGCGCCGAGCGAAACGGCGGCGATGGACGCTTTGAGGACATAACCGCCGACGCCGTCGAACGAACGGAAGGTGTCGCCTTGGGAGATCCAGCGCACCACCGGCGATCGCTGTAGCAATGCCAGCAGGGTGATGATCGGAACATTCAGGCGCAGGTACAGGCGCGCCAGGGACCTGGATATAAGACTATTCATGGTGTGGAAGCGGTTGGATTGGCAATTGACCAAAGAAAATCGGTTTGAAGCGTCCCGACGAAATCCGGATCGCCGAGGTCGACGTAGCGGGCGCCGCTGAGCCGGGGCGCCGTGGAGAGATGATCGGGGTTGAACGTGGCCCGCGCGTGGCAGCTCATGCAGTTGCTTTCGATACCCACATTGTTCGGCTGCGGAGTGCCGTCGGGCCCGAAGCCGGCGACCGAATCGGGCAGATCGCCCGTCCCCAGGGCCGCCTCGATGTAGGGATTGTAGGCATACACCGACCGGCCGCCGTTGGATCCGCCGAACACCGGCGGATTGGGCGTAGCCATCTCGTAGGCCGCCGCCATCGCATAATGCCGAGCCGCGCGATCGAGCATCGCCGGACGCAACTGGGCCTGAGCGGCGCCGCTGGGCGCCGGAGGGTTGTCGGCGTCCGGGGCCCACCAGAAAGTCTGCCAGGTCCAACGCGCCGTTTCCCGGCTCGCCACATGCATGCCGACCAGCAGCGCAACATCGCCGGCGACCGCGCCCGTTCCCGGCTGTTCCGCATTGGCCCGGAGCGCGTCCTGTGCCGAAAGCCGAAACGAGATGAAGTCCGCCAGCGCGTAAACGCCCGTCCGATCCGTCGCGCCCCGGCCAAGATCGACCCAAACGGAATGGGGCCACGCGTCGGGCCCATAGGCCTGGGGCGTGGCGGGCGGACCTTCCCACACCGGAAGGGCATAGTAACGCCCGTCCACCAAAGCGGAGGCCGACGCCAGTCGGTAGACGGCCTTTACCACCAGCGTGCTGGAAGAAAATGCCGGGATGGACGGCTCCCCTCCGGCCAGCAATGTCGCCAGCGTCGCGCTGCGATCGAGCCCCTCCGCCCGGACATGCTGCGCCGCCGCCGGATTGTACCGGACAAAGCCGAGCGGATTCGACGCCAGATGCTGAAACGCGCGGAGCCGCCCCGCCCGTGGCGGGCCGTTCACACCGTCCGGCGTGACCCAGGTCTCAAACGCCCTAAGCGTCTGGCCCTCAGAGGTCATCGAAGTCTCGCCCGTTACCAGGCTCCACAGGCCCCAGGCGTGCTGATAGATGGAGGTCACCGCGCTTTCGCCCGACGAGAGGGAGGAAATCCACTGTGTGATCGTCGCCTCGCTTTGGGGGAACTGGTCCGGGGACGGCGCACCGACAACGGCCGTGGTCGCCGCCAACATGAAGCTCATATGGCATAGGACTAGTGCCATGCCCTAGGTTCGTCCGGCGCCAGCCGACACGAAAGCGAGGATTGGTAACGCGCCTGTTACTTAGCCCGGAGAGGTCCCCGAGCCCGCTAGGAGCTACAGCGCAAACTACAATTTCAGAGTGAGCTGCACCGACGCCGTGTGCCCGAGATTCCTGGACGACGCCGACCCCTGCTGCGCGCTGTATTGGAGTTTGGCCTGCAGATGGGCGTTAAATCGGTGGCCGATCGCCGCATCCGCCCGCCAAACATCGAAGCCCCAAGAGACTTGTCGTCCGGCGTTCGGCACCGTGCCGTAAATCTGCTGATTCCATCGCAGAGCGGCGAACCAAGCCGGAGCGAACGTCTGCTTGGCCTCGACATAATAGGCCAGCGTGTCCGCGTTCGCGACCGCGGGAATCTCGAAGCGGGTTTCGAAAACCTCGGCCCAAAGCTGGAAGTGATGATGGGCGTACGCGGCGTCCTGGGCGAAAAGAATTTCGCGGTACTGGGAGAACGAATTGTTTTCCGCCACGTACTCGGCGGCATCCTGATTCAAATAGGGCCCTTCGGAGGCGGAGAGGCCGAACGCCCAGGCCTCGTTCGGCCGATATCCGAGGCGCGCGCTGAAACTGGGGTCCTCGAGCTGGTTCTCGTATACGTTCCAGTATTCCGGCCGCGAAGAAAGGTCGGCATTCTTCGCTTCGATCGCATACGTGAAATCGCCCACTTCGCCTGCCGCCGAAACGCCCGTCGCGTAGCTCGGTCCCCAAATGAGGGGCAGGCGCAGGAGTTTGCCGCGGTCCAGCTCGAACGGCACGAACGGCCGCACGTGCGCCCAGCTGAGCAGCTGATTGGTGCTCGAAGCCGGATAAGCATCCCAGAGGCCCGTCAGATTGTCGTAAGGCAGCGGCGGCGTGATGAACGGGTCCGTCCACGAATCGTGCCGCGGCGTCCAATTCCCGACGATCGTCGCAAACTTGCCCGCTTGAAGGTTGAAATGCCTCCCGGCGATGAACCGCAGCGCATACTCATCGAGGCGCCCGCGCAAATGAGCCGATTGGGGATCGAAGCCGGTGTCCACCCGGTACTGGGCAAATGCATAAAGGTGCGACCCGGCCTGCGCGTCCAGGAACAGTCTCAGCCGCGGCACAAAGAGCGAGTCTTCCGCGGAGCGGAGAAATCCCGGCGCGGGGTCCTGAAACTCGTAGCCCTCCAGGTCGAGGAGGCCGCTCAATTGCGCCCGATAATTTGCATCCGGCGCGGAAAAATCCATGAGTTCGTCCAGCCGATCCAAGGCATCGAACGGATCCGCTCTGGCCGCCGCCGCGGCGCCGCCCAAGCCCAGCAGCAGGATCAGGGCGAAGACGGCCGTCTTGGACGAGGCTGCCGCCATCACGGTGGTCTCCGTCGGCACGGTCCACCGAAACTCGGTCCAATCGTCGCACGATCCCACCAGCGTCAGGTCGCCTCCGTGCAAACGCGCCAGTTCGCGCGCCAGATTGAGGCCCAATCCATAGCCCGGCACGTTTTCACCCCGGCTGCCGCGGTGGAAGCGCTCAAAAATCGCGCCCTGGGCGCCAGGGGGGATTCCCGTTCCGGAATTGCCGATATCGACCCGGACCATGCCGTTCTCACCGTGCGCCCGCACCCGGATGCATCCGCCCGGCCGGTTGTACTTGCGCGCATTCTCAATGAGATTCTGCAGGATGATCGCGGTGTACCGCCGCTCGCCGGCGATGCGCAGGTCCGGGGGCACTTCGGCCTGCACCACGATTTCCTCTTCCGGCGACAGCGCGCCGGCATCGTCGAGGGCGGCCTCGATCAGACGGCTCAAGTCGATCGAAGTCAGATCGAGCCGGAGCCGGCCGCCATCCAAGCGGGCGAGCAGGAGCAGGTCATCGATGAGAGTGGAGAGCCGATAGGTCTGATGGATCAACGCGGAAACTTCCGCGCATTGGCTGGGCGTGAGCTGAGGCTGGCGCAGCAGTTCCTCGAGGCCCGCCCGCATCACCGTCACCGGCGTCTTGAGTTGGTGGGAGGCATCGGCCGAAAAGCGCGCGGAGCGTTCCGATTCCTGCGCCAGGCGTTCCACCGGCACCGCCAGCCCGGTGCCGATGAACAGGCTCGCCAAAAGTGACGCGGCCAGAATGGCGGCTCCCGTCAGCGTGATCTGCCAGCGAAGCCGCCACTCGCGGACCGAGAGCTCCTCCAGGGAGAAGACCGAAACCCGGTAGGCCGCGGGATAACCGGCGTTCGCCTTCAGAGGATCGAAGAAAATCACAAACGACTGTCCCCCGTGCGGGAGCGTGAAATTGCCTCCCTGCGGCTGGCGGCGTATCTCCTCGCCCGTGCGGTCGTGCCACCAAGGCCCGCCCTCGACGCCCGCGACCCAGATATCCTGTTTTCCGGGGCTGAACCCCATCGTCAGCGCGGCAATCGGCTCGCCCGTTTCCGTCGAAATGATCGGCGTCGTGACGACTTCCCTCACCGCCGGCATCGGCAGATACCCCGTGATCGTGTTCGCCGCGATCCGTTGCTGGGTCAGACGCTTTTCGGCGATGGGCGTCAGCAGCCCCGGCCGGGCGTTCTTCGGCCGAATGACCCGGCCATTGCGATCGAGAAACCGGTAGAACCGGACCTCGGGAAAGGTCGGCGCCATTTCGCTTTCGGCGCTGGGATAAAGCAGATCGAGCGCGTTGTCCTCCAGCGCCGCGTGGATGCGGGGCTTTTCGGCCAACTCTCGACACCGCGCGATCAACTCGCCATCGCGCTGGGCCTCCGCCGCCTGCTCCGCCGAACGCAGCAGGTCGAATTCCCGCTCGCGATCGGCCGCCGCCTCGGACTCCAATTCCCGCTCCGCCAGCATGAGCGACGCGACCGTGGCCGCGGTGACCACGACCATCAGCGCCAGCCGCAGCCGCACGCGGAAATGCGACGCGAAACTCACGGGAGGTCGCGCCGTGACGTGCCGCCTTGAGACAAATCCACCGTCACCGAGCGCGTCGTCCGGCTGTCGAGCCACACCTTCAGCGCGCCCCGACCCGGCGGCAGGCCCGCCAGGCGATAGTGTCCGTCGGGATAGGTGATCGCAAAAAACGGCGTATCCACCACCAGGATCAGGGCGCGCATGTGCTCGTGGATGTCGCAGTGCAGCGTCACCAGGCCGGCCTTGTCGAAGACGACAAAGGGAACCGGGCGTTCATCCGAGCGGTACCGGCCCAGATCGAAGCGCTTGGTCGGCGAATACGAAAAAATATTGTGGTAGGTGTCGTCCTCGTTGGGGAAAATCACCTTCGTTCCGGTTTCGACGGCCAGCAGCGTCGGCACAAACGCCAGCCCCTGCTGGGCCATCTGCGCGGTGGGTGGCACCGACGGCGGCGCGATCGGCGAATCCGGCACGTAGAACACCACGGCGAGCGGCGGATTCGTGGCCAGGATGCCGCCCCGCGCGACCACCTCGTAACGCTCGTTCATCACCGGCGCGGTTCGCCGCCGGGGCAAATCGACCCGCCCCTCAATGACCGCCGAACCGCTCTGCGCGAACGCAGCGCCGGCGAAGAGCGTGCTGCCGAGGATCGAAAGCAGCCAACGTTTCATCCGGCCGGGGCTTCGACGCCGACTGAATAACCCACCCCCCGGACGGTATGAATCAGCGTGTGCGGAAAATTGCTGTCCACCTTGCGGCGCAGGCGCGCAATGAAGATCTCGACCGTGCGGGTGTCATATTGGTGATCGCGCTGCCAGACCCGCTCGCACAGCTCCGTCCGCGAAAACGGGCGGCCCGGCTCGCGCATCAGCACCTCGAGCACCTCGAATTCGCGCGGCGAGAGGGGAATCGCATGCCCGGATCGCGCAACGCGCCGGCCGCGCAGATCGAGCGACAGGTCGCCGACCCGCAGCACTTCCTCGTCGGGCGGGGTGGTGCTGCGCCGGCCCAGCGCCTCGGCCCGCGCAATCAGTTCTTCCATCGCAAATGGCTTCGGCAAGTAATCGTCGGCTCCGGCCTCCAAGCCTTTTACCCGGCTGCCGACCTCCCCCCGCGCGGTCAAAATCAGGACCCGCGACGGACAGTTTTCCTTTCGCAGCGCGGTCAGGACGCTCAGGCCGTCCAAAATCGGCAGATTGAGGTCGAGCACGATCAAATCGACCGGATGGCTGAGGGCCGCCGTCAATCCCGCATGGCCGTCGTTGGCCGAAACGACGGCATGGCCGCGGCGCGAAAGCGCCCGGCACACGTGGCCGGCGAGCTGGGGTTCGTCTTCGACAACCAGGATCCGCACGCCCGGCACACTGACATTTTGCCGGTGAGCCGCAACGCCGCGAACGTGGCGGCGTCGAGAATACTTACATTTTCACTCGGGGGAAAAATCGTAACAACTCAGACACATTTTCTATTTCCTTGTTGATAATGGGTTAAATTACCCACTTCGGAGATGGTACCCATCATGCTTAGGAGCGCCTGCCCATGGACACGCTCGCACAACGCGGCTCTCCGCTTTTCGCCACCACCCAATGGACTCTGGTTTTTGCGGCAGGCGGGGGAAATGTCACCGCCAAACGCGAAGCGCTTGCGTCGTTGTGCCAGGCCTATTGGGAGCCGATCCACGGGTACATCCTTCGCCGTGGATACGGCGAAGAGACCGCCAAGGATCTCACTCAGGAATTCTTCGCCCGCCTGCTCAAGAACGACTGGCTGACCGGGCTGACCCGCGAGGGCTCCAAATTCCGGGCATTCCTGCTGGTCGCGGTCAAACGATTTCTGGCGGTGGAAAATGAGCATCGCTGCGCTCAGAAACGCGGCGGCGGCGTCGCTCCGATTCCGCTGGGAGAGCGGGATTCGCCCGAGGCCGTCGCGACCGAAGACACGCCGGAGCAGGCCTATGATCGCAGCTGGGCCCTGATCGTGATCGATCGCGCGATTGGCCGTTTGCGGGCGGAAGCCCAGGCTTCCGGGCGGGCGGTCATGTTCGAACGACTGAGCCGCTTTCTGCCGACCGATCCCGAACCTGGCGCCTACGATCAGGCGGCGGATGCCCTCGGCATCACCCGCGCCACCGTCGCCATGACCGTTTACCGCCTCCGAATTCGACTGCGCGAACAGATCCGCACAGAAGTGGCCGACACGCTTTCGGATACCAGGCTGGTCGAGGATGAAATGAGGGCGCTGATTCGCGCCTTGCGCGCGTAGCCGGCAATTGTCCGGCCGGAATCCGTAGAATACGCTTCAGATGGCCTCCATCTGCTTGAACTGCGGCGTCCCCCTGCATTCCACCGGGCTTGGCCCGGTGTGTCCGGCCTGCCTGATGAGCCAGGTCGTGGTGGAACCTGGCACCGAGCCGCCGGCCGCCGCCCGGTTTTTCAGCGGCTACCATCTGCTGGACGAAATCGGCCGCGGCGGAATGGCCAGCGTCTATCGCGCGTGGGATCCCAAGCTCGAGCGGACCGTCGCGCTCAAGATGCTTTTGGCCGGACCCTTCGCGAGCCCGGAGCTGACGGCCCGCTTCGAGCTGGAGATGAAGGCAGTGGCGCGGCTTTCGCACCCGGGAATCGTGGCGCTCCACGAGGCCGGCGAACACGACGGGATCCGATTCTTCACCATGGATCTGGTCGACGGCCCGCCCTTGACCGAGCTTCTCCGCGGAGGTCCGCTCGCGGCGGGGCGCGCGTCCGCTTATGTGCGGAAGGCCGCCCTCGCGGTCGAGCACGCCCATCACCACCAGATTCTCCACCGCGATCTCAAGCCGTCGAACATCCTGATCGATCCGTGCGACGAGCCGAAGGTGACCGACTTCGGCCTCGCCCAACTGCGTCCCACCGGTCATGAGCCGGTCCCCGAGTCGCATGCCATGGGCTCGCCGCCCTACATGGCGCCCGAGCAAATCGCCGGCGACGAGCGCGCGATCGGACCGGCGACGGACGTGTACGCCTTGGGCGCCGTCCTCTATCACCTGCTCACGGGTCGGGCCCCTCATCAAGGCGCCAATCTCGACGAAATCCTCGACCATGTTGCGCACCGCCCGGTGATCCGTCCCAAGCTCCTCAATGGCGCGGTGCCGCTGGACCTGGAGACCATCTGTTTGAAGTGCCTGGAGAAGCTGCCGGCCCAGCGCTACAACACGCCGGCGGAACTCGCCAGCGACCTGGGCCGGTTCGAGCGGGGCGAACCGGTCCATGCGCGCCCCCTGAGCTACTGGGGCGTGGCCTGGCGCTGGGCGCGCCGCAATCGCGCGCTCGCCACGGCCCTGGCGGCGTTGGCGGTCCTGATCTCCGTGGGCCTGGGGGAGGTCGTGGGACAGGCGCTGCACAACCGCGCCGAACGCGAACGCCTCGATCGCGAAGCCTACGCCACGGGAATGCTGTCCGCCTCGCTGGCCGCCGCCCAGGGCAACTTCGCTCTCGCCCACGGCTATCTGGCCGCGCTGACGCCGGCTCGGCGCGACGTCGACCGCCGCGGTTTCGAGTGGCGGCTGCTCTGGTCGATGACCACCAGCCAGGCGCTGCGCAGCTGGCACCCGCATACGGACGGAGTCGGGCGCGTGGCCTACGCTCCGGACGGCTCCGCGATCGCGACCAACAGCTTCGACGGCCGCACGGCCTGGCTGCCCTTGACGGGGCTGGATCCAACCGACGATTCCGCCCTGGGCCCGGGAGCCGGCTGGGCCCTCGCCTTTCTGCCGGACGGCAGCGAGTATTTCATCGGATCCGGCGGCACGCTTCGGCTGGTCGACGCGGCAACCCGGCAGGTGCGTTTCACCACGCCGGGATGGAATGTCTCGCTTTCCCGTGACGGCACGACCGCCGCGATTGCCCGGGGCGAACCCGTGCCCTGGGAGCCGGCCGAACAGCCGGTCGAAATCTGGGACCTTCGCGCGGGCCAACGGCGCCTCATCCTGTCCGGCGGCTACCGTGCGGCCGCCCTCAGCCCCGACGGCCACCGCGTGGCGCTGGCTCCGGCGAACGACGAAATCCGCATCGCCAATGCGGATACGGGCGCAGTGCTCGCCCACCTGCCGACCGACGCGCCCCAGGCCGCGGCCGCCTATTCGCCGGACGGCCGCCTGCTGGCCACGTGCGGGCTGGGCGGCGCCTACCTGTGGCGGACGTCCGATTTCACGCTGATCGCCCGCCTGCCCCACCCTTGGCTGCGGTTGTGGGCGGTCGCCTTTTCGCCCGACGGCAGCCGCCTGGCCACGACCTGCTCCGACCGGGCCGTTCGCCTCTGGGACACCGCCACCGGCCGATGCGTGCAAGTGCTTCGGGGCCACATGAATGAGGTGTGGAGCGTCGCGTTTTCACCCGACGGATCCACACTCGCCAGCGGCGACAAGGATGGGACTGTGATGCTCTGGCCCGCCGCGTTGTCGGACGCGCCGCCTCGTGAATACCCTCACCGGGATTGGTCCCGGCCGGCCTTTTCGAGCGACGGGCTTTCGCTTCTGACCAGCGAAAACGAAGGCGGACCCTTCGCCTTGATCCGCCGTCCGGATGAACCCACGCTGCGCGGTCCGGCCGGCTGGCTCGCCTGCGGATTTTCGGACGAAGGATCGCGCGTGCTGCTCTGGTCGCAGGACGCTCAGGAGCCGCTGCGCTGGTGGAATCCGCACACCCGCCAGTTTGAAGGCAGCTTCGCCGGAGCCGAACGCGTCAAGGGAAGCCTGCTGATGCAGGTCGGCCTTTCGAGCGACCGGTCGGTCGTCTACCAGCTCAACGACGCCGGCGAATTGACGCTCTGGGACCAAGCGGGCACATGCCTGGTCCGCCGGCGGCCGCTCACCCGCGACATCGGCTCCCTGCGCTCGGTGGCGCTCAGCGCCCGCGGCCACTGGTTCGGGTGGAGCTCGAAATTCGGCGACACGTTCTGGCTGGCCGACACCGCGACCGGGATGGTTCGGGCCCTGGCCGGCCATCACAACGAGGTCAACAGCGTCGCCTTTTCTCCGGACGGGAGCGAACTCGCTTCCGCCAGTTCGGACGATTCCGTCCGCCTCTGGAACTGCGAATCCGGCGAATGCACCGCGGTGCTGCCCGGTCATTTGGAAAGCGTGAACGACGTGGCGTATTCACCGGACGGCAAGACCCTCGTCTCGCTCGGGACGCTGCAGTCGGTGAAGTTCTGGAATCTGGCCACGCGGCGCGAAGTGATGAATCTCCCGCTGCCCGATGCCGGCAGCTACGTTGCCTTCTCGCCGGACGGCGAGCACCTGGCCGTTACGCTGGAAAATCCCGATACAGGCGAAGAACGCGCCGTGCGGATTCTGGATGCGCCGCCGGCGGCGAATCAGAGCGGTTCGTTCCAGCCGCCGCCCAGGGCCTTGTAAAGCTGCACGACCGAAATGAGCTCGTCCCGCTGGGCCTGCGCGAGCGCCACTTCGGCCGGATAGAGTTGTTGCTGAACCTGCAGCAGTTCGTAGTAGCCCGCCTGTCCGGCGCGGTAGCGCTCCCCGGCCACTCGAACCGCGTCGCGGTACGCATCCACTTCCTTGGCCAGCTGGACGCGGCTTTCCGCAAGCTTCTGCCGCGTGATGAGGGCGTTGGCCACGTCGGCGTAGGCGCCGACCACCGTCTGCTCATATTGCAGCTTGGCGAGCTGCCACGCCGCTTTTGCCTGCAGGTATTCGCCGCGCAGCGCGCCGCCTTGGACTAGCGGTCCCGTGAGATCGACGCCGCCCGCCCAAAGCTCGGACCGTTGGTGAGTCAACTTCGACCAATTCTGGGTGGCTGCGCCCAGCACCGCGCTCAAGCCAAAGCGGGGCAGAAAGCTGCCGATGGTGACTCCAATTTCCGCGTTCGCCTGCTTGGCGGCGTATTCCGCCTGGAGAATATCCGGGCGGCGTTCGAGCAGGGCCGACGGCAACCCTGGCGGCGTCGACGGCGCGGCGGCATGGTCCGCGAGCGGAGCCCCGCGGGCGACCGGTTCGGGATTTTCGCCCAACAGCACGCTGATTTCATTTTCGGTCATCGCCACCCGCCGCTCCAGGGCTGGAATTTGCGCGGCGGCCGCGGCCTGCGCCGCCGCCGCGCTGGAAGTCTCCAGCCGCGAAGCCACGCCGCCCTGCAGCCGCTCGGTGAAGAGGGAAAAGCTGGACCCAAAATCATGCGTCGCCTGCCGCGCGATCACGAGTTCCTGATCGGCTTCGAGCAGTGAAAAATAGTCCTCGGCGACTTCCGAAAGCAGGCTCAGACGGACGCCGCGTTCCGCCGCTTGCGTGCCGAGATACTGGCTGCGGGCCGCCTCGTTCAGCCGGCGCACCCGGCCCCACACGTCCAGTTCCCAGGCGGCGGACAGATAGGGCGCAAAGCCATCGCCAATCGATCCGTTGCCCGCCGGATTGGGATTGCCCAGCAGGGAATTCTTGCCGCGGAAGGCCTCGCTGGAATACGCCAGGGACGGGTAGTAGAGTCCATTGGCCTCGAGCGAAATGGCCCGGGACTGCTCCACGCGCACGGCGGCAATGCGGGCGTCGAAGCCATTCGCCAGCGCTTTGCGCACCAGGTCGGTGAGGACCGGATCGGAATAGAGCTCCCACCATTTGTCGTCCGCCAGCGATGCGGCGGCCGGCGCCGCGTCGCCGCGGTACGCCGCCGGAGTCTGAGTGTCCGGCCGATGGTAGTTCGGCCCCACGGCACAACCCGCCAACGGCAGGACCGCCGCCAGCCACGCGCGCCGGCGCCTCATTGTCCGCCCTCCGTCGCTTCGACTGCGGCCTTGCGCCGATCGCGCTTTTTTTCGCCGCCGGCGATCTTTTCCACCACGTAAAACGTCACCGGCACGAGGAAGATCGCCAGGAGGCTGGCGGCCAGCATGCCGCCGATCACCGCCGTTCCCATCACTTCCCGCGCCGCCGCCCCGGCGCCGGAGGCGAGCCAAAGCGGAATGCATCCAAAAATGAACGCAAACGACGTCATCAGGATAGGCCGCAGCCGCGTCTCCGCCCCTTCCAACGCCGCGTCGATCAGGGATTCCCCGTGCTCAAAGCGCGTCCGCGCGAATTCCACGATCAGAATCGCATTCTTGGCCGAAAGTCCGATGAGCATGACCAAGCCGATCTGGGCGAAGACATTGTTCTCCAGGCCGCGCATGGTCAGAAAGAGATAGGCGCCAAATACGGCGATCGGCACGCCGAGCAGCACGCTGAACGGCAGCGACCAGCTTTCGTAGAGAGCCGCGAGAATCAGGAACACGAATACCAGCGAGAGGCTGAAGATCGCCGCGGGAGGAACGCCCTGGGCGGCCCTCTTTTCCTGGTAGGACATGCCGATGTAATCGAAGCCCATCTCCCGGGGCATGGTCTGCTTGAAGACGTCCTCCAGCGCCGCGGTCGCCTGATCGGAGCTGAAGCCCGGCGCGGCGCTGCCGTTGATTTGGGCGGCGCGGTACAAGTTGTACCGCATGGTGAATTCCGGCCCCAAAGTCCGCTCCACTGTCGTGAACGCCGACAGCGGCACCATTTGCCCGCCCCGATTGCGCACGTAGTAGGAGCCAATCTGGTCGGCGCGATCGCGGTACGCGGGCTCGGAACCCACATACACCTGCCACTGCCGTCCGAAGCGGTTGAAATAATTGACGAACGTTCCGCCCAGAAAACACTGCAGCGTCTGATAGACGTCGGCCAGCGCGACGCCCTGTTTCAGCACCTTGTCTCGATCAACGTGGACAAATAGCTGCGGAACGGCGGACGAAAAGGTCGTGGAAACGCTCGTGAGCTCCTTGCGCGCCCGGGCCGCGGCCATGAACTTGTTCACGTTGGCCGCCAGAAACGAGATGTCCCGGCCGGAACGATCCTCGAGCACGAACGTGAAGCCGCCCGCGGTGCCGACGCCGGGGATCGCCGGCGGCGGAAACGCGACCGCCGTGCCCTGGGGAATCTTGCGCAGCGCGGCGTTCAGGTGAGCCCGGATCGCCGCATAGTTGTCATTCGCATGCCCGCGTTCGGACCACGGCTTGAAGGTGATGAAGAAGAAACTGTTGTAGGTGCTGTAGACCGTGCTGAGCAGGCTGAAACCGATGACCGAGGTCACGGTCTGCACGCCGGGAGTATGCATGGCGATCTGTTCAACCTGGCTGGCCGCTTCCGCCGTGCGCTGGAGCGAGGCGGAATTCGGAAGCGACAGCTGAACGTACAGGTACCCCTGGTCTTCGTCCGGCAGGAAGGATTTCGGAACGCTCTCCCCCAAGCCCACCGCCAAGCCGGCGAACACGGCGAGCAGCACCATGCTGACGACGCTATGCCGGATCAGATGGCGCGAAAAACTCACATAGCCTTTGCGGCCCCGATCGAAGCCCCGATTGAACCAGCCGAAAAAGCCGCGCCCGCCGGCGGCGCCGTGGGCGGCGCGCGGCTTGGGCTTGAGCACCAGCGCGCAGAGCGCCGGGCTCAGGGACAGGGCGTTGAACGCCGAAATGATGACGGAAATCGCGATGGTGAGCGCGAACTGCTGGTAAAGGCGGCCGGTGATGCCGGGAATGAACGCGGTGGGCACGAACACGGCCGCCAGGATGATCGCGATGGCCATCACGGGCGCGGCCACCTCGGACATCGCCTTGAGCGTCGCATCGCGGGGCGAAAGTCCCTGCTCGATGTGGTGCTCGACCGCCTCGACGACGACAATGGCGTCGTCGACCACCAGGCCGATGGCGAGCACCAGGCCGAACAGTGAAAGCGTGTTGACCGAAAAGCCGAACACGGGAAACAGCGCGAAGGTGCCGATCAGCGAAACCGGCACCGCCAAAATGGGAATCAAGGTCGGGCGCCAGCCTTGCAGGAAGACAAACACGACGAGCACGACCAGCAGGAGCGCGATCCAAAGTGTCTGGCTGATTTCGTGGACGCCTTCGGACACGGATCGGGTGGTGTCGAGCGCGACCGTATAGTCCAGGTCGCCCGGAAACCGCTCCTTGAGCCGCTTCATCGCCGCCCGGACGCCGTCGGCATCGTCGAGCGCGTTCGATCCGGGCAGTTGGTAGATCGCGACCAGCGCCGCGGCGCGTCCATTCAGACGCCCGATGACGTTGTAAAGCTGCGCGCCCAATTCGACCCGCGCGACATCGTGCAGGCGAACCACCGAGCCGTCCGGATTCTCCCGGATGACCACGTTGCCGAATTCCTCGGGCGACGTCAGGCGGCCCTGCGCGCGCACCGAATAGGTGAAGTCCTGCCCCTTGGGCGCCGGCTCGGCGCCGATTTCACCCGCTGGATTGACCGTGTTCTGCGCGTTGATCGCGCTGACCACGTCCCCCACGGTGATCCCGAGTTTAGCCATCTGGTCGGGTTTCACCCAGTAGCGCAGCGCGTATTGGCCGGCGCCGAACACCGTCACGCTCGCGATGCCCTTCACCCGGGTCAGCTCGTCGTTGATATTGATGTAGGCGTAGTTCGCCAGAAACGTGCTGTTGTACGTTCCCTGGGGGGAATACAGCGACACGATCATCAGCGGCGCGGTCAGCTGCTTCTGCACCGTCACGCCATAGGTGTTCACGGCCGCCGGCAGCTGCGGCGACGCCTGCGTGACGCGCATCTGGGAAAGGATCAGATCGGTGTTCGGCTCGGTCGCCACATCGAAGTTGGCGATCTCGCGCAGCGACCCGTCGCTGCCGTTGACCGAGTACATGTAGTTGAGATTGTCGACGCCGCTCAGCTGCTGCTCGATGGGGGTCGCGACCGACTGCTCAACCGTCTGGGCATCCGCGCCGACGAACGTCGTGGTGATGCGCGCTTCCGGCGGCACGATGTTCGGAAACTGCGCCACCGGCAGACTGACCAGGCACACCAGGCCGATGATCACCGTCAGGATGGATATGACCATCGCGACGATGGGGCGATTGATGAAAAACCGGGACATCAGGATCCGCCCAAATAAGGATGTGTGGTGACCGGGGTTCCGTCGTGCAGCTTTTGAAATCCGTCGACGACGATCGTCTCGTCGCCTTCGAGCCCGCCGGTGATCACGGTGTCGGCGCCGTGCTGCGGCCCGACGGTCACCGGTTTGAGGCGGGCGTGGTGGCCGGCATCCACCGTGGCGAGCTCATAGCCGCCCTGCAGTTCGCTCAACGCCCGGGTGGGCACCAGCGTGGCGTTGGGCAGCGTGCTCACCACCGCCCGCACGCGGCCGTACTGGCCCGGGCGAAGCAGCAGGTGCGGATTGGGAAAGGTCGCCGCGATCAGCATCGTTCCGGTGTTGGAATCGATCTGCAGGTTCGAGGCGTAGAATTTCCCTGGATACGGATACTGCGACCCGTCCGAGAGCACGAGGCTCAGCTTCACGTCCGGCGGAAAGCCGTCCGCCTCGGGAAATTGCCGGCGCAAATCGAGGTAGGTCGATTCGCTGATCGGAAAATACACCTTCATCGGGTCGAGCGTCGAAACCGTGGTGAGGACTCCGCTGCCCGGCCCGACCAGATCGCCGACCTGCACCTGGACCAGACCGGCGATTCCATCGACCGGCGATACAATCCGGGTGAAGGCCAGGTTCAGCCGGGCGGTCGCCACCTGCGCCTGGGCCGCGGCAATCTGCGCCTTGGCGCCCAAATTGGCCTGCACCGCGTCGTCAAACTCCTGCGCGCTGATCGCCTGATCCTTGGACAGGGGTCCGTACCGCTTCACATCCTCTTCGGTCTTCCCAAATTGGGCCTGAGCCTGGGCCAGCTGGCTTTCGGCCTGATCGAGCGCGGCTTGAAACGGACGCGGATCGATCTCGAACAACCGGTCGCCCCGGTGGACCCGGGTCCCTTCCCGGTAGTCCTGGCGCAGCAGGTACCCGCTCACCTGGGCGCGGATCTGGGCGTCGACATACCCGTAAAGGGTCGCGACCCATTCCTGCGTCACAGGGACGTCCTGCCGCCGGAGGGCGACCACCGTGACGTCGACCGGACCCGCCGCCGCCGGCGCCGAAGATTTGCTGCAACCATCCCCAAGCAGTAGCGTTAAAACGCCCGCGCCCAGGAGGGACCAATGGTGGGCTCTCATGCGTTGATTAGTGCTCCTGAGTGAGTTCGCGTTTCGCCGCAACGCAAACCCGGGACGCACGTTCGGCGCAATTCGGACTCCCGCTTTCGGCCCGGATGAGGTACGCTGGGGGATGAATCGTCGCCATTTTCTTGCAACGGTGGGCGCAGCGGGGGCCGGCTTGACGGCCGCACGCGGGCTCGGCGCGGAGGGAGAAACGGGAATTCCCGCCGTGGGGCTGATCGGCTGCGGCTGGTACGGCGTGCGCAACCTCCAGAATTTCATGGCGCACGCGCGGGTGAACGTCGTCTCGCTCTGCGACGTCAATTCGCAGTTTCTGGCCGACGCGCGCGAAAAGATCGCGGCGGCGGGCGCAGCGCCCGAACTGCGAACGTTTGGCGATTTCCGCCTGATGTTGGCCTCGCGTCACCACGATATCGTCCTGGTCGGCACTCCGGACCACTGGCACGCCCTGCCCGCGATTGCGGCGATGCAGGCCGGGGCGGACGTTTATCTGGAAAAGCCCGTCAGCCTGGACGTCATCGAAGGCGAGGCTCTGGTGGCGGCGGCCCGCAAATACGGCCGGGTCGTGCAGGTGAACACCCAGCGCCGCAGCACGCCGCACCTGGCGGCGGCCCGCGACAAATATATCCGCAGCGGACGCATCGGTCGCGTCGGGCTCGTGGAAACGTTCAGCTATCTGACCGGACGAATCGACCATTTTGTGCCGGACGCCGAGCCGCCCTCCCATCTGGACTACGATTTCTGGACCGGGCCGGCGCCAATGCTGCCGTTCAAGCCGATCAAGGAGAGCCGGCAGTGGCGCAATTTCACGGCCTACGGGAATGGCCAGATCGGCGATCTCGGGGTGCATATGTTCGATCTCGCGCGCTGGATGCTCGGCCTCGGCTGGCCGCAGTCGGTGCATTCCACCGGCGGCATCTATGTCGACACGAAGAGCTGCGCGGACATCACCGACACCCAGCAAACGACGTTCGTGTATCCGCAATCGGAAGTGCGCTGGCGCCATCAGACCTGGGGCGTCGCGCCGTTTCCGATCCATCACTGGTCCGACGGCTGGGGCATTCAGCTGCTGGGCAAGGAAGGCACGCTGGTGCTCACGCTCATGGGCTACACCTTCACGCCGGCCGACGGACCGGCCGATACCTATCGCCTCGACCCGAGCTTTTCCGACAATCCCACCGCCGAAGCGGAGCGGCTTCATTGCCTGAATTTTCTCGCGGCCCGCCGGACGCGGTCGCGCCCGATTGCGGATATCGCGGAAGGGCACGTTTCCACGGCCAGCTGCGTCCTCGGCAATGTGTCGCGCCGCCTGGGCCGGCCCGTCGCGTATGATCCGGCGACGCGCACCGTGCCCGGCGACGCCGAGGCCACCGCCCTGCTCAGCCGCGCCTACCGTTCGCCCTGGGTGCACCCGACTCCGGAAAACGTATGATTCGAACCACGCTGATTTGCACCGCCCTCTTTGGCCTGGCGCTGGCCGCGCCCCGCGCGGCCGCCGTCGATCGCGGCGTCAACCTGGGCAACATGCTCGAGGCGCCGACCGAGGGGGCCTGGAGCGGGCTCACGGTCCGCGACGAGTACTTCCCCATCATCGATCACGCGGGATTCCACCTGGTGCGAATTCCCATTCGCTGGTCCGCGCACGTCGGCCCCGCGCCCGAGTTCACGATCAATCCGGAATTCCTGCGGCGCGTCGACCACGTGCTCACCGAAGCGCGCAAACGGAGCCTGGACGTGATCCTCGACTACCACAACGACGACGATCTCATGCAGGATCCCGCGGCCCATTCCGACCGCTTTCTCGCGATCTGGAAGCAGATCGCCCCGCACTATCAGCACGCCTCCGAGCACGTGTGGTTCGAACTTTGCAATGAGCCGCACGGCAATCTCGACGCGGAACGGTGGAACCGGCTGGCCGCGCAGGCCATCGCGGTCATTCGCCCCACCAATCCCCGGCGGACCATCGTGGTCGGGCCGGTCAAGTGGAACAGCGTCGACGCCCTCCGCTGGCTCGAACTTCCCGAATCCGACCACCACCTGATGGTGACCGTGCACTTCTACGAGCCGTTCCACTTCACGCATCAGGGCGCGTCGTGGGCGGAAGGCAGCGCGGCGTGGCTCGGCACCGCCTGGACGGGCACGCCGGAAGAAAAGGCGATGATCGAGGGTTACTTCGACCGCGCGGAGAGCTGGGGCCGCGCGCATCGCCGCCCGATTTTCCTCGGCGAATTCGGCTCGTACGAAAAGGCCGATTTCGATTCCCGCGTGCGCTGGACCGCCTTCGTGCGGGAATCCGCCGAGCAGCACGGTTTTTCGTGGGCCTATTGGGAATTCGCCTCGTCGTTCGGCGCGTGGAATCCCGAAACGCAAGCGTGGCGTCAGCCCTTGCTGCACGCCCTCATTCCCTAACCTCAGGCGCAGCGGCTTTCTTCCGGCGCCAGCAGGCGCCGCAAATCCGCCAGAAGCTTTCTCATCACGAACGGTTTGGTGACGACCTCCTGGAATCCGGCCGATGCGGCCCGGGCCAGGGTCTCCTTGGTCGCAAAGCCCGTCATCAGCACCACGGGAAGTTTTTGCGTCAGCGGGTCTTCGCGGATGGCGCGGCAGACGGCGATTCCGTCCAGGATCGGCATATTGAAATCGACCAGAACAAGATCGACCGGCGGATTCGCCTGCGCCAAAGCGTCAAGCCCGACGCGTCCATCTTCTGCCGTAATAACCTCAAACCCAGAGGATTGCAGACAAAATTGCAGGGTCGATCGGACCGTCGGACTATCGTCTATGACCAGAATGCAACTCATCCGCTAGACATGGGTAGAGAGATCTTGGATTTGAACGCCCTGGGACGTTCAAGTCAACGACCTACACACTCCGATTACGGCGCCCCAGCTCCTCCACCATGTCCATCCGCAGCGCGGTAAACATGCTTTGGAGACGAACCTCGGAAACTTTCAGTCTCTCACGGTAGGATCCGAAAACGGCAAGAATCGAATCAAGCATCTGCACCACGCGGCGTAGATCGGCCTCCTGGATCGCGGAGGGCGCACGGGCGTGGTCGGAATAGCTGGGCAGGGGCATACGGCGTCAGTATGAAACCACATTCGGCGGCCCGTCCCAATCCGGTGAGGCTAGGAAATTAAAGTCCAGAAGGTCCCCCATGGCCGACGGTAAAGCCACCGGGACAGCCCCTTACTTGACTAAGCTCCGAGCGGGTGGAGCGCATGGTCCCCATGCGCTTAAACCTCCGTCCGAGTTTGGCGCCAAACCGCTGAGGACGTATGCGCGTTCGCGCCCAAGCGCATGGGGACCATGCGCTCCACCCGCGATTCGATTTTCTCGAAGTTTTCATTTAGGTACGCTCCCACCCTTGCCACCTCCCTCCTCCGTCCGCCGTTCGCTCCTGTCCGCGCACCCCGGTTTTCGCCTGTACTGGCTGGCCCGCGGCGCGTCGAGTCTGGCATTTCAGATGGTCGCGGTCGCGGTGGGTTGGCAGATGTACGAGCTCACCCACAGCACATTCATGCTGGGAATGGTGGGGCTGGCCCAATTCGTGCCGATGGTGCTATGCACACTCCCCGCCGGCCATACCGCCGATCGCCACGAGCGCCGTCGCGTGTCCGCGATTGCCATGGTTCTCCAAGGAATGGCGATCGCTTTCCTGGCCATGGGCAGCCACGGGCGGTGGCTGACGAGCCCCATGATCTTCGCCGGAGTGGCCGCCGTGGGCGCCGCCCGATCCTTCGAGCGCCCCGCCTCGCAGGCCCTGCTGCCTTCGCTCGTGCCCGAAGACGACTTTCCCCGGGCCCTCGCACTGTCCGCGGCCATTTTCCAGGCGTCGGCGGTCGCGGGTCCCGCGCTGGGGGGCGCGCTCTACATCCTCGGGGCCGAACGAGTCTACGAACTGGGCGCCGTCCTGGCCGTTGGCTCCGCGGTCGCCATTTGGTCAATCCGAACGGAGAGTCCGGAGCGTTCCCGTCAGCCCGCCACCCTCGCTTCCCTGTTTTCAGGTATTCACTACATCCGCAAGCAGCCGGTTCTCCTCGGCAGCGTCTCGCTGGACCTGTTGCGGTGCTGCTGGGCGGAGCCACCGCTCTGCTTCCGGTTTTCGCCCGCGACATCCTGCACGTCGGCTCGGTGGGATTGGGCGCGCTGCGGGCGGCTCCTTCGGTCGGTTCCCTGGCGCTTTCCGCCTGGATGGCCCGGCATCCCCTCAACCGACAGGCAGGTCGCTGGATGTTCATGGCCGTCATCCTATTCGGACTCGGTACCTGCGTTTTCGGCCTTTCGCGCTCATTTGTCCTGTCGCTGGTGGCCTTGGTCGTCATCGGCGCCGCCGACTGCGTCAGCGTCATCATCCGCAGTTCGCTCGTCCAACTTCAAACGCCGAACGAGATGCGGGGCCGGGTCAGCGCGGTCAATTCCCTCTTCATAGGCACCTCCAACCAGTTGGGCGAGTTCGAATCCGGCCTGACGGCAGCCTGGTGGGGCACAGTTCCCGCCACGGTGATCGGCGGGCTTGGCACGGTGATGGTGGCGCTGGTCTGGATGCGTATTTTCCCGGCCCTGGCACGTCGGGATAAGCTTAATATGAAAGCCGAAGCGTGACGCCGGCGCAAAAAGCCCTTAAGGCTTAGCCCGGAGGAGACGAATTTTTCTGAGATGCCCAAGATTCTCGTAATCGACGACGACGACGCCCTGCGCAAGGCGCTCGAAGTCGCCCTCCAGGTGTTCGGTTACGAAACGGCGGTAGCCACCAACGGCGCCGAAGGCATCCGGAAAGCGCGGGAGTTGTTGCCGGACTTGATCTTGTGCGACGTCAATATGCCAGGGATGGACGGCCGGCAGGTCCTCCAGACGCTTCGCAACGACCCGTCGCTCAACTCCCGGCAGATCGTCCTCATGACGGGCAACCAGGAGCAGAATCCGCAGCGCGAGGGCATGAACCTGGGCGCGGACGACTACCTGCCAAAGCCATTCGAGATTTCCCAGCTCAAGACCTGCGTCGAGGCGCGCCTCCGCCGGGCGACCACTTATCGCCGACTTGAGGACGGAATGCTGCGCCGCCACGCCGAGTTGTTCGGCGCCACCCTGCCGCACGAATTCATGACGCCGCTCAACGGCATTCTGGGATTCGCTGAAATCCTCAAGGAGGACTTCGGCCGCATTCCCAAGGAGGAGGTCACGCAGATGCTGTCGGACATCGAAGCGTGCGCCCGGCGGCTTCACCGCACGCTCATGAACTACCTCCTACTCGTGCGCGTCGAGCACATGGCCGACGCCGAGCGGGGCGCGCAGCCCGCGCACATGGCGCCGGACCAGGTGGCGAACCTCGTCTCCGGCATCGCGGAGAATGTCGCCCGCAAGGTGAATCGGCTGGGCGACCTGCACCAGGCGGTGCGGCCCGTCGCCCTCTACGCCTACGAGCCCGACCTGCGCATGATCATCGAGCACCTGGTCGAAAACGCTTTCGCCTTTTCGGTCACGGGTCGCCCGGTCGTCGTGGTCCTCGACGTCGAGGGCGGCCGCCCGGTATTTCGGGTAAAGGACGAGGGCCGAGGCATGAGCCCCGAACAAATTGCGGAGATCGGCGTGTTCATGCAGTTCGAGCGCAAGCAATTCGAACAGCAGGGCCTCGGCATCGGCCTCGCCCTCGTCATGCGTCTGCTCGAGCGCCAAGGCGCCCGCCTGCGCTTCGAGAGCGTCCTGAATCAGGGCACGACCGCGATCGTCGAGTTCGCCCCGGCGAATTAGAAGCCGGGTGGAGCGCATGGTCCCCATGCGCTGAGCGACATCGAAAGCGGAAAAGCGCGTGGGGATCACGCGCTCCACCTCGAGAAAGGCCCGTGGCTTCAGGGCTTCTTTCGATTTCTTGTCACACTTCAGGCCTGCGCGACCACCTATGCGTCGTTATGCAATCCTTGTTGTCCACCGACTCCCAGCTGGTCGATCTCTCCCTGACCGGCAACGCCGACGCGTTTGCTGAAATCGTTGCGCGTTACCAAGCCCTGATCTGCTCCGTGACGTACAACGCCACGGGCAACCTGACCCGCAGCGAAGAGCTGGCTCAGGACACCTTCGTTTCCGCCTGGAAGCAGCTGCGCGATCTTCGCGAACCCCACAAGCTCCGCAGCTGGCTTTGCGGCATCGCCCGTAACAACGCGCTCAACGCGATTCGGCGCGACCAGCGGCTTCCGCGTTCGTCCTCGCTGGATGAGCTCGGCGAATTCGCCTCGTCCGCGCCCGGCCCGCACGAGACCGCCATTTCCCAGGAAGAGGAATCCCTGCTCTGGCGTTCGCTCGCCAACATCCCGGAAACCTACCGCGAACCGCTGATCCTTTATTATCGCCAGGGACAATCGACGGCCGCCGTCGCCGAGGCGCTGGGCGCCACCGAGGACGCGGTGCGCCAGCAGCTTTCGCGCGGCCGCAAATTGCTTCAGGATGAGGTCACCGCTTTCGTGGAGGGCGCCCTCGCCCGGTCGGCTCCGGACCGTGCTTTTACCGCGGGCGTGATGGGTGCGATCGGGCCGCTGGCCGGCACGGTGCCCGCCAGCGTGGCCGCGAAGCTCGGCGCGGGAAGTTTGATCGGTTCCATCGGCGGGGGAATCCTGGCCGGGGGGATTGGAGCCTACCTCGGCTACAAGGTCGGCCAAAGCCAGGCTCGATCTCAAGCTGAGCTGCAATCAGGCCGTCGCTTCACATTCCGGCTCATGGCCGCCGTGGCGCTTTTCGTCAGCCTCATCTTCCTGCTGTCGTTTCTCGCCGTGCACGGGCTGATTTTCACCGGCGCCCGGTTTGCCGTCTGTCTCGCCGCTTTAATCGCACTCTACAGCCTGGTACTCGTCTTCCAAATCCGGGCCTACACCCGCGATATCCGTCGATTGCGCTCGGGTGCGGATGTTTCTCCCAAGGTTGCGTTCCGGCCCGTGCGCTATCGCAGTTCCCGCGCGTTCGCGGGCTTGCCCCTGGTTCACATCGACCTGGATCCGTCCGCCACCGTTCGAGGCTGGATCGCGATCGGCGGCGAAAAGGCCTATGGCGGCCTGCTGGCCTTCGGCAGCTTTGCCGTGGCGCCGATCGCCGTGGGCGGGGTTTCCTGGGGGCTCGTCGCCCTCGGCGGGCTGCCAATGGGGATTCTGGCGTTCGGCGGATGCAGCATCGGCATTTGGAGCGTGGGCGGCTGCGCCATCGGTGGCTGGACGCTCGGCGGCTGCGCCCTCGGCTGGGCCGCGGTCGGCGGATGCGCCCTGGCAATCCAAGGCGCCTACGGGCTGTTTGCCGCCGCGAACGCCTTCGCCGTCGGGCACCCCGCGTTGGCAACGCATGCGAACGACGCCGCCGCTCGCCTGTTCATGAGTTCGCATGCGTGGTTTGCACCCGCCCCCTGGCTGCTCCAACATTACGGAGTAATCCCGCTGATCGCGGTCGCTCCGATCGCGCTTTGGTCCTTGGTCGTCCTCCGCCTCCAACGGCGTTAGCCAATCAATAACCGACCACTTCCCCGTCCTTCCGCATCTCGGTCGCGCCCCAGTAGACGTGCTGAACCGGATCGTATTGGATTGCCTCATACCCGCCGAATCCGCCGGCGCCCGGTTTCAAATGGTAGCCGCGTCGCGCCAGCGCCGCCCGCACTTCCGGGCGGATTCCCGATTCGAGTTCCAGCGTTCCCACTCCCGTGCCGGCCTCACCCGTGGGCTCGGAGCCGCCCAAGTGATACCAGCGCGCGGCATCGCCGGCCTCCTGCACGTTCAGCCCAAAATCGATCAGGTTCGTCAGGATCTGAACGTGCCCCTGCGGCTGCATATCCCCGCCCATCAGGGCAAACGCCAGGAACGGCTGGCGGTCCTTGAGCACAAACGCCGGGATGATCGTGTGAAACGGTCGTTTGCCCGGGGCATAGACGTTCGCCGCATCCGAATTGAGCGAGTACAGTTCCCCGCGATTCTGGAACATGAATCCCAGGTGGTCGGCAACCAGGCCCGATCCCATCCCGCGATAATTCGATTGGATCATCGACACCATCATGCCATCCGAATCGGCGGTGGCGAAACACGTCGTGTCGCCGGTCTTCAAGCCGGGATCTCCCGGGCCAAAGTGCGGGTTCGCGTGATCGAGATGGATCAAAGCGCGGCGCTGCGCGGCATATTTATCGGAGAGCAATCCCTCGATGGGCACGTGGGCGAAGCGCGGATCGGCGTAGTACTTGGCCAGATCTTCGTACGCCGCGCGCTTGGCCTCGATCTCGGCCGTGAGCGCGTCGGCGCTGCCGAGCCCCATTTTCTTCAAATCAAATCCCTTGAGCACCTGGAGCATCTGCAGCACGGCGAAGCCCTGCCCGTTCGGCGGCAGCTCATAGACGTCGTAGCCGCGATAGTTGACCGAAACGGGCGTGACCCACTCGCCGTGGAAATTCGCGAAATCGTCGTAGCGCAAATCGCCGCCGATCCGGCGAAAATAGGCGTCGATCGCGCGGGCGATCGGACCTTGGTAGAAGGCATCGCGCCCGCGTTGCCCGATCAGCTCCAGGGTGCGCGCCAGATCGGGATTGTGGAACACCTCCCCTTGCCGCGGCGCGTGGCCGTTGATCAGATAGGTCGACCGCGCATTGCCCAACTCCTCAATCCCCGCCTGGTAATGCTCGAACGCCGCCATATTGCGCTGCCAGTAGTTCGCGGTCAGTTCCATGACCGGAAAGCCCTCCCGGGCGTACCTGATGGCCGGCGCCAGATCCACCGCCAGCGGCAGCCGGCCAAAGCGGTCGTGCAGCGCGCCCCAGGTGTCGACCGTGCCCGGCACACTGATCGGCAGGGAGCCAAAGGACGGAATATGTTCGCGCGGCGTCTGGCCGAGCTTCGTCCAGACCGCCTTGACCTCCTCCCGCATCCGCGCGAGGTCCCGGCCCCGCGCGGCCGGGCCGGAGCCGTTGTATCCATAAAGCTGTTGCGTCTTCGGGTCCCAGACGATCGCGAAGCAGTCCCCGCCGATGCCGTTGAGCACCGGCTCCATGAGCCCGAGCGCCGCATTGGCCGCGATCGCGGCGTCGACGGCGCTGCCGCCCTGCTTGAGCACGCTGACCGCGATTTCCGAAGCCAGCGGGATCTCCGTCGCCGCCATTCCGTGCTGCGCCAAAACCGGCGAGCGCGACGCCCACACGGCGCCGGTGTATCGGTCTCCCCTTCCGATGGAATCCAGCGCGGGCTCCTGTCCCCCGGCCACCGCCGCCGCCATCGTTGCGAGACCGATCCACCAGCCGATGTGACCACGCATCCCGGACCAATAGCGGCATTGCGGCCCGAGTCCAAGTAGAAGCGGCGGCCCCCCGCTTCCCTCCCGGCTGAGGCGGCGAGCCGCCGCCTCTACGCCTTTAGCCTCGTCGCCAAACGCCGAGTGGCCACCTCCAGGTCCAAATCCGCCACCAGCAGCCCCTCCTGCCCGTACGGCTGAAACGCCGCCATGGTTCCATCCGGCCGCGCGATCGCCGAAGTCGTCGCCGCGCCCGCTCCGGCGCAGTTCACGCTGGCAAAATAGACCGTATTCTCCGCCGCCCGGCACAGCATGGCCTTTTCGTGGAAGGTATTTCTTGGGTCCGCGAAGGCGGGATAATAATTCCCCGGCGCGTCCTCATCGAAATGCGGATGGAACACGACTTGCGCTCCCGCGCGGGCGGCGGCCCGAACCGTTTCCGGATAGCGCCAGCCCTCATGGCAGATGACGACGCCAAACGTCAACGGCCCGGCCTGAAAAACGCGCCGGCCCTCCCCGGCGGCATACACCGCCTCCTCCGACGGATCAAGCTGCACCTTGTCCTGGAAGCCGGCGACGGCTCCGTCCCGCTGAACGACGAGCGCGCTCAGGAGACGCCTCCCCTCCTTCACCCGCTCGGTGCCCAGGACCACGGCCACTCCCGCTTCCCTCGCCGCTTCAGCGATCGTCGCCCAGGCGCGTTCCAGAAATCCCGGATCGATGGCCCGCGCCGGCCGCACGGAGATGCGATAGCCGGGGACGAAGCATTCGGGAAAGCAGATCAGGTCGGCCTGGTGCTTTGCCGCCTCGGCGATGGCGGCCCGGGCGGCCATCACCGAGGCCTCGGGCGACTCCGGAAATAGGAGATTCGCCAGCGCAATGCGCACCGTGCTCACGGCCATTCCCTTCGCGCCCGTTTCAGGTGTGCGATCCCGTCGGCGCCGCCGGCAGGGTCTGCAGGTACAGCCACAGCGCCTTGATTTCGTCGTCCGACATATGTGCGAACACGCGCGGCATGACGTTGCTCAGGGTGGATCCATCCGGCCGCACGCCCTTGCGCAGCGCCTGCACAAAATCCGCCTCCTGCCAATTCTTCAACTGGCCCGAGGCATCGGACGTCAGATTCGCGGCCGGCGGCCAATCCGGGGGACCGGCGGCGATCTTTCCGCCCGACATGTTTTCGCCGTGGCAACCCATGCAGGTCTGCGCCAGGTACCGCCCGTATTCCGCGGTCACGCCCACCGGCACCACCGCGGGATGGATCGCCGAATGATCGATCGCGTCCGCCGCCAATTTCATTTTGCCGGCCACCAGCAGCGCCCTCATGACCGGGCCGACGCTGATCGGAGTGTTCTCCCGGTCGACCGCGGGCAGGCTCTGCAAATAGGCGATCAGATCGTTCAGGTCTGCCGTGCTGATCGATGAGTAGTCGGTCGAAGGCATCAGCACCAGACCGCGTCCTTCCGGAGTCAGACCGTGACGAACCGCGCGTTCGAAATCTTCGGCAACGAAGGTATCCGGCAGCCCGCCATGGCCACGGGTCAGATTGGGCGCGTAAATCAGCCCCGTCGCGCCGTTCTTGATGACCTGCATCCCGCCGAAATCCGTTCCGTGGCAGCCCACGCAGCCGCGCACCATGGCCACATGCTGGCCGCTCGCGATGTTCGCCGGGCCCGCGACCACCGTGAGCGCGGCGCGCGGCACAACGTGGATTCGGTGCAGAGTGGAATTGGACCGCAGGTAAACGGTCGCGGCCAGCAGGCACACGCCGGCAACCAAGGTGAGAAGAACGCGGAACAGCAGCTTCATGGGGAGGTGGGGAGGGAGACGCGCTGGATTGGGACGCGCCAAGCCAGAAAGATCGATTGCCGGTAAAGGCGCAAGTGCAGCCGCCGCGGAAGCGGCGTCCCCGCCGCTTTCTCTCCGTTGACAAACTCTGCCTATGGCCTTGAGGTGCGTGCGTGCGCCGCAGGCGCCCGCGGGTTCGCGCGAAGGGCCAAGCCCACTGCCTCACCTCTCGTTCACTGCACGTCCATCACCGTGCGGCCTGATTGCGAACCACGGGCTCTAGCATGGAGATCGTATGACGTCATCGCAGTTACCCGAGCGCCCGAATTTCGAGCAGCTCAAAAAGCGGGCGAAGAGCCTGCTGCATGCCGCGCAAGTCAGGGAATCGTCCGCGCTCGCGCGTTTTCAAATCCTGCCCGCTTTCGCCCGGAAATCACCCGTCGAGCGGGCCGTGCTGTCCTTTGCCCTGCACGATGCCCAATCGGTCATCGCCCGCGAGCATGGCTTCCCCTCGTGGACCGCCTTGCGCGAAGCCGTGGAGGAACGAACGCTCACCTTCGACGCCGCCGCGGAAGCCTTGGTGCGCTTCGCCGTCGGCGGCGCCGATCAGCGCGCCCATCGTGTGCTCGGCCTCCACCCCGGCATCGCCCGCGCGTCGCTGCCGGCCGCGCTCGTTCTGGGCGATGCCGCCCAAGTCGAGGCCCGGCTGCGCGCAGAGCCGGCGATCGCCACCGCAAAAATCGGGCCGGACGGCTGGGAGCCGCTTCAGTTCGTCTGCCAAAGCACGTTCTATCGCGGCGACTCCGCTGGAGCCGAGCGCCTGGCCGACACGGCCAAAGCGTTGCTGGCGCGGGGCGCGAATCCCAACGCCGAATACCATTGGCAATGGCACCCGGAGCTTCCGCGAACGGTGCTGTGGGGCGCCCTCTGCACCGTCGGCAGCCTGTCCCTCGCCCGAGTCCTTCTGGAAGCCGGCGCAAATCCAACGGACGGCGTTTGCCTGCAGATCCTTGGATCGGGCAACCATATCGCCGCGCTCGATCTGCTGCGGGCCCACGGCGTCAACGTGGACGGCATTCCCGGCGGGGTGCCGCCCCTGCGCTACGTTCTCCCTTATGCCCGCACGCGCGAAGGCATCCACTGGCTGCTTCAGCACGGCGCCAACCCCAACCTCGCGTGGGGTGAACTCAGCGATGCGCCCATTCACATTGCCGCCCAGCGCTGGGACGTCGCCCTGGTGAAAGGTTTGGTGGAGCACGGGGCCGACATCCACGCTCGACGCAAAGACGGGCGCACGGCCCTCAGCATCGCGGAGCTGTCCGCCAACCGCGACGTCGCCGACTGGTTGCGGGCGCAGGGCGCGGTCGACGAACTGACTCCCGTCGAACGTTTCGTGGCCGCCTGCGCCCAAGGCGACCGAACCCGTGCGGACGACCTGTCCAAATCCCACCCGGCGCTCCGCAGCCTGCTGCAGCCCGAACACCACCTGCTCCTCAGCGGTGCCGCCGAACGAGGCGACCTCGCCGCTCTGCGCACCATGCTTGAATTCGGGTTTGATCCTTCAACCAAGGATCATGACCGCGTTTCTCCGCTGCACCGCGCGGCGATGGCCGGCCGGCCGGAGAGCGTCGCCGTGCTTTTGGAACACGGCGCCTCTCCGAACGACCTCGACGGCATGTTCTCCGCCTCGGCTCTCATTTGGGCCGTGCAAGGGTCCACTCATCCGGAACCCGGCTCGAACCACGCCGCCGTCGCCAGGCTCCTCATCGACGCCGGCACGGACGAGTGGAAGCCCGCCGTCGATACACCCCACGTGGAGGGCACCCTCGAACGTCTGGCCGAATTGCGCCAAGCCGCCGCCGAACTCGGTCAGCCCTAGGCTGCCTCTCCCGGGTGGAGCGCAGGGGGACCACGCGCTCCACCGCGAACATCATGAGCTATCCAGCAAGGCACTGCCGGCCGCCTCCGCCGCAACCGCGGCCACGGCGCCGGTCAGCTTTTCAACGATCGCATCCGCGCCCGGCAGCTGATGCCGAAGCGCGAGCCACTTTGGTTCGTTATAGGAAATCCAGGTCGCGCCCGCCTCATCCTGCCACACGAGCGCCTTGAGCGGCAGGTCGATTCCCATCGTCTGCGCCGCCTGCATGAGCGGCGTGCCCCCTTTCGGATTTCCGAACAGGACGACGGTCGTGGGTCGCAGCGAAAGCCCCGCCCCCGCGGCGAGCGCCGCATGATCGATTCGCGCGAACACGCTCAGGCCGCGCGCCGCGATCCCCGCCTCCAAACGCGCCAACGTCTCCATTGAGCCCGCGCGGCAGGCAATCGATGTCAATCCTGCGATCAAATCCATGAAGTTTCGCTGTAGCCGGGGGCGTCTCCCGCAAAGATCTGATCGCTCTTCATGAAAAATCGAAGCGAGGATGCAAGGCCAGATGCCGAAATCCAATCATTTCATCGCCACCCCGCCGTGCGATGTCACCCAAGCCTCGTACTCCTTGCGCGGGACAAAACGCAGCGACGCCGAGTCGATGCAATACCGCTTGCCGGTCGGCTCGGGTCCGTCGTCAAACACGTGCCCCAAGTGTGCTCCATCAACGGTGCAATGAACTTCGTCGCGGTCCACGCCGTAGCTTGTATCCAACGAAACCCCGACAAACGCCGAATCGATCGGCTTGGTGAAGCTCGGCCAGCCGGTACCGCTGTCAAACTTGTCGCGGCTGTCGAAGAGCGGCGTGTCGCTGCACACGGAAAAATACACGCCATCCCGGTGTTGGTCCCAGTAGGCATTTTCAAACGCCCGCTCGGTCCCCTGGAGCCGCGTGACCATATACTGCTCGGGGGTGAGTAGTTTGCGCCATTCTTCATCCGTGTGGGAGACCTTCGTTTTCGACATGTCGATCACGACATTCGAGGGCAAACCGCAGGCATTCATCGTGCACGCGGCCGAAGGTGAAAGCGCTGCGGTTCCGGTCGTGCCGCGCGCAGCGGAAATTGCCAGGCCCGCCGCCGTCGCGACTGCGGCGGCGGCAAAGGTAATCAAGTAGGCTCGCATACACGTAGGATATTCAAACGCCGGGCTTATTCCACTGCCTCACGATTTTCCGGCGTGATCGCCATACTCCCAATCGTACGGAACGCCGGTCTCCCCCAGGATGAATCGCACCAACCGATCAAAGCCGGCCTCGGCACGCACGTCGTTGGAAAGTATAACCACCGCACGCTGATTGGCTTGGATACACACGAGCGTGTTGGCCGTCTGCCCGTCGTGGCCGCCCTTGTAAAAGCCTCTCCCTTGGGGTCCATCAAATACCACCACTCCCAAACCGGAGTGGAGGTCTTTGCGCTGCTCCTTCAGCGGCAGGTCGGCTTGAAACAACGGAAACAAACCCTTGGTGCCCAAATGCAACGCCGGCTTGGTCAATTCGGCATAAGCGTTCGCGGACAGACCGTCGCCCCGCACCAGGGCCGCTGCGAATTTCGACAGGTCGCCGATCGTCGTGTTCATCGAACCGGCGACCCGCACCTTTGACCGTTTGCTATGCGGTTGCGCCTCGCCTCGGTCATTCCACCCATCGGCGACGTTGGCATCGCTCCCGTTATGCCAGATCAGGTTTGTCCGACGCATGCCAAGGTGGCGAAAGATCTCCTGCGTGAAATCACCCACGTCGATTCCGAGCCCTTGGTCCTTGCGGCCATGCTCCACGACAAATTGCAGGAGACTGAAACCTTCGCCGGAGTAGCTGAAGCGCGTACCCGGCTCGAAATGAATCCGCAGCTTTTGATCGGGTTCGATGAACCAAAAATTGCTGAACCCCGTCGAGTGATTGAGGCACATCCGGGGTGTGATGCGTCTCCACCGCGGATCGCCTGCCAAATCTTTGAACGGTCCGTATTTGTCCGGGAATACCGGATCCGGACCCTAGGTCGGCAGCGGCCGATCGAGATCGTCGGCAATCGGTCGATCAAGCTGAATCCGCCCCTCATCGACCATCTTCAGCACCGCGTAGGCGAAAACCGTCTTCGTGAGCGACGCACCATACATCACGGTATCGGGCGTCAGCGGTTCTCCTCGCGCATCTCGAATCCCAAACGCGCGCACATACGTCACCGCACCGTGGTCGATCACCCCCACCGCCAAGCCGTTGGCCTTGGTCGCGACCATTAAGCTTTTCGCCTGCGAATCGATGGCGGCGGCCGAAGGAATCGGCGCGACGCCGTGCGCCGCCGTGGCAATTGTAATCCCAAGAAAGGCCAGCGCAGATTTTGATTTCATAGGCTCCCTTCCTCCGAGTGAGCCCGAAAGTCGGGTCAATTCCAAGTCAGCGGGTGGAGCGCATGGTCCCCATGCGCTTAAACCTCCATCCGCATTTGGCGCCCAAGCGCGGGCGACGCCGAAGCGCAGGGGGACCATGCGCTCCACCTCGAGTCTGGCGCTTTAAGCTGTTCGATCGGCTCCGTTCACCTCAGAATTCCGACGCCCGATGAGAGAAGTGACCGAACTCAAGCCCGCCGATTTCGCCCACTCGCCCGTGTGGAAATTCACCGGCGTGGACGAACCGTCCGAAACGGCCGTAACCGCGGTCACCTCGCTGCCCGTGGACTCGCTCGCGGGCGCGCTCATCGGCGCCGAGGTCACCCTCGCCTGCGGGCAGATGCAATTTGCGATGATCGGCAACGTCGACACGCAAAACGCGCGAAAATCCGAAGCGTTTGTCATGCTCACCTTCTTCCGCCCCGACGGGAAGCGCTTCCACCTCGCGCGCTACTTCGACGTGGACCTCGCCGACTACGGCCCCGATCAGCTGGCGGAATTCCTCGGCCGGCCGAAGGCGGAAATCTTTCCGATCGCGTGGGATGTTTCGGCCTTCGCGCGTGGAAACCCCCAGGCTCTCTCCGGCCAGATATTGGAAGAGCCCCTGGAACGCCTCAGCCGCTACGAGTTGATCCGGCTCAGCGTCGGATAAGGTGGGGCGCATGGGGACCAAGCGCTCCACCTCGTAAATAGCTATTTCACCAACGCCACCGCCGTGACCGTCAGCATCGGCACCTGGGACGAGTTCGTCTTGATCGAATAAAGGGCCGAAGCCATCCCGGCAGCAAGCGGCGGCACGGTGGTGACCCGCAGTTCAAATTCCTTTTCCGGACGCAGCGTCTTGAGCTCGATCGTAAACGCCGCACTACCGCCTTCCGGCGGCGAAAGCACCAGCGGGGAACCCGTGTTGTTCGTGATGCGGACCAGCTTGGTTTCGCTCGCGGCCGTTCCCGCCGGGAGCGAAAAGACCACGTTGGGCGGAGAGACATCGATCAAGCGCGAAACCGTTCCCTTGAACTTCAGCAGCACCTTGGAATGCCGGGGATCATTCGTCAGAGCGAAAATCCACTTTTCCAGTTCGCCGCCATGGCCGGTGCTCGAAAACTCGACGGGGACGCGACCCGACTGGCCCGGTGCGACCCGGGCGCTCCACCGGCCCACGACGACGCAGCCGCAATCGGGAAAGACACCGGAAACGACGAGCGGGGCGGTGCCCGAGTTCGTGAAAACGTAATCGTGCTTCACCACCGCGCCTTCCACCACGGTGCCAAAATTGTAGTCCGGCTCCGCAAATTGAGCCACGGGCGCCTCATCGGCCCGGAGGATGGAAGTTGCAATCAAAACCGACGCCGCCACGGCCGCGGACCAACGCCAATGCTGGAACATCACAGGCCAGAAAAAACCACAGGAGAGGAAACGCAAGGTTCTGCCCATGACATCGGCCCTCCTGAATGGGTTTATCAGTTGTTTTTTAGTTTACAACCCTTATAAGTTGTATTGACTCTTACAACATGAATTCCATCCGCTACGCCCTGATCGCCGACATGGTCGGGTCCCGCCGGGCCGGCGACCACCGTCAGGTGCATCGCCAAGTGGAGCGCGCCCTGGAGGACATCAATCGCCATTTTGCCCAGTCGCTCTGGGCCCCCGTCGGCCTAACGAAGGGGGTGGACGAGCTTTCCGCCGCCCTGATCACCGGCGCCCCAGCCTACGACCTGGCCTGCCGGCTCAACCTGCTGATCCATCCCCTCCGTTTCCGGTTCGCAGTGGGATGGGGCGAGGTGTTTTCCCTGAAATCGAACGGCGGACCCGGAGCGTTGGATGGCAGCGCCTATCACGCGGCGGCAGCGGCGCTGGAGCGGGCGCGGCAGGAGCGCATCCCCCTCGCGCTCTCCGGCTATCACGGGGATGTCGCCCCGCGGGCCCGCGCGGTGGAAGCCCTCGCCGCCCTGCACACCACGCTGCGCGATGAGTGGAGTCCGGTGGAGGCGGCAATTGCCCAGGCAATGCAGGCGCATCCCGATGCCACCCAATCGGAACTGGCTCGGCGCACTCGCCGCACCCAGCAGGCGGTCTCCCGGGCAACGGTCCGGGGAAATTTCAAGGTTCTGGCCCGGGCGGAAGCCTCGATCCGAGAGATGCTGGCTGACATTCATCTCCGTTCGAACCAATCTGGCGCCTCCGACGATGGTCGATCTTAAAGTCCCCGTCACCTATCTGCTGACACCGCCCGTCATCACGAGCTTCGCGGGCAAACTGTGCGTGCTCGCGGCCGCCTACATCATCACACTGGGACTGAGCGGAACCTTGGTTCGTTTCATCGTGCTCCCGCGCAAGCTCTCCCAGCCGCCTCACGACCCGCACGGTCCGCGCTTTCTCGCCTCCACGGTGATTGGAAAATGCGAAAATCTGCTGGCGCTGACCTTCGTCATTATCGGGCAGGAGACCGGACTGGCCCTGATCTTCGCCGCCAAGGCGCTGGTGCGCGCCAAGGACATCGAAAAAAATCCCGGTTTTTATCTCGGAGGCATGCTGGTGAATCTCATCTGGAGCCTCGTGATTGGCGTCATCGCCCGCGCCCTGATTGCCGGCCTGTAGCCCCGATGTCCGGCGACGTCACTCTCATTCTGCAGCGCGTGGGACGTGGCGACGAATTGCCGGCCGAGCGGCTATTGCCGCTGGTCTATGACGAATTGCGCAAAATCGCGGCTGGGCGGATGGCGCGGGAGGCGCCGGGCCAGACGCTTCAGGCGACGGCGCTTGTCCACGAGGCCTGGCTGCGCTTGGGCGGCGACGCCCAGCCGGCGTGGCAGAATCGCGCTCATTTCTTCTCGGCCGCAGCCGAGGCGATGCGCCGCATCCTGATCGACAACGCCCGCCGGCGCCAGGCTCAGCGCCATGGCGGCGGCCTGGAAAAGGTCAATCTCGACGCAACCGGCTTCGAGATCGCCGCTCCTTTGCCCGATGACGAGATCCTCGTGCTGCACGAGGCCCTGGAGGCGCTGGCCGCCTACGACGCTCGCAAGGCGGAATTGGTCAAAATGCGGTATTTCATCGGACTGACGCAGGAGGAAGCCGCCCATCTGCTCGGAATTTCAACCAACACCGCGGACCGCGATTGGGCGTTTTCCCGGGCGTGGCTCTTCGAGAAAATCGAAGAAATCAAAAATCAGAAATAATTTTGGAGGAAAATGGGGTATTGGGCCCGGGAATTCCGCATGTCCCGGTGAACCCAATTCCATCATGAACAAATTCCTCCTCCTCAGCACCCTCGCCGCCGCGCTCGCGGTCTCCGCCCCCCTCGCCCAAGCCTCCACCTCGTTCGACGCTGCCGGCCAGATTCCGGTGTCCAATATCAACGACTATGTGCAAGCCGGCTCGTATCGCATTTGGGTTACGACCCACCTCGGTCGCCCCACGCACGTGCTTCCCGACGGCGTCTGGCTCTATGAAAACCGCCGCATCGACAACCTGGACGTCACCGGCACCCTGGCGATCACCTTCAAGGACGGCCAAGTCACCTCGATGCGCCTGCTGACGCACGCGGCAACGGTCGCGCTGCTCCAGCCCCACGCGGCCAAGACGCTGGTGGCCGCCCGCTAGGTAGCATTCAAGGTGGAGCGCATGGTCCCCATGCGCTTGAACGTCCGCCCGCGTATGGCGCCAAAGCGCCTGGGGACCAGGCGCTCCACCCGCGCGAAGCAAACGAAGCGTCTTCGATTCAGATTCGACCCCGCCCGCCGAATGCGGCAAACCTTCGAGTCTCCAGCCATGAACCGCGACGAAGAAATCTTCACCGCCGCGCTGGGTGTTCCCACCGAAATGCGGGCGGGATGCCTGCTGCGGCTTTGCCCCGACGACGCGGCGTGCCGGGGGCGCGTGTCCGCCCTGCTTCGCAGCCACGACCGGTCCGGTGATTTCCTCCGCTTGCCGCTTGCCGTTCTGGGCACGACGGCACAGGGCGAGTCCAGCCTCGGGCGCATCGGCCGCTATCTGCTGCTGGAGAAAATCGGCGAAGGCGGCTGCGGCGTCGTCTACCTCGCCGAGCAGCAGGAGCCCGTGCGCCGCCGCGTGGCGCTTAAGGTCATCAAGCTGGGCATGGACACGCAGGCGGTCGTCGCGCGGTTCGAGGCCGAGCGGCAGGCGCTCGCCCTGATGGACCATCCCAACATCGCGCGCGTCTTCGATGCCGGCGCGAGCGAAACGGGCCGGCCGTACTTCGTGATGGAGCTCGTCCGCGGCCTGCCGATCACGAAATTCTGCGCGCAAAAGAAGCTCCCCTTGCGCAAGCGCCTGGAGCTCTTCACCCCGGTCTGCGCCGCGGTGCATCACGCCCATCAAAAGGGAATCGTTCATCGCGACCTCAAGCCGTCGAACCTGCTGGTCGCCGAAAGCGACGGCACCCCGATCCCCAAAGTCATTGATTTCGGCGTCGCGAAGGCGACCCAAGGACGTCTGACCGAACATACGCTCTTCACGACCGTGGAGCAGTTCATCGGCACCCCCGTGTACATGAGTCCGGAGCAGGCCGAGCTCAGCGGAGTGGAGGTCAATACCCGCAGCGATATCTATAGCCTCGGCGTGGTTCTTTACGAGCTGCTCGTTGGACTCACGCCCTTCGACGCCCAGGAGTTCGCCACCGCGGGCATCGACGAAGTTCGCCGCCAAATCCGCGAAGTCGATCCACCCTTGCCTTCCGCGCGGCTTCGCACTCTGAAAGCGCCGGAGGCCGCCGATCTGGCGGCCGCGGTCCGCGGCGACTTGGATTCGATTGTCATGCGCAGCCTGGAAAAGGACCGCGCCCGCCGCTACGCGACGGCGCAGGAATTGGCGCAGGATCTCGACCGCTTTCTCCGCCACGAACCCGTGCACGCGCGGCCCCGCCGTTTGGGTTATGTCGCGGGCAAATTCGCTTGGCGCCGCCGAAGGGCGCTCGCCTTCGCCGCGGTCGCGGCGGTCGCCATTGCCCTCGGCGCCTGGCAATGGATTCGCGCCGGCCACGACAGCCTCGCGCCATCGGACAGCGCCGCGGCCCAGATGGCACGGGCGCGGAGCGTGATCGACAGTGTCAACTACACGGAAGCGGACTTGGCCCTGGCCGAAAGCGAGGCCGCGCGCGCAACCGAGCTCGCTCCCGACTCCGGTGACGCGTGGGCGCTCCGCGGCTACCTCGAAGCTTGTTTTGTGCTGCGCACGTGGGACCTCAGCGAAAAACGGCTCCAGGCCGCGGAGAAATTTTGCAACCGGGCGCTCGCGCTGAATCCCAATCAGACCGAAGCCATGCTCGGCTTGGCGACCGTCCAGGACTTCCAGGGCGCCTGGGTTCAGGCGGAGGCGGTGATGCGCAAGGCAATCCAGCTTCGTCCGGATGATCCGCGCCTCTACCGAAGACTCGGCCTCTCCATCGTGAACTCGGGCCACCGGACCGAAGGTATCGCCGTACTGCAGGAGAACGTGCGGCGATTTCCCCAGGATTGGCTAAGCTGGTACGATTTGGCGCTGGGATACGGCGACGACATTGTGCCCCCGTCGCTGGCGGCCTTCCAACGGTCGGCCGAACTGAGTCACTCCGCCGGCGCTTACGCGCATATCATCCACAATCGGATGCTGCACGACGACATCCCCGGAGCCGAAGCCGCGTACGCGCAGGTGCCGGTCAACATGCGCTCGGAAGATCGCTTCGTCAGCATGGCCATGTGGATGGCCCTGCTCGAAGACCAGCCGGAACGGGCGATCCAAAGCGCCGGCATGTCCACCTCCGACTATATCAGCGATTCGCTGAACCGAGGGCCGAAAGCGTTCCTGGTCGCGTTGGCCGACGAAATGGCCCACCGGCCGGCGTCGGAAAAACAAGCTTGGGACGACGCGGCGACGGTGCTGCGTTCCCGTCTGCAAAATGAGCAGTTGCGGCAGGAGCCCACCGAGGCCGATCAGCTGTTTCTCGGAATCGCCTTGGCCTGGAACGGCCAAAAGGCGGAAGCCGCCGCGATCATCGCCCCCATCGAAGCGAGGGAACGCGAATCCTCCCACCCCACTCGCGCGGCCTACCTTTGCCGGTACTACGCGGGACTCGGTGACTCCGTGAACGCAGTCTTTTTTCTGGGCCGCGCCCGCCTCGAACTCAGACAAAGAGCCCTCATCGACCCGTGGCTGATGAGAATCCGCGGGAACTCCGCCATCACCGAGTTCGCCGCCGAAATTGCCCACGCCCACTAAGGATAGGGGTAGGGACAGGAATGGAACCTGCCCCTCCCTCCGAACCGGACGTGCGGAACTACCGCATCCGGCTCTCCGGTTGAAGAGTGCCCGTTAAGGGACTGGAAGTGACGCGCGCCAGAGTTGCTCCAGGCTGAGC
>DASXYY010000054.1:0-73617 GCA_036502225.1 Opitutaceae bacterium
CCGGTTGCTTCCCACCCCGCCTCGCGGCGGCGCAGTTTCCTTCCGCTGCCGATATCCATGCCGATACCGGGGTCTGACTTTCACATCCTGAGTTCATGTATTTGATGACGCACTGGAGCGCGTGGTCCCCACGCGCTAATCTCAGTCCGCGTTTTGCGCCGAAGCGCATGGGGACCATGCGCTCCACCCGCAAAAAAAGAGCCCCCTTCCGGAGGCTCTTCGCAAATTGTTAAACTGTCCGCGGGTTCAGACCACCGCCCGGCGCCGAACCGCAACCAACCCCGCCAGCCCGAGCACAAACAGCACGGCGCTCGAAGCGAAATCCGGCACCGCCTGGCCGGCGGCGCTGAACGTCAGGTTGTCCAAGATGAAATATTCCTGTCCGCCGTTGTTCGGCGAACTGAACACGAGCGACGATACATTCGCCCAATTTTCGTGCACCGTGAGGGCAAACGTCGACGCGTCGGATCCCACCGGTGTGACCGTGCCGATCTGATTGTTGCTCGCATCGAAGGCCGTTATCGTCTGCCCCTCCGCAAACCCGGAAATCCAGGCACTCTCAAATGTCACCGGAGCCGCAAATGAGATCGCCGCGGTCTGCTGGTCATTCAGATAGGCGGCATTCGGGTCGCTGGCGTAGGGATAGTACGCGTTGCCGGGTGAATCCCAAACCCACCAATTGGAACTCCAGCTTGCGCCACCGTAGTTGGTCGGCATGGCGATCACGCCGCCGTTATCCGCCGCGTCGATGTCGTCGAACGTGAGGACGGTATTAGCATGCATCGAGCCAGCGGTAAACGCCAAGGCTGCGATAGTGAAGGACAGGGCTTTGTATTTCATGAGTAGGGACTGCCCCTAACTAGCATTGCTTGTACCAACCGAACGAATAAATCCTATCATATTTATTCACAATTATTTATAATTCTACTTAGCCTAGGATAAGCAGTGGGTTTGTCTGGATTTCCTTACACTCAAATCCCTTTGGAAATTCCACTCCCAACCTCTCGGTCCGCCAATTCAAGGATTCGACCGAAGGGTTCATATGCCCGCTCCCTTCGCAAATTGTTAAACTGTCCGAGCGACCAGACCACCGCCCGGCGCCGAACCGCAACCAACCCCGCCAACCCGAGCACAAACAGCACAGCGCTCGAGGCGAAATCTGGCACCGCTTGGCCAGCGGCGCTGAACGTCAGGTTGTCCAAGATGAAATATTGCTGTCCGTCGCTGTCCGGTGAGCTGAATACCAGCGACGATACATTCGCCCAGTTTTCGTGCACCGTGAGGGCAAACGCCGACCAGTCGGTTCCCACCGGGGTGACCGTGCCGATCTGATTGTTGCTCGCATCGTAGGCTGTGATTGTCTGGCCCTGCGCAAACCCCGAAAGCCAGGCGCTCTCAAATGTAACCGGGGCTGCAAACGAGATCGTAGCGGACTGCGCCTGATTCAAATAGGCGGCATTCGGATTGCTGCCGAAAGGATAGGCCGAGTTGTTGGGAGCAAACCAAACTTCCCAGTCGGAGCTCCAGGTGGCACCGCCATAGTTGGCCGGCATGGCGATGGTGTCACCGTTACCCACCGCGTTAATGTCATCAAAGGTGAGGACCGTATTGGCGTTCATCGAGCCAGCGGCAAACGCCAAGGCCGCGATCGTGAGGGACAGTAGTTTATATTTCATAAGTGGGGACGGTGCTCAACTAGCAGTGATTGTACCAAACGAACCACCTGCTCCTATCAACCTACAGATAAACGATTTGTATTTCTACTTAGTCCGAAATGAACCGGCATGTATAATACTTTGTCTGGTTTTCCTTACATTGTATTCATCTGACATCCAGCCCCCAACCTGCCGACGAAGAGACTCGGGAAACCTCGTAAACGTCCAATACGGCGACCCCGCTTTCAATTTCGCCAGCGCCGGGGTCATCGCCCCCGGCTACAGCTACGCGCCGTCACGCCGCCTCCCATCCGACCATCGACAACCGCGCCCCAAACCCTATGTTGCATCGTTCCTATGCTCAAAGCCGGCATCGTCGGTCTGCCCAACGTGGGCAAATCCACTCTTTTCAACGCTTTAACCCGTTCCCGCAAAGCGGAGGCGGCCAACTACCCGTTCTGCACCATCGACCCCAATGTGGGCGTCGTCACGGTGCCGGACGACCGGCTGCCGGTGCTGCAAAAGATTGCGAAAACGAACGTCGTAATTCCCGCCGCGGTCGAATTTGTCGACATCGCCGGTCTCGTCGCCGGTGCGAGCAAAGGCGAAGGCCTGGGAAACCAGTTCCTCGCGAATATCCGCGAAGTGGATGCGATCGTTCACGTCGTCCGGTGCTTTCAGGATCCGGACGTGATCCACACGATGGGCACGGTCGATCCCGTGCGGGACATCGAGGTGATCACGACCGAGCTGGTGCTGGCCGACCTGGACGCGGTGCAGAAGCGCATCGAGAAGTCGCAAAAAAAGGCGAAGAGCGGCGACAAGGAAGCGCAGGCCGAAATGGCTCTGCTGGACAAGCTCCTGCCGCACCTCAACGCGAACAAGCCCGCCAATCTGCTGCCCGTGCACGAGGAGGATGCCAAGCTGATGAAGCTCTTCCAGCTTCTCACGGCCAAACCCGTGCTCTACGCCTGCAACGTCGCCGAATCCGACTTGGCGAGCGCCGAAGCCAACGAGTATGTGAAGGCCGTGGCGGAGTTCGTCCGCACCCATCACGACGCCGCGTACGTGCCGATCAGTGCGCGCATCGAGGCCGAACTCATCGACCTTTCCCCGGAGGAGGCACTGGCGTTCCTCAAGGACCTGGGAGTTTCCGATTCAGGGGTTTCCTCGCTGATCCGCGCGAGCTACGCGCTGCTCGGCCTGCTTACCTATTTCACCGCTGGCGAAAAGGAGGTGCGCGCCTGGACGATCAAGAAGGGTTGGAAGGCTCCGCAGGCCGCCGGCGTCATCCACACCGATTTCGAAAAGGGCTTCATCAAGGCCGAGATCGTCTCGTACGAAGACCTCACCCGGCTTGGCAGCGTCGCGGCCGCCCGCGATGCCGGCAAATATCGCCTGGAAGGCAAGGAATACGTCTTCAAGGACGGGGACGTGGCGCTGTTTCGGTTCAACAACTGATCAGCTGTAGCCGGGGGCGCTGGCCCCGGCACGTGCGATGTCGAAAGCGGAAATGCCGGGGTCAGCGCCCCCCGGCTACAGCGCCCGTACGCTCACCCCCGCCGCCTCCAACGCCGCCCGCAATCGCCGGGCGGTTTCACCGGCCTGCGGCGAGTCGCCATGCAGACAAATCGTATCCGCGCGTACCGCGACCCGGACGCCGTTGACCGCCACGACCTGTCCATTGCGGACCATCTCCAAAGCCTGCGCCGCCGCGGCTTCCGCGCTGTCCACCAGCGCTTCCCCTCCCCGGCTTCGCGGCACCAACTGTCCGTCCGGCAAATAGCGTCGATCCGCAAAAACTTCGCTGGCCACGCGCAGCCCGGCGCTCGCGCCCGCCCGCAGGAGCTCGCTTCCGGCCAATCCGAACAGGACCAGCCGCGAATCGACCTCCGCGACCGACTCCGCGATCGCTCGGGCGAGCGCAGGATCCTTCGCCGCCTGGTTGTAGAGCGCCCCATGCGGCTTCACGTGCTTCAGCCTCACTCCCTCTTCCTCCGCAATCCGGGCGACCAGGCCCACCTGCTCTCGCATTAGCCGCTTCACTTCGACCTCCGCCAGCGTCATCTCCATCCGCCCAAAATTCTTCCGATCCGCGTACCCCGGATGCGCTCCCACTCCCACCCCGTGGCGCTTTGCCCGCCGCACCGCTTCCCGGACGCTGGCCTCGTCCCCCGCATGCCCTCCCGCCGCCAGATTGGCCGACGTGATGCACGCAAAGATCTCCTCGTCCGCGCCGGCCCCTTCGCCCACGTCGGCATTTAAATCGACCCTCCGCTCAAGGCTGCTCATCGGCTCATCCCGCCGCCTGCTCTCACCGCGCGCGCAGCCCGGCCCGCAGCAGGCCCAAGTCCTGCTCGCGCTGCAGCGCAAGCCACTGCGCCTCCGCCAGCGTGATCGCACGAAACGTCGCCCGGTCTCCCGGGCGCAACTGCGCCGCCAGCGGCAGGTCGACCGCCACCACGTGTCCAGCCTGTGGATACCCACCGATGGTCTGGGCGTCGGCGCCGAGCACGATCGGATGGCCGTCCGGCGGCACCTGGATCGTGCCCGGCACCACCCCGCTGGACACGAGCTCCCATGCGCGCGCCGCGGTCACCTTCCCGCCTCCCAGGCGGATGCCCATGCGGTCCGAATTGGGCTCCACCTGAAATTCCCCGCTGCTCAGGCCGTCCCCGAACCAGTCCGCCTGCGCGCCCGCGACATACCGGAGCACGGGCGCGTTCGAGTAGGGAGGCAGCAGGCTCCAGGCGGCGGAGATCGCCGGCACGGTTCCCACCGCCGCGGCGTCCAAGGCGAGCAGATCCCCGTCCTGCAATCGGCGCCCCTCGAATCCGCCCCAGCCGCCGCGCTGGTAGGTGCTGCGGCTGCCGAGAATCGGCGCAACGGCAATGCCGCCGCGAACCGCCACATAACCGCGCGCCCCCTTTTGGCAGTCGCCCAGACGAAGCGATTGCCCGGGCGCGAGCGCCAGCGGCTTCCAGCTGGGAACCCCTTCGTAATGGGCGCCCGTCACCGCCACGACCGCCCCCTTTGGAAATTGAAACTCCGCGCCGCTCAAGGTCACTTCCAGTCCGGCCGCGCCTTCGTCGTTTCCCACGAGCAGATTGCCGACCCGGAGCGCAAAGGTGTCCATGGCTCCGCCGAGCGGCACCCCCGCATTGCGATACGCCGGGCGGCCGCGGTCCTGCACCGTGGTGAACATTCCTGCCCGGACCACCCTCATTTCCATACGGAAAACTCCTCCGCCGTGATCGGCCGGAAAACCACGCGATCGCCGACGCGCAACAGGGCCGGAGGATTGTCGAGCGTCCGAAAAAGCGTCGAAGGCGTGCGGCCGATCACGTTCCAGCCGCCGGGCGTCGCCAGCGGATACACGCCGGTTTGGGCGCCGCCGATCGCCACGGAGCCAGCCGGCACCAACTCCCGCGGCGTCGAACGCCGGGGCATGTGGAGACGCGGCGTCAGTCCCCCGAGATAAGGAAATCCCGGCACGAACCCAATCGCCTGCACCGTGTACTCCACGCCGCTGTGACGGGCGACCACGTCGGTCATCGACAAACGGGCGTGAGACGCCACTTCGGCCAGATCGGGGCCAAAATCGCCCCCGTAGCACACGGGGATCTCCACCAAACGGTCCTCCAGGACCCGGCGAGGGACGCGGCGATGCCCAACTCGCGCCGCCTCCGCGCATTCCAGAACGGCCCGCTCGAGACGGTGGTAGGGCAGCACGCCGTTCCCCTCCGCCCGCACCGGATCGTAAAAGACAGTCACGCTCGCATAGGACGGAGCGAAATCGAGAACCCCCGGCAGCCGAGCGCGAGCCAGCGCTCCAACGAGAGCGCGCACCCGCGCGGGCACCGAAGGATCGCCCGAAGGACCGATCGTGACCGTCAATGCCGAGTCGCCAAGCGGCTCGCACGTCAGGATCGGCTTCTTCATAGGCATCCTCATTGCATCTGATAAGTTGTGGGAATGATTTGATGTTTTCCCGCAAAAAGAGGAAGAGAATACCCTCTTATGCCCGTGCGCCGCGCCTTCCTCCCGATCGTTCTGTTGATGACCGTGGCGGGTTGCGAACGAGCGAAGGTCCAAACGTACACCGTGCCGAAGGAGCCGGACCCGCAACTCCCGGTCGCGCAGGCACCCGGACCCGAAGCACCGTTTGCGGCCAACGGCGGAGGAACGATGACGGGAAACGTTCCCACCGAATCCGGTCCGGGACTGTCCTGGACGCCTCCGAGCGATTGGACGACGGGCGACGCGGGCCCGATGCGGAAGGCCAGCTACACGGTCAATGGACCCGAAGGCCGGGCGGAAATTTCCGTGACGGCGTTTCCGGGCGACGTCGGCGGCGAACTGGCCAACGTCAACCGCTGGCGCGGCCAGGCGGGGCTTCCTCCTCTGACCGCCGACACCCTTGACCAGAATGTCCAACGGCTGCATGTGAACGGCCTCGATTGCACGGTCGTCGACCTGGGCGACGCCCACAGCGCCAACCGCATTCTGGGCGCGATCATTCCGTTTGGCGGCGGAGTCTGGTTCGTCAAGATGAGCGGCCCCGGCGCGCTTCTGGAGCGTCAAAAGGCCGAATTCAGCGCCTTCATCCACAGTCTCAGGGCTCCGCCCAACGCATGAGCAACCCTTTCCGCGCCGCGCGCGACTTGTTCGTCAGCCTGAAGCTGACCGTCGTCCTGCTCGTCCTCTCCATCATCCTGATCTTCTGGGCGACGCTCAGCCAGACCGACCTGGGCGTGTGGGGCGTGCAGCAGAAATTTTTCCATTCGCTGTTCGTGGTCGTCAAGATACCGGGCACCGAAGTCATGGCTCCGATCTATCCGGGCGGCTACCTGATCGGCGGCCTCCTGCTGGTGAACCTGCTCGCGGCGCATTTCTACCGCTTCAAGTACACCTGGCGCAAAACCGGCATCTGGCTGACTCACCTCGGACTCATCCTCCTGCTGGTGGGTGAACTGCTGTCCGGCCTGCAGCAAAAGGATTACGACCTCACGATCAACAACGGCCAGACGCTCAATTATGCCGAGAGCCAGCGGGACGACGAAGTCGCGATCATCGACGACACCGATGCGAAAAACGACGTCGTCACGGCGATCCCGAACCGTCTGCTCGAAGGCGGCGATACGATTCAAACGCCGGGCCTGCCGTTCCGGGTGGTGCCGCAATTCTTTTTCCAGAACGTGAATCTGACCCGGCGCGAAAACGCCCCGGACGCTCCGCCCTCGATGGCGACGGCCGGCATCGGTTCGCGCCTCGCGGTCATTCCCTTGCCGGCCACCGGCAAGGAAAACGAACGCAACCTGCCGGCCGCCTACGTCGAACTCGTCGGCGCGCAGGGTTCGCTCGGCACCTTCCTCGTCTCCAGCTTTCTCGAGATGCCCCAGCACTTCAGCTACGGCGGGCGGGACTGGAAGATCATCATGCGCCCGGCGCGGCGATATTTTCCATTCTCGGTCACCCTGCAGAAATTCCGGCACGACGTTTATCCCGGCACCGACAACGCGGTCAATTTCTCGAGCGACGTCACGCTGCACCAACCCGACGGCTCCACGCGGAATTTCCATATCTACATGAACAATCCGCTGCGGTACGGCGGGCTCACGTTCTACCAGGCGAGCTTTTTGCCGGGCGACCAGACTTCCATTCTCGAAGTCGTGCGCAATCCCAGCTGGCGGATCCCCTATATCGCCTGCGCGATGATGGCCGTCGGCATGATCTTCCAATTTCTGCTCAGCCTCACGCGTTTCTGGAACCGCCACCGCGCGGCGGACTATTCGGTCGCATGAAGGCTTTTCTGTCATTTCTTCGGCGATGGCTGCCGCTGCTCGCCGTGGCGGGCGGTGCGATCTTTCTGGCCCTGATGTTCATTCCTCCGTCCAATCCGACGGACCTCGACGTCGTCGGATTCGGCCGCCTGCCGGTCCTTTCCGGCGGGCGCATGAAGCCGATGGACACGGTCGCCCGCAGCTCGCTGCTGCAGATCCAGCACCGCCAGGACATCTATCTGGACGACGCGGCCGGCCTGCCCCCGGCCAAGGAAGACATCCTGACGCCAATCGAGTGGCTGCTCGACGTCATCTATCGTCCGGCCAAGGCCGACACCGATCGGATCTTCGTAATCGACAACCAGGACCTGCTCAATCTGGCCGGCCAGACGAGCGAGTCCGTGGCGATCCACTATCCGGATACGGAGCGCTCGATCCTGGCGGATTTTGACTTCATGCCCGCGAATTGGCGGCGCTTCTCGTATGCCCAGCTGAAGCCCTACCTCGATAAGATCGACAACCAGGCGAAGCTGGCCAACGACGTGCCGGCGCAGTCCCGCTCCGCGTTTCAGAACGCCGTCGTCCAGCTCTTCGAGAGCCTCGTGCTGTACCAGCGCCTGGAGAGCACGGTCCAGGTGCCCGGCGCGGACCATTTCGTCAACGAACTGCTCGATTTCCAGTCCGCGCTGCCGCAAGGCATCGAAGCTCTGCGCGCCAAGGAGGCGGGCCAGGCGCACAACGAGGAGCTGGCCGAAGGCATGCTGCGCATCGGCGAGCGCTACAACGCGCTCGCGACCGCGACCGACGTATTGGTGATTCCCCCCGCCGCCGCCGCCGACCTGAACGGTTGGAAAACCGCCGGCCGCAGCCTGCTGGAGTCGTTCGGCACCCAGCGGGTGGACGAAAACGAGCTTATCTACGCCGGCCTCGGCGCCGCCTGGCGCTCGCAGCGGGCCGATGAATTCAACCACCTGATCGGCGTCTACACGCAGGAGCTGCAGCGGGAATTTGGATCGCGCCTGGGCAAGACCAATCTCGAAGTGCTCTTCAATTCCGCGGAGCCGTTTTACCGGGCGATGCCGCTGTACGTCATCGTGTTTCTGCTGGCGATCATGGCCTGGATCTTTTGGCCGGAGTCATTCCGCCGCGCCGCGCTCGGGCTGGCATTCCTGACCTGGGTGGTCATGGCCGCCGGCATCCTCACGCGCATGTGGCTGGAGGGGCGTCCCCCGGTCACGAACCTCTATTCCTCGGCGCTCTACATCGGCTGGGGCGGCGTGCTGATCTGCCTGGTCCTGGAAACGGTCTTCCCGCTGGCCATCGCGCTGCTGCCGGCCGCCGCCGTGGGATTCGCCACCCTGTTCATCGCGCAGCACCTCGCGCTGTCGGGCGACACGATGGAGATGATGCGGGCGGTCCTGGACAGCAATTTCTGGCTGGCGACCCACGTGCTCACGGTCACCTCGGGCTACTTCACGACCTTCGTCGCTGGCGGGCTCGGTCTGGTCTATATATGCGGAGGGCTGTTCACCACCAAGCTCACTCCGAAGGCTCGCGATGCGCTCGCGCGAATGGTCTACGCCGTGATCTGCTTTGCGACCCTGTTCAGCTTTGTCGGCACGGTGCTCGGCGGAATCTGGGCGGATCAATCCTGGGGCCGCTTCTGGGGCTGGGACCCCAAGGAGAACGGCGCCCTCATCATCGTCCTTTGGAACGCGCTCATCCTGCACGCCCGCTGGGGCGGCATGGTCAAGCAGCGCGGATTGATGTGCCTCGCGGTTTTCGGCAACGTAGTGACAAGTTGGAGCTGGTTCGGCACGAACATGCTCGGCATCGGCCTGCACAGCTACGGCTTCACGACCGCGGCCTTCTGGTGGCTGATTCTGTTTGTCGCCAGCCAGATCGTCTTCATCGCCCTCGGCCTGATCCCGCTGGCGCGCTGGCGCAGCTTCGCGGCGGTTTCCGTGTAGCGGGTGGAGCGCATGGGGACCATGCGCTCCACCCGCCAATTTTTGTTGAGGTGCGTTAGCTACTTGCCCAGAAGCTCTTCGGCATGCGCCAGCGCGCTCTTGGCCGCGCGATCACCCAGCATTCGCGCCAGCTCCCGCACCCGCTCGGGTCGCAGCTCGTGAATCGGGCGGATGGAAACCACCGCCCGCGATTTCGACTGGTCCTTTTCGACCACCAGATGATTGGCCGCCAGCGCGGCCACCTGGGGCAGGTGCGTGACGCACAGGACCTGGTGGCTTCGTCCGATGGAAGCCATCTTCTGACCCACCACCCGACCGATCTCGCCGCCGACATTCGCATCCACCTCATCGAACACGAGCACCGGCACACCATCCAACTCCGCGAGCACGGTCTTGAGCGCGAGCATCACGCGAGCCAGCTCGCCGCTCGACGCAATGCGCGACAACGACCGCGCCTCCTCGCCCACATTCGGCGAGAACAAAAACTCCGCCGTGCAATCGCCAACCGGACCGAGATCGCTCCCGTGGAAACGGCGGCCCGCCGCTTCCGTCTTACCATTCGCCCGGACTCTCACCTCAAACTCCGCCTTGGCAAATCCCAGCTGCGCGATCTCCTTCGCCGCCGCCCGTGCCAAATCTTTCGCCGCCTTTTCGCGCCGGCTCCGGAGCGCCAGCGCCGTGGACCGCGCGCGCTTTTCGGTGTCGGCAATCCGCCCCTCCACCGCCGCCAGCGCGCCGGCAAAGTCCTTCTGCACTTCCAGCCGCCGCTCCAGCGCTTCCTTCGCGGCCCGGGCCCGCTCCGCGTCCGGACCGTGCTTGCGTTTGATTTCGAGCCACAGATTCATGCGAGAAGCGAGCAGCTCCGCCGCCTCGCCATCGATCGCCAGATCCTGACCGATCGACCCAAACTCCGCGGCCACATCGTTCAGCTCCACGGCCGCAGCGGACAGCCGTTCGGCCAGCCCCGCGCTGGCCGGATCGATCTCCGCAAACCGCCGCGCCTCGCGCAGCACGGCCGCCAGGCGGCCCTGCAAGCCCTCTTCGCCGGTCAGTCCGCCGGCGATGCCCGCCGCCAGCTCAATCAATTCCTGCGCGCGCGAACTGCGGCCAAAATCCCGTTCCAGGACGTCGATCGCCTCGTTCGAAAGATCCAAGGCCTCCAATTGACTCACTTGCTGGCGCAGATATTCAAGCTGATCGGGCGCGAGGGCGGTTTCCTGCTCCAGCCGTTCCTTTTCGGCCGTCGCGGCGCGCCAGGCGTGATATTCCCGTCGGTACGCCTCCAGCGCGTCGCCATCGCGCGCAAACAGGTCCAGGAGCTCGAGCTGGCAGCCTTCCTTGAGCAGCCGCCGGGGTTCGCTCGGTCCGTGAAAATCGATCCAGCGCTCACCCAGCCGCTGCAGCGCGGCCAGAGTGGCCAGGCTTCCGTTCACGGACACCTTCTGGGGCTTGTCGACCGGCACCGTCCTTCGCAGGACCAGCACGCCGTCTTCGCAGGCCGGAAGCCCGAGCTCTTCCAACCGAGCGTCGATCGCCTTCGGCTGGGGAAAATGTATCGCCGCCGCCACTTCACAGGCCGCGGCCCCTTGGCGGACGATGGACTTGTCCGCGCGTTCGCCGGCCAGCAGCGAAAGTCCGCCCAGCAGGATGCTTTTGCCCGCCCCGGTTTCGCCTGTCACGGCCGTGAATCCGTCGCCGAATTCCAGCTCCACTTCCTCCAGGAGCGCCAGGTTCCGAATCTGAAGTGTCTGCAGCACGGGTTGTCTCTCAAACCAACATCGCCCCCACCGAACACAAGGCCGAACGGCGGGTGGAGCGCATGGTCCCCCTGCGCTTCGGCGTCAAACGCGGTTAGAGATCCAAGCGCGTGGGGACCACGCGCTCCACCCGCCCGAGCTATTTCCCCTCTTCCAACGCCGCGACCCGCTTGAACAACTCCGGCAGCTTATTGCGCAAAACCTGAATTCGCTGCTCCTGCATGAACGGCAACGCGGGCGTTCCTCGCAATTGGGTGCCGGCCGGCCAATCGCAATTGATGCCGGACTGCGCTCCGACCTGCACGCCCTTCCCGAGCGTCAGATGCCCCGCGACGCCCGTCTGGCCGCCCAGCACCACATAATCTTCCAGCACGGTGCTGCCCGAAACCCCCGCCTGCGCGACAATCAGACAATGCTTTCCGATGCGCACGTTGTGCCCGATCTGCACCAAATTATCGATCTTGGTCCCCTGGCCGATGATCGTCCGGCCAAATCGGGCCCGGTCGATTGTCGAACTGGCGCCCACTTCGACGTCATCCTCCAGCACGACGTCGCCGACCTGGGGCAAACGCTCGTGGCGTCCCTTCACAAATTCGTAGCCAAAGCCGTCTGAACCAATGACCGCGCCCGGTTGCAGCCGTACCCGCCGGCCCAAAACGCACTCGGTGGCCACCCGCGCGCCGTTCATCAGCCAGCCATCGTCCCCCACCTGGGCGCCGCGCCCGATGAACACCTGCGCCTGCAAATAAGTCCGCTCGCCAATCGAAGCGCCGCTCTCGACCACACAGAGGGGGCCCACCGTGGCGCTGGCCGCCACCGTCGCACCCGGCTCGATCACGGCGGTCGGATGCACCCCCGGCGCCGGTTTCGGCCAAAGCGTGCGCTCGATCTTCGCGCAAAGGATCCCCAGGGCGGCGGACGGGTTCTCGACCATCAGAAAGAGCTGATCGTCCTGCGGCTGCCCATCGAACTGGGCCGGCAATAAAACAACCGAGGCTCGCGTGCGCGAAACCTCGGTTTTGTATTTCGAATTGCCTAGAAACGAAACGTCCCCGGGACCGGCAGACTCAAGGCCGGCAATTCCGGAGATCGTTCGCTTGGTCCCGCCGCGCAGCTCAATTGGCTGCACGGCGGCGACAATCTCTTCCGGCGCGAACGCGATCTGCATCGGCCGCGAATCCGGACCGCCCGCTTACTGCGAGGACGGCGTGACGTTCGGAACGGAGAAGTGCGGGGTGCTGTCGGACGTGCCAGCCGGAGCCGTCGAGCTGGACGCGGCGGCGGGGGCGGCCGGAGTGCCCGCGGGCTTGTTCTTGTTGATCTGAGCGATCACTTCCTCGGTGACGTCGTAGCTCGGATCGGCATACAGCACCGTGGTGGTGCCTTCCGCGAAATGGCCGCCGGTGTTCAGCACCAGGGTCGCGCCGTGGCTCTTGGCCACCGTGAGCACCAGCTTGCTGATCTCGTCGAGGAGCTGCGAGCGGAACGTGCTGTAGCTCTTGGCCAGCGTCTGGCGGGCGGACTGCGCAAAATTCTGCATGTCGCGCTCCTTTTGCTGGATCTCCTGAGCCTTGGCCTTTTCGTCGCTTTGGGCTTTGGCCTTGGCATCCGCGGTCGTCACGGGGTTGTTCACCTGCTCGTCGAGCGCCTTGTATTGGTCGACCAGGTCGCTGCGGTCCTTGATCAGCTTGTTGAGATCGTCTTGGGCAGTGGTGCCCTGGGCCTTGAGCTTCGCTTCTTCAGCGACGGTCTCATAGTGCGTGGAGAAAATCTTTTCCAAGTCCACGGTGACAACCTTGGGCTCGGTTTGAGCGTGGGAGACGAGTGCGGCGGACAGCATCGAGCCGACGGCCAGCAGTGTATGGGTCAGTTTCTTCATGAGTCTATAGATGGCGATAAAGGGGGAACTAAATCAGAATCAGAACCGGGTGCCAAAGGAAAAGTTGAACTGATTCCCTTGCTTGTCCTTATAATGGGAGTCGCCGCGGACGGGGATGCCGTAATCGAGGCTGAGGGGGGCGCCCATGACGAATAGCCTCAAGCCGACGCCAAAATCGTCCTGGTAGTTGTTGAAGCTGAAGTCGAAAGATCCCGGGTTCACAAACCCGGCATCATAGAAGACCGCAAACCGGATCGGGCTTACGATATCGAGCGAATATTCCGCGGTAAACTCGGCCTGGCTCTTGCCGCCGATCGGCTCGCCATAGATATCACGCGGGCTGACAAAGCGATATTGATAGCCGCGGAGGTCGTCCGGGCCACCCAGATATAAGGCGTCGTAGTAGGGTACCGTGGTGGACGAGCCGAAGTTTTTGATGACGCCGCCCATCATAAACAGTTCGAGAACCTGATTTTGGGCCTCAAAAATCGGGAAGAACTGCGAACCCTTGAAATTGAACTCGTAGTAGTTGGCGCTGCCACCGAAAGGACCGCCGGCCACGGTCGTTTTCAGGCTGATGCTATTGCCGCTGGTCGGATTGATGAGCTTGTCGAGGGTTTGGCGCGACAGCGTCACGAACACCTTCGACTCGGTATTGTCGCCCGCCGCCGCCGCAATGATCGGCGAGGCGGACGAAGCCACGTTCTGAATTTCGATCACGTCATATTCATATCCGATCTGCGCGCGCACCAATTCGAATAGCATCTTGCTGATCGAGATGTTCGCACCCAGATCGACTTCGTCGTAATAGGTGCTGTTATAATCCGAGCTCGTGCGGAACACGTTGGTGTCGAGCTGCAGTGGCTGCTGGTTGATGTACGGCTCCGTGAACGAAATGATGGCTTCGCTCGACACTTCGCCCAGTTCCAGGCGGATGCGGAATTTCTGGCCGTCGCCCTGGAAGAGCGACCGTCCGTTGAAGAGATCGAAATTGGACTGGGAAATTTCCGCGAAGACCGTTGCGCGCTCGAGCGAGCTATAGCCGGCGCCGAAGGTCAGACTGCCGGTGCGCCCCTCCTTCACCGTGACACGCATGTTTTCGCGGCCCGGGATGTTGGTCGGCTGGTTCTTGATATCGACGTCGTCGAAGAAGCGGGTGTTCTCCAACCTCGCCTGGCTGATCTTCATGCGGACGGTATTGAAAACGTCACCGGGCCCGAGAACCAGTTCGCGCAGGACCACCGTGCTCTTGGTCTTGGTGTTGCCGTCGATCTCGATCGACTCGACGTTGTATTTGTCGCCTTCGCCAATCCGATATTCGATATCGATATTGTTTGTGGTCAGGTTGGGACGCCGGTCGAGGCGCACGTCGGTATACAGATAGCCGTCCTTGCCGTAAAAGTCGCTCAGCCGTTCGATGTCCTTGTCGAGCCTCGAAGGGGTGAAGATCATGCCCGGCTTCTGGCGAACCACGCGACGCAGGAGCGCCGAGGAGTGGATCTTGTTGCCGCTAAAGGTGATCTGGCCGATGCGGTATTGGCGGCCCTCATTGATCGGGATGACCAGCACCAGCCGGTCGGGCTTCGGATATTCGAAAAGCACCTTGTCTTCGGAAATGTCGACGTCGAGATAGCCGTCCTCGCGATAGAAGTCGCGCAGCTTGTCCAGGTCGTCGTCGAACGTGTCGTCCTTGAAGCGCCCGTCACCGGTCAGCCAGGAAAACATCCACCATTTCTTGGTATCCATCTGCTTGCGCAGGGCCTTGGTCTTGACGTGAGCGTTGCCGACAAACTTGACCGCGGCAATTTTCACCCGGTTGCCTTCGTGAATGTTGAAGATGACCGTGCCAAAGCCGGTCGTCCGGTCGCGGTCGATGCGGTAGGTGATGGAAATCTGATTGTACCCCTGCTTTTGGTACAACTCCCGGATCTTCTCGGAATCCTCCTTGACCTGGCGTTCGTCCAGAGCGGTGTTTGGTTTGGTCTTAACTTCCTTTTCCAACCGATGGGTCTTGAGCTGGTGGTTGCCGACGTAGCGGATGGCCAGCACCCGGAATTTTGGCGTCACCTCGACGATCAGGTTGTAGGTGTGCTCGTTGACCTGCTCCCATCGGGTCTGGATATACTCAAAAAGCCCGGTTCTGTAGAGATCGCGGATATCCTTGTCCAAGGTCGCCTCATCCAGATCGCCCCCGTCCCGCAATTGCATGTTGGAGCGGATGACGTCCTCGCTCACGTTGGCGGTCCCGACGAATTTGATCGTGATCGTGCCGACCTTGGCCTGGACGCCGCCCTGGTCCGGGGGCGCCTCGTCGCCTTGCGCCCTTACTCTGGTTTGGCCCGCAAAAACAACAAAAAGAACAAGTAGGAAACTCACGGCTCCCCGTAGGAGGCCGTTACTGGGTGTAGTTTTCAAAGCGGGTGATGTCTCGTAAGAACGTGAGTCGCAGTTCTCCTACCGGTCCGTTCCGCTGCTTGGCAACGATTAACTCCGCCGAGTCGGCAGCGACTTGGAATTTCTCGTCAGCATCTTTGGGGCGGGCAAGCATGAGCACTACGTCTGCGTCCTGCTCGATTGATCCGGATTCGCGCAGGTCGGCTAGTTTCGGCGTGCGGTTTTCCTTCTCGGACGAGCGGTTGAGCTGGGATAATACAATGACTGGGAGATCAAGTTCCTTCGCCAACGCCTTGAGGCCGCGGGAAGCTTCCGCAACCTGCTGTTCGCGCGGCACGGACGAGTCCGTCGGGCTAAGTAGTTGCAAATAATCTACAACGATCAGCCCCAATTTGCGCCGGGCGTGCAGCCGGCGGGCTTTCGCCCGCAGCTCCATGATCGAAAGGTGGCTCGAATCGTCGATGAAGATGGGCGATTTCGCGAAAGCATCTGCTTCGGCGACCAGGCGGGTATTGTCGTCGCCGTTCTTCGAGAGCAGGCCTTCCCGCAGCAATTTCAGGTTCACGCGGGCGCGGGAGCACAGCATGCGCAGGGCAAGCTGGGCCGCGCTCATTTCCAGGGAGAAGATCAGGACCGACGTGCCGTCGCCTTTTTTCGGCATGGCCGCCGCCTCTGCGAAATTGAGGGCCAGCGACGTCTTTCCCATGGAAGGACGCGCCGCGAGAATGATCATTTCCTGGCGCTGAAATCCCCAGGTGAGCTTGTCCAGGTCGGTGAAGCCGGAGGTCACTCCGGTCATCTCGCCCTTTTTCATCATCATCTTTTGGATGACGGCCATCGCTTCGCGCGTGGGATCTTTCATCGCCTTGGCGGCGTCGGCCACGCGGTCCTGCGTCACCTTGAAGACGCTTTGCTCCACCTGATCGATGAACTCCTCGATCCCTCCGGAAAAGCTGAAACAATTTTCGACCGTGGCGGTGGAGACCCGGATGAGTTCCCGCAGTAGGTGCAGTTCGCGCACCTTGTCGATAAAGTAGGGCGCCTGCGCGGTCGTGGGAATGCGGCCGCTTAGTTGCGATAAGTATGAATATCCGCCCGCCGCGTCGAGCTGGCGGGAAGTCTTCAGTTCCTCGGCAAGGACCGCGATATCGACCGGCGGGCTCTTTTGATACAGCTCGCAGATCTTTTCGTAGATCAGGCGATTGGCCGCGGTGAAGAACGCTTCCGCCGGCAGCTTCGCTTCCAGGCATCGCGCGATCGTATCCGCCCCGTCGAGCAGGCAGCACCCAAGCAAATACTCCTCAGCCTCCGGGCTGTGGGGTATGCTGCGTGCGGCGGCCGCGCGCCGGGGGGCTTCTTCGACCATGCTGGAAAGGGGCGACGTTGGCAGGTTGGGTCCGGGACAGGCAACGAATTGTGCCTCAGAACTTATACTCCGACTTACTTACATTCGCTTCCGTCGGATCGGTAAAGGATCGCTGTAGCCGGGGGCGCTGACCCCGGCCTTCCGCTTTCGATATCGCAGGGTGGAGCGCGTGGTCCCCACGCGCTTTTCCGCTTCGATGTCGCAAGTGCCGGGGTCACCGCCCCCGGCTGCAGCGATCAGAAGCGGCTGAAGCCGCTTCGAGAATCATTTTCTCTCGGCCTTGTCCGCCCTCTTGGCGTCGGTGCGGCGCGCGCGGGCAGGAGCCGCCGCCTCCGGAGCCGGAGCCTCGACGATCGGATTTTCGGATACGACGTCGAACCCGAGCTCGATCGTGACATCCGTGTGGAGCTTCACCTTGACCGTGTGGCGGCCCAGGGTCTTCACCGGCGTGAAAAGATGGATCTTCCGCTTGTCGATTTCGATGCCCGCGGCGACCAGCTTGTCGTGGACGTCGTTCGCCGTGATGGCGCCGAACATCTTGCCGCCCTCGCCCGTTTTCACGGCAAAGGCGAGACCGGTCTTCTCGAGCTTGCGGCCGAGTTCCTGCGCGCCGTTCAGCTCGTGGGCTTCGCGTTCACCGCGGCGGCGCTTCAGCGCGTCGACCTGCTTGCGGTTGGCTTTCGTCACCGGCACCGCGACTTTGCGCGGCAGCAGGAAGTTGCGGGCATAGCCCGCGCGGACTTTGACTTGGTCGCCTTCGCCACCAAGGCCCTCGACGGGCTTCAAGAGAAGAATTTCGCTATAGGACATGTTGAATAAGTCCGCGCCGAGGGCGGCAGGGAGCGTTCAGAGTGAACGAAAGATAACGCCTGCTAGCCCTACCCCTGTCAACAGGAATGGACCTGCCTCCAGGAACTAGTCCTATCCTTAGGTGGAGCGCGTGGTCTCCACGCGCTTAAACGTCCGCCCGCGTTTGGCGTCAAAAGCGCGTGGGGACCACGCGCTCCGCCCGCTCACCGATGATTCCGCCACTCCGACAAAAGAATAGAAGCCGTCCCTAGGGTGTTGGCCCGGAAGTATAACCAAAACACAATGAGCCCAATCACGCCGACGACCCCCACTTCACCCCAAATCCCCGCCCGCTTGCGTCCCGTGCGATGCAAAAGGCGCAGGCCTCCCTCGATTCCCGGCGTCACCAAAAACGCGACGACCGAACTGCCAAACAGCACCATTGCGATCACGAACCCCGTGCGAAGGATGCCGTCGCGAATCAATTGCGCCTTATAGGAGATGATCGAATTGACCAGATTGAGCAGCAGCAGGCAGCAGGGCAGGACAAAATAGGTGCGCAGGGTGCGGTTCACAGCCCGACCCTAGCAAGCTCCCGGCCAAAGTAGAAGCGGCGGCTCGCCGCTTCGTCATACCCGGGTGGAGCGCGTGGTCCCCACACGCTTTAACCGTTATCCGCGTTTGACGCCAAAGCGCTTGGGGACCTTGCGCTCCACCTCAAACAAAATGCTCATGCTCCTCGTTTTCCGCCGCAGCCACCACCAGTGAGCGCGGCCGAAGCTTCGGCGAACGCAACTCGGCGCTCGAGGGGGCAACTGGCGCCACCGAACCGCGCAACTCGACCGTGCGCTTCGGTCCATGCACCACCCCCACCAACCGCTCGAGCGAATTGACCATGCCCCGCAACGCGTTCGCCTGGCCCGTCAATTCCTCCGCGGCGCTGGCGGTTTCTTCCGCCGTCGCGGCGTTGCCGTGCGTCAGCTTGTCCATTTGCTGCACGGCCGAGCTCACCTCCGCGACGCCCTGGCTCTGCTCGTTGGACGCCTGCGTCACTTCCGTCACCAGTCCATCCACTGCTTTCACTTCTTGGACGATGCCCTTCAGACTGGCCTGCACGTTGGCGGTCAGACCGACTCCGCGGTTGACCGTCTCGATCGCCGTCTGAATCTTGTCCGCCGTTTCCTTGGCCGCCACGGCGCTCCGTTGGGCCAGACCTCGGACCTCGTCCGCCACGACTGCAAAGCCGGCCCCGGCGCTTCCGGCCCGTGCCGCCTCGACCGCCGCATTGAGAGCGAGAATGTTCGTCTGAAACGCGATCTCGTCGATGCTCTTGATGATCTTGGCGATGTCATCGCTGCTCGTCTTGATCTTGCGCATCGCCTCGCTCATCGCGTCCATGTCGGACGATCCCCGAGCCGCCAGTTCGGAAGCCCGCCTGGTGATCTCATTGGCCTTGGCCGCGTTCTCGGCATTGCGCTTGGTCATGCTGGCCACTTCCTCGAGCGCCGAACTGCTTTCGGTCAGCGAGGAAGCCTGCTCGCTCGAGCCGGTCGCCAGCGTGTGGCTGGCAGAGGAAACGTGCCGCGCCGCGGCCGAAACCTGGTCCGCATTGGAAGCCAGTTCGGCGGTGGAGTGGCGCAAGACACGGTTGAGTCCACGAATCACCACGAACGCGGCGCTCACGCCCGCCAGCCATGCCGCCACAGTGACGCCGATCACGGCGATCAAGGTGCGGCGCGTATTCGTGTTGATATCGGCAGCGAGCGTTTGGCCGCCGCCTGAATTGTAAGTGACGAGAGCATCGTTCGCGGCGCTGTAGGTCAGGTACGCCGGCACCAGCTTTTCAGACAGGAAACGCGTCGCTCCTGGATCCTTGCGGCGAACCAGCTGCAGGTATTGCTCCCGGAGCTGCGAGTAGATTTGGCGGCTGGCCATCAGCGCGTCCACGTTGGCGCGGTCCTCGGCTTCGAAGACCGTCGCGTTGTAGTGCTTCAGGATATCGACATGGGCGGCCGAGACTGTGCGCAGATTGGCGAGGTCGCGGTCCAAATCGACCCCCTTGTCAGCGTGGCCGGCCAGCAGCACGTTGATGAAATTTTCGGCCGAATTCACCTTGGAGGCGCCGCCATAGATCAACCCCGGCATGACGTCGTCGCGGAGCGTCGCGACATTGTGCCGGATCGAGACCAAGCTGAAATAAACCGCTGTCCCCACTCCGAGGATCAACAGCAGCAATAGGCCGGTGATGGCGGAGATTCGCTGACCAATCGTGAGGTTCGACATGACATCTCACGTTAACGGTCCGCCCCCGTAAGGATAAACCGTGATTACCTAAGGATTTTCCTAGGTTGGAGCGCGTGGTCGCCACGCGCTGATCGACGCCGAAAGCGGATCTGCCGGGGCCAGCGCCTCCGGCTACGGCGAAAAATCCTTAAAACGGCACGTCCTCGTCAAACGACGGCTCCTTGGCCGGAGGCGCACTGCGAGGCGCCGCCCGCTGCGTTTCGCCGCCGCCCTCTTCGTCCGAAGGTCCTCGGCTGCCGCCGGCCGGCGCACCGCCACCGCCACCGCCGCCGCCCGCGCCGCCGCGCGACGACAGGAATTGGACGTTTTCCAAGACGACCTTGAGCTTGCTGCGCTTCTGCCCGCTCTGCTTGTCGTCCCATTGGTCGAATTTGAGGCGCCCCTCGACCATGGCGGGGCTTCCCTTGGTCAGGTACTTCGACACCAGCTCACCCTGCTTCCCCCAAGCCTCGATGTCGACGAACGTCGTCTCGTCGCGGGTCGCGCCGGACTCGTCCTTGAACTGTCGGTTCACCGCGATGCCGAATTGGCAGATCGAGGTGCCTTTGGGCGTGACGCGCAGTTCGGGGTCGCGCGTCAGGTTTCCGATCAGAAAGACCTTATTGAGGTTAGCCATGGGAGGTCCGAATCAGACCGCCTCAACGAAAGTACGATAAACGTTGTGGTTCAAGCGCAGGCGCTCCTTGAGCTGCGCCGGGCCCTCGGCGGGCGCCGAAAAGGCGACCTGGATGTAGGTGCCGCCCGTGAACTTGCGGTCGATCACGCGGGCAAAGTCGCGCTTGCCCAAGTTTTCGACGGCCGTCACTTCGCCCTGGATGGTGGCGATCACTTGCTTGACGCTGTCGATGATGGTCTCCGGCGAATCCTCCTTGCCCCGGTTGTCGAGGATGAAGGTCGCGCGATAATTGCGTTTGGTCGGGTTCATGAAGTCGATGTTTCCTTGCGGTTGAGCTGGTTCATGGCCTGGTCGGCGCCGCGGTCGAGGAGGAGCTCCAGGCCCTGAACAAACGAGTCTAGTTTCTGTTCGATAATAACAAGCTGTTCGGGGAAAAATTCGGTGAGGACAAAATCCTTGAGATCCATCTCGGGAGGGCGCTTGGGGCCGATGCCTAGCCGATAGCGAGCGAAACCGTCGCCCAGATGCTCGAGCAGGCTGGCGACCCCGTTGTGGCCGCCGGAACTTCCGCTCACCGTGACTTTGAGCCGGCCCACGTCCAGGGTCAGATCGTCGTACACGGAGGCAACCTGCGCGGTCTCGAGTTTGCGAAACCGCGCCAGGGCGCCGACGGAACGGCCGCTTTCATTCATGAAAGTCTGGGGTTTCATGAGCCACCGGGTAACCCCGGGGCCCACGTCCCAGCGCGCGACTTCGGCCTCAAAGGCCGCTTCGCGACGCCAAGCCAGGCCGTGCTTGCGCGCGAGCGCATCGACAACGACCCAGCCCAGATTGTGGCGGCTGCGGGCATAGCCGCGGCCTGGGTTTCCCAGGCCGGCGACCAGCAAGATGGACATGACTCAAAGAACACGCCCAGCGCGGACGGACGCGGCAACTACGCCGCGTCGGGCCGGCCGGCGGAGAGCTTACTTCTTGCCGCCTGCGGCCGGCTTCGCGCCCGCGGCCGGAGCCGCGGCTTTCTTGTCGCCGCCAGGGGCCGCCTTGGCGTCGGCCGGTGCCGCGCCGGGCTTGGCTGCCGCGCCTTCGGCCGGCTTGGCCGCGTCGCCAGCCGCCGGAGCCGCTGCGCCTTCGGCCGGGGCCGCTGCCGCGGTGGCCGCCGTCTCGGTGACGATTTCGGCCACGGGCTCGACGCACGAAACGACCGGCTGGCCCTTGGCATCGAGAAATTCGACGCCGGCGATGGCCTTGAGCTGGCTGACCTTGATCGTCTCACCGACCTTGAGTTCGGTGACGTCGACCGAAATGACCTCGGGCAGGTCCTTGGGGAGGGTGCGGATGCGCAGGGTGTGGGAATTCACTTCCAACACGCCGCTCTGGTTCTTGACGCCGAACGACTCGCCGGCGGCCTGAACGGGAACGCGGATTTCGAACTTCTCGTCCGATTTCACTTCATGCAGATCAACATGGAGATAGCGATCCGTGATCGGGTCCCGCTGGATCTCCTGCAGGAACGAAAGCGCCTTTTCGCTGCGGCTCGGGCTCTGCAGTTCAATGAGCAGCGAACGGCCGGCTACTGCCTTCAAAAGTTTGGTGAATTCCGGGGCGTCGATCGACAGCTTCTCCGGATTCGAGTGCTTCCCGTACAAAATGGCGGGAATGCTGTTGGCTTTGCGCAACCGGCGCGAAGCACTGCGGCCAGTCTGGCCACGTGCGATAACCTTAAGGCTGAGAGGATAATTCATGAATTCGTTCCCCCTGAGACCTCCGGAATGGAGGGCAGGCGTATTTGAAGCGTTCGAGCACAGAGGGAATGCCTTCGGATTGCAACCTAATCTTGGGCCGGGGGCCGCCATGGGGTGTTCGCACCATCCCCGCTGGGTGACCCAACCGCCCACTATTTTGGCACTTCCGGCACCCCCACCGTACAAAACCTAAAATCTCCTCTAAATCGGCCGACTTATAGGATATGACCGAAACGCTCATCGTACCACTTCCCACGCTGCGGCTCCCCGCAGATTTCCCGTGGCGTGTGCGTTTCGTCGGCGCGGTCGAGTCGGAGTTGCGGCAGCTGCGTTCCAGCGGCCACTTCCAGCCCTCGCGCTTCTTCGGCTACTACTTCCGCGCCGGACGCCTTATCGGCGTCAGCGGCCGCTGGACGGTCGCCCTGGACGCGAGCGGCGTCGCCCTCCAGCTCCTGGACGCGGTCGGCGAAGCCACGCACGGCCAGTATAGTATTTCTACCCTCCGCCTCGAAGGCGAACCCGACTACATCCTGGTCCACGACCGCCATGACGGCGAATGCTGGCTCTGGCGCTACACCGCCGGCCTTCACTTCGTCGAAGCGACCGACGCGGTCGAAGGCAACGGCGACTGGGATAGCGTTCCCCGGAGTCAACTCGGGAACTGATCGTTCAGGGTGGAGCGCGTGGGGACCACGCGCCCCACCCGCCAAACCCTTGAAGCGGCGGGCCGCCGCTTCCACACTCCAAAGGTGAGCCAATCCCGCCCTCTCGCGCTGATCACGGGCGCCTCGGCCGGAATCGGCGCCGAATTCGCCCGCCAGCTCGCCGCCACGCACGATCTTATACTGGTCGCGCGCCGCGCGGACCGCCTGGATGCGGTGGCCCGCGAGCTGAGCTCTCGCGGGTGCCACGCCCAATCCCTGGCCGCGGACTTGGGCACCTCGTCCGGCTGCGATCTCGTCGCCGCCCGCCTGAGCGCCGAACCGCCGATTGCCCTCCTGATCAACAATGCCGGGTTCGGCGCGCGCGGGCCCTTCTGGGAGCTGCCGCTCGATGAACAGCTGCGGATGCACGACCTGCACGTCACCGCGACCTTGCGGCTCACCCACGCCGCCCTCGCCGCCTTTGTCCCGCGCGGCCGCGGCGCCGTCATCAATGTGGCGTCGGTGGCCGCCTACGTGCGCGGCGCCGGGTCGGCCAGCTATTGCGCGACCAAAAGCTGGATGACCGCCCTCACGGAGGGCATCGCGCTCGATCTGCGCCGGCGCCGTTCGGCTGTGACCATCCAGGCGCTCTGCCCGGGCTTCACGTATTCGGAATTCCATGACGTGATGGGCTCCCGGCGCGAAACGCTGGCCGGCCGCTCCTTTTGGCTGCAGGCCTCCGACGTGGTCGCCGCCTCCCTGGCCGGGCTCCGCCGCCGGCGCGTTTTTGTTGTCCCCAGCTGGCGTTACCGCCTGATCGTCGCGTTCGCCAGCCGGCTGCCGAACGGCCTGCGCCTGGCCGCCGAGTCCGCGCGAGGCCGAAGGCAAAAGTAGAAGCGGCGTCCCGCCGCTTTTTCCCCACTGCTGAAGCGGCGGGACGCCGCATCCACTATAGCAATATTCCAAATCCCACCTAGGTTGGTGTCCGCATGGCCGTCCAATTCAAGGACTACTACCAAACGCTCGGCGTAGCCCGCACGGCGACACCGGACGAAATCAAGGCCGCCTTCCGCAAGCTGGCGCGCAAGTACCATCCCGACGTCGCCAAGGACAAGAAATCCGCCGAGGCGCGCTTCAAGGAGATCAACGAGGCGAACGAAGTCCTGAGCGATCCGGAGAAACGCCGCCGCTACGACGAACTGGGCGCCGATTGGAATCAAACGGCCGCCAGTCCGGGCGCCGGCGGATTTCGTCCCGGCGGTGGATTTCGCAGCCAAACCTTTCGCGGCGGCGCCGGCGAATCCTATGAGTTCGGGGGAACGGGCTTCAGCGACTTTTTCGAGCAGTTCTTCGGCGGCGGCTTCGACAACTCTCGGCGGCAAAATCGCACCTACGCCGAGCCCGAAATCGAACGCGAGCGAGGCGCGGACGTCGAGGCGGACCTCCTGGTCACCCTGGAAGAGGCCCTCCATGGTTCCACCCGTCAGATCACTTTGCGACGGGCGGGCGGCTCCGACGCCGGCCGCACCGACACCTATCAGGTGCGCGTGCCCCCCGGAATCCATGAAGGCCAGCGGATCCGGCTGGCCGGCCAGGGTTCCAAGGGCTCGGGGGGCGGTCCGGCGGGCGACGTGTTTCTGCGCGTCAAATACGCGCAGCACCCGGATTTTACCGTCGAGGGCTCCGATTTGGCCTATGATCTCATCCTCGAACCCTGGCAGGCTGTGCTCGGCGCCAAGGTGTCGGTGCCCACGCTCGCCGGATCGGCCTCCCTGACGGTGCCCCCTCGGACAATCGCCGGCAACCGGTTGCGATTAAGAGGATTAGGTCTACCCCGCGACGGCGGCGAGCGCGGCGATATCTACGCCAGCATCCACCTTCAGGTCCCGCCGCACCCAACCGCCGAGGAACAGGCCCTCTACGAAAGGCTCGCTCGCGCCGCCGAGAATCGGTGACATTTCCCAAATGAATAGCGGGTGGGGCGGGACAGAGTGTCGTAGGGGGCGTGAAAGCAGGGCTAGCCACCATGGCTGACGACACCGCGGACCAGCGCGATTTTGGCGCGCTTTACCGCAATACCATCGCGCCCTTGCGGCGCTACCTCACGCGGCTCCTCGGCAACCCCGCTGAAGCGCAGGACGTGGCTCACGACGCCTATCTTCGGCTGCTGCCGCAGGAGGGTCGCGCGCCAATCGAAAAGCCGGAGGCTCTCCTGTATGTGGCGGCGCGAAGGCTGGCCATTAACCGGCTCAAGCGGCGCGGCATTTCGCCGTTCGCCCATGACGGCATGGATGTCGAAACGGCCGCGTCCTCCGCGCCCGGAGTCGCGCAGGAGGTCATGGCTCGTCAGGAACTTGGCCTGCTCCAGGCCGCGATCCAGGAGCTGCCGGCCGGCTGCCGGTCCGTGCTCCTTTTGCGCAAGGTTGAACATCTTTCCCATCTGCAAATCGCCGACCGGCTGGGCATCACCGTCAGCACGGTCGAAAAACAGCACGCCCGCGCCCTCCGTTTGCTGCGCGCGGCCCTGCAGGAGGCAAACCCATGAGCCCCGTTCCTTTTCCCTCTCCCGCCGCTGAAGAACAGGCGGCGCTCTGGGCGGCTCGCCTCGAGGCCAGCCGTCTCAGCCCCCACGATCGCGAGCAATTTGAGAGCTGGCTGCAGTCCGATCCGGAGCACGCCCGCCTGCTGCAGCAGTTCCAATCCCTTTCGGCTGCCTTGGATGAGCAGCTCCCGGTATTGGCGGAAGTCGGCGCCGTGGCGTCGCCGACCCCGCCAGTGGCGCGCCGGCCGGCGAAGATCCGCCTGTTTCTGGGTCTCGCCGGGGCCGCGGCGGCGGCCGCCGCCGCGGCCATCCCGCTCGCCGTTTACGAATGGCCGGTTCATGAGAACTACACCACCAGCGCCGGCGAGCGGCACACGCTCGATCTGGCGGACGGTTCCCGCGTCGAACTCAATGCGAACAGCGAATTGCGCGTGACCGAATCGCATTCTGAGCGCCGAGCGCGGCTCGCCCACGGCGAAGCGTATTTCGTCGTGGCGAAAGACGCCGATCGTCCGTTCGTGGTCGAAACGCCCGGCGGCACGGTTCGGGTCACCGGCACGGTCTTCAATGTGAGCGACCAAATCCCCGGCCAGTTGGACGTCACCGTCGTGGAGGGTTCGGTCCAGGTCCGCAGCGCCGGTTCCGCCGGCGAGGTGTATTCCTTGAAACCCGACGACCACTTCTCCGCGGCGGCTTCCGGGGTGCAAAGGCTGAGCGCCAGCGCGCTCGACGATCTGCTCGCGTGGCGCCAGGGAAACGTCATCTTCGACGGGACCACGACTCTGGCCGATGCTCTTGCCACCTTCAGTCGCTACAACGGACGCCCGGTTTCCGCGGATCCCGCCGTCGCCGACCTCTCGGTCAACGGCAGCTGGAAGCTCGACCGGTTCGACGATTTCCTGGCCGAGCTCCCCGTGCGCTGGCCCGTCCAGGTCAATCAGGGCGAGCACGGAGCGATTCGCGTAACCGCGCGCTCGCGCTAACGCCGCATGCGGTTCCTCCTGCCGGCGCTGGCCGTCGCCCTGAGCGCGGCCCGCGCCTCCGCTGAACCGGTCAATTTTGCGATTCCGGCTGAGCCGGCCGGTCCGGCGCTGCTGGACTTCTCGCGTCAGTCCGGCTGTCTCGTGCTGTTTTCGCCGGACGACTTGCGTCACGTCGCCGCGCATCCGATTCACGGTTGGTTCGAACCCGCGGACGCCCTGTACGAACTGCTCAGCGGCACGCATTTCGTCGCGCAGGCCAACGGCCGCAGTTCCTTCATCATCGTAGCCGCGCCCGCGGCAAGGCCCGAACTCGCGCCGGTCGCACCGCCACCGCCGGCCCCGGCGGAAAATCAGGCGGCGATGCGCATGAATCCGTTCATGGTCCAAAGCCGCACCGATCCCGGCACCGGACCGATCAACGCCTCATCGGTGGCGATGGGAAACCTCGACTTGCCGCGCTCGGAAAATGACGCCCTGCCCTATCTGGTCTATTCGCGCGACCAGGTCGTCCGCAGCGGCCAGACCTCGCTCGACGATTTTCTCCGGCAGGAAGTGCTCGAGAGCGATCCCACGCCCGGACTCGGGCAAGGCGGGGGCAACAACAACGGGCAGACCTCGGCCTTTTTCAACGGCAGCACCAACGTGAACCTGCGCGCCTTCGGATCGGACGAAACGATGGTGCTCGTCAACGGTCTGCCGATGCCCACCGTGCTCAGCGGCATCAACGGAGGAAGCGCGTTCGAACGGCAGGCCGACGTCGACATGATCCCGCTGAATCTGGTGGAGCGGGTGGAGATACTGCCAATTTCGGCGGCCGCCCTCTACAGCGGAAATCCGGTCGGCGGCGTCATCAACGTCGTCCTGCGTCCCGTCGAAAATATCGACGAGTTCACCGCGACCTACACGAATGGGATCCACGTCGACGCGCCGACCGAAATGTTTTCCCTGCTGCACGGCCAGACGCTGCTGGGCGGCAAGCTCAGCTATCGCCTGGCTATCGCCGTCAACCGCTCCACCCCGGCGAACGAGCAGGAACTCGGATTGATCGCGAAGAATCTCGCAACCCATCCCGGCATCGACGATCCCCCCGATACTTTCATTTACCGCGCCACGCCGAATATTCTCACCCTTGACCAGGCCCCGCTCTTCGGCCCGGGTTCGCCCGACTTCACTTCCGTCGCGCCCGGAGCGGACGGCTCGGGGGGATTGGCGGCTTTCACCGGCCGCGAGGGCGTGCCGAGCCTCGGCCTCTTTCGTGCGCCGGGGGGGATGGCCAGTTCGCCGGTGAGTCTCGACTATGCCTACGGCGCACGGGAAACGAGCGAGACCTATTTCGGCACCGCCACCTACGACCTGTTCCCCTCGCTCCAGCTCGGCGTGCAGGGCCTCATGTCGCACCAGATCAACAGCCCGGGCTACGATATCTTTCAGGACACCCTGCTGCTCAAGGCCGGCAATCCGCTCAATCCCTTCGGCCAGGAGGTAAATGTATCCCTCGCCGAAACCGCGCCCCGCGTCGGGCAAGGCTATGACGAAGCGCGGCTGGACACGTATTCCGGCGTGGCGGGCCTGCTGCTGAAGCTTCCGGGCAACTGGCGTCTGTCCGCGGATGCTGAATACAGCCACAGTCTGACCGGGTACCGCGGCCTGGCCGGCGTCGACGACCTCCAATGGCAGAAGCTCGTCGACGACGGTGAATACAATCCGCTGCGCGACCCGCAGGTTTACCCGGCGCCCGACGCCTTTTACGGGCAGGTCCTGGAATACTTCGGACGCCCGGGCAAGTTCCTCAACCTGGACAACTACCAGGACGCCGATGGGGCGGTTCGCTTGACCGACCAATCGATCAATCTGCCGACGGGATTGGCGACCGTCAGCCTGGGGGTCGACTACAACCTCCAATACCAGGCCAGCTTCAACGACGACCAATTCTACGGCGACGGCCAGATTGCGCCGTCGTCCGGATATTGGACCGGACGCACGCTGCAGCAATTCAGCACCGCCGTCGAAGGGCAGGCCTCCCTGCTGCCGCCGGCGTGGCGCCCCCGGGTGCTCACGGACCTGCGCTTCGACGCCGCCGCGCGTTACAATACCGCCAAGGCCGGCGCCAAAACCGGAATTGCGCCTTCGTTTGGCCTCAAGGCCGACCTCGCGGGCGGATTCGCGCTGCGCGCGTCCGTCACGAATACGAACCGATTCCCGACTGCCACCACCGCCCGCTTCGTTCCGATTCCCGGCGGAAACGGCACCGGCGCCGGCGGCCCTATCACCGGAGTCAGCATTACCGATCCGCTGCGGCGCGATACGCAATACGACATCACGACGAGCACCATTCCCACGGGCGCCATCCTGCCCGAGGCGGACGTCACGGAATCGTTTGGCCTGGTGTTCGAGCGCGGCGCGGAGCAGCACGTTCGCTTCTCGGCCGATTGGTTTTCCACGCACAAGTCCGAGGAACTCGATTTCCTCGGCGCGGACGAGGTGATCAACAACGAGGCCTATCTCCCCGGCTGGGTCACCCGCGCCCCGCCGACCGCCGGCGATCCCTATCCGGTCGGACAGATCGTCTCCGTGCTCACGGGCAACGTGAACCTGGCCTGGCGCCACTCGGAAAACTGGGATTTCGCCTTCGACTATGGCCGCCGCGACATCTTCGGCGGCGACCTGGATTTCTACGTGCGTTATGTCTACTTCCAGCGCTTCGACGTCGAACTCGTGCCCCACTCCCCGGTGATCGACGAATTGCGGGACCCCGACACCGCGAGCCTCGACTTGGTGCGCCACCGCATCAATGCCGGCGCCAGTTGGTCGAATCGGCATTTCGGATTCGGCCTCGAGGAGCGCTACTTCGCGCCCCGGGTCATTCCCCTGCCTCAGCAACTTGAGCAGGGTTCAAATCACATCGGTTCCTTTCGGCCATTCGATGTCTACGTAAAGGGCAATCTCCATCTGTGGGATCGCCGCGATCGGCGTGCGCCTCAACTTTCCGCCGAACTGCGGGTGAACAACGTCTTAAACGATCCGCTGCCCAAATTTCCCACCGATCCCAGCAGCACCGGCGTCGAGGCGTACGGAGATTGGCGGGGTCAGTCCTACTCATTTTCCGTTACCGTGAGCTATTAAATTCCCCGGTGGCGGTTCCGCCGGCCTGGATGGTCATATACGGCATGGCCACTCCGGTGTCATTGGAAGAAAGCCTTCGTATTTTCCGTCAAACCGGCAATCCGCGGTACCTGCCGGCGGTGGTCCAGGCGATCCTGCGTCATTACGTCTCGGAGGACGTGCAGCCGCGCCTGCAGACCGCGGGCGCCGAATTGAGGCTCGCGGAGGACCTGGGGATCGATTCCCTCACGATGATGGAAATCGCCCTGGCGACCGAAGACGCGTTTGGCTTCCCGGTGAACGTGGAAGAACTGCGTCAACTCATGACCGTCGGCGAAATGGAGCGCATGCTGGCCGTCAAGGCCCAGGCGCAATAGCCGCCCTCGTTCGGCATCCAACCTGCAAACCGCTGTAGCCGGGGGCGCCGACCCCGGCACCGGCGACACCCAATACCGAAGGCAGTGGAAGCGGCGAGCCGCCGCTTCCACTGCGATCCCGCCCGCCGCGTTGACGCAAGCCCCTGATCCCCGCAAAGTCGCACGGTGGACGAAGCCGCCACGTTCCAATTCATCGACCCAGGCATCCTGGCCGACGGCGAATTGTCGCTGTCCCTGATCCAACGCCGTCCGGCCAATCCCGCGCGAGGCACTGTTCCGTCCTACGAATTCGAAATGCGCCGCATGGGAGTGAAGCCCACCGTGGGCCATATCAGCTTCCGCGCCGGAACCACGCGCGACGTCGAAATGTACTCCGGCCATATTGGCTACAGCGTCGAGCCCGCCCACCGCGGCCGGCACTTCGCGGAACGCGCCGGCCGGCTGCTTTTCCCGCTGATGCGCCGCCACGGCTTCGAACGCATCTGGATCACCTGCAATCCCGACAACACGGCGAGCCGGCGCACCTGCGAACGATTGGGCGGCGCGCTGATCGACGTGGTCGCGCTGCCCCGCGACAACGACATGTACCTGAGAGGCGAGCGCGCCAAATGCCGGTATCTGCTCACCCTGTGAGCGGCTGGCGCCTTTGGACCGCCCTCATTTTGCTGGCCGTTCCCGCGGCGGCCGACGATTTTCCGCGCGCGCCCGAAACGGTGCTGGAAACGCAGGTCGCGCTCGCCCGCGAAAACTTTTCCTGCGGTTCCATCGACGGCGTCATGGGGATCAATTCCGAGTCGGCGCTGGCGGCCTTCAAGACCACGGGACGCACGCTTGAGCTGGATTCGCCCGCGCTGCAGTCGGTGAAAATCAAGCCGGACGACTTCGCGCATTTGCAGCCGCTCAGTTCCACCTTCCTGGGCAAATCCAACCAAACGGCCCTCGACTACGAAACCCTCCTGGAACTGATCTCCGAGCGCTATCATTCGAGTCCCGCGCTGATTCGTCGCCTGAATCCCCAGATTGATTGGACCAGGATCGCCGCCGGCGACGAAATTTCCGTGCCGGCGGCGGAACCGGCCCGGCCGCGCCCGGCGGCGGCCCGCCTCCTGATCCGCCTTTCCGCCAACTCGCTCGAACCCCTGGACGGCGACGACAACCTGCTCGGCCACTACCCGGTGAGCATTGCCGCCCGGGTGGAAAAGCGTCCCGTCGGAGAGCTCAAGGTCACGGTCGAGGTGCAGCACCCGAACTACACCGCGGACCCCATCAACTTCCCCGAATCCGACGAACTCCGTCAATTGGACCAAAAGCTGATCCTCCCTCCCGGTCCGAACAACCCCGTCGGCTCCGTCTGGATCGGCCTCAACCAGCCCGGCTACGGCATCCACGGCACCCCTGACCCCGAACACATCGGCCGCACGGAGTCCCACGGCTGCTTCCGCCTGACCAACTGGGATGCCGAAGCCCTTCTCGACTACGTTTCAATCGGCACGCCGGTCGACGTGGAAAAATAGCCGGTGGAGCGCGTGGTCCCCACGCGCTTAAATCTCCATCCGCGTTCGGCGCCCAAGCGCATGGGGACCATGCGCTCCACCTTCAAATGTTTTTCTCCTCGTAAATTTCGCGGACGATGACGGCCGTTTTTTTAGGCCGAATTTCCAAGCCAGCCGCCATATGCGCCGCGCGCAGGTATTCCACTCCGAAGAACAGGATGGAGGAGGAATAGTAGACCCAGACCAGCAACGCCACAAGCGAACCGGCGGCCCCGTACACCGACGCCACCGTCGAATGGCCGAGGTAAAGGGCGATCAGAAACCGACCCAGACTGAACAATACGGACGTGTAAAATGCGCTCTGCCAGACCTCGCGCCAGCGAAGATAGACATCCGGCAGCAGCTTGAACAGGCAGGCAAAAAGGACCGTGATCACGCCGAGCGCGGCGACCACATCGATGATCTGCAGCATGGCCGGCGGAACCGTGAACCGCCGGTCAAAGGAATGGACCGCGGACGTCAGCAGCGTCGATATCACGAGGGAGACCAGCAGAAGAAACCCCACCACCACCACCATGGCGAAGGAGATCACCCGCTTGGTTGCCAGGATCAGCAATCCGCTTTTGCTCGGTTTGGTGCGCACGCCCCACAGCTGGTTGAGCGACTGTTGGAGCTGGGCGAAGACCGACGTGGCGCCCACCACGAGAATGACTCCGCCCACGATTGCCGAGATCAGACTCCCCTGGTGCGAGGTCGTCGCCTGCATCGTGGATTCGATCAACGACGCGCTGTCCGGCCCCACCAACTGCGCCATCTGGGCGGAGAACTCCTTGGCCGCTTCGGTCCGCCCCATGAACAGGCCCGCGATCCCCACCGCGATGATCGTGATGGGAGCCAGGGAAAATAGGGTGTAAAAACTGACCGCGGCGGCGTGCTGAAAGGCGTTGTCGTCGTTCCAACGCTTGCCCGCTTCGATCGAGGTCTTGATCCAACCGACCACAGACCCCTTGTCCCGCTTTAGGCCGGAGGGTTCCGCAAACGGAGCAGGTGGTTGAGGGACCGGGCGAGCTCCATTTGATAGCCATGCCGTTGCACGACGCAGTCGCGGCAGCCGAGCGCATAGGCGGCAATGACCACGTCCACGCGATTGAGCCGGCACAGCAGGATGCCGGGCCCCCCTTGGCTGATCCACCGGAAGTCGCGAAGGATGTCCGTCAGGTCCGCCAATTCCCATTGGTCGCTGATGACGAGGGCATCACAAGGAAGTCCGGAGGTGGCATAACGCTCCCATTCCGTTCGGCTGGGGACGGTGCGCACCCGCAATTGCGGACATTCCCGGTTGAGAATGGCGGTCAGCTCGCTGGCGGCCTGCTCCTGGTGCTCCAGCAGAAGGACGTGCCGCTGGCCGTCGCTGGCCTGAGCGGCCTTGCGCTGCCACTGGCCCAAGTAGCCGCGCACGATCCGTGCGATCTCCATGAACCGAGGTCCCTTCTTGTCGATGCAGTCGATCGCGCCCGCCCGCAGCGTGCTCACCGTCTGCTCATACTGGCCGTGGCTGCTGAGCACGATGACGGGCGTCGAGTCCCCGCGCCGCGCCAGTTCACTCAGGATGGCCAGACCGTCCTTGCCCGGCAGGACCAGATCCAGCAGGAGCAGATCAAACTTGCCCGCCGCCATGGCGGCCAGGCATTCCGGCCCATTGGCGACGGTCTTGACGGCGGTGTCCGGGGCGTCCCGCGTGAAGAGGATCCGCACCAAATCCGCCACCTGGGGGTCATCTTCCGCGTACAGTATCGTCGGCATGGGGTAGGGTTTGATGCGCGACGATAAGTGTGTAGAAGCAAAGTACAATATTCTGTAGCGGGAGCTGCAACGGCGTCGGAAGGGCGTAAATGATGGCCACGGCCGGCACCCAGACGCCCGCATTGGCGATCAAAAGCGGCAAAACCCGGCGCCGAAACCACCCTCCCCGCTTGAAATCCGCGATCAGCCCCTCCCGGTCGATCAGTTGGTAGACCGCCGCCGTGATCGGGACGGAGATGATCGGGCTGTAACCCAGCTGGTCGGTGCAGCACTTGCAGAAAATTGTCCGGAAATCGTGCCCAGCGCCGAACATCACCGTCTGGAGGCGGTACCAAATATCGACTTCCACCCCCTTGTAGCCCCAAAACGCCACCAGCCAGAATCCTTGGGCCAAATCGTACCGCGGCCGCCCCGACGCGTCCTTCTGGCCGTAGTGCAGATACAAGAACGGCAAATAGCCCCCAAACAGCCCGGTCGTAAAGATCGCGAAGCCGATCCCGGAGTGCTCGCGAAACTCTGTCAGCGCGGCCAGCGCCGCATGAACCCTGCTCGAATGGTAATAACCTAAGACAAGGCCCAGCGCGGCCGCCTGGAGCACAAGTCCAGGCAGCAGATTCGCGCGCGCGCCACGCACGCCCGATTGCCAGGGGGAAGGAGCTGAAACCGTCACGAAACCAATCAGCCAACCGGTTGCGGCTGCGCAACGCAATGGCTCATTTCCCAAGGTGGAGGGCGTGGTCCCCACGCGCTTCAACCTCCGCCCGCGTATTGGCGCCGAAGCCCATGGGGACCATGCGCCCCCCCCGGTGCCCGAAACCCGAATACGCATTTCTGCCCCCTGTCTCCGGCACCCATTCGTTTGATTCCACACTATAATGGGAGCACACTTTTCCCACGATGCCCTTGGATCCCATGCATCGGCTGACCCGGTCGATCGTCGCGTGCGGACATACGCTTTCCCGCGAAAAAGCGTCCCTGCTCCGTCCTCTCGGTCTGACCGTGCCGCACTACGACGTGCTCGAAATGCTCGTCGAAGCGAAGGACGGCGTGCGCCCTTCCGCCATCGCCGAAACCCTCGTGTTCGACCCTTCGAGCACGACCTACCTGATCGACCAGATGGCCAAGCGAGGCTGGATTTCTCGGCGAAAGGAAACGGCCGACCGCCGCGCCTATCGGGTGGAAATCACGGCCGCCGGCCGCCGGGCCTACACCCAGGCGATCAACGCCTATCGGCACGCGCTGCGGGCTCTTCACGACGAAGTCCATGATCGCGACGTGCCCACCGTTCTCACGGCCATCGAAGCCATCCGCATCACCGCTCCCGCCGCGGTGAGCTGGGCCGCGATCGAGTCCGGAACGAAGCGCCCAAAAAAGTCAGCCTAGGCGAGACAAGCTTGCGCTATGGCCGGAGGCTTATCCCGCCACAAGCCGGGGGCTTATCGCGATGTAGCCGGGGGCGCTGACCCCGGCCGTCCCGCTTTCGATGTCGAACAGCGCGTGGGGACCACGCGCTCCGCCTCGGGATAAGCAACGCGCCGCCGAAACCGGATACTTGTCCCCGCCCGCGTCAGCCCTACGTTCCTTGGGCGCATGCAAGTCACCCGGATCCATCCCTACGCCTGGCTCTGGGAGCCCGCGGCCTCCGATCCCACCTTCGTGCTCCGGCCGATGTTCGGCGCGCGCGCCATGTACCTCAGCGGGCGCCTGATGCTCTGCTTCGTCGCCCGTCAGGAGCCGTTTCGGGGCGTGCTCATCTGCACGGAGCGCGATCATCACGCCGCTCTGGTGGATGAATTCCCTCTCCTGAAGCCCCATCCGGTTCTGCCGAAGTGGCTCTATCTGCGCGACACGTCCCCAGGCTTTGAACGCATCGCGGAGCGCCTGGTGCGGCTCGCCCAGGCTCGCGACCCGCGCATCGGCATCGTCCCGCCGCCCCGCCGGCGCCGCCGTACCCGCGGCGACCATCCCTGACGTGACCAGCGGGTGGAGCGCGTGGTCCCCACGCGCTTCATTGCCAAACGCGGGCGGACGCTAAAGCGCATGGGGACCATGCTCTCCACCTGAGGAATTGGCCCCGGCGTTATCTCAAAATCTCCGACCATGTGCGGGGGCAGGCACGGCCGGCTTCCACGAGGCCGAGCAGTGGTCCCACATGGCGCGGCATGCGCCCTCGAAAGCGCGCGCGAAACGCGAACGATCCATGAGCGGTGAGCCTGACATGCGCTCCCGCAGCCCGGCTCGCAGGGCAGCGAGCCGGGCTCTATTTTCGGCCCAATCGATGGCGGCAGCGACGAATGCGTCATCCGAATCGACGGCGAATTCCGGGAGGCCCAGATTGTTGGCCTGGCTGTATCCGGCCCGGGACACGGCAGTGCGTCCCCTCCGGCTGATCACCGGAACTCCCATCCACCAACTATCCAGAGCGGTCGTGTGACCGTTGTAGGGGAAAGTGTCCAAGCCGAGGTCAATTGCGCGGTAGGTCTCCAGGTAGCGTTCGCGCGGCTGAAAATCGGCGAACTGCACCCGAATCGGAGCCACCCGCAGTGCTTCAAGGGCCCGCTGGCGGGCCGACCCCGGCGGGGCCAGGAGCACGAGCCGCGAATCTGGAACCGCCTCCAGCACTCGCGACCACCGTGCGAAGGTCGGCGCATTCGTTTTGCTGAAATTGTTGAGGCAGCCGAACGTGAATTGCCCCGTGGCCAGGGACGGCAGTTCAGAGATCGCCGGCCGCTCCGCCAATGGATCATAGCACCAGAAGGTATTCGGCAGCCGCCAGGACTGCTCCGCATAGCGTTCGTCCGTCTTGCCCGGAGGATCGATCCAAGGATCCGTCAGCCGGTAGTCGATCGAGGTCATCCCGGTGCTGCCCGGATAGCCAAGCCACGACACCTGAACGGGCGCCGGTCTGCGGGCAAACACCGGCAGCCGATTGCGCGCGGCGTGCACCGTCAAGTCCACGAGGATGTCGATCCGGTCGTGTGCGATGCGCGCCGCCAGATCGGCATCGGACACATTTTCCACGCTCCGGAATTCCGTGCACGCCCGTCGGATGCGCTCCGTCACATCATCGCCTGGCGCGAGATCGCTGTAGGCCACGAGATCGAATGCCGTCCGATCGAGACTTTCAAACAGGGGAATCGTGAAGAATGACTGCGCCTGCTCGCGAAATCCCGACGACACAAAGCCGACGCGCAGCCGGCGCCGCGGCGCCGGGTCGCGGCGAACCAACGGCCCTTTGTCTCGGAGCGCGCGAGCATGAACTTCATTCCACCTCCGTTCCTCCATCTGAGCTTTTTGGGGGTCGTCCAACGACGCATAGTGCCGGCAAAAAATCAGATTGCTGTGCAAGGACGCGTCCTCGGGACAGGCTTCCACCGCCTTTTCGAGGCAAAGGACCGCCTCGTCCGCCCGCCCCAGATTTTTGAGCGTCGCGCCCAAGTTGCTCCAGGCCTCCCCAAAATCCGGTCTCGCAGCCAGCGCCGACCGGAAGGCCGCCTCCGCGTCATCCAATCGCCACACGATTCGCAGACAGTTGCCCAGATTATTGGCCGCCTCCGGGAAGGCGGGCTGAAGTTCCAGCGCCGCATGATAAGCTGCGATGGCCTCCCCAAAGCGCCCGGCCGCGCGCAATGTCCGTCCGGTTTCGTAAAGTTCGGCTGCGCGGCGATTGCCCATTGCTATTCCCACGAATCTCGGTTGCGTCCTGGATGAGCGCAACAACCACTCAGGCGGCAAAGGGAGCGTCGTCCAGCGGCACGGTGAACATCGGGGACGATCTGACGGTGCATCGTATGGGCTTTGGCGCCATGCGGCTGACCGGAAAGGGAATTTGGGGCGAGCCCAAGGACCCGGCGGAGGTACGCAAGGTCCTGCATCGACTGATTGACCTGGGCGTCAATTTCATCGACACCGCTGATTCGTACGGCCCCGAGGTCAGCGAACGGTTGATCGCGGAAGCGCTGCACCCCTACCCCAAGGGGCTCGTGATCGCGACCAAAGGCGGTCTCACCCGGCAAGGTCCCGAGGAATGGAAGCCGGTCGGCCGGCCGGAATATCTGCAGCAATGCGTCGAGCTCAGCCTCCGGCGGCTGAAGATCGACCGGATCGATCTTTACCAGCTTCACCGTTTCGATCCCAAGGTCCCGCCGGCCGAGTCGCTCGGTGTCCTCAAGGAATTGCAGGCCGCCGGCAAAATCCGCCACATCGGGCTTTCCGAGGTGAACGTCGAGGAGATCCGGCGCTCCCAAAAGCAGGTGAAGGTCGCCAGCGTCCAAAACCGCTACAACGCGACCGACCGGGTCCACGAGGACGTGGTCGAATTCTGCGCTGAAAAGGGCATTCCCTTCATCCCCTGGTTTCCCGTCGGCGGCGGCGAATTGACCAAACCCGGCGGCCCGATGGACCAGCTCGCGAAAAAGCATCATGCCACGGTCACGCAGGTCGCGCTGGCCTGGCTCCTGCATCGCTCGCCGGTCATGCTGCCGATTCCCGGGACCTCCAGCGTCGCCCACCTCGAGGAAAACGTCGCCGCCGCCGCCCTCGCGATCTCCGCCGATGAATGGCGCGAGATCGATCGCGTATCCTGATTTTCCGCACCTAAATGCCCTCGCTTACCTACTACTCCACCCAAGCCTATCAGGCCGCCAGCGCGGCCTCACCCCTCTCCGCGACCACCATTCAGCGCCGCAATCCGCTGGAGAACGACGTCCAGATCCAGGTCCTGTTTTGCGGCGTCTGTCATTCCGACCTCCACACCGTCCGCAACGAATGGAACGGCACCCAATTTCCGGCAGTGCCCGGCCATGAGATTGTCGGCCGCGTGACGAAAGTCGGTCCCGCCGTGAAGCGATTCAAGGAGGGCGACATTGCCGCGGTCGGATGCATGGTCGACTCGTGCCGCACCTGCGCCAACTGCCGCAATGGGCTCGAGAATTACTGCATTCCGGGCATGACGCTCACGTACAACAGCCCCGACAAGCACATGGGCAAGATGACCTACGGCGGCTACTCGCAGAGCATCGTGGTGGATCAGGCCTTTGTGCTCAATGTGCCCAAGAATCTCGATCTGGCGGCGGCCGCCCCGCTCCTCTGCGCCGGAATCACGACCTACTCACCGCTGCGCCACTGGAAGGTGGGAAAGGGACAAAAGGTCGGCGTGGTCGGTCTCGGCGGGCTCGGCCACATGGGAGTCAAGTTTGCCCACGCCTTCGGCGCCCATGTCGTCCTCTTCACGACCTCGCCCGGCAAGACCGCCGACGCCTTGCGGCTCGGTGCGCACGAGGTGGTCGTCTCCAAGGACGAAGCGCAGATGAAGTCGCACGCCGAAAGCTTCGATTTCATCCTCGACGCCGTGTCCGCGACCCACGACATCAATGCCTACCTCGCCCTGTTGAAGCAGGACGCCACCCTGACTCTCGTGGGCGCGCCGGAAAAGCCGTTGCCCGTGGCCTCGTTTCCGCTCATCTGGCGTCGTCGTTCGCTATCCGGCTCCCTCATCGGGGGCATCGCCGAAACGCAGGAAATGCTGAACTTCTGCGGAGAAAAGAATATCGTTTGCGATATCGAGGTGGTTCGGATGGACCAGATCAACGAAGCGTACGAACGCATGCTGAATAGCGACGTCAAGTACCGGTTTGTGATCGACATGGCATCTCTGAATTGACGGCCGGCGTCCAAGGGCGCCGGCTGCGCCCGGGGGTGGGATTACTCGATTTACCCCCGGGACAATCCCCTATCCTACAGAAACTTTAGGCAACCCGCGCCGCTAGCGTCAGTCTCATCGGGTATCATGCACGCGATCCATCGCCCACTTTTGACCGCCCTCTCTGCCCTCGGACTATTGAGCGCCGGCGCCCTTTCCGCCTTCGGGCAGGACTACAATTACAACCAGCCGGCGCCGCCACCCCCTCCCGCCGCCGGCCAGTCCCAACCTCCGCCGCAGCCCCCGCCGCCTCCCGGCGCCCAGGCTCCGCAGCAGCAATTCGCATCGCTTCCGCCCACCGAACAATTGGTTTCTTCCATCGCGCTCTATCCGGACCCGCTCATCGGCCTGGTGCTGCCCGCCTCGACGGAACCTTGGCAGGTGCAGCGAGCCGCCCAGTATCTCAATGTCGGTTGGCAGCCCGATCAACTCAGCACTCAGCCGTGGGCCCAATCGGTGAAAGACCTGGCCCACTATCCAAGCGTGCTCCAGTGGATGGCGACCAACATCCAATGGACGCAGCAGCTGGGCGCGGCTTTTTCCGCGCAGCCTGACCAGGTGATGGGAGCCATCCAAAATCTCCGCCAGCGCGCACTCTCCGCCGGCACCCTGCAGTCAAATCCGCAGGTTCAAGTGGTTCAGGACAACGGCTCCATTCGAATCGTGCCGACGCAGGCCCAGGTGCTGTACGTCCCGCAATACAATCCCTATTCGATCTACTTCGCCGGCGACCCCGACGGCTACATTTCCTGGAGCATGGGTTATCCCTGCGGCCCTTGGCTGGGCTATTATCCGGATTGGTACGGCCACGCGATCTGGACTGGCAACTGGTACGACTACAGTCTGCATCATGGCGGCTGGCGGGCCGGTTTTGCCTTCAATAGTTTTGGCATCGGCGTCCACATCGGCGGCGGCGGCTGGGCCCCGCACCCGTGGCACGTCGCCCCGAATGCCGAAGGTCTCCGCTATCATTTCGACAACCGCGGCGGCTACGGCCTCGCTCATCCGCACATCTTTCCGGGCGCTCCCGGCCGCGATCGCTACTACGCCGATCACCGCAACGACCGCGACGGCAACCGCGATCACTTCCAGGGCGACAGCCACCGTTAGCAGTTTCGCATTCGACGCGAGGTGGAGCGCATGGTCCCCATGCGCTCCACCTGCTACAGCTCCTAAGTTTCCTCGCGACAATAATCGCGGATCGGGGTCATGTCCTTTTCCGACATGGCCCTTTGTTTTTTCCGCGTCACACGTTTCCTCGCGGTTGCTTTCGCGGCCGCCATCCTTCCGGCGATGCCGAGCAGCGCCGCCGAATCGAATCCCCTGCAAGTTCGCATTCGGACCGGCGTGGTTGAAGGCAGCCAGACCGGCCCCATTCGCGTCTTCCTGGGCATACCCTACGCCGCGCCGCCCGCCGGTGAACTTCGCTGGAAACCGCCGATGCCGCCCGCCTCCTGGCACGGCGTCCGGCCCGCCAAGGCGTTCGGTCCGCACGCGATGCAGCCCGTTCTCTGGTCGGACATGATCTTCCGCGACCCGGGGCAAAGCGAAGACTGCCTGACGGTGAATGTGTGGACCCCGGCGCCGGCCGCTGCGGCCGCGCACCTGCCGGTGATGGTTTGGATCCACGGGGGCGGCTTCCTGGCCGGAGGTTCCTCCGAGGCTCGGCAGGACGGCGTTCAACTGGCGCAAAAGGGCGTCGTGGTGGTCTCGATGAACTATCGCCTTGGCGTATTCGGATTTCTCGCACTTGATTCCCTGGCCGCCGAATCGCCCCAGGGGGCGGCCGGCAATTACGGCCTCCTCGATCAGATCGCCGCCCTCCACTGGGTGCGCGCCAACATCGCGGCCTTCGGCGGCGATCCCGCCAACGTCACGATTTTCGGCCAGAGCGCCGGATCATTTTCGGTCTGCGATCTCATGGCTTCTCCGCTGGCGCACGGCCTCTTCGCCAAGGCGATCGGCGAAAGCGGCGGCGCTTTCTACAACACCACCCTGCCGCTGAAGGCGCTGGTTCAGACGGAAGCCGATCACGCCGCGCGATTGAAACTTGTGTTCGGACGCGACTGTTCGCTCGCGGAACTCCGTGCCCTGCCGGCTGCGGAACTGCTCAAGGCCGCCACGCCCGACGGGCGCGTCGTCTACGATTTCTGTCCCGATATCGACGGCGACGTGATTCCGGAAGATGTCCCGGCGATCTTCGCCCATCGGCGCCAAAACGACGTCCCTTTGATCGCCGGCTGGGTGCGTGATGAGTCGGAGGTAAGCCTGCCCAGCCAGCCGCCTCCGATGCAGGCGTTGCAGGACATTGCCAAACGGGATTTCGGTTCGCACGCCAAGGATTTCCTGCAGTTCTACCCGGGCAGCACCGCCGGGCTCGCCGCCCGTTCGGGAGCAGAATATGCGAACGATCAGTTCATGGCCTTTTCCACCTGGGCCTGGCTGGAGGCTCAAGCCCAGCACGGCACCGCGCCCGCCTTCCGGTACCGATTCGACCGCGCTCCTCCCGCCGACACCGGCGGCAACACGGGCCGCGGCGCCTTCCACTCGTCGGAACTCCCCTATGTGTTCGACGTGTTTTCCTGCGAGCCCAAGGTGCCCTGGACCGACGCCGACCGGCAAGTCAGCAGTGCCATTCAAACCTATTGGGTCAACTTTGCCCGCACGGGAAATCCCAACGGCAGCGGAGCCCCGGAGTGGCCCCGTTACTCGGCCGCGCACGGTTGGCCCGTGATGCACCTGAACACCACCCTCTCGGTGAAGCCCGACGACCAGCGGCCCCGTTACGAGTTCCTCTTCAGCCAGTGGGCGGGCTAGCCGGGAACCCTCACTCCTCTCCGTCAAAATACCCCACCGCCGACTCCGCCCGAAAACAAAGCCGCGACGGCTTCAATATCCACTTCTTCGAGTCGGGGTAGTAGCAGCTGTCGTACTGGGGATTGTCGGCGATGACGTAGAATACGAAATCCTCCGCTCCGGTGTTTTGGATCTGATGAGCGGTGCCCGGCGCCTGCATGAACGCCTCGCCCGCGCCGACCTCGTGCGCACCGTCATTCACGCGAACGGTCGCGCGCCCCGAAACAACAACGAACAATTCCCATTGCGCTTGGTGCTGGTGAAACGGGCAGATCGCCGCTCCCGGCGGCACCCGCCGCATCTGCAGATCAAAGGGATGTCCGCCGCCCCAGAGCCCGACATCGCGCTGGCCGCCGAGCTCCCAGGAGATGTTCTTCGCAAACGAACGGTACTTTTCCTTGGGCGACTTCTGCTCGACCCAAGGCAACTGCTCGATCTGGACGGTTTTCATAAGATGAAGCGCGTGGGGACCACGCGCTCCACCTCAGCGGCGCCAGGCGCGTCTCACAAAACAATTCCGGCTCGATTCGCCCGCCAGCGCAAAAAAGAGCGCGACCGCCGCCGCCTCCGCCCACACGTTGCCGCGGTCGGGCAGCGCCGGAATCTGATTGGTGATCACCACCGACTGGTCCGGATAATCCGGATAGCTGAGCACGCTGTTGAAGACAAAGACCCCCGTGCCGGAAATGGTGTCCGCGCCATACAGCGCATCGAATGTCCCCTGGGCTCCCCAAAGGGTAAAAAGATGATTTCGGTCGGTCGCCCAGCTCTCGCCGTCCGACGCGTCGACCCACAGGGTGCCCGCCGGATCAAAGGTGGAGCTGCCGACTCCGTTGCCACCCAACGCGAGCGCGGCGACGAAAAAGCCAAAACCTTCGTCGCCGCTGTCGTCGAAGCCGCCTCCGACGACGAATTGCAGCGGGCCCGCGGGGCCGTTGAAGGTGGTGGAGGCGCCCGAACCGATGTCGAACGAGAAGGTCGCGTCGTAAGTGAACGGATCGATCTCGGTGATGCCGATCGTGTCGGCCTTTGCGCCGACGCACACCAGCGCCAGCAAGGTCAGGGAAACAAGGGACTTTTTAATGGGCAACGATGGGTTGCGTTCTGGGATGAAGTTTCGTCATCTGTTTGCAAGAACTTTTTGGATTGTTCCGCGCTTCTCTCGATCAAGCAGAAGCATCGGCAAGAAGAAAGGACCGCGGCGAGGCGCCGGTTGCGATCGTCCGCAAAAGGTAATCCTTTGCTCTGATTGCAGTGTCGCGCGCAATCTTGTAAATTGCACGCTCACGATTACCCCCATCGCATCGATGTCTCCCCGACGAACCCGGCGTATTACCTTACAGGAAGTATTAGCAAAAGTCCGTAAGCCGATGCCGCCGCGGACGCAGCCGATCGAATCCACAAAGTCGAAACTCCGACGCTCGCGTGTAAAGAAAATCGACGAGGAATAATTCCGAACGACTTTTACCCGTTCGCCACGTGACAAATAGACGCTTCTGCTCACTGTGCGGCATGCGACTCCACCCCGTCGCCAGCTTGAGTCTGCTGGCCTTCGTGCCCGCAGCGTTTGGCTCGTTGCCAACGCTGAATGAGTTCGCCGCCAATGCCGCGGCCTTCAATTCCGTCATCGTCGCCCCTTCCTTCGCCACAAGCCCCGACCAAATCCGCGCGGATGCGAAAAGAGCCATCGACGAAGCCAATCGCGCGTACACCGCGCTGGGCGCGCAGGATCCCAGCCGGGCCACCTTCGAAAGCACCTTTCGGGCCAGCGCGCTCATCGACGACCAACTCACCACCGCCGCGCTGGCGATCGGATTCATCGAACGGTCCAATCCCTCTCCGGCCATGCGCGAAGCCTCCGACACCGCGTCGAAGGAAATGAACGACTTCTCGGTCGAGGCTGGTTACCGCGAGGATGTCTATCGAGTCCTCAAGGCTTTCGCCGACCGCAATCCGCCGACTGCCGGGGAAGACCGCCGGCTGGTCGACTACACCATGCGCGATTTCCGTCGGGAGGGCATGGATCTCCCTGGCCCGGAACGCGCCAAGCTTGAGGCGTTGTTCAAGCAGCTGAGTTCACGGGAGGAAGATTTTCAGACCAACGTCATCGAGGCAAAAAGTGCCCTCGTCTTTTCCAAGACGCAGCTCGCCGGAGTCTCCGAGCACTTCCTGGAGAGTCCGGGCATCAAGACCGGACCGGACGCGTATACCGTCCACGTCAACATCACGCCGGAGCGAATGGACGTGCTGCAAAATTGCGGCGTGCCGGACACCCGTCACGCCATCGTCGTGGCCGAATTCAATCTGGCGCGGAAAAAGAACGTACCCCTCCTCAACCAAATCGTCGGCATCCGCGGAGAAATCGCGCGCCGATTAGGCTATGGTTCGTGGGATGACTATCGCACCGAAACGAAAATGGCCAAGACCGGCGCGGCGGCGACCCAGTTCATCCAGAACCTCGTCTCCGGCATCACGCCCAAGTACGAATCGGAGCTCGCCGAGATGAATGCCCTCAAGGCCAAGGATACGGGCGATCCCCACGCAAGGGTCGATATCTACGATTGGCGGTACTACCAGAATCAACTCGTCAAAACCAAATACACGGTCGATACCGACGCCCTTCGGGTGTTTTTCCCGTATCAGCGCTGCCTTGACGGCATGTTTCGGATCTACAGCTCCATTTTCGGGATAAAGTTCGAGCAGCTGCAGCCGCCCTATGTTTGGGCGGACGGCGTCACTTTTTGGGGCGTAAGCGACGCCCAGACCGGCGAGCCGCTCGGCCTCTTTTACCTCGATATGTTTCCCCGCGACGGAAAGTACAATCACTTCGCGGAGTTCACCCTGCAGCAGGCGCATCGGCTGGCGGATGGACGGATCGGGCGGCCCGTCGCCGCCCTGCTGTGCAATTTTCCACCGCCCAGCGCCACGACTCCGCCGCTGCTCGCCCATAGCGAGGTGGAGACCATGTTTCACGAGTTCGGCCATTGCATGCACGCCATCCTCACGCGCGCGAACTACGGCCGATTCGCCGGCACGTCGGTTCCCCGCGATTTCGTCGAGGCTCCGTCGCAAATGCTGCAGAATTGGGTCTACGACAAGCGGGTGCTCGACACCTTTGCCGCCGACTACCGGGATCCAACGAAAAAAATTCCTGAGGCGATTCTCGATCGGCTGAACGAAGTTCGCAAGGGTACGGCCGGCGTCACCTATCGGCGGCAATTGGCGCTCGCCCTGCTCGATCTCCGGCTGCATGGCCCCCGCGCGGAAGGGGCGCCGGTGAATTGCGCCGTGGAAACCAACGCCACCTGGGATTCCGTTTTTCTGGCCGTGCCACTGGATTCGGCCTTCTGCGCCTATTTTCCCCACCTCGGCAACGGCTACGACGCGGGCTACTACGGATATGCTTGGGCCGATGCGATCTCGGCGGATATGGCGACCGTTTTCCAGAAGGCGCCGAACGGCTATCTGGACCAGGCTGCCGGCCGGCGCATGCGCGACGAAATCTACTCGCGCGGCGACACCCGCGACATCTCGGTATCGGTGGAGAAATTCCTCGGCCGTCCTGAGTCGATCCAGCCCTTCCTCGAACGAATCGGCATTGAGCAATAGGCCTTTGGCTCCGGCCGACGAGAGCTTGCCTAAGGCTAACTTGAGACGTCCAACGTGCTGAAGCTGTAGCCGGGGGCGCTGCCCCCGGCACCTGCGCCATCAAAAGCGGAAAGGTGAAGCGGGTGGTCCCCACGCGCTCCACCCGTCACCCGCTAATCCCATTCATTTGAAAGAGAATCGACGACGTCGACGGACTGACCTCGAGCTGCCCCTGGCAGACGTTCCCCACCACGCTCACCAGAGCCTTGGATGGGACCGCCGTGCCCATGCTCCTCGGCGTGAAGGCGTACGTGGTCCCATCGGCATCCACCACCATGCTCAGTCGGCCGCCCAAGCCGTACTCCAGGTCGACCGAAAACGTCTGGCCATCATTGATCACGACGTTGCCCGTGACGGAACACCGCGAGACCAGGCTCACCACCGCCGCGCCGAAAAAGAGCAGGCAGGCTCCTTCCCGCCAGAGCTCCCGGTAGTTCTGCAGGTAGTTTGACGTCAGGATCCGGTTGCCGGTCACAACGGCCGAGCTGACCTGGCCGGTCTGAGGCAGATCGTCCCACAGGATGAGCAGCCCCACGGAGGTGAGCCCCGACATTTCGTTGGCCTCCACTCTCAAGCTGAGCGACTCCAGCGGCGCGCCGGAATCCGCATACCCTTGCTGCGCGAGCTGCGTCATCTGGCAAAAGTAGTTTTCCAGTTCGCCCGTGTAGAACGAGGTGTTTTCGGAATCCAGCGTGGAGAAATAGGGATTGGGCAACGTCCCGTCCCATTGCGGCTCGATTTCCACGGCGGAGATCTTCGGCCAATCGGCTTCGCCTTTCACGAAGCTGATCACGATCTGTCCGTTCACCGGGACGACATTGGAGAAAATCTTGTCGTCCGCATTCCACTCGCCGTTCGCGTCGGCATACACGTCAAAATCCTGCAAGACCGTGTTGCCATTGATCGTGACATCGAAAACCCGGGAGCCGGCGGCCGCGTAGGTGATTTCCGAAAACTTCAGCGTCACCTGATAAAAGCCGTTGGTCGGAACGGCGAACGTATAGGTGAACACATTCCACCGTTCGTTCTGATAGAGAAAATCCGCGGACTGGTCCGGCGAAGCATCCTCAATCGCATGCGGCGGGTTCGGCTGATTGAGGAACCCGCCGCTGACGGCAAGACTCGGCGTCGAAATGTCCGGCAGCCACAACGCGCCCGTGTCGTCCCGGAGCGCTTTGGCTCCCGTGTACGTGTAGACGGTGGCCGGAGAAGTCTGCACCGTGACGGGACCGGCATCGGCCACCGGGAGCGGCAGGCCCATCGCAAGAAATAGCCCCAGCCCCGCCACGTTCTGGGCGTCCATCGCCAGAATCGCCGCCGTCGACGGCGCCAGCAGCCAGCAACCCGCGGTGCAGCCGGTCAGCGTGTTGCCGGTGAGGCTCACGGCATCCGCTTCGCCCACGATCAAAACGCCGATGGTCAGCGACGAGAGCAAATTATTCTCAAAGACCAAATTGTCGACGACCGCCGCCAGCACCGTGCCCCCCTGGGACGCCAGCCCCAAAGTGACCGTGTTGTTGACGTTGCCGAATTTCCAGGGAGGAAAATCGATCGGAATCTTGAGGACGCTGTTCGGATTGAGCAGCGCGTCGCCCGCCAGCTGCCCGGACGCCGCGGCGCTGGCCTCAGTTCCGAATTCGGACACATTGCTTTCCACCGTCAGGGCCTGCAATTTGGCGGCCTTCACCTTGGTGACTTTTGCCTTCGCCGCAGCCGCGATCTGCTGGGCGGCCGGCGCCGGTGCGGGCGGCGGCGGCGGAACGCCGAACGTCACCACGGGGGCGGCCAGAAGCCCGGCAAAGCTCGCCCCGCCTTCGAATGTATTTCCGGTGATCGTGAAATCGCTGTTGTTTCCGCTCGCGAAGATCGCCGCGCCAAATGGCGTGGTTGCCGGACCTTGATTGATGCCCACGCCGCCGCCGGGCCCCTTCTTGACGTCGATTCGCGGCCGCACGATCGGCCGAACCCGGAACGTGCAGGCGTTGATCGTGATCCCATCGCAGTTGATCGGACGCAAGCCGATCGAAAGATCGAGCGACTGGACGCCGGAGGCGATGTCGGGGCTCAAACTCGCCACGGCCTGGCCGGCAAATGTGGTGGCGCTGAACGGCACCCGCGGAATGTCGAACGCCAAACCGTCGAACGCGAAGGTGTCCACCCCGTCGAGCACGACCATGCCGTTCGTGAACAACGCTTCGGCGCCCGTTTCGATCTGCAGCACGGCCGCGCCCTGCTGGCACGCCTGCAGCACGATATTGGTGTGCGCCGCCGTGAGCTGCAGCGGGGCGTACAGCATGTAGGCGCCGGGCTGCAGGCAGATGACGCTCTGCGTGCCGGAGCCTTTGAACTGATCGACGATCTGCTGCAGCGTGTTGTTGGCCGTCACATCGCCGGGACCGATCACCACCGTGCAGCCGCAGGAGCCGCCGTTGGCCTGCGCCGGCGGCCATTGCACGCGGCAATCGGGCGGAGTGCTCGTAAAGTCGCTGACCACCGCCAGAGCGGCATAGTGGTGATGAATCCCGCGCGGGGGCGCCTGCCTGAGCAGTTCGACCGAGCCGTCGAACGTTCGCGCCGCAAAGGTCCAAAAATCGCCGACCTGGAACTTGCCCAGCGACGGATCGAGGCTGAACGCGGCGGTGACTCCGTTTTCCAGCACGATCTGGATGTTCGGCCCCGACAGCGGGATATCGCCCCCGACCGAGGCCTGCCCCAAGGTGGCCACCACGGTCGTGAAGTCCGATTGATAGATCGTGCCCTGCTGGCTCCAAAGGATGATTCGCGTGTGGCGGGTGGGATCCGTGAGCCCGCCCGTCAGCGGGAAATCGCCCGTATTCGCCAGCGTATCCACTAAGGTGATCGTCTTCGCGGACGGACTGACGCTGTCGATCAGGTGCAACTCGCCCGCCTGCCCGTTCAGTTCCAGATCGTCATCGATGATTTCGATCCAATCCCCCTTGTTGAAGCCCAGCACCTGATCGCGCCCCAGGCTCTGGACGGACAGCAGCGTGGCCGGCTTGCCGGCCGTATTCTTGGCGCCGTTGTTGATGCCAAGGACACCCGTCATCACCGAGCCATTGTCCCGCGACCATTTGAAGGTCGCCGTCCCGAAATCGCCTCCCTGGTGAATCTGCACCCGGTAAAACTGATTCTCCTGGCCGGTGTACCCGGTCGTGGGCGTCAGCACGCACGGACCCGATGGCGTCGTCGACACCGGCTTCGTCGTCAATTGTCCGCCGGACGGCTGCGTGGCGCCCGTCCAGCCGGGAATGCTCGCCTTGGGCGTAGAACACTGCACCGGCGAAGTCGCGCCGCTCACATCCAGGAGCCGCACCTGCCAGACGGTCTGCAACCGGCCGGTCGTATCGACTCCCACGGCCACGTCGACCAGATCCGGATCCTGCAGATAGGTGATGGCCCGCTGCCAGACGTCGAGATAGACTAGGTAGGGACCCGCGCCGATCGCCGGCGGATTGGGATAGTACGGCTGGGCCAGGTAGTCCACCCCGACAAAGCCCGCCCCCGGGTAGGTGTTGGAAAGCTCGGCCAGCACGGCATCCCATTGCGCGATGGATGTCGGCGCAGCGTCCGCGCCCATCGGCCCGTGGTTCTCCGCCAGAAGTCCATCGACATAGATGCGTCCCGCGCCGATCAGAATCTGGGAGGTGCCCGTGGCGGAGGTCTGAGGCGTGATCAGGAACGAATTCGGCAGCGCGGCCGGATACATCGCCTGGTAGGGCAGCTCGCCGATGGCGTCCAGCATTCCCACCTGCGTGCGGCGCAGGTACTCCGCCTGGAAATCGTTCCAGTCGGAGTCGAGCTGCACCCGCCCCTGCTGGGAGATCATCCCCAGATAATCTTTCCACGAATTGAAAATGATGCGGCTGTTGTCGAAGCTCATGGCGATGCGGATTAGGTTTGGTAGAAGAGGCCGAAGCTGAGGTTGACCGGGACGTACTCCTGCAGGCGGACGGTGAGGTCGGTCTCGCGCAGAGGGGCCAGCACAAAGTGGAACGCGCCCATCTCTCCGCCATCGTCCGCGCCGCGGCGGATCACGTCGTCCGTGCCGGGCTCAAGCTGGTAGTATCCGGGCTGCCCATACTGCACCGACCCGAACATCGGCTCCGGCGTCGACGGACCCTCGACGACGCATTCATAGGTGCGCGGCACGATGGAAATCTCCGGCAGGTAGCTGAAGCGGACGCAGCCGTCCTGCTGCTGGCAGCCCCACAGCGGCGCCCGCCAATCCGGCGGGCTCGCCGCCAGATCCGCCGCCGAATACCGGCAAAGCAGGACGCTGTCCGTCACCAGGCTGAGCCGGTTGGAATAGACTTTGCCGATCACCGTGCACCCGGTGAGCGTCACGGGGCCGCCCGGCAGCGGCTTTTGCCCGCTCGCATCGGTCGACTGGACAAAGGCGACCCCCGTGGGATCTCCGGAATCGACGATGCAATCGGTCAGCGTGGCCGTCGTTTCCAAATCGACCCACAGCGTGCCGACAATGGACCGGGTGATTTCCAGATTGAGACCGGACGTTTCGGCCAGAATGCAGGGAGAGCCGGTGAAGGCCGATTCAAGAGTGCAGTGCGTGATGCCCAAATTTTCGAGCGCGTTGGCCTGGTCGGCGGTCCCATGAAGGAGCGCGGCCGGTGCAGGGGCTCCGCCGGCCGGGGTCACCAGCGCCACCAAAAATCCGTTCAGATAGAACGAACTGCCAGCGCCGCCACCGACCTTGAGCTCGTCCGCCAACAGCAACGTCGGCCGGCAGCCGTCCGCCGCCCGCAGCTCAAAGGTGGCGCCTGGGGGGACGTTCAGCGCCAGCGGCACGGTCGTCGATTCCGCCTGCAGGGTATAAATCCCGTTGTCGTTGATTTCGACCGCGGCCTGCCCTCCGCCGGCGAGGGTTGCCAGCGCCGCGTTCATCGCGTCGAGCAAGGTTCCGGAGGATGACCGATTGAACGTAATCACTGGCGGAGACGTGTCCGGCTGCACGGCGAAACTGTCCGCCGGGCCGTCCTGCCCCGGTTGATCGTTGCGCGGATAGGATCCGCCGCCCAGGGCCCCGAAGAACCCGTAGCAATAGGACGCCGCGACCATCGGCGCTGGGGCGCCGCTCGTTGGCGGCAGGGCGACGCGCCCCGTTTCCGGGTCGATGGCGGCCAAATACGGACTTTCGCTCGGCGGAAGATTGATCCACGAGCCATCCGCGTCCGCCAGGACGCACACCTGAATCTGAAAGGGGCTGAGCAGGCTGCCGTTCACGAAAAGGGCCACGCTCTTGCCTTCCCCGTAGTAGACGGCGCCGGTGCCGTCCTGGATATCCTGGCAGAGCACCCGGCGAAGAAGCCGGTCCGGAACATTCGCCGGAGCCGCCGCCGCCGTGACGTTGGCTCCCTGGGAAACCGGATAATTGAATAACGGAAAATCCAAGCCCAGCGGATGCATGCAGAAACACTGGTTCGCGACGGCGCCCGTGGATCCGGCGGGCGCCGAAACACACGGCGCGTTCACGAGCGGATAAGGGTTAAGCGACCAGAGGAAGACTCCGATGTTGGGCAAGTTGTAGCGCCCGCGCTCGATCGCGATTCTCCGCACGTCCACCGTGTGGGCCGCCCCGTCGAATCCGCCGTCCACATAGGCGCGGATCTTCCAGCTCCGAAGGTCCGGCGCATACCAACAACTCGGGCGCAGATGATTCATGTACTGGGTCCACGACAAGAGCTGGAAGAATTCCACGGCGTGCGCGCCCCACCCGGTGACGTCCCGCGCCAGCTGTTCGACGACCAGAATCGTGCCTTTGCGGCGACGGAAGCCGATCGTGTTCGCGACCTCCGCCCTCGGACTGGCCACCGCTGGGGCCACCCCATGCACCGATTTGTATCCGATCAGGTCTCCGATGTAGGGTATCACCCACGGAGCGCAGGTCTCGATGAACGCGTCGTCGTAGAGCTGCCCCAGATCCTGATCGACGGCCGCGATTTGCTCCGCGAGCAGCATCATCAGGGACTGCAAAGGCCCCATCGCCAGATTCTGGGCCGTCGCGATCTGATAGTCCTTCTGCCGATAATAGCCCGGCAGGAGATTGAACAGGTCTTGTCCGGTATAGCTCATGTCATCAAGCCGAGCACGACGCCCGAAGGCCGGGGATCCAGCACCAGCACTTCCGCGGGCCACGGCACCGCGCCCGGGCTCGGGACCGGGAGGTAGCAGCACAGCCCGTTGGCCGGATCGTTGTAGGGACGCACCAGGGGCGGATTCACAATGCCGCCCAGCCAAAGGTTCCACTGCGACACGGTCGGCGCGCCGGCCTGGCCGATGTCTCCGCCGGAGCTGGAGTCGCCGCGGCCCAGGCTCACGACATTGACCGCAATCACGCCCGGCACGTTCTGAATGACCGTCGAAACCTCGTCGTACGAAACCCCTTGTCCGAACGCCCGGGACGCAAAATTGAACGTGCTCGCCAGCGTCGACCGGATTTGCGCCTCGACCACTGGCTGCTGATACCCGGGATCGTACTGCACGTTCGCCGTGATCGTGAACAACGTTTCGATATAGGTCTGCACGTTGATCGGGATCAGCGGATTGCCGTACGATTTCAGCGCGGTCCCCAAATCGCCGTTCGTCGCGCTGCCGGCCGGCACCGCGGCCCCATTCGTTCCCGCCAACGTGATGAAGACTCCTTGCCGCGTTCCGCTCGGGATCCATACCGCATACGCCTTCGCCACCCCGGAATACGTGCTGGCGAAATTTTGGTAGTCCGCGATCGACACCGCCCGCCCGAGCGTCAGCACCGTTTGCGGCGCATTCTGCCGGATTCCGGAAAGCGACTGAGGATCCTGGCCGCCCGAGGCTGGGCCGGGATTCGTCACGCCGCTCACGCCCAACGGACGATCGATCAGGATCGAAATCGCCCCCACCGGGACATTCTGCGCCGAACCCGAGCCGATGCGGTAGGTCGCTTGAATATTGTTTTGTCCCGTCGGGAGCGTCGCGCCTTCGATTCCATCCCCGCCGAGCACGTCGGTGGTGCCGTCCGACTGATTCGACGTCTCGAAGACGGAGGCCGTAGGGCTCGCGTGATAGAGCGTGGGCACTTCAGACCACTGCTTGCCATTGGCGCGGACGACCAAGGTCGACGCCCAGCCGGTGACGGTGGGAGCCTGGACAAACGTGAGCGGGCTCTGCCTCAACGTGAATTCCTGGTTGGCAGCCGTCGCGCTGCCGTTGCCCAGGATTTCGGTGACGGATTGCCCTCCCGTCACCTGGGCGACGTTCGCGTTCACGCTCGTCGCCGACCGATCGTAGCAAAAGTTCAGGGCGCCCGAAAGCAGGAAGGTCGTGTGGTCGCTCGACGAACTGTCGACCCCGGTCACCAGCGCATACTCGCTGACCGTCGGATCGCCCGGCGAAGCGGGCGAAAGCGCAAACGCCGCCGGCGCGGCCAGGATCGAACCGGTGCGTCCTGAGGCGTCTTGCACATAGAGGGTCACCTCCGCGGTGGCACCGCTCCAATCCAGGCAATTCCCGTTGGGATCCACGGGAAGATTCGTCGCGGTCGTCAGGGTGAGGATTTCGCCGATGCCCAACGCGCGTTGCAGCACGGTGCTGTCGTCCGGCACGAAATCGCCGACGGCCGACGGCTCCGCCGCCAGCGCGATCTTCTGCCGCTTTCCGGAAAGAGCGATGACCTGCACATTCGCCACGTCGTTGCGCAGCACCTCCAGCGAAACCGACGAGCCATATTGCGGATAGGTGAGCGGCTGTTCCGCGGCCGGCAGCGCCTCGCTCTGGACCAGGGCCAGTGTCGTCCGCAGGGGATAGCTGCTCAGATTCGAATTATCATCCGGCACGACGCTCGTGATCTTGGCGCTCAGGCCGAAGGCCGATTTGGCCACCGGCACCGCCGCCGTCGCCTGATACAGGCTCACGTCGCCCGGCGGTATGCGCTGGGATGTGCTGTCGGGCCGCAGCAACGCCACCCAGCTGCCCGTGGTCACCTTGGAATAGACGGAATCCAGGTCGATCGTGGATCCCAGCTGGAAGTTCAGCCACTGGCTTCCATCCGTGGAGAGGATGTTGCCTGCGTTGGGCAGATGCTTCGTGTTCAGCAGATTCGGATCCATCGCGCTGTAACCGAAAAGCGCGGCGCGCTGCCGGAACGCCTGGAACTGCGGATCGATGCTCGCAGGGTCTTGGGTCGACGATCCGCTCTGGTGCCCCAGGCCCTCGGACCAGCTGACGAGCGTGCGATCATTGACCGTGTCCGTCTGCACCGAGGTCACCATCCGCACGTCCCAATGATTGTCGCCCGAATTGCCGATTCGCTCGTCACCGACCACCACGAACAGGTCGCCCGGGTTCAACTGCGTGGCGGTGCCCGCCAGGTAGACCGACTGGTCGCCGTATTGGGGCGCCCACGACAGGCCGGTTTGCACCGCGAGTTTCGTCCAATCGGCCTTGGCCTGAATATCGGCCGACGTCTCGAACGTCTGGGGCGCCTGACCCTGCGCGGCCACGCTCTGCACCTGCGTGCCCTTGGGAATCGTCACCGCCGGCGCATTGGGGTTGGCGGGCTGGCCGGGCGCGTTCGTCAGGGTAAAGGCCACATAGGCCGTCGCCGAGACGCCCGGCGAGGGTTGGTATCCGATCAGCCGTGACAACTCCGTGAGCGAGCGGGTCTGCTGCGCGGTCCGCAGGTAGAATTCGTTGCCCAGCCGCTCCTGATAAAAGGTCAGGATATCGAGCATCACCGACGTCGCGTCGAGGAAGGCGATCGTGAAGTCGTCGTTGCTCCGCGTGGTGAGCTTCTGCAGGGCCGGGTAGTCCGAGCTGGATAGCCGCGCCAGCATGGATTCATAGAACTGCCCCCAGGTGCCCACCCGCCGCGCCACCGCCGGCTGACCGGGCGGATTATATTCCGGCTGGGGCGTTTGCACGCTGGTGCCCAGGCACGCGCCGCACAAGCCTTGGGAGTCTCCGCTCATGGTTTGCCTCCATTCATGATCAAGGTGAGCTGACCGTGGTCGGGTTCGCTGCGGTCGTTGTCGAGCCGGGCGACCTGAAACGGCCCCAGCTTGAATTCGCCGGCGTTGAGGAATTCGTTTGTGTTGTCGCCGCCCTGCGCCTGAAACACCGTGGCCAGCACCGACGTGACGCCCGGCACGGAGCGGGCGGCGGCGTAGATGGGGCTCAAGTACACTGTCTGCCCGAACCCGAAGTTGTCGGGATAGAACACGCCCCTTTGTCCGTTCGGCCGGATCCCATTGCTGAGGACCTGAAGGAGGCCCGCCTCGACGTCCGCCTGGAAGTAGTCCGGATCGACGCAGATTTGCAGCGTCAGCTCCAGGGACACGTATTGCGGCGACTCCAGTTGCAAATCCTGTCCGGCCAGTCGGAACGGCTCCAATTCCTGATCCAGTTGCTGCTCCAGTGCGGGCGTCAATGGCCCGCCCCCCTTGGGCTCGACCGCAACAAAGGCCGTGTACCAGCTCCCGGTCCAGCGCAGGGTCGCCGCGGCCTGGTCGACCGCCGGATCGTCTTCCGTGAGCGTCTCGTAGTCCGCCATCGTCACGGCCCGCTCCTGGGTGAGAAACGCCTGCGGGGCGCGAATGCGAATCTGGTCGTTCGTCTCCGGGTCCACCCCGCCGACCGCCGGCATCGGGTTGTTGCACCCGTTGATTTCGGCGTTGGCCGTGAGCAGATTCACGAGGATGTCGGCGCCGACATTGCCGGCCGTGCCATTGCCGACCCGATAACTGGCGGTGAAGCTGTCGCCGCCTTCCGGCGCGTAACCGTTCGCATCATCGCCGAAACGGAGCGTCGCCGTCCCGTCGGCCTCCACCTCCATCACAAAATCCGGCGCCAGCGGGCCGCTTTCCAGCAGATCCTGCACCGCCGTCCAGCGGGAGAGCGGGCCGCCCGTCGGATTCGGCCCCAGCAGCGAAATGGCGGGCACGGCCTGGCGCGCATCGTAGGTCATCAGCGCGGTCGCCGAAAGGCCCGCATTGGGCGCCTCCGCGAAGCTCATCACCTGCACGAGTCCGAAGGCGCCCGCGGCCGTGAGCGCCGTCAGCGGCCCATATTGTCCGACCAGAATCGGCGGGGTCACCCCCACTCCGCCCAGCACGGGGTTGTAGTAGACCATCAGGTTGAACCCGTCCGCCGTGCTGAGATTGACGGGCGTGATGACGCCGAACAGCGGCGGCCAGCCCATCGGATTGGTCGGCTGCACCTGCAGAAAGGCCGCGGAGGTCCCATCGTTCAAGGTCAAGCCCCCCGTTCCCGTGAACATCGTCGGAGCGTGGGCAAAGCTGCCGGGCACCGCCGCGGCGGGCACGCCCGTGATCTGAATCAGCTGCGACTGCGCGGTGACCTGGGTCGCAACGTAGTTCGCATCGGCCGAATTGACCGAAAGACCGGTAAAGCTTTCCAGCTGCACTTGCGGCGGGGTTCCCGCCGGCATCGGCGGAACATAGTAGACGCTCAAATCGAACGTCCCCGCGGTCGAACCCTTCGACGCCACGAGTCCGATCATTGTCGGCCAGTCGATCGGATCGTCGGCCTGGACCAGCAGGCTCACGAGCCCCGATGCATCGGTCAGGTTGACGAACCCCAGCCCGGCCAATGCCACCAGTCCCGGCGTCACCGGCAGGCCGGCCGATGGCAGCGGCACGGCCTGCGTCACCGGGCTGTCGGGCACCGGCGGCCGGAACTTCACCGGCACCGGCGCCTTGGGCTTGGGCGTGCATCGGTCGGTCGCCGGATTCGGCGGCCAATACAGGCTCGGTTGCGGCACGCTGCCCAGGCTGACTCCGCTCAGGGTCAAACCCTGGTCGGCCAGGACAATATTGCCCCAGGCCACGCTCACATTTTCCACGCCGGTGTTGGTCCCGTCCGCGGCGATGAAGTTGGAGGAAAGACAAAGCGGAAACGGAAGGGCGTCCTCCTCCGACCACTGGATTTCCGTGACCGGGACCGGCGTCCCGCCAAACAGCGTGTCCTGGAGCCGATTGCCCTGACCGTCCCGCGTCGCCACCTGAGTGAGCCGCACCGCGCAGCGGTGTCGTAAATCCGCATCGGCCGCGAAACCCGTCTGGGGTCCGACCACTTCCGCAAAGACGAGCACGTCCCCGGGCTGAAGATTCTCGAAACTGCCCTTCAGCGTCGCCTCGGTGGATCCCTTCGGCAGACAGCATCCCGTGTCGCCCCAGGTGTAGAATTCGATCTGGTTGTGCTCGTAGTAGAGTTCGGCCGCCTGCATCGGCTCGAATATCTTCACGCCCAGGACGAGGGCGGCCTCTTCGTTCGCCGTGCCGCTGAGCGACTTCGGCATGCCTGGCACGGTCGTGTAGAATTTCGTCGTCGCCGGATCCATCGCGACCGGCATGCCCGTCCGGGCGGTCGGCTCGACCGTCAGCTGCATCCACACTCGCGAGTTGCAGCCATCGTGCACGTGATAGTCCACGAGCAGCGCATGCCGCCGAAGCGAAACCCGCCGGCGCGCCGTTTCCAAAAAGGCCTCCGTGGCCACGGCGTCCTGGCGGTAGCTCAGATAGTCGCCGACGTAGGCCATGAGTTCGGCGAGCGTGACGCCCAGGTCGGCCTCACTCGTGCCGCCCCACGTCGGCAGGAGCTGGTTCAACCGATCCAGCAGGATCGTGCGGAACGTGCCGTAGTCCTTCGCCAGGTAGTTGATCGGCGGTGGCGGCGGCAGATTCGGCGGACAATTCGGCACCGAGGGCGCGCAGTCGAAATTGGCCGGGCACTCGACCTTGAAGCTGAAGTCCACCTGGGCGAGCTGCGGGTCGAACCCGGTCAGCACCTCCGTGACGGCAAACGGGTCGAGCGCCGCCTGCACGGCGTTGTTCACCAAAAATAGCGTGTAGGTCGAAAAATCGCCCGCGAGGGTCGTGCGTACGACAATGACGTTATCCAGGTCGGGGAGACTGCTCAGGTACTCATTGACGTCGGGCTCGGCCGGCGTGGTCGCCGACGCCGGGGCGGCCCATTCGATCCCGATCGCCGTGATGCTTTCCCCGCCCGTGATCATCACGTTGGAAGTCTGCCAGGTTTGGGGCGCGAGCGGATTGAGACAGTGGATCAGCAGCGTCTGCTGCGGCGGGGCATCGCTGAACTCCAGCGCCAGCGTATCGAGCACCTCGAGATAATCGATGCCGTTGGGCGGGGCCGACCCGCGCACCGCCGCTTTGCGCTTCTCGTTGCAGCAATTGTAAATCACGACGCGCCTCCCGAGACGTAGGTGGCGACCTGGGTGACGTCGGAGCTCAACGTCCGATACGACACCGTCACCGTGAGCTCCTCCGCCCGAACCGCCGCCGTCACGGACTGGATGATCACGTATCCGCTCAGCCATTTCTGCAGCGCGCCCTGCACGGCAAACTGGGTGGCGGCGGCCATCTCCAGGCTGTTGGGCGCAAACGGCAATTGCAGCAGTCCGCTGCCGAAGTCCGGCCGGTTCACACGTTCCCCCGGCGAGGTGAACAGCACCAGCTCCACGAGCTGCTCAATATAATCCGACAGGTCGCTCTGCGCCGTGCGCCCAGTCCCATCAAACTGAAACGGGAACCGAAGATTCATGAAGTATGCTCCTGCTGTAGCCGGGGGCGCTGACCCCGGCACTTGCGGCATCGAAAGCGGAACTGCCGGGGTCGAAAGGTGGAGCGCGTTGTCCCCAACGCGCTGTTCGCGCCGAGAAGCCACGCACCGCTGCATCGATCTTGAGACGTTTTCATTGATATTCAGTCCTACGTGGCCAACACCCGCGTCTGCGCCGACACCGGCAGCAGCGGCGTCCCCGTCGGCACGCACACCGCCACGCCGGTCATCAGGGCGACCGGCTGGCCCAGCGAGGTCACGCGCACGGCGCCGACGGCCCACTGGGCGGTGACGCACGGCCCATTTCCCGCCGGCGGCACAAAGGCGCATCCGGCGACCGCATACGGACCGGCGATCGTCGCGATGGGCATTCCCACCACGCTGACGCGCGGATTCGGCACCGTCGGGATGGCCTGTCCCCCGTGCGCGCAGGTGACAACCGCGCCCATATGCAAAATTGGTCCGGGCATGGCTAGATGACGGTGAGCGCCCCCAGGTTGATGTTCACCGCCGGTCCGACCAGGGTGATGGTCGCCCCCTGGCCGTTGCTGATGTAGATTCCCGTCTCGTTGACGACGATCATCGCCCCGCTGGCGCCCTTCAGAATGATTCCGCCGGTGGCCGGAGTCGGCGCAGAATCGCTTAGCACGAGGGTATTCTGCCCGGTCGTCTGCAGGACGATGTTCTGTCCGGGCGGAATCGGCGGCGGCGCGGTCGCGAGCGCCGGGACATCCGCGACGAGTCCCCAGAATCCGCCGGTCCAGATCGGATGATTCGGATCGCCCTGCTCGAACTCGACCCACACCTGCGAAGCGATCGGCGGCACCATGAAAAGCCCGGCTTGAATTCCCGCCGCATGCACGCACGGCATGGCCCAGCTCGACGGAATTTCGCCGAGAACATCCGGCACCTGCACCAATACTCTTCCGATCTGCATCGGATCGATGTTCTCGACCACCGTCCCCCGATACTTGCCGTAGTATCGTCGGGGATTCTCGCCGGGGCCGCTGGCAGGTGAGCCGCTCATACCGCTACGGAGTTGACCGTCGAGACCAGGCCATTGCGCGTCAGCTTGAAGCTCTGCTTGTATTCACCGCGTTTGATCTTGTGGGTGACGCTCTTCACGTAATAGAGCCCGTCGAAGGCGACACCGGCGCCCCGCACGCCCACGAGCTGCCGCGCCTTGAGCACATTGCCGTAGCGGGTGACATCCAAGCTGCCGTCGCCCGAGACGGCTTCGGCAAATTGCGAGGCCATGGCCAGGCCGATCATCACCGATTGCGGGATGGTGCGCTTCGAAAGGTCGTCGCGCCGGGCCTTGAGATCGCCCATGACATTGGTCGGCAGCGGCGGCACGGCGCCGAGGGGCGGATTAAGCGGCGTGATCGGCGGAATCGGGATCGGAATCGTGATCCCCGCCTCCTGGTTGTAGATGTAGAGGATCGGCAGCTTGTTCTGCTGCTGATCGAACGTGAAGCTCAGGTTCTCGACATTGGTATAGGCGTCCAGGTCGACGTTCAGCGCGGACTGGATCGGGCCCACCTTCACTTGCGGTCCCCAATAGGCCTTGCTCATGCCCGGCGCCGGGCCGGGATCGATGTAGAAAACGTACCCCACCCGATCCGCCAGCGTCTTGATATGCTCCAGGTCCGTGCCCTGCTGCGAGTCGATCTGCTCGATCGGAATCGGCACGTCGATCAGGATGCTCGGGATGACCAACGGGATGATTCCAAACACGGCATACTTGGCGATCAGCAGGGCGACCTGCGCTTCGGCCGGCAGCGCCGGAAATGGCGTCCCGCTCCAATCCGACTGGTCCATGAGCACGGTCAGATCCTCGCCCGTGATCGTGATCGTCGAGTTCGAACCCTTGTCTCCCGGAGACATGTGATTGTTCGTGATCACTCCGTCGATGAGGACGGTTTGCACTCCCTTCACGGTCACCGAAACGACCACCCGCGTGAAAATCCCCGGCGCGGCTCCCGTGAGCAGCAGAATCAGGGAAGACGCGGTGTTCTTGTCGACGCTGAACGTCAGCTGAAACCCGCTGGTGCCCACGTCGTCCACCGTGACTTCCACCTCGGCCAGCGCGTCCAGCACCGCGCGCGGCACCGCCGTGGGAATGATCGGTCCCATCATCAGGTTCAACTGGACGCTTCCGTTAAGCACGTGAGCCCGGCACCCCCTGGGGCAGCGTGATGTTGACGGTCGCTCCCGGCGTCTGGAGGAGCTCATTCGGATCGATCGCCCCGTTGGCGTCGCACAGCACCCAGAACAGCAACGGATCGCCCAGATACGTCGCCGCCACCAGATCGAGCCGGTCGGCGCTTTTCACGGTATGCTGGGCCGTCGTGGAATAGTTCGGGTTGCCCGGCTGAGGCACGTAACGAGGGGCCAGATACGTGATCGTCTGCCCATTGGCGTCCGTGTACGTCAGCGTCGACGAACCATAGTAGCGGCTGTCGGGCGGCAGGGCGACGGGCGGAATCACGCCCATCTTCAGCAGGGCTTGCAGGGGATAGTTCATGGCGCGCCGTTCAGGCCCAGGACCGAAATGGCGACATTGGCCACCTGGCCGGCCAGCGCCTCCTTGTTGCTCAGATAAGTCATGTAGAGCCGGCCGCCCGGATGCTGGAATCCGAGGTCGTCGACGGTCAGGACCCGCAGGCCGAGCGACAGCTTGGCGCGGATCGGATTCAGGTTCGGATCGAACGCCTCCTCGGTGATGGAAAAGTCCGTGAGCCGCACCGGCACCACCCGGCTCTTGCTCCAGACGAACAGCATCAGCGGCTGCTCGTCGGGAATGATTTCCAGCGCCCCCGTGTTGGCCAGGTTGTCGTCGGCCTGCAGCGTCTCGACCGTCGGATTGACCAGCATCTCCAGCTGCGCGAGCTGCGGTTGGAGTCCGAGCTGCGCCGTCACCGGGAATTGCTGGGGGAATTCGAGCTGGTCGGTGGCGTCGAGTTCGGCCTCGAACTTGATCGTTTCGATGGCGGGGCCCCGCAGGCGGAACGCATCGACGTGCACGCCATCCGAGCCGCCCGAGGTCGTCTGGATCTGCAGCGTGCGCGTCAGCGAATCGGGGTTGTACTGCAGCGCGATCACCGTGGTGACGACCGAAGTGTCCGGATCCATCAGGACGATGCCGCCTCGGACGAGGCGGGGGGAATTGGTGAGTCCGCTCGGCATAAATTCAGGTTTCGATCAGCGTATCGACGGGCACGTCCTTGCCTCCGGAGGGCATTTTATCCTCTCCGGGATTGAGCTCCTGATTGAACTTGTCGGCGTCGACCACCCACTTCTTCGCGGACGGGTCCCACGCCAGGCCCTGCGCGAGGCAATCGAAGCGCACGGGCAGCCTCTGCTCCGCGCGAAAGCAATCGAGACGGTTCGCTTCCGTACTGGAAAGGCCCCGGCTGCCTTTCGCCTTGTCGAGCAGCTTCAGGTATTCCCGCGGCTTCGGCTGGCCGTTCGGAGTGTAGATCGCCGTGACCTCGTAGGAAACGACGTGTCCGTTCGCGACCCACTTTTTCACGAACTTCTCCATCTGATGCAGATGATGGGAATTCGCCTTCTTGTTGATCGGGCTGAGATTGAAGCGCCGGCCCTCGCCTCCGAGGTTGTGATTCAGCAGATGTCCCTGCACGTAGTTCTTTTCGCTGCGCAGAACTCCCAGGTTCTCCCAGATGGGAGCATTGTCGTTGGGCTCGGAACCGGCGCCATGCTGGGCGCTGAGAATGGACGCGGTCGCTTTTCTGCCGCCGCCATCCTTGTTCGGCGACGCGTAGGTGATGACGGAAACCGGCGCTTTCTTATCCTGGTGCAGGCCCAACTGCTGGATCTTTTCCGCCAGGTCGTTGAACTGCCGGCGACGCTCGTCGATATTGTTCTGACGCGATTTCTCCTTGTCCTGGTCCGTCGCGCCCGCGGCCGGCTTGATCGGCTTTTGGAGCGCCTCCGCATCGGCCTTCACCGCCATCCACATTGACAGTTTGGGTTCCGTCTTGGGCTTGCTTTCCGGCGTGAACACGGCGCTCCACGGCTTCGGAGTGCTCGCGATCATCACCTGCGGGGCTTCCTCCGTGCCGTCCATGAAAACGGAATGGGATTCGCCATCGACGGTGATCGACTTGCGATCCTTCCACCATCCCACCGCCTGCGAGACGGCGTCCTTGCCCTTGCCATAGAGCGCCTTGGCCTTGCCGACCAGAAAATCGAGCACCTTCTTGATCGCGTTCCATACCGTCTCCTGGACCTTGTGGATGATCTTCTTGATTTCGTCGCCGATCCCGCCCAGGCCGATCATGTCCGCGAGGAATCCGATGATGATCGGCACGGTTCGCGCCATGCTCTGCTCCACGAAATTCGCCGCCCGCGCGATGTTGCCGCCCGCGATCTCGATCACCGAATCCAGCACCGCATTGCAGAGCGCGGTGATCTGCTTGATCTTCTCGAGGAAGAACATGACGGTCTTGTAGATCGTCTGGATCGCCTGGATCACCGCCCCCACGGGGTTGAACATCGTGGCGAGCTTTACGATGGCCGCCGTGATGATCTTCGTGATGACCCAGTTGCGGATGCCCTCCATGACCGTGTCGATCAGCCCGGACGCTTTTTCCAGGATCAGCTTCCAGGCTCCGGCCAGTCCCTGGTTCTTCATCGCCACCACCACGTCAAAAGCGCCCTCGAGGAACGCCACCGGCGCCTCCCCCACCACGTCGACCAGCCGGCCGCGCAGCTTGGAGTAGGTCAGCCCGAGGACCTGAAGAACCAAATTGAGAATGCCGCCCAGGTCGAACTTCTTGGGCAAGACGATGCCGGTCGCGGCGATCTCGCCAAAGAGCCACTGCACCAAGCCATTCTTCAGGTGCTCCAGGATGTTGTCCTTGAATTGCGTCACGCCCTGGCCGACGGCTTTGAGCAGATTTCCCAGGAAACCGACTGGGTCCTTGATGATCAGTTTGTACGCCGCTCCCGCCTTCTTGAGTACATCCAGCACGCCGAGGCCGCCGAGGCCCGACAATACGCCTTCGACGATCAGATCGAGGATCTTGTCGAGCGCGTCGAGGGCGAAGTGCTTCAGCTTTTCGAGCGGCGGGGCAAAGAACCCCGCGACCCGGCTCAGCGCTCCCGTCGGATCCGTGATATCGCCCCACTTCACGGATCCCAGCGCCTGGTTCACCAGATCCTTGAAATAGGCCAGGGTCAGGCCCATTTCGTCGATGCGGTCCGTCAGCCACTTGTACGCCTTCTGCAGCGCGCCCGACTGGGTCAGGTTCTGGTAGGCCTCCTCGCCGCCCGGCACCAATTCCAGGATGCCATGGGCCACGTTTGACGCGTTGCGCTCGACCTTGACGTCCGACACGGGATCCCAGCCGATGATGACGGTGAAGAGCTTAAATCCCGGAATCTTCCTCACCACCGCCTTCAGCTTATCCACCGGATTGTCGAACCAGCTTCCCGAACCGGCGTCGGCCGCGCCACCTTCGTCCTCGGGAGCGCGCTGAATCTGCGCCGGCGCGCGGCGGATGACGGGGTGGGCACGCCCCGTCGTGTGATCCTGCTGCACCACGTGGGTGAGCTCATGGGCGAGGAGCGAGCGGCCTTCCGGAGATCCGGGCGAATATTTGCCCGGCGCGAAGACCACCGCATTGCCGGCGGTGTAGGCTTGGGCGCCCATCGCCCGAGCCGATTCACCCGCCCGCGCATCCGTGTGGATGCGCACTGACCCAAAATCGTATCCAATCCGCGTCTCCATGTAGGCGCGGGTTTCGCCATCGAGCGGCCGGCCCGGCGATCGGAGCACGGGATCGACCGCGGATCGATCTGCGTTCCAGGTGCCGGTCGGTTCGGCCTTCCGCTGCATCGTCAACGGCTCCCGCGTGCCGGCCGCCTCAGCGTGAACCGAGGAGTGTCCCGAAGTCGCCGCGGTCTCATGCGCCCCTAGGCCAAGCCGGGGCGCCAGCGGTTCGGAATGCGGAGCCGCCGCCGCGGGCTTGGTGACATGGGCGGGTGGAGCCGGCATCCCCGGATGCACCGGCTCCGCATGCTTGGCCGTGTCGACGGGCCCCGCGGGCTTCTCATGCTTCTCGGCCCCGGGCGCCCCCAGATGAAGGGCCACGTAGGCGTGCTTCGGACGATGGGAGGGCCCCTCGTAGTGGACCGTCGCTTTCAAACCCGGGAAAATTCGATCCAGGGCAAACTCGGGGAGCCGCGCCGGCAGCACGCCCCGCGCCTCATCCAAACGCCCGATGAGTTCGAGCGCGAGCCCGCCGCTCACGACCTCGCCTTGCAACTCCGCCGCGTGCGCCTCGGCTTTCTCCGCGTGGGGTCCGCCGGATAGGCGGCGGGCAATGCGCCGCCCCAGCTTGCTGTGCTCAAACGCCTCTTCCAGACTCTGGCCCGTGCCGCGCCGATTCGCGGCTTCGGCGGAAGGCGCCGGCATCGCCTGCTGCTGCAGTTGCCCCATCGACATCCGCGAGAGGGTCAATCCCATGATGCTTCCGCCCCGGCCGACGGTCTCGCCGACGCGCTCCGCCTCTTGCTCAAAACTGTCGTTCGCCGGGCCCACGCGCAGGCCGGCCGGCGATGACTCGCTCTTGGTTTGAAGCGCCGCGAAGCTCATCGCTTAAGGCTCTTTCCGATCGCCTGCGCGATCCCCGTGCCGATGGTCTTTCCTCCCGGACTCCCCGGATTCAGGGGAACGCGGCCCAGTTTGACGACTGGGATCCGGCGGGATTTCACCGCGGATTCGCCCGCCGACGGGGCGATCCGCTTAAGTTCGGCTCGCAGGGCGTCCATCACGCCGTTTCGTTGCGCGGGATCGAGCCCGCGAAGCGACACCTGATCGATGTGAATGCGAACCCGGCTCACAGCCAGCCTTTCACTTCCGCCTCGGACAGCGGCCGCTCGATCTTTTGCGCCTCGAGCTTCGCCGCCTGGAATACGTGGTTCATTTCCACGGGCCCGCCCGCATCGGCGGCAATGAACGCCGCGTTGAGCGCGATATTGCGGATGTGGCCGCCGGTCACGTTGAGCTGGGCCAGCTTCCTCGCATCCAGACCCTTCGTCGGCGTAGGGGCGGGAAAGATCCGCTTCCAGATCGCTTCGCGCTGCGATGCGTCGGGGAAGGGGAAATTCAGATTGAAGCGCAAGCGGCGTTGGAACGAACGGTCCATCGTCGACTTGAGATTCGTCGTGAGAATCGCGAGTCCCTGGTAGGCCTCCATCCGCTGAAGCAGGTAGCCCACCTCGATGTTGGCATAGCGATCATGGCTGTCCTTCACTTCGCCGCGGCGGCCGAAGAGCGCATCGGCCTCGTCGAAGAGCAGCAGGACTCCGCCCTCTTCCGCGGCGTCGAACACCCGGCGCAAATTCTTTTCCGTCTCGCCGATGTATTTGCTGACCACCGCGGAGAGATCGATCCGGAAGAGGTCGAGGCCGAGCTCCCGGGCCAGCACTTCCGCCGCCATCGTCTTTCCGGTGCCGCTTTCGCCCGAAAACAGGGCGCTGACGCCCAGCCCCCGCCGGCCCTTGGCGGCGAAACCCCACGTCTCGTACACCTTGTTGCGGTGCCTCACCTGGGAAGCCAGCAGCCGCAATGTCCGAATCTGGGGCTCCGGCAGAATCAAGTCTTCCCACTCGGTGCCCGAAACCACGCGTTGCGCCAGATCCTCCAGCTTCGGGCGCGAATAGGACCGGCACGCATCCCACAGCTCCGCGGCGGAAGCCGGCGCCATGTCCGCCGTGGCCCGATGTCCGGTCTCGTGGATCGTCCGCGCGCTCAGCCGAAATTGCTCGGCCAAACGGTCGAGCGACCCGTTGCAGTCCGCCGCCGCCGGACCCAGCGCGCGTTCCCACAGCCGCTTCTGTTCCGAGGGGCCCGGTTTGTCCAAATCGAATCGGACCAGCAGCCGCTCCAGTCGCACCGGCTCGCGGCTGGCAATGAAAAGGGGACCGGGCAGACCCTCCAAAAGGTGCTTGGCCCCCGCGCTCAGTCCCCCGCGGCCGCACCGGAACAGCAGCGCGCCCGGCAGCAGCAGAGCTTCCCGTTCCCACAGCAGAAGAAAGTCGTCCAATTCGCGGCCCACCGGCGGCAAACTTTCGGCGTCGAGCGCAAACAGCTGCCGGCCCGCCTCGCGCGCCGCCCATTCCGCGGCGTCCTCCTGGCCATGCTCGTCGTCCCCGCAGAAATGAATCACGGGCATCCCTTCGGGCACGGCGCGCAGCGCCTGCACCGCCTTCGACGCCGCCTCCCGCTGGCTGTCCGCAATCCAGTCGGCCGTCGGACTGGCGCGGAGCATCGTTTGCAGTCGCGGGTCCAGAAAATTGATCCCCGCCAGGTAGTGGAGAATGCGTTCATTGATTCGCAGCGACGCTTCGCCCAGCCCGCGGCCCGCCTCGACTTCCACGAGCCGAAACCGCCGCAGCGGCCGCGGCGGAGCCAGCGCGCTCCAGTGCGCCGCGGGCAGCACCGCAGCGGCAAAGCCAAAGGTGAGAGCCGCCTTTTTGCCCGCTCCCTGCGAATCGGCGCACGCCGCGGCCAACCCGGGATCCATTTCGACCCCGGCGCAAAGGAGGACGAGGTCGCGTTCAAACGGCGTCAGCTGGAAATACTCGGCGACCCAGTTTACGGCCGGGGGCGCCTCCATGGCTTCGGACGCCGGCGCTTTTCCTTCGCCCGATCCGCCCGCCAGGAGATCCTTCAGCCGCGCAAATTCGCCGAGCAGATGGGCCCGGTTCTGTTCGATCCACGATTGGCGGGAGGTCTCGTTCGTCATGGCCGCCTCACGTGATCGTGACCATCGGTGCCGCGAAGGTCGGGTCGGGCAGGGACAGCACATTGAGGATGGGGCTGTCCACGCCGTCCACCCGCATCCAAGCCGGAACCGCACCGCCCGTCGGCTGGAGATTCGAATACGAGAACGAGGGCGTGTTCGTGGCGGACGTGAAGGGCACCACCGGGAGCTCCTGTCCGCCGAGGAGCAGTGACACCTCCTGATTCGGCCGCACGAACGGCGCGCATGGAACGGTGAGCGTGCCCGTGGTGCCCGAAGCGACGGCGGGCGGAACCCAGGTCGCGATCGACGGGGCGAGGGCGAACGGCAGCCCGTTGGTCGTGATCGTATCGGTCCCGGACTTGACCTGCGCGGTGAGCAAATAGATTCCGGCCGGAAGGTCCGTCGGCGGAGTCGCGGGGGCCGGATTGGGCACCGCAAACGTAAAGGAGTTTCCCGTCAGCGACGGAGTCAGCGGGGCAATCGGGGCCGTGACGCCGCGCTGCACATTCTGCAGGGTCACCTGCGTCGCCGTGCTCAGCGCGGTGCCGGTCACGGTCACCGTATCCCCGAGCAGCGCCGCCGGCTGGCGGTTCGGCGGGGCCACCGCCGAGAGCGCGGCCAGCGCCGGGATCACTCCGGTCTGCGCGGAAATCGAACGGCTCAGCACGGGCAGCGCCGAAACGGTCGGCGCCGGCTGCTGTATCAGAACAACAGATACCTGAAAGGGGAAGGTCGGCCGGTAATCCGCCTTGAGCGCCGTCCACAGCCAGGCCATCTCCTCGCGGCCCAAGGTCGCGGGCGTGATCTTGATCAGCTCGATCTGGTCGGAAAGGCCCGCGCTCGCCAGCGAACCGCTGAGCGGATTGCCCGGATCCGAGAGCGTCAGGCCGCTGGTGAGCGCGTTGGAGACCCCCACCCGAGTCAGCGTCGGATTCAGGTGCAGCATCTGGATGCCGTACCCCAGCAGCGCCTCGGCCTGAAAATCCACCGACGCATAGGCCGTCATCAGGTAGTGCAGATCCAGCGCCAGCGGCGGGTTCTTGAGGGGCGTCACGCCGTCGGCGGCCAACGAGGGAAAGCCAATGTTTCGCCAGGCCGCGTTGTAAGTCACCTGATGGAGAAACAGGTTCACCAGCAGTCCGTCGTTTGCCGACCCGGCTTCCTGCTGAGCCAAATCCGGCGCGAGCGCCTTCACGGTCACCGTGCCGAGACCGGCGCTGTTATAGACCGTATACAGCATGCTCTGGAGCACGGCCGACACGGCGGATATCGCCAGGGCGTTGCTCACCGGTAGCGGGAGTTTCGGCGCTTGAGATAATCGTCAAGCGACGGTGCGCGATTTGGGTTCCTGGGCGCCGGCGCCCGCACCACCGCCGGCGGCGCGGCCGTCACCTCGATCCGGCCGATGCTGATCTCAATCTGCTCCGGCTCAGCTTTCGGTTCCGGTGCGCGCCGCGGAGGCGGCAGCCCGCCGCTCCCCGCCTCCGCCGGAGCCGACCTTCCAGGAACCACCGGCGCCACCGGAAAGTCCCCAGCCACCAATGGAGCTATTGGGCTACGCAATGGGCCGGACACCGGCTGCGGCTCGGCCGGCGCCGCCGACCGACTCTCACGCATTGAAGCCAATGGCGCCGCAGCCGCCTCCCCTGGAACCAACGACTCATCTGCCCCAGCCGGATTCACCGATCCGCTTCCCGTGTCCGCCGATGCCAACGGCCTTCGTTCTCCCGCCACCGGGGGCAAAACAAACTCAGCGTCCCATCTACGATCAGGAAACGGCGCTCCCGTGGCAGCGGCGGCCCGCCGCTTCCCCTCCGACTCCGCCACCAAGTGGGACGTCGCCAACTCCATTCCCTTTCCAGAAATATTCTCCCCTGAGCTCTCCCGCTCATCCTCTCCCCTCCGCCGCTTTGCCCGCTCTTCCCCCCTCCGTTCCTGCTCCCCTGCCCGTTCGCTCCGAACCGGCGCTTCCATCACTGCGTCCAGCGAAGGCAGCACCGGCGTCGTCCGCGCCCCCTCGAACACCGAGCCTACGATCGGCCGCACCGCCCCGCCCGGTTTCATGGCGCCCGCGGCAATGCGCTGAAGAAATCCCTTCATGGCTTCAACATCTCCAAGTAAATCGCCCGGCGGCCCGCGCCCAGGCTCAGCACTTCCCGCTCCGTCCACCCATACGCCCTGGCCAGAGCATGCACCTCGCCCAAAATTCGCCGCGCCCGTGCCTCCACCTCAGCCCAAACAAACTGCACCAGGTCAATCGCCTCATCGCTCTCCCGCCCGCACTCGGGGCAGCGCAGATGCACCTCAATCTCCGCCAGCGGGTCCGCCTCCGCCATCCGCGCCCCAATCTCCTCCACCTCAGTCCCCTGTAGCCGGGGGCGCTGACCCCAGCCGTCCGCTTTCGACTCCGAACCCACCCCCGCCCCCAAAACACAACCCGCAACCAACCTGCGCGCCGCGCTCTCCGCATCCGTCTCATTCACCACCCCCGCGAGATCCCGCGTCCCCGGCAATCGATACCGATTTCCACCCACTTCAACATACGTCCGCTCGTCCGATGCATTCGTCCCGCTCTCCGCGAGCAACCGCCCATCCAATTCCACCTCAAGCTTTTCCCCACACCCCGCGCACGGGACATATCCAACCAGCCGGTGCCCAAACTGGTGGCAGTGCAGTTTCGCCAGCGCACGGTTGCGATGCCCCAACGGCCAATCCGCGAGCTCGTCAAACGGCACATCGGGATGGGCCGCCCCCAGCACAAGCAGGGCCCGGTCGAGCGGATGCCTGCGACTCCCGCTTTCCCAGAGATCCAGAAAATCGGAATCGTACAGCATCCGCCCGCTTTACACGGACACGGTCGACAACGTGGGCTCCGTCGGTTCGGTGACGCTCGTGTCGCGCTCCCAGCCCTCGTGTTCGATCTTGATATGTTCGATGGCCATCGCGTTGGCGTTCGCATCCAGGTCCGGCAGCGCCTGGTATTCGGAAACCCAGCAGCGGAAAATCTTGTACGCGATGACGAGCTGCCCGGCCTCGTTGTAGACTTCCAGGTACAGGTCCTTGCGAAAGTTCGCGAGGGATACCTCCGAACCCAGGGCGGCGCCATAATTCCACACCAATCCCGCCCACTGGTAGAACTCCATGTTTTGCGTCAGCCCGCGATCCATCGAAATCGCCTCAAAATTGCTGCGGGCGGGTGATTTCCGCTGAATCGACATGTCGCCGCCGTCGCGGTGTGCGACGACGTCGGTCGTGCGCTTGAACGCGCTGACCTTGCTGACGGCGGCCACGTACACGCCGTCCATCTTCACGCGGAATTTGAAATTCTTGTAGGGATCCAGTCGGGTGGGATTCGCGGGGAAAAGAGCCATGGTGGTGCCTTTCGAGAATTAGGATGAACCAAGCGCGATCTGCTGAATTTGGATGACGACGAACTCCGCCGGATACAGCGGAGCGAAGCCGACCAGGATGTTCACAATCCCCTGGTCGATGCTCGATTGCGGGTTGTTCTCCGAGTCGCATTTCACGAAGTACGCCTGCTTGGGCGAAGAGCCCTGGAACGCCCCCTGCAGGAAAAGCCCCTGCATGAACGATCCCACGTTCAAGCGGACCTGGCCCCAGAGCGGCTCGTCGTTCGGCTCGAACACGACCCACTGCGTGCCTTCGTAGAGGCTGGACTCGATGAAGAGCGCCAAGCGCCGGATGGGCACATACGCCCATTGGGAGCCGATGGTGTCGGCCCCCTGGGTGGTCCGGGCGCCCCAAACGACGTCGCCGTAGGTGCGGAATTCCCGCAGACAATTAACGGCGTACGGGTTCAATTGCCCATGCTCGGCGTCGGTGAGGACATGTTGGAGCCCCAGCACCCCCGTCAGCCCCGTGGCAATTCCCGCCGGCGCCTTCCAGACGCCGCGCGAGGCGTCGGTCGCCGCGTAAATGCCGGCCACGAATCCGCACGGCGGGAATTGGGCCGGCCGATTGCCCATGAGCGGATCCGGCGCCGTGACCCAGGGAAAATAGAACGCCGAATTGCTCGACGCCGTGCCCGACGAGAGGTTCGTGGTTTGAAAGGCTCCCCCGCCGTAGCCGACGGGACCTCCCGCGTAGGCGGTCACCGTCCCCAACTGCGCGCTATCAATCAGCAACATGGCCCGCTCTATCACGCAATATTGCTGCAAGTCCTGAAGCGTCGGACCGTCGGTCAGCCCCGGCACGCACAGCAGATTGAAAATCGGTATCCGGTCGAGCAGATGGATGCCGTACGTGTTGGTGGTCGCGGTGGGATCGGCACCCAGTGCGACCTCGAAATTCCCATCGGAGTTGGGCACCAGAACCGTCCCGTCTCCGGTGGGAGACGCATCCGCGGTCGCCAGCGCCGCGGTCCCGGTCGCAATGGCGGTCGGCGGCGTGATCGCCGCGGCTGGCGCCGCGGGATTGACGAACGTGACGTAGTTCGAGTCCGCGTTGATCACCGCCACGACGTAGTTGGGGTCCGTCGGCAAAATCGAGAGATTCGCAAAGCTCTCCAGCACGTTGCCCGTCGAGGTCTGAATGACGTTCAACATGAACCGGCTGCTGGCGCCCACGGTGACGACGACCGAAAACGCATTCGCCCACGTGCCGGGGCTCGATGCATACAAGCTCAAGCCGCCGACCGACGCCGTCGCGGTTTCCGGCGCGGTGGGCGTGCCGGATGCCGCCGTCAGCGTGGAATTCCACGCGACGCGCACGATGTATGCCTGCGAACCGCCATTCGCAAAAAACTGGTTCACGGCATATCCCAGATAGTTCGGGATGCCGTTGTAGTTGGAGAGGCCGCCGAATTGGCTCTGAAAATCCGACCAGCTCTCGACCAGGACCGTCCGGTCGACCGGTCCCTGGTAGGCCCAACCCACGAAAGCGGCGATCGAAGTCGCCACGCCGGTGATCGTATGGACGCCGCTCGGCAGTTCTTCGATGTAAACGCCCGGGTAGCTAATCTGGACAGACATGAGTTCTCCTTGTTTTGAACGCTGGTTTTCCCACCCAATCCAATTCAGGCTGGACCTGATAAATTTCCGCGCTGTCAGAAAGTTAAAAGCTCCTGGATACGCAACGTTGAATTACTCACCAACGGGCAACTTTCCCGGAATCGGCCGGCGATGGATATAAGGTTTGGATTCAAACCTTCGCCTTGAAGCCGGCACCTTGGGCCAAACCCTAACACTTTACAGTCGCGCGAAATTTCAGAGGAATGTCCGTTTGGACCCACCTGCTTCGTCGGTTGGTTGAACCCATCAAAAATCATGCCCACCCACACCATTCGCTTGCACCGTGTCATCCGGTCTTCTCCCGAGAAGATTTACCGTGCTTTCCTCGATGCCGACGCCATGGCCAAATGGCTCCCTCCGCACGGCTTCATAGGGAAAATGCACCACCTGGAGGCCAAAGTCGGCGGTACCTTCAAAATGAGCTTCACTAATTTCTCCACCGGCACGGGCCACTCATTTGGGGGCGCCTATCTGGAGCTCAAGCCCAACGAGCGCATCCGCTACACGGACAAGTTCGACGATCCCAACCTGCCCGGCGAAATCCAGGTCACCGTCGATCTCCGCCAAACTCCATTTGGCACCGAGCTGAATATCGTGCAGGAAGGAGTCCCCGGCGTCATCCCCGCCGAAGCCTGCTACCTCGGCTGGCAGGAATCCCTCCAACTTCTCGCCCACGTCGTCGAACCCGAAATTCCAAGTTGAAGTCTCACCTACCCGTCATCCTTCTCGCCGCCGCGCTCACCGGATCGGCGACCGCCCAAAGTGGAAGCGGCGTCCCCGCCGCTTCGGTCCAACCAGCGACGTCGACCATCAGCTTTGCCGCCGATGTGCCGTTAGTCGAAACCGAAGGCATCCCCTGCTTCCAAGCCCGCCTCGGTGACGGCCCGGCCGCCCTCTTCGCCATCGACACCGGCAATCTCAACAGCGCGCTCGATTCCAAGGCCGCCGCGGCCGCCAAACTTGCTACCTCCGCCCTGCCCTCGCAATTCCCGGCGACGATCCGAAAAGCGATCGTCCCGGCGTTCAGCATCGGTTCGGTGCAACTCTCCGGCATCCACGCCTTGGTGCTCGATTTCCCGTCCGAACACCTCCCCACGTCGATTGCCGGCTTTATCGCCTACCCCGCCTTCGCCAAGCGCGTGGTCCAACTCGATTACGTGGCCAAGCGCATCCGCATTTCCGACGTATTGACGGCGCCGGCCTCGGTTCCCGAGCCCAGCGACTCGTTCGCCATGATCACTTTTGGCAAGGAAGGTCCGCCGATCGTGGTGGCCAGCGGCTTCGAACTGGCCGGCAAGCCTCTCACCGCCCAGATCGATACCGCTTACACCGGATCGCTCCTGATCTACACGGCATCGATTTCCAAGCTCGGCCTCGACGATCTGGCCAAGACCACGAACACGGTCTTCTTCCCCTATACCGACGGCGGCGTAAAAATGCGCGTCGCCCCCAGCGCCCCCGCCACCTTCCACGGCCAGACCCTCGGCACCGCCGCCCCCCAAACCTATTTTCCCACCGAAGGCGTCCACGAACCCGACGCCCTCTTCGATGGCACCGTCGGCACCTCCCTCTTCGCCGGCGCGGTCGTCACCCTGGACTTCTACGACCACCGCCTCTCAATCGTCCGCCCCGTATCAAAAGGTTAGCAGGATAGGGGTAGGGACAGGAATGGAACCTGCCCCTCCCTCCGAACCGGACGTGCGGAACTACCGCATCCGGCTCTCCGGTTGAAGAGTGCCCGTTAAGGGACTGGAAGTGACGCGCGCCAGAGTTGCTCCAGGCTGAGCA
>DASXYY010000055.1:0-26693 GCA_036502225.1 Opitutaceae bacterium
TGCTCAGCCTGGAGCAACTCTGGCGCGCGTCACTTCCAGTCCCTTAACGGGCACTCTTCAACCGGAGAGCCGGATGCGGTAGTTCCGCACGTCCGGTTCGGAGGGAGGGGCAGGTTCCATTCCTGTCCCTACCCCTATCCTATGATAGCGCAAGCGTGACAAAACGAAGGTATTCATGTGAAGTATTCGGTTCCTACGGATGAGCGTCTTCTACATCACCACCGCGATCGACTACGTGAATGGATCCCCCCATTTGGGCCATGCGTATGAGAAGGTTTTGACCGACACGATCGCCCGGTTTCGCCGCCTGCGCGGCGATGAGGTCTATTTCCTGACCGGCACCGACGAGCATGGGCAAAAGGTGCAGATGAGCGCCCGCAAGCAGGGCATCACGCCGCAGGCGCTTGCCGATTCGGTCAGCGCGGAATTCCGCTCGCTGCTGCAGCGCCTCAATATCTCGAACGACGATTTCATCCGCACCACCGAGGAACGGCACAAGCAGGTTGTCCGGCAGGTGCTGCAGGACCTGTTCGATCGCGGCGAAATCTACCCGGGAGAGTACCGCGGTTTCTACAGCGAGCGCCAGGAGCAGTTTCTCCAGGAAAAGGACCGCAATCCGGACGGCTCCTGGCCGGAGATTTTCGGCGAGGTCAACGAGATCGTCGAAAAGAACTATTTCTTCAAGCTGAAGGCCTACCAAGGCTGGCTCATCGAGTTTCTCACCAAGAACGAGAATTTCGTCTTTCCGCATTTTCGGCAGAAGCAGGTCCTGGAATTTCTCAAGGAGCCGCTGAACGACCTGTGCATCTCTCGGCCGCGCGAACGATTGGAGTGGGGAATTCCGCTGCCCTTCAACGAGACTTTCGTCACGTACGTCTGGTTCGACGCCCTGATCAATTACTACTCCGCGGTGGCCGACCAGCCGGGCGTGTGGCCCGCGGCCTGGCACGTCATCGGAAAGGATATCCTCGTTCCGCCGCACGCGGTGTATTGGCCGATCATGCTGCACGCGGCGCGCATCCCGCTGCCGCAGGGCGTGCTCGCGCACGGCTGGTGGCTGCAAAGCGGCGCCAAAATGTCGAAGAGCTCGGGCAACGCCCTCAGCCCCCTGGCGCTGGTCGATGAATTTGGCGCCGATGCTTTTCGCTATTACCTGATGCGCGAAATGCATGTCGGCCACGACAGCGATTTCACGTTGGAGCAGTTCCTGGCGCGCTATGACGCCGATCTGGCGAATAATCTCGGCAATCTGGTCAACCGCACGCTCAACCTGACCACCCGCTTCGCGGGTGGAAAGGTGCCGGCCGTGGAGCCGTCGGCGGCCGGCGCCGCGGAAAAGGAGTTGCGCGAACTGTGGGATCGCACCGGCTCGGAATACATCGTGCTGTGCGAGGGCTTCCAATTCCACCAGGCGCTCGACCGGCTGATCGCCTACGGCCGGGCGATCAACGCCTACATCGAAAGCTGCGCCCCGTGGAAGCTCGGCAAGTCGGCCGCGCCCGCCGATCAGGCGCGGGTGCGCACGGTGCTGGCCGTCATGGCCGAGTCCCTGCGCCTGGCGGCCACCGCCCTGGAGCCGGTCATGCCGACGGCGACCGAGAAGATTCACGAAGTGTTCGGCGGCAAATCCGCGGATACGTGGAGCCACCGCCTGGGATGGGGATCCACGCTGACCGGCAATACCGTCGCGGCGTCGCTGGTTCTTTTTCCGAAACCGCAGCCGAAGAAGCCGGCCGGCGCATGATTCGCCGGCCGCTCGATCCGGCGGAGAGCCGCGACCCGGCGGCGCTGACGCGCTTTTTGGAATCGGTTCGGCAGACGGCCGCCGCCGACCGGCACGTTTGGTTGGTCAGCATTTCGATCGCGGTGGATGCCCTGGATCCCCTGGCCGTGCTCGAATCGATCTTTGAGCCGGGCGAGCGGCATTTCTACGTGGAGCGGCCCGACGAAGGCGTCGCGCTCGCCGGGGCCGACGCCGTCGTGGAATTCTCCGCATCCGGCGCGGAGCGCTTTGCCGCCTGCCAGCAGTTCATCGACGATACGCTGGCCCACACGGTCGCCGTGGGGGAGGCGGAGGCCCCGTTTGGCGGTCCGCACTTTTTCGCCGCGTTCACCTTTGAGCCGAACTTTGCCGGAGAGGCCGCGGCGTTTCCGCCCGCCTCGCTGTTCGTGCCGCGCTGGCAGGTCGGCGCGCGCGATGGCCGCACGATGGCCGTCGCCAATCTGGCGATACAGGCGGACACGAACGTGGCGCACCTCGCCGAGCGGGTCTGGCGGGCCCACGCGAAATTCCACTCGTTCGACTACGCCGGCGTGTCGGTCGACGAGAATGGGAACGGCGCCCATCGGGCGACGGCGGCTTCGGACGGCGAGGAGGCGCGGGCGTACGTCGGCGCGGTGGAGTCCGCCCTGAGCGACATTCGGGCGGGCCGCTACGAAAAGATTGTCCTGTCGCGGCGGCGCGAGGTGCGAACCGACGCGCCGACGGGGCTGCATCCGCTGCGGGTGCTCAACGGGCTGCGCCAGCGCTTCGGCGATTGCTTCGCCTTTTCCGTGGCGAACGGAAAGGGCCAAAGCTTCATCGGAGCCAGTCCGGAGCGGCTGCTGGAGGTGCGGAGCGGGAAATTGCGCACCGAGGGGTTGGCGGGGTCGGCACGCCGCGGGGCGCGGGCCAGCGAAGATGCGGCGATGGCGGCGGGGCTGGCGCGCGACGAAAAGGAGCTGCATGAACACCGGCTCGTCGTGGATGCGATCAGCGGGGAGTTGCAGGGGCTGGGGCTTCAGCCGGTGTTTTCGGCCAAGCCGGGGCTGCGGCGCTTTGCCAACGTGCAGCATCTGCACACGGCGATCGGCGCGGACCTGCCGCCGTCGGTGCGGCTTCTCGATGTGGCCGCCCGGCTGCATCCGACTCCCGCGGTGGGCGGCTCGCCCCGGTCGGCGGCGTTGCCGCGGATCGCGGAGCTGGAGCGGGGCCCCCGGGGACTCTATGCCGGGGCGCTGGGCTGGATCGACGCCCGCGGCGACGGCGAATTGCTAGTGGGACTGCGCTCGGCGCTGATCGACGGTGCCACCGCGGTGCTGTACGCCGGGGCGGGGATCGTGGCGGGTTCGGACTCCCAGCGCGAATTGGTCGAAACCGAATTGAAATTTCGAGCGGTTCTGGATGCCTTAGCCTGATGCCGGCGTGGCCGACCATAGATCCCCGCAATCTCAACACGCTGTGGAGCAGCGTGCTGGTGGAGACCCTTGTCCGGTCCGGCGTCCGCCAGGCGGTGGTGTCGCCCGGTTCGAGATCGGCGCCGCTGGCCATTGCCGCGGCCAGTCATCCGCAGATGGAAGCGATCCCCGTGCTCGACGAGCGCTCGGCGGGCTTCTTCGCTTTGGGGCTTGCGCGGCAGCGGCTCACGCCGGTGGCGCTCATCTGCACGAGCGGCACCGCCGCCGCCAACTACCTGCCCGCGGTCATCGAGGCGCGGGAAAGCGCCGTTCCACTGATCGTCATCACTGCCGATCGCCCGCCGGAACTCCGCGGCTGCGCGGCCGGCCAGGCGATCGATCAGCAGAAGATCTACGGTGATTATCCGACCTATTACCACGAGGTCGCGACACCCGAGCGCAGCGAGGGAATGCTGCGCTACCTGCGCCAAACGGTGGCGCACGCCTGCGCGCGTTCGGTGACGCCGGTTCCCGGGCCGGTTCACCTCAACGTTCCCCTGCGCGATCCGCTGGCGCCGACCCATGACGGCGAGACCCAGGGCTTCTCCAACGGGATCGAATGGGGCAAGTTCTTCACGCATGTCATCGCACCGACGGGATCGGAGCCTATGGCGCGGGCGCCGGCGCTGTCGGCGTCCGCGCGCGGATTGATCGTCGTCGGGCCCTCCCAGCCGCGCGATCCGGCGGCGTTTGCCGCGGTGGTCGGATCGATCGCGCGCAAGCTCGGCTGGCCGGTGCTGGCCGACGGGCTGAGCCCCGCGCGCAATGCCCGCGAGACCATTCCGCATTTGGTGACGACCTATGACGCGATCCTGCGGGACACCGCGATCGCACCGCAGCTCGCGCCGGAGACGGTGCTGTGTCTGGGCGGCTGGCCCACCAGCAAAGTGCTGCGGCAATGGCTGCAGGGACAAAAGGCGGCGATTTGGCTGGTGAGCAACCGGCCCGACAACCGTGACGCGCTGCATGGCGCCACCCGCCAGATCGCCCTTTCGCTGCGGGCGCTGGCCGCCGCGCTGCCGGACGACGGGGCGGCCGAGGTCAACGAGTATCGCCAGCGGTGGGAGAAGTTCGACGGGCCCGTGCGCGGAGAATTGGACAAGCGCTTGGAGACCGAGGCGGCGCTGTTCGAGCCCAAGGCCGCCTGGCTCATGGCGCGCCATTTGCCCGAGCAGACGCCGCTCTTCGTCGCCAGCAGCATGCCGGTGCGCGACATCGAATACGTCTGGCCGCCGAACGGGCGCGGAGCGCGGCTGTATTTCAACCGAGGCGCCAATGGCATCGACGGCACGCTTTCCACCGCGCTCGGCGTCGCTCATGGCGGACCGCCGACGGTGCTGCTGACAGGCGACCTCGCGCTGCTGCACGACACGAACGGCTTTCTGATCCGTCCCAAATTCCGAGGCTCGCTCACGATTGTCCTGATCAACAACCGCGGCGGCGGCATCTTTCAGCATCTGCCCATCGCGCAGTTCAATCCGCCGTTCGAGGAATTTTTCGCGACGCCGCAGGAGGCGGATTTCGCGAAGCTGGCGTCCGCCTATGGGGTGGAATACATCCCGATCCCCGATTGGCCAACGTTCATCGACAAGATTTCGTCCCTGCCTCCGACCGGCATCCGCATTCTGGAGCTGACGACCAATCGGGAAGCGGACGCCCGCCAGCGCCAGGAGCTGTTCAATTCCCTGAGCGCGATAATAGCCTGAATCAGACGGGTGGAGCGCGTGGTCCCCACGCGCTTTGGCGTTCATCCGCGTTTGGCGCTGAACGCAGGCAACGATTCAAGCGCAGGGGGACCATGCGCTCCACCCGCAACGCCGCTTAATGCGCCGGCGAGTTCGGGTCCGGAACCGTCCCCACCACGCGGGGAACTCCGACTTCGACGTTGCCGTTGGGTATCATCCGGCTTCGCATGCCATGCGTGTCCTGGCCGAAATAGGGGCCGGCCGCCAGGAGCATGGTGGGCAGCTGCTGGTCGAAATGCCGTCCAGGGGCGCGGATGCTGAAGCGGGTTTCCCACAGGAGCTTCAATTTGTTTTCCTTCCAGGATTTTTGGAAATCAAAGGCCTGTAGGACCACATAGTCGCGATCCAACTCCAGTTCGCCCATGGTGTCGCGAGAAGAAACCAGGTTGGGGGCGAAGTGGGCTTTCTCGACGCCGTCATCCATCCCCAGTATACGGGCGTTGACCCCGTTAATGTCGTCGCGGTTGTGATTGTCGAAATTGATTTGGGCGAGCGTCGAATTTAGGGCGTTGTTGGAGGCAGCATTGGCGGAGGGATTGATCCCCCCGCCGGGCCTCATTGCGCCGCCGCCAGCGCCAGCCATGGGGCCATTGAGGCCTCCGGCGGCGGAGATGAGTGGCATCGTTGTAAACAAGCCGGAAGAGACCGCCGAAAGGTTGTCCATTCCAGGCGTATTGTGCGTGTCCTCCGAGCCGGCCGTCATTCCCCAGTGGACCATGATCATCAATTCGATTTTCCTGGGATTGGACTCAGGCAAGTAACCGGCCTTGGCCAGGGTCGGCGCCAGCATATGGGCCAGCTGCACGAAATTGAGATGATCGAGGGAAAGATCGACTCCGTCGGTGGGGATCCGCGAGCCCTTGACAAAGGCATACATTTCGCGGCGAAAAGTGCCATCCGCCAGCCTTACCCGGTGGTAGTCGCGGGACACATCCGCCGATACGACAACGGGCTCGGGATATTCGGCGCGCAGCGGCGCCGCGAAAAAAAGGGCCGTCCCGGCGCCCGCCGCCAGAACCATCGCCCGCCAAAAAGACGTTGAGGGGGTACAACGCATCGCCTCCATTTGGCCAATCGTAGTGGGACTTCCGGCGGTTGGCAACTCGCTGCCGCTCGCCGGAGTCGCGGGTGGAGCGCTGGGTCCCCCTGCGCTTCGACGCCGAACGCGGGCGGACGTTAAAGCGCGTGGGGACCACGCGCTCCACCCGCTTAGTGAAAGCCGGCGAGGGCGGCGGCTTTGACGAGCACGTAGGCCAGTCCGCCGGCGGCGGGGATCGTCAGAATCCAGGCCCAGACAATCCGCTCCGTGATGACCCAGTCGAGGGACTTGAAGCTGCGGGCGCAGCCCACGCCCATGATCGAGGTGGTGATCGAGTGGGTCGTCGAGACGGGCATGCCGAGCGCACCGGTGACGAGGAGAATGGTGGCGCCGGTGGTTTCCGCGGCGAAGCCGTGAACCGGCTTCAGGGCCACGAGCTTGTGGCCGAGGGTCTTGATGATCTTCCAGCCGCCGAAGTAGGTGCCGAGTGCCATGGCCAGGCCGCACGACCATTTGATCCAGGTCGAAATTTCAAACGTCGGCGAGTAGAGGAAATGCAGGGCGGGGGGGAGTTTGGCCAGGTGGCCCGTTTGCGTCGCGACGAAAACGGCCAGGGCCATGACGCCCATCGTCTTTTGTCCGTCGGCGAACCCGTGCGTCCAGGCCATGTACGTGGCGCTCAAGATCTGCAACCGGCCAAAAAGCGCGTTCACGACGATGCGCCGAATCGGGCGGATGATCGCAAATAGGACGCCCATCAGGATGAAGCCCGCCACGAAACCGGCGAGGGGGGACGAGACCATCGGCACCACCACTTTCGGATAGATGCCGTCGTGGGTGAGATGCCCGTGCGCGTCGATCTTGTCGACCGACCAGCGCAGCACTTTCCACGTGCCGCTGGAGGCCAGCGCGGCGCCGAACAGTCCGCCGAGCAGCGAATGGCTTGAGCTCGTCGGCAGGCCGAATAACCAGGTGATGATATTCCAGGTGGAAGCTGCGATCATCGCTCCCAGGATGGTCATCAGCGTGACGTAGTGGGTGTCCACGAGCCCCGCGCCGATCGTTTTGGCGACGGCGGTTCCGCCGAGCGCCCCGATCAGATTCCAGAAGGCGCCCCAGATCACCGCCTGGCGCGCCGTGAGCACCTTGGTCGCCACGACCGTGGCGATGGCGTTGGCCGCGTCGTGAAAACCGTTGGTGTAGGTGAAGACCAAAATCATCACCAACACCACCAGGACGAAAAGAAGCCCGGTCATCTAGCTGTTCTTCAGGACGATGACCGAAATGACGTTGCCGGCGTCGCGGCAGCGATCGACGCCCTTTTCCAGCAGTTCGTAAAGGTCCTTGAGGATGATGACCTTTAGGGCGTCGTGCCGCCGGCTGTAGAGTTCCGTGCGGACCAGATCCACGATGAGCTTGTCGGCCTCGCCCTCGATGGCCTGCAGACGCGCGTTCATCTCGTTGGTCCGCTGCAGATCGAAGCTCTTTCGCAGCTGCTTGATCATTTCCACGGTGATCGCCGTGGCGTCATCGAGCAGCTTCACATGCTTGGAAAAATCGACGTCCCGCAGTTCCGCCGCCGCCAGCAGGTATCGTTCGGCGAATTTCTCCAAGGTTTTCGGGATTTTGTAGAATGCGTTGGCGAGCGCCTCGATATCCTCGCGCTCGAGGCTGGTCACCGATACGCGGGCAAGCAGTTCGTTGATCTTGGCGCTGATCTGCTTCTCCTTGCGGCGCGGGCTGGCGAACTCGTCCAGGGTGACCTTGCCGGTCCGGTCCTCGACGATCAGCCGAAGTGCCTTCACGCTCGCACAGCACTCGTCCGCGCTGGCTTCAAGCAATTCGAAGAACAGGTCATCTCGGCTGAACAGCTTCTGGAGCGAGAACATTCGGTCACAGTCTTGTTACGGCGCTGGCCGACGGCAAGGCCGTGCGCTCTGATTTCGTGTGAAAACGACCCCCTCTATTTGTAGCCGGGGGCGTTGACCCCGGCAGTCCCGCTTTCGACGTCAAACAGCGCGTGGGGACCACGCGCTCCACCCTACGCTAACTCCATCCGCTCAAACCGCGTTCCCAGCCACCAAATGCCGAGCCAGAGTTCGCCAACGAGCACGACGGCCGCGCCGAGACAGCCCAGGATCAGAGCCGGGCCTGCCCCCAATATCCATTTGCTGGCGAATATGAACAGCCAGGCCACCAAAACGGCGGGAGCTAGCGCAATGAGCAGCGTGATGAGCTGGCCGAACATCAGCAGGATTCGTTGCCCGAATTGATCGATTCCCACCGCTCCCCCGGCTTGCGCCGGCCGAAGCAAGGTGGGGAAAAGCGTCGCCATCATGTTCGGGATGAAGAGCTGCACGCAGGTGAGCAGCGGCGTGATGGCCAACGCGCAGCCCAGGTCGAAGGCGCGCATTGCTGGGTTGAACCATTCTCGGGGCAAACTGGGCGCCTGGCCGCGCATCGCCAGAAAGATGACCTCGAGACTCAACCACACGTAGCTGGTGATGATGGCGGTCGGCGCCGAAATCAGACCGAGCATCATTCTCCACCCCGGCATCGGATAGGTTCGCAGAATGTCGAGATTGCCAAGGTCTTGGCGCAGATCGAACCGGATCAGCATCGGACCATAAACAATGCCGGCGAAAAGCCCCATCCACCCGAACATCATCATCGCTTTTGCGACCCGCCAATACCCGCTCCCCATCGCGTGGCTGAGCACGATCGAAAGAACGACCAGAATCGCAGCGACTTGCGCCCACCGGCGAATTCCCAGCCACCAGCCGGAGCTGGCCAGCAGGTTCTTCCACAACAGGGCGATCCATTGGCCGGGCAGGCGGTCCAGCGCGAAGGGATTGCGCCGTTCCGACGTCGGGGCCCGGCGAATCGTTCCAGTTTGCCGCATGCGCTGAAGTCGTGCCGCGAGTTTCTCCGACCCGGCGATGCTGGCCTCCTCAAACGGCATTTCCAGCCGGATGATCGCGGAAGCCAGGCCCGCCAGTATGAGGGCGACAATGCCCAGCGCTCGTAGCACGGGCACAACGCCAGAGGCAAAAAATGGCTGGACCATCAGTCGTGCCGGCCAAAGGAGAAAGCCGAGCGGCCGCGAAGCGCCCACGGCGACGATGAATTCGCTGGGGTTTTTGGCCGCGCCGATTTCGGGCGAGTGGCGCGCGGCATAGAAGATACCGATCAGCACGATGACACCCGCTCCGAGCGTCAACTGGCGCCGGCGGGCGGCGCGAATCGATGCGCCTTGCAACCGGAACGCGATGATCGAGGCGAAAGTCGCGTACAACTGCAGGACCGCCATCACCAACATCCAAGCTAGGGCCGTGACCGGCGCCTGGCGGGAAAACATCGCCTGATGACTGAAGATCAGGGCCATCAGGAGTCCCGAAAATCCCCCCGCGACGATTGAATTCATCACCTTGTAGGCAATGAGGCCCGATCGCGGCCAGGGGGCGGAAAAAAGGAAAGCCACTTCCGCGGCCGAAAAGGGAATGCCATTGTCGTCGCCGATCGCCATCCACTGGATCAACAGATAGAAGGTGAGCCATCCGGCCGCGATGGTCGGCAGTGCGCCGGTCATCGGTCCTCCGCTGAAGAATCCCCCGATGGAACCTGCGCCCCGGCGAATCAGGAAAAACCAGAGGTAGGCTGCTCCACCCACGGCCCCGAGCATGTACTTGGGCTGTTTCAGCCGCCGGATCTGCGCCAGCCAGAAATTGGCGAAGCTGTGAAATCTTAGGTAGAGGATCGCGTCGAACATGGACGATCAGTTTTCGGCTCCGCCCGTCGCCCGGATGAAAATCTCCTCGAGCGGGACGTCCGATTCCCCCTGAGAAAACGCGGCTTTGACTTCCGCCAGCGTGCCGTGCGCGAGCTTTCGCCCTTGTTTGAGAAACAGCACGTGGGAGCAGACTTCGTCCAGCAGGTGGAGCAGGTGCGAGCTGAGCACGATGGCCGCGCCGTCGCGCGCGAGCTCCAGCATCAGGTCCTTCATGCGGCGGATTGCCAGGGGATCGAGACCGGTTAGCGGTTCGTCAAAGATCAGAAGCTTCGGCTGGTGCATGAGGCCGCATGCGATCACGAGCTTCTGCTTCATGCCTCGCGAAAGATTGGCGGGCAGTTCGCGGGCCTTGTCGGTCAGTTCGAGGCGTTCCAGAAGGGCCAGTCCGCGGGCCTCGTGGTCCTTCACGCCGTAGATCTTGGCCACAAACGCGAGGTGCTGCCGGACCGTGAGATAGTCGAACAGTCGCGGCTCGTCCGGGAAAAACGCATACTGCTGCTTGGCCGCCACCGGGTTCGTGCGCAGGTCGGCGCCGCCAATTTGGATGGCGCCCTGCGTCGGTGGGATGATCCCGGTTGAGCAGCGCAGGGTGGTGGTCTTGCCCGCGCCGTTGGGACCGACGAGTCCGAGAATTTGTCCGGCCTCGACCGAAAATGAAAGGTCGTCCACCGCGATGACTTTACCGTAGCGTTTTTGAAGGCCGGCAACCGTGAGCATGCGTGAATCGTCCGTATCAGGATGGTGCTTCAATGGCGAGCCGCCGGTCCATGAGCGCCGATACCTGGCAGGTGGAGCGCATGGTCCCCATGCGCTTCGGCGTCAAACGCGGACAGAGGTCAAAGCGCGTGGGGACTGTTTGAGCCGGAGACCTGACCCCTTTTGATTGTGGACGTTGACATACAGACATGCTAGTAAGACGGTAAGACATGGAAACAACCTTGTCGACGAAGGGGCAAGTGGTGTTGCCCCAGGGCGCGCGCCAAAAGCTGGCCCTTCGTCCGGGTACAAAATTCTCCTGCCGAGTGGCGAACGGGTCAATCGTTCTGACGCCTACGACACCGCAGCTCGGGCGCCCGCGCAGGGTTCGCGATACCAAGACCGGGCTCAAGGTCACTCAAGCGCCTGCAAACGCCCCGATCGTATCAAGCGCGCAGGTCCGAGCGGCGATGGTCGATTTTCCGTGAATTATCTTCTGGATATCGACGCGTTGATCGCCCTGGGACACCAGGGCCACGTCCACCATGGGCGCGCGATGGCTTGGTACGCCTCGGTCAAATCGACAGCGACCGGGATTTTTACCTGCTCCATTACGGAATTGGGATTTGTCAGGGTGGCGGTCCAAACGGGGTTGCAGCTGGATGTTTCGTCCGCGCGAAAAGCGCTGGCGGGGCTTAAGGCCTCCAGTCGGATCCCTTTTCAGATTGTGGCCGATCATCTCGGAGCAGACAGACTTCCCGGATTCGCCCGCACACCGGCCAAATTGACCGACGGGCACCTTCTCGAGCTTGCCCTCCTGCACGGTGCCCAGTTGGCGACGTTCGACGGAGGAATACCGCGAGCGCTGCTATTGCCTTGAATTGAGCGCTTTTGGCAACAGGTAGATCTCGCCCAAGACTGTGCCGGCCGCGCCGCTGATGCTCGATAGGGTGAAGGTGTAGGCACCGGGCTGAAGCGTGACGAGGATTGCGGCGTCCTTGGATCCTTGAGACAGACTGAAAGCGCCGACGGTGCTGCTGGCGGAGGCGACCTCCAGGTTTCCAAGCCAGCCGGCATTCGAGGCAATCACGCCTCGTGCGCCGTTGTACGAGCCGTACAAGACGATCATCGGGTCAGGCATGGTTTGCGGCACGCCGAAGGCAGAGAGGGCGGGTCCGACCGCTCGGATTAAAATTGTCCGCGAAACGGGCCCGACCAGCACGAAGCCAAGGGTGCTGGAGGAAGAGGCGTGCACGTACGACAACGCCGATAAATTCGACAGATAGTTGAGCGGATCGGAGAGGTTTTGGTTGTAGATCTCTCCAAGCACCTTGCCGTTCAAGTTCGTGGCGCTGCCGATCTGGATCGTGTAGTTGCCTTGCGCCAGACCATACATCAATGCGGAATCTGCATCGCCTTCGACCAGTGGGAATGCCCCCGACGCTTCGGCGGCAAAAACCGAGGAAATATCATAACCGGTCATCGGGCCAAAGTCCTGACCGTTTTTCCACATCGTCATCTCTGGATCCGCCAAAGGGCTGGAAATGCCAAATTCGGCCAGGCTAGGTCCAACGGCGCGGATGAGGAGCGGTTCACCTAGCGGCTGGGGATCCGCCGAGATTTGCACAAAACCCAGCGTCAAGGGGGTCGGATCACCGCTGTTGACCGTCGCAAGACACGAGAAATTTGCGATGCGGCTATCCGGGGTCGTGGCCGTTGCACGTCCAACGAATGAAAGGAATAGTCCGGCCGCGAAAATCTGCGTGCGATTCATCCGTTGGGATGAAGCCTACTCCAATCTGCCTCGCAACGTTGGTCTATGCGGAATTTCCCGCAGGAATAAGAGATCGCCGGGTGGAGCGCATGGTCCCCATGCGCGTTTGCGCGCAATGCGGGCGACGGTTTAAGCGCATGGGGACCATGCGCTCCACCCCGGAGGTTCGTGGCTAGAGCTGGAGGGGCAGGCCGATCTCGATGATCTGCGAGGGGGTGATCTGGTAGTAGTCCTTCGCGGGGCGGGCGTTGCGGGTCAGGAAGGCGTAGAAGCGTTTTTCCCATTCCCACATGCCGCTGTTGCCGCCCGTCATGATCATCTCGCGGTTGAAGAAGAAGATCGCGGCCGCCGGGTTGATCGTCGGGCCCTGCGTTTTGATGAGGTCCATCATCTCGGCGACGTTCGGAGATTCCATGTAGCCGTAGCGGCCGACGGCGCGCCAGATGCCTTCGCCCAGTTCGCGCAGCTTGAGGCGCTCGCCGGTTTGAACGGTCGGAACGTGCTCGGTCGCGACGCTGAGGAGAATGATCGTCTTGTGCAGGCAGCGGTTGGCCTTGACGTGATGGAGCAGGGCGATCGGCGTGCCCTGCGGTGAACCCACCATGAAGACAGCGGAGCCGGAAACGCGGACAACGTACTTGCTGCGGGCGATCGCCGTGAGTTCGTCCTCGGTGACGTTCTCGCCGTAGACCCGCTTGAAGATCGCCTGGCGGCCCAGCTTCCAGGTGTGCATGACGGCCATCACCGCGGCGGCGATCATCAGCGGGAACCATCCGCCTTCCGTGAGCTTGCGCGCATTCGAGCCGAAGAAGGCGATGTCCACGATCAGGAAGATGCCGCAGACGATTCCGGCCCGCCACAGCGGCCATTTCCAGTTGTGATGGGCGACGATGAAAAAGGCGACGGTGGTGATGGCCATCGTGCCGGTCACGGCGATGCCGTACGCGGATCCCAGCGCGTCGCTGGAGCGGAACAGCAGCGCGGTCGCGATGCACCCGATCGCCAGCAGCTGATTGACGAAGGGCACGTAGATCTGCCCCGACTGCTGCGCGTTCGTGTAGTTGATCATCAGGCGCGGGAAGTAACCCAGTTGGATCGCCTGGCGGGTGAGGGAGTACGCTCCGGTAATCAGCGCCTGGCTCGCGATGACGGCGGCAACGATGGATAGCGCGGTGAGGGCCGCCTCCGGCGCGCCGTGCGGCGCCAGCGCGAAGAACGGATTGTCGCGGGTGCCGATGTGATCGAGCATCCACGCACCTTGTCCGAAATAGTTCAGCGCCAGGCCAGGCAGCGCCGCGCCGTACCACGCCCAGGCGATGTAGCGCCGGCCGAAGTGGCCCATGTCGGCGTACAGGGCTTCCGCGCCGGTGATCGAAAGCACCACCGCGCCCAACAGCGCCGTCGTACGGCCCGGCGACTGGTGCAGCAGGCGCAGCCCGTAAACCGGATTGAGCGCCGACAGCACCGCCGGATTGCGCGCGATCTGCCAGGCGCCCAGGACACCCAGCACGATAAACCACAAAAGCATGACCGGCCCGAAAATCCCGCCGATGGTCTTCGTACCCTTCTTCTGGAACCAAAAGAGCACGGCCAAAATCAGCGCGGCGATCCACGGCACCCATTCGGTGAAGGCCGGACTGACCACTTCCAGCCCTTCCGCGGCGCCGAGAACGGAAATGGCCGGCGTGATGATTCCGTCGCCGTAAAGCAGGGCGGCGCCGATGAGGATCAAGACGACGGTCGGCCCCAGACCGATCTTGTTCGGCGGCTTGGGCGCCATGTCCGTGCGTCCATGGATCAGCGCGAGCAGCGCGAAGATGCCGCCTTCGCCCTGATTGTCGGCCTGCATGACGAAACCGAGGTACTTGACGCTCACCACCAGGATGAGCGACCAGAAGATCAGCGAGAGGACGCCGAGCACGCCGCCGCGGGGATCGGACGCGGGAATGTGCTGCAGGCACGTATGCATCGTGTACAGCGGGCTCGTGCCGATGTCGCCGAAGACAACGCCGAGCGCGCCGACGCATAGGGCCATCTTGGCCGTGCCCGTCGGGGTAGCATGGGCCGGTTCGTGACTCATGTGCGACGTAGTCTCGACCAATCGCCTAGGGGTATCCAAGCTGTTTGTGCCATGATTTCATGGGAAACGGTCAAGGAATACTCGGACATCAGGTATGAAAAATTTGGCGGGATCGCCAAAGTGACGATCAACCGGCCCGAGAAACGTAATGCATTTCGGCCGGAGACGGTCGCCCAGATGCTGGAGGCCTTCGCGGACGCGCGGGACGACGGGCGGATCGGGGTCGTCCTATTGACGGGCGCCGGACCGCATACCGATGGCAAATATGCCTTTTGCGCCGGAGGTGACCAGAGCGTGCGGGGGCCGGCGGGCTACATCGGCGCGGACGGGGTGCCGCGCCTCAACGTGCTCGATCTGCAGAAGCTGATCCGCTCGATGCCCAAGGTGGTGATCGCCCTGGTCGCGGGCTATGCGATCGGCGGCGGGCACGTGCTCCACGTGGTGTGCGACCTGACCATCGCGGCGGACAACGCGGTGTTTGGACAGGTCGGCCCGAAGATGGGCAGCTTTGACGGCGGATTTGGCTCCAGCTATCTGGCGCGCATCGTGGGCCAGAAGAAGGCGAGGGAAATCTGGTATTTGTGCCGGCAGTACACGGCCGCCCAGGCCCTGGACATGGGCCTGGTCAACGCGGTGGTGCCCGTGGCCGAGCTGGAGACCGAAGGCCTCAAATGGGCGGGCGAAATCATGCAGAAGAGCCCGCTGGCGATTCGAATGCTCAAGAGCGCGTTCAACGCCGAGCTCGACGGGCAGTCCGGCATCCAGGAGCTGGCGGGCAACGCCACGCTGCTTTATTACCTCAGCGAGGAGGCGAAGGAATTTCACCGGGCGCAGCGGGAGAAGCGGGCGCCGGACGCTTCCAAGTTTCCCTGGCTGCCGTAGCTGGCAAGCGGGTGGAGCGCATGGTCCCCATGCGCTTGGGCGTCAAACTCGGACCGAAGCTGTAGCCGGGGGCGCTGACCCCGGCGATTGCGATATCGAAAGCGGAACGGCCGGGGTCAGCGCCCCCGGCTACAGCGCAAGCGTGTTGTTACGCGGGTCTCTACTTCTTCAGCGACGCGCGCAGGCTGGTGAGCTGACCGGCGGAGCCGAGCTTCGTGTTCTTGTGCGCGATGAACTTCGCGTACTCGTCCATGAAGATCTTGCCCGGCGGGCGGAAATCGAATTCGCCGGCCTTGTCGCGGAAGAACTCGCGGTGGACGCGGGTCCAGACCAGGCGGCCGTCGGTATCGATGTTGATCTTGGTCACGCCCAGCTTGGCGGCGGGCAGATATTCGTTCTCGTCGACGCCGACCGCGTCGGCCAGCTTGCCGCCGGCGGCATTGATGCGCTTGACTTCGTCCTGCGGGACCGAGGAGGAGCCGTGCATCACCAGCGGGTAGCCGGGGAGGCGGGCCTGGATGCCTTCGAGCACATTGAAATGCAGGGACTGGCGGCCTTTGAACTTGTAGGCGCCGTGGCTCGTGCCGATGGCGCAGGCGAGGGAGTCGCAGCCGGCCTTCGCGACGAAATCCTTGGCTTCCTCCGGATTGGTCAGCGAGGCATTGCCTTCGTCGACCTTGATGTCCTCCTCGACGCCGCCGAGCATGCCGAGCTCGGCCTCGACGGAAATGCCCTTGGCGTGGGCGGCCGCGACAACGCGCTGGGTGATCTCGACGTTCTGGTCGAACGGATCGTGGGAGGCGTCGATCATGACCGAGCTGTAGAAGCCGGACTTGATGCAGTCGTAGCAGGTTTCCTCGTCACCGTGGTCCAGATGGACCGCGAAGATCGAGTCCGGGAAAATGTCTTCCGCGGACCGGATGATCGCTTCGAGCATCCGCTTGTCGGTGTATTTCCGGGCGCCCTTCGAGATCTGGATGATAAACGGTGCCTGGGAGTCGATGCACCCGCGGAAGAGGCCCATGGCCTGTTCCGCATTGTTGATGTTGTAGGCGCCGACCGCGTATTTGCCGTACGCGTGCCGGAACAGTTGAGCGGTGGTGACGATCATGAGGAACGGCGAACCTAAAGGTTCCCGATCGTCAAATCAATCCTCAACCCCGGGGACCGCCGTTTTGTCCGTTGCGAAACTGCGCGCGCATCAGCTGTCCCATCTGCTGCTGCGCCTGCTGCGCCTGCTGGATCTGCTGCAGGGCGGAAACCTGGGAGGAATTCAGAAAAGTGGCCGCCTGGGTGACTTCGGCATTCGTGATTTGCGCGGGCGGACCGTTTCCGCCGGGGCCGCCGCCGCCCCACACGCCGCCGAAGCCAACATTGCCGCCCGAGCCGCCGCCGCTCTGTTGCAATAGCGAGACCAATTGCTGGGACTGGGAGTCGCTGAGCGGCACGGAGCTGTAGCTCAGCGATTGCTGCAGTTGGGTCACGACCTGGCGCTGCGGCGCCGTCTGTTGGAAGGTTTGATAGGCGCCGTACGCGGCGTCGCCGACATCCGACTTCATTTGCGAATCGATATCGCCGGTGGCGCTGTTCATCGCCGCCTGGAACGCGTCGGGATCGCTGCGCGGATTGATGCCGTTTTGGCGGGCCGCCTGGGCGGCGTCCGTTTGCGCCTGTTGGCGCGCCACGAGCAGGCCTTTGAATTGATCGATTTGCTGGGGAGACAGATTATACTGCTGCGCGAATTGCTTGAAGAGGTCCGCGTAGCGGGAATCGAGCTGCACCTTTTCCTGAATTGAACGCAGCGCCTGAAACTGCGGCGATTCCATCAAGGCCTGGAAGGCGGCGCGACGATCGGCGCGGTTGTTCTGTCCGCCCGGGCGTGGCTCGCCGGGCTCGTCGGGCCCGCCATTGGCCACGCGTGCGCGGCGATCCGCGCGCAGGGCAGCCACCTGGTCGCGCAGGTGTTTGATGGTCGCGTTCGCATCATCGAGCTCTTTTTGCACGCCAGTCTTGGGGTCGAGCAGGCGGGTCGAAAGCGCCAGGTTCGTGCGATAAAGCCGAAGGCAAACGAGACCCAGACCGACCGTGGTCAGGAAAAAAAAGAGCGCGAAAAAGGTGCGGGTGGATTTCACTCAGGTGACCAGACGCGGCCTCAGTCCAAAAGGTTACTTGGCCGGTTCGGCAGCCGGAGCGGGCGCGGCGGGCGCCGCCGCCTTGGTTTTTCGCAATCCCTTGCGGGCCGGTGCGTTAGGATCCTTGGGCGGGCGCGGCGCAAATTCGAAGGCGGTATTGCCGTCTTCTTTCAGCACCAGGAAGGCGCTGAAGGGGCGTCGGGTCCGCTGGCTCCAGAATTTGTCCAGCAAGTCCGTTTTGCCCGTTTCGAGGAGCTTGATGAACTGTTCGCGCGGGATATCGCGGGAAAGAATCCGCCGCGAGCACTTGGCCAGGATCTTGTCCTCGCCGTTCTCGATTTTGCGAACGACGTAGCTTTGCGGCGTCTCGTACATTTGAGCGTCGCCGTACTTGGCCGGAGCGGGGGCGAATGGCTGCAATCCGGTGAAGTCGATTTTGAGATTGCCCGCCGCGTCGCGCTGGCCGTCGAACACGAATTCCACCTTTTTCTCTTCGGTATTGTAGCGCAGAACGGCGCTGTACGGCTTGCCGGTCTTGGCCGAGCGGAATCCGTCCAGCGGGCCGATTTGGCCTTCGACCAGAATCTTGCGGGCTTCCTCGATGTCCATTTTGCGCCCGCCGATCACCTTGTACACGGTGAGTTCGCCGTCCTGGGATTTGTAGCCGCGCAGCATCTCGCGCATCGGCTTCTGGTCCGTGGGTGAAATCAGGTCGGTCAGGGGCGAATTCGTCTCGTCCTCCTCGAAGCCCTTGACGCGCTCGATGATGCCGCGCGTTTGGGTCGCGACTTCCTCCATGAACTTCGGACGGGTGAACTTGCCGTGCTCCATCTGGCGCAGCTTGAATTCCCATTCGCCGGTCATGGCGGGGCTGGTCAATTGCTCGGCGCGGACCGCGGCGAGAAACTGCAGCAATTGCTCGGCTTTCGCCGTCGGGATCAGTTCGCGCTGGGCGCGTTCGATGTATTTCTGGTTGATCAGGCCGTCGATCGTGTCGGCGCGAGTGGCGGGAGTGCCGAGCCCGCGTTCCTTCATGGCTTCGGCCAATTCCTCGTCATCGACCAATTTTCCCGCGCCTTCCATGGCGGAGAGGAGCGTCGCTTCGGTGTAGCGCGGGGGCGGCCGCGTGGCCAGCGACTCCTGGACGGTTTCGGCGATTTTTGCCCGCGCGTCCCGCCCGTCGCTTGGGCTGAGCGCGGGAAGATTTGCTCCGGCGGAGTCGCTCTCTTCCGGGGGGGCGCCAACGTTTTCGGCCGCGAGCGTGCGTCCATACACCGCCAGCCAGCCCGGGTTGGTGAGCACCTTGCCTTCGCTGCGGAAGGTGTGCCCCGCGACGACGCTGCGCCGCACCGTGATGTCGAACTCGGCCGACGGAAAAAACACGGCGATGAAACGCCGCGCGATCATGTCGAAAATCTTCGCCTCCATGTCCTCGAGCGGCTTCGGCTCGGACAGGGTGGGGATGATCGCGAAGTGGTCCGAAATCTGGGCGTTGTTGAAGATGCGCTTGTTCGGCGTGATCCATCCCTCTTCCAACACCTTTTGCGCATGGACGGCGAAGGGTTCGGCCATGTTGCCCAGCGTCTGCCGGACCGTCGGAATATAATCCTCCGGCAGGGCCCGCGCATCGGTGCGCGGGTAGGTGATCATCTTGTGCTTTTCGTAGAGCGCCTGCGCAATCTGGAGCGTGCGGCGCGCCGGCAAACTGAAGCGGTTGTTGGCTTCGCGTTGCAGCGTCGTCAGGTCGTAGAGACGGGGCGGCGCCGAGGTGCTCGACTTCTTTTCGTCCGTGACTTCGGCGAGCGGGCGATTCGGATCGCCCGGGCCGCCGAATGCCGGATCGCCGCACTCGCGCATGACCGAATCGGCCTGGGCCTTCTCCCAGATCCGATCGATGCGGTCATGCTCGTCCTCTTCCTTCTTCTTGAAGTTTGGCCGTTGGTAGACGCCTTCGTATTGGCCGTTGGCGATCTGAAAACGTCCGACAATGCGCCAGTAGCCCCGCGGCTTGAAATTGCGGATCTCCAGCTCGCGGGCGTAAATCATCGCCAGGGTGGGCGTCTGCACGCGTCCGACCGAGGCCACGTTGCCCGCGCGGGAGCCGAACATGCGCTTGGTGAGCGCGCGGGTGCCGTTGATGCCGATGAGCCAATCGCTCTCGCTTCGGCACCGGGCGGCGTCGGCCAGCCCGGCCAGCTGGGAGCCGTCGCGCAGCGTGCGGAACGCCTCGCGAATGCCCTCGACGGTCATGGTCTGCATCCACGCCCGCTTCACCGGCAGCTTCGACTTGGTGAGCTGGTAGATGTAAGTGAAGATCAGCTCGCCCTCGCGTCCGGCGTCGCAGGCGTTGATGACGAGCTCGATGTCTTTTCGCGCGAGGAGCTTCTTCAGGTGATCGTAGCGCTCCTTCGAGGTCTCGATCGGCTTCAATTCGAATGGCTCCGGAATGATCGGAAGCATTTCGAGGCGCCAGAATCCGTACTTCTTCTTGTCGATATCCTCCGGCATCTGGAGTTCAACCAGATGACCGACCGCGGAGGAAATCACGTAGTCGTCGTTCTCGTAGTGATCGCCCTTTTTCGGGACCTTGCCCAGGGCTTTGGCCAGATCGCCGGCGACCGAGGGCTTTTCCGCAATGACGAGTGACTTCATCAGGGCAACTATAGCACGCGCGGTGTTTCCGCGAGAGCGCTGTCCAACGAGGTGATGAGCTGGGCGATGGTCTCGTCCGTCTCGTCGCCCATGTTGGCGATGCGGAAGGTCTTGCCCTTGAGTTTGCCGTAGCCGCCGTCGATCACGAGCTTGTGCTTCGACTTGAGTGTCTTGTTCAGCGCCGCCAGATCGATATTCAGATTGTTGGCAAAGCAGTTGAGGGTCACCGAGCCGTAGCCTTCCCTGGGGAAGAGTTTGAAGCCGGCCTTTTCGCCCCAGGCGCGCATCGTCCGATTAAGGCGCCGGTGGCGGGCGTGGCGCACATCGACGCCCTCCGCCTTGATGTCTTCGAGCTTCGAGCGCAGGGCGTAAATCAGCGGGATCACCGGCGTGCTCGGTGTCATGCCCGCTTCGTGATTCTTTTGGAATTCGGCGAAGTCGAAATAGTAGCCGCGGCCGGAAACCTGGGCGGCCCGGGCGAGCGCGCGGGGCGACACCGACAGGAGCGACAGGCCCGGGGGCAGGGCGAGCGCCTTTTGCGAGCCGGTGATGAGCACGTCGATCCCGAGCTGGTCCTTCGGAATCGGGAGCGCGCTGAACGAGCTGACCGTGTCGACGATGGAGATGACCTCGGGAAAATCGCGGATGACCGCCATCAAGGCGGGCAGATCGCTCATGCAGCCGCACGAGGTTTCGTTGTGGATGACGGTGATCGCATCGTAGGCGCCCGTCGCGAGCTCGCGGCGAACCGCCTCCGGGTCAACCGGTTGTCCCCACTCAAACTTCAGGGCGCCGGCGGCGAGCCCCAAGCGCAGGGCGACGTCGTTCCACTTGTCGGAAAACGCGCCATTCATGCAGCTGAGCACCTTTTTGGCCGTGACGTTGCGGATGGAACCTTCCATCACGCCCCAGGCGCTGCTCGTGGAAATGTAGACGGGGTCCTTGGTCCCAAACAGGGACTGGAGCTCGGGCTGGATCGCCTGATAGAGGGCGACGAAATCCGTGCTGCGATGGCCGATCATCGGCTGCGCCATGGCGCGCAGGGTCTTTTCCGATACGGCGACAGGACCGGGGATATACAGTTTATAGCTCATAGAACACGTGAAGGTCCGGAGTCGGACGCCCGAAAACAGTTTACGCCTGCGCGCGGGTCAACCTTGATTCTCTACTGAGAGACATGCTGTCCTGGCTTCGCCGCAAGTTCCAAACGTTCGAACTTTACACGATCGACGTGGTGCTGGGACGGCGGGCGGACACCGGTGCGGCGATTTACGGGGCGTTTCTCCAGGTCCTGTCCTGGGGCTGGAACGCCGGGGCCCAGCTCAAGGTTTGGCTCTACCGCAACCGCATCCTGCGCGATCAGCCGCTCGGCTGTCTGGTGGTCGTGGTGGGCAATCTCACCGCGGGCGGAACGGGCAAAACCCCCGTGGTGGAAAAATTCGCACGGGCGCTCCGGGATCGGGGCCGGAAAGTCGCGATCCTGAGCCGCGGCTACCGGAGCAAGGCCCCGCCCTTGTGGAAAAAGGGCTGGTATTGGATGACGCATACCGAGGAGCCGCCTCCCCGCGTCGTGAGCGACGGCGAGCGGGTGCTGCTCGACAGCGAACAGGCGGGCGATGAGCCGTACATGCTGGCGCGCAATCTGCCGGGCGTCGCCGTCGTCGTGGACAAGAATCGCGTCAAGGCCGGGCGGTACGCGATCAAGCACTTCGGATGCGACACGCTGGTCCTGGACGACGGGTTCCAATACCTGCCGATCAAAGGCCGCCTGAACCTGCTTCTCGTGGACAAAACCAATCCGTGGGGCAACGGACGGCTGCTGCCGCGCGGAATCCTGCGCGAACCCGTCAAGCACGTGAAGCGGGCCAGCTACGTCTTTCTCACGAAATCGAACGGCCGGAGGGACCCGGACCTGGAGGCGCTGATTGCGCGCCACAATCCCGAGGCCGACATCATCGAGTGCGCCCACCGCCCCCAATACCTGCAGCGGGCCGAACGGGATCCGGCGGATCCGCAGGGCCGCGAACCGCTGGCCTGGCTGAAGGGGCGCCGGGTATTTGCGTTTAGCGGCATCGCGACGCCGGAGAGCTTCGAGAAATTTTTGCGCGACTTGGGCGCGCTGATTGTGGGGCGGGAACGTTTCCTGGACCACTACCGCTATCAAAAGGGCGACCTGGCGCGTTTGCAGCAGCAGGCGGCGCGCGAGCGGGCCGAATGTCTGCTGACGACCGAGAAGGACGCGGTCCGGCTGTCGGGAGCTGTCCCCGGACTGCCGATCTACTATTTGCGGCTCGAAATTGAGATCCTCCGCGGAGCGGCGGACTTCGATGAAGCGGTGGGGCGGATTTGCTTTCCCGCCGGCGGTGTCATAAATGGTTCGGCTAATTAATCCTGAAGCATGATTTCCGATACCCGTTTTGACCGGCTGGCCGAGGGCCTCACCGGATTTTCCATCGAATTGGCCCGCGGCGAACGCCTTTTGATCGATGCCTTTGACGTTCCCGACGCCATGGTGGTTGCCCTGATCCGGGCGGCCCGGGCCAAGGGAGCGATGCCCTACGTGCAGATTCACCGCGCCCGCATCACCCGTGAAATCGCGATGGAAGCGTCGGAAGCCCAGATTTCCACCTCCGCCAAAGTGGAATTGAACCGCATGCAGCAGATGGACGCTTACATCGCGCTGCGGGGCTCCGACAATATTTTCGAAGCGTCGGATGTTCCCTCGGACAAGGCGCAGCTGGTCAGCCGGCTCATGCGGCCGGTGATGGATTATCGGATCAACAAGACCAAATGGGTCGTCCTCCGCTGGCCCTCCGCCGCCATGGCCCAAAGCGCCGGACTGAGCACGGAGGCGTTCGAGGATTTTTATTTCCGGGTGTGCACGCTCGACTACGCGCGCATGGCGCCCGGAATGAAGGCGCTGGGGGATCTGATGCGCAAGACGGACCGCGTGCACCTCAAGGGTCCGGGAACGGATCTGACCTTTTCCATCAAGGGAATCGGCGCGCGCGAGTGCGGGGGCCAGCGCAACATTCCGGACGGCGAGGTGTTCTCGTGTCCGGTCAAGGATTCCGTCGAGGGCGTCATTCAGTACAATGCGCCGACCGTTTACCTGGGCACGATGTTCGACAACATTCGCCTGGAATTCAAGAAGGGCAAAATCGTCGGGGCGACCGCGAACAACACCCGGCGCCTGAACGAGATCTTGGACAGCGACGCCGGCGCGCGCTACATCGGCGAGTTCGCAATCGGATTCAATCCCCACATCCGGCAGCCGATGCGGGACATCCTCTTCGACGAAAAGATCGCCGGTTCATTCCACTTCACGCCGGGCCAGGCCTACGATGAACCGGGCAACGGCAACAAATCCTCGGTGCATTGGGATATGGTGTGCATCCAGCGCCCGGAATACGGCGGCGGCGAAATCTGGTTCGACGGCAAGCTGATCCGCAAGGACGGCCGCTTCGTGCCCGCCTCGCTCCAGAAGCTCAATCCCGAATACCTGCTGGGGCGGCCGAAATGACCCGGGCCGACGCGGACTTTGTCCGGGCGCTGCCGAAGACGGAGACCCACCTTCACATCGAGGGGGCGCTGCCCTATGAGCTGCTGGTCGAATGGCAGCCGCAGCGCTACCCGGTGGTGCCGGAATTTCGCGGCATTCATTTCCGTTATCCCAGTTTCCCGCACTTCGAGGACATCCTGCTCGAGCACGCGGTGCCGTGGTTCACCTCGGCCGAGCGCTATCACGAAACGGCGCGGCGGATTTTTGCGAGCCACGTGGTGCAGAATGTCCGTTACGTGGAGACGAGCTTTCATCTGCCGGCGATCCAATTGACCGGCGTGCCCGGCCCCGTGATCGTCGAGGCGATCCGCTCGGCCGCCCCGGCTGGGCTGGAGGTGCGCGTGTTCGCGGGCATGAAACGAAACGACTATGACGGACCGCTGCGGGCGATCATCGACAGCGTGACGGAATGGGACGGGCTGGCGGGCATCGATCTGCATGGACTTGAGACGATGCCCACCGAGCCGTGGAGCGCCCAGGTCTGGGAACGGGCCCGCTCGGCCGGGCTGGTGACCAAATGCCATGCGGGCGAATTCAGCGGAGCGCCCAAGGTGCGGGAGGCGATCGAGCAGCTGGGCGTGCGGCGCGTGCAGCATGGCGTGCGGGCGATTGAAGATCCGGCTGTCGTGGCGCTCGCGGCGGAGCTTGGCGTGACCTTCGACGTCTGCCCCATCAGCAACGTCCGGCTCGGCGTCGTGCCATCGATCGCGGAACACCCGCTGCGCCGACTGCGTGCGGCCGGTGTGCGCTGCACGGTCAGCACCGACGATCCGCTCTGCTTCGCCAACACGGTCGTCGATGAATATGTCGCCCTGGCGACGGAGGGCGGCTTCACGCCCGCCGAGCTCGGTGAAATCGCGCGCGCCGGGTGGGAGGTGGCGGACGTGCCGCCGGCGGTTCGCGCCGCGATGATCGCGGAGATTGCAGTTCAGGTGGAGCGCATGGTCCCCCTGCGCTTGGGAGTCGCTCAGCGCGTTAGGGACAACGCGCTCCACCCGTAAAATTTAAATGCCTACCTTCGTTGCCCCCGCCTCCGGCCGAGCCGACAAAGTTCTGTCTCGCGCCATGCCCGAGCACAGCCGGGCCGGCTGGCAGCGCGCATTTGCCGCGGGGCTGATCAAACGGGGGGCAAGCGTCCTCGATCAGAGTGACACGGTGCGTCTCGGCGAGCCGATCGAATACGAATTTCCCGTCACCCAGGCCTCCGACCTCACCCCGCGGAAGATCAAGCTCGACGTGCTGTTCGAGGACCGTTCGCTGCTGGTCGTCAACAAGCCCGCCGGCATGGTCGTCCACCCGGGCGCCGGCACGGGCGGCGACACGCTCGTGCACGCATTGCTCGCCCACTGCGCGGGCCAACTGAGCGGCATCGGCGGCGTGGAGCGCCCCGGCATCGTTCACCGGCTCGACCGCGAAACCTCGGGGGCGATTGTCGTCGCCAAGACCGACGCGGCGCACCGGGCTTTGGCGGAGCAGTTCGCGGAACGGACAGTCGAAAAGGAATACCTGGCCCTGGTGGCGGGGGTCCCGGCTCTCCTCAGCGGCAGCATTCGCAAGGCCATCGGACGGCATCCTCGCCACCGTCACAAGATGATGGCGTTCGACGAAATCGTCGAAAGCTTCGGCGAGGACGAAGAGGAGTCGCCCGGGCCGAACCGTCGGCCGGCCCACACGGATTGGACCTTGGTGGAAAACCTGGGGGCAGCCGCGCTCCTGCGCTGCGTCCTGCACACGGGGCGCACGCATCAGATCCGAGTGCACCTCAAATCCCTCGGCCATGTCATTCTGGGCGACGAGGTCTATGGCTTCAAGCCGCTGTCCGGATTGCCGACCGTGAAGCGCGTGATGCTGCATTCCGCCCATCTGGGCTTCACGCATCCGCGCACCGGCAAGCGAATCGTGGTGGAGGCGCCTCCGCCCAAGGATTTCGCCGCCGTTATTCGAGCGCTTCGGCGGCCAAGCCCCAGCGCAGGTTATAAAAAGAATGGCGGTAAGCCTCGAAAGCGCCCAAATCCGCCAAAGCGATCAAAGTAGCCAGCGCCGCGGGAAACACATCCGCCCGCCCAGGCGGAAGCCCGGGCACCTTGAGCCGCTCGGACAGCGGCAGGCTGCCGATCTGATCGAGCATCTCGCGCAGCTGGCGCGTGGTCAGCACGGGGGGGATCTCTTCGGTGACCTTGCTGAGGCGGGCCGCCAATATGGCCCGGACGGCGGTCAGGGTGCCGCCCGTGCCGACGGCCACTCCCGGATTCGCCAGTGAAAAGTTTGCAGCGGTGACGATGGCGCGCACATGGGCCGCCAGCGCAGTGCCGATTTCCGGCCGATAGGGCGCCGCCGTGTCGGTCACGAACTTCTCCGACAGCCGGACGCAACCGAGCGGGAGGCTGGCTTCCTGCACCACTTTGCGGTCGCGGAAGGCGAGGCATTCGAGGCTGCCGCCGCCCAGATCAAAAACGTAGAAATCGCGTTCTTTGGAAAGGCCGGGGTCGCACAGCAGACCCCGTCCGATCAGGGCCGCTTCCTCGTCGCCCGAAAGAATACGGACGTCGAGCTGCGTGACTGCCTTGACGCGTCGGCAAAACTCCGCGCCGTTTTCGGCATCCCGCACCGCACTGGTCGCGACCACAATGATTTTGTCCGGGGTAAAGGCGCTCGCCTCCACGGCCAATTCGGCGACTGCCGCCACCCCTCGTTCAATGCCTTCGGTCGTCAGATGAGGCTTCTCGGCGCTGATTCCCGTGCCGATCCGCGCCTCGATCGTCCGGAGCTTTCTTGCCACAACCCGCCCATCCGCGGCCTTGGCCGCGACCAGGATCTTGATCGAGTTGCTGCCGATATCGATGACTCCGACCACCGGGTGGAATATTCGAGGGTTTGGCCGGGCGTGTCCAGCCGACCTGCTGTCATTATGTTACAATGGGATGGAGAGTGGGTGGAGCGCATGGTCCCCATGCGCTTAAACGTCAGCCCGCGGATTGACGCCGAAGCGCGTGGGGACCACGCGCTCCAGTGCGTCATCAAATACATGAACTCAGGATGTGAAAGTCAGACCCCGGTATCGGCATGGATATCGGCAGCGGAAGGAAACTGCGCCGCCGCGAGGCGGGGTGGGAAGCAACCGGAAG
>DASXYY010000056.1:0-155597 GCA_036502225.1 Opitutaceae bacterium
GCGTAGGTCAGACTCTCTTCCCCGAACACCAACGCCACCGCCTCCGGGCTCCTCGCCACCTGCGCCTCAAACCACTCCGGCAGACTCCCCTCCGCCCCCGCCGTCTCCTTCCTTGCCCGCAGCACTTGCCCGCGCTCCTGCTCCGACAAGAGAGGCAGCGATGCCACCGGACAATCGGGATTGGCCGTGCTCGCTTGGAGCAAATTCCGGTAGTTCCCGCAGAGACGGAGAATAGCCGGCTGATCGAAAAGGTCTGCGTTGTATTCAACCAAAACGGCGAGCCCCTTTTCCGTCTCCGCGACCGAAACTGTCAATTCGAACACTCCGATCCCGGTCTCGAAAGGGAAGGCCTGCGTGGAAGGGCCGCCAATCGATTCGTTCCTTCCCGCCTCGTTTCTGAGTTGAAAGCTGATCTGAACCAGAGGTGCCCCGTTCCGACTTCTGTCCGGCTGGACTACCTCCACCACCTTCTGAAAAGGCGCGTCCTGATTCATATAGGCCTCGATCGCCACCCGCTGCACCCGAGCGAGCAGCTGACGAAACGAAGGACGCCCGGAATGATCGACTCGAAAAACCAGGGTATTGATGAAGAACCCGATCGTACTTTCCATCTCCCTGCGCGTCCGGCCGGCGATCGGGCACCCAACAGCGATGTCCAGCAGGCCGGTGTAGCGAGCCAGCAGGCCTTGGAATCCAGCGAGAAGCACGATGAAAAGAGTGGTCCGTTCCTTTCGGGCCAAACCCTTCAGTTCGTCGCTCAATTCCTGGGGCAAGGGAAAGAGGCAACGGGCGCCCCGCGGATGTCCCTCAACGGGCCGGCGGCGTTCCGTCGACAGCCGCAACGCCGGAACCTCGCCACTCAGCTGCCGCTTCCAATATGCCAGCTGCCGCTCAATCCGGCCTAGAACCAAGTCGCTGCGCTGCCACCGGGCATAATCCGCATAGGACATCAACGGCGCCGGCAACTCCGAGGTCCGCTTTGGTCCGGCCAGCCCCTCGTAGAAATGCATCAACTCGTGGAAAAGAATGCGGTTTGACCACGCGTCGGTGACAATATGATGGATGACGAAGCACAGTACGTCGCTCGCCTCCCCTAAATGCAGCAGGTAGGCCCTCACCAATGGCCCGGCGCCCAAATTAAATGGCTGCCGGCTTTCCTTGGCCAGAAATTGTCGGGCGTGGGCTTGCGCTTCGACTCCGGCGCCGAAATCCCGGATCCTCAAGCGAACACGACGGTAGGCATGGATCACCTGTTCCACGCCCTCGGCCGTCTCACGAAAGTTTGCCCGGAGCGAATCGTGCCGCGCGACCAACTGGTCGAAGGCGCGCTGGAGCAGATCCGCCTGCACACGCCCCTGGACTAGGCACGCAAAATGAACATTATAACCCGGGTCGGCAGGGTCCAGCTGGTTGACGAACCAAAGCCGCTCCTGGCCGAACGAGGCCGGCGCGAATGTCTTCGCGGCTTTTCTCGCCATCTTCGTTCGGGAGGATTGCGCCACAAGAGGCCTACCAAGCGAACCGGATGGCCGCGGATTTGACCGACGAGCGTGATGATGAGCGCTGAGCCCGCGAAAGCGGTCGACGTGCGCGCGGCTGAGGCTCGCCGCGAGCCAGCCGCGAAGACGAGCCTGCCTTCCGGCCTGAAGCCGGGTCACTGTCAGCAGGACATTTTCGGACCCACATAAGATTCCACAAAATTTCCGAGCGCAGCTTGCGTGGCCATGAGATGGTCCAGTTCGGCGAGTTGAATTCGCCGGTCCATCGCCGAACCGTTGATGTTCGTGTGCAGGAGCCGGGTCATCCAGTCGGAGAAGCGCTGGCCCTCCCAGACCCTCTCCAAAGCGATCCGGGAATAATCTCTCAGCAGGCTTGCGTCGCCGCTTCGGTACCGCTCTTGGAGAGCCTGCGCCAGCTGATAAACATCCGCCACGGCTAAATTGAGGCCCTTGGCCGCGGAGGGAGGCACGATGTGGGCAGCATCTCCCGCCAGGAACAATCGGCCGTGCTGCATCGGCTCGGCGACGAAGCTTCGCATCCGTACCATGCTCGATTCCAGAATCGGGCCCGGCTCCAGCACGAAGGCCCCCCCCTCAAGTCTCAAACGCGCCTCGTCCCAGATCCGATCGACCGGCCAGGCATCCAGCTGTTCTTCCTGAGGACATTGCAGATAGAACCGCGCCACGGCACGCGATCGCAGGCTGAAGAGGGCCAAACCCCGGTCGTGGCAGGCGTAAACCACTTCCTCCGCGACCGGCTTCGTCTGGGCCAACACCGCCACCCAGGAAAAACCGTGTGCGACATCAAACGTCGACAGGGCCGGAGCAATCGCCGGCCGACAGATGCCATGATACCCGTCGCAGCCGACGATGAATTCGCACTCAAGGGCCATGTCCTGGCCCGCGGAGTGGAAAGTGATCGACGGAGTTCGGCCGTCGATCCCGTGCAGTTCGACGTCGGTCACCTCGAACAGAATTTTCCCGTCGACCGCGAGCAGCCCGGCGACCATGTCGCGCACGATTTCCCGTTGGCCATACATCATGAGTGTCCGGCCCGATACCGCACGGAGGTCGATGCGGTGGGTATTCCCTCGAAAGTAAAAATTGACTCCCGAATTGGGCACTCCCTCCGCTTGCATCCGGCTCCCGACGCCGGCGGCGGTGAGAATCTGGACCGTGGTCGAGTCCAATTGGCCGGCGCGAACGCGCGCTTCAACCCGCTCACGCGAACGGGTTTCGAGTATGACGCTATCGATTCCCCGCTGGCGAAGCAGGTGCGCTAGCAAGAGCCCGGCCGGCCCTGCGCCGACGATGCCAACCTGGGTGCGAAGGGTCCGGCTCATGGTCCAATCGCGCGTTAAACCGCGCACTCGGCATCAACCATCGCGCCGTCGTCGGCCCCGGTTTCGCTGAGCGCGATCGCCCGAACGAGCGCCTTGGCCTTCAAAAGTGTCTCTTCAAATTCGTTGTCGGGATCTGATAGCGCGACGATCGCCCCCCCGACGCCGATCGAAACCTGGTTTCGGGTGGCGACGATTGTCCGGATGACGATGCTGAGATCGACCGCGCCGGTCAGGCTGAAGTAGCCGATTGCTCCCGAATAGACGCCGCGCGGGGCCGCCTCCAGCCGATCGATGATTTCCATGGTTCGTATTTTCGGCGCACCGGTCATCGAGCCACCCGGAAAGGCCGCCCGTACGCAGTCGATGGGCGAACAGCCAGCGGCCAATATCCCTTCGATCGTGCTTACAAGCTGATGCACGGTCGCATAGGTCTCGACGTCCATCAGTTTTGGAACCTTGACCGTTCCCGGCTTGCAGACCCGGCCGAGGTCGTTGCGCAGCAGATCTACAATCATGAGGTTCTCGGACCGGCTCTTCTCGTCGCTTTTCAGGATCCCCGCCAATTCGCGATCCTCCGCCGGGTCGGCGCTCCGACGCATGGTTCCTTTGATTGGCTTCGTTTCGACTTTTCCGCCGGGGTCGATCCGCAGGAAACGCTCGGGTGACGAACTGATGACGGACGCTTCGGGGAACTGCAGATAGGCGGAAAACGGCGCAGGATTGATCCGCTGCAGGGTCCGGTAAAGCCGCAAGCTGTCCACCGCAACGTCGGCCATCAGCTGATTGGTCAGGCAGACCTCGTAGGTTTCACCTCGATTGATTTCGTCCAGAGCTTGGGCGATCAAGCCCAGGTAGGCCGCGCGATCGTGGAGCGGCCGGAACGCAACCCGTTCAGGCCGGTTGCCATAGACCAACGGCGGAGGCGCCGTGCAGGGAGCGCTGAGCAATTCCATCCGATTAAACCAGGATTCCGGACCCATTTCATCGGTCCCAGCCAAACTCACCAAGTACGTCTCACCCGCCAAATGGTCGAACGCGATGAAGCGGTCGGCAAAGATGAGCTTGGCGTCCGGCAGCGGTGAGCGATGTGCGCCGTTTCCACCGCACTCCCGCTTAAGCTCATATCCAAGGTAGCCGACGAATCCGCCGAGGAAATCGAACGGCAGGCCGGGATTGACGCAGCAGAAACGCGCCAGTTCGCGCTGGAAATACTCAAAAATGCCTTCGTTCACGAACTCTTCCCGGCCGTCGCGCTGAATTTTCAGCCGTCGCCGGGCGCTGTCATAGGAAATCGTGGCGCTCATCGGACCCGAGGCGTCACCCATGTAGGAAAACCGCGACATTCCCGGGCGAATCGACGCGGAATGGAGCCAGAATGCCTCCGGAGCATGAGCGAAACATTTCTCGAATACCGCCTCGGCATTCAGCCCCGACCCCAGACGGCGGTAACGCACGGACAACTGCCGCGCTGCGGTCGCGCCGCGCTGGGCCGGCACTTCGGGCGGCGAAGAGCGGCCCGACGGGCCAACGACGACCCGGCCCTTTTGCGCCGCGGAAATATCACGAAAATTTCGGAGCAGCGCGTGGCCATGCTCGGTGGCGATCGACTCCGGATGAAATTGCACGCCGTAGATCGGCTTGAAGCGATGCGACAGCCCCATCAATACCCGATCTTCCGTCCAAGCCGTTGCCTCCAGATCGGAGGGCAACGCCCCACAGACCGCCAACGAATGGTAGCGCACCGCCTGAAACGGCGAGGGCAAGCCCTTGAACAGCTTCACCCCATTGTGGAGAATGGTGCTAATGCGTCCGTGCATGGCCCGCGGCGCCAGGCCGACTTCCCCCCCAAAACAATGCCCTATTCCCTGATGTCCGAGACAGATGCCGAGGATCGGAACGCGCGATTCGAGGATGGCATCCCGACAAAACCCGAAATCGGCGGCGTTGCTCGGATCCCCGGGGCCGGGCGAGATCACAATGTTGTCGAAATTCATCCTGGCCAGTTCCGGCCAGCCGATTTCGTCGTCGTTCAGCACGACGCAGGGCGTCTCTCCGTTGATCTCCCCCAAGTATTGAAAGATGTTATATGTAAAGGAGTCATAGTTGTCTATGAGGAGCGTCTTCATTCAATCCAATGCCAGCAGAATTCGGTCCGGTTTACGGCCAGAAGCCGGGAACCGGTTGGCGACGTCGCCACCCCGTCATTTTCGCCCGGCTTCGCGGGAGGCGGAACCCGAGCCATCTCTCATGGCCCCGCTTGTTGACGGGCTTGAAACAGCGCGCCCTGCTGCTTGACCACATTCTGAAACGCTTGGACTTGCGCCGGCGAAAGGATACCCTGGAGCTGGGTGAGCGTCTGCTCGTTGAGGGAAGTCAGCCCCATATCTTGATTCAGGACAAAGAAGGGATTGTTGGCCGAAAAGGGCTGGGGAGCGCCGCTCAGGATGGGAACGAGCGCGGTGGCCTGCTGTTCGGTGATCGGATCGGCGGTGTAACCCAAGGACTGCTGCAGAAGTTGTATGGTATTGCGCGCGGGCACGGTGCCTTGATATGCCTGGTAGGCAGCGTAGCCGTCCTGACCAATCACAGCGCCGATCTCGGTATTGATGGAGGATTGGGCTGATTTGACCGCTTGAAAAAAACCGTTGGGGTCCGTGCGCGGGTCAATTCCTTGATCGTGAGCGGCAACCATGGTATCGAACATTACCATCCGCTGTTCGGCCAACAGTTTCTTGACCTGCTCGATCTGCGCGTCGGTCAGATTCAAACTCTTGAAGAAGCCGCCATATTGCCGATCAAGCGAAATTTCGGTTGAGATCTCACTCATCTTGGCGAATCGGGGATTCGCCAGAAGCGCAAACACGCCTCCCATGGGGTTGTGGTCGCCACCGGGAGGCGCCGCTTGCGCCGGCCCCTGCTCCGATTGCGGCTTCGAACCGTGCGGGGACGCCGCCGTTTGGCGCAACCGGCCGATTTCGTTTCTTAATTGATCCCGCTCGCGCTCGGCGTCGGCCAGAGCCTTGGATTCGGGAGGCGTCTGGATGTATTCGTAGATCGCGGCGGACGTGCCGAGCAATGCCACGGTGGTCGTTATGACAATGATGCTGGTCTTAAGATTCATGCAAAGGGGGGTGTGAAGCGGGCAAAGCGACCCGGGCTCCCGTCGGGGTTGAAATCTGCCGGTAGTTTAGTTCTTCAAATCCGCCTCGATATCAATCGAAATCTTAACGTCAGCACCTAACATTTTCGGGTAGCCGCTGACTCCGAAATCAAAGCGATTGACGGTCGTGCTCGCCTCCCAGCCGGAAATCGTCGAACCGGGGAACATTCCCGGCCCGAAACCCAATGCCTTTACCTTGAGCACGACCGGGCGGGCGATGCCTTTGATCGTCAAGTCACCGGCCACGTCAAAACCCGAGGCGGTCTGCTTCCAGGACGTGCTTTTGAAGGTGATGAAGGGATGCTTTTCCGAATCAAAAAACTCGGGTTGCAGGAGCTGGGCGTCGCGGGTGGAATCATCCGTGGCGACGGACGCAACCTCGATCGAAGCGGTGGCCGAGTTATTCCGCCAATCATCCCGGTCGATTTTCATCGTCACGTCAAACCGGGTAAATCGGCCCGTCTGATCCGTAAAGAAGTGCCTGATGGCGAATTTGATCGAAGAGTGATCAGGATCCGCCGTAAACGTCATCGGCGAGGCGCCCGCAGCCGACGCCAAGGCCAAACTGGCATACCCCAGCAGAACGGCGGCGAGCAAGCGGATCGTTCGCCTAGCGGGACCGGCGACTCGATGGCGAATCATCGCTCTAACGCAATCTGACGGTGGCTGGACTGTCACCATTTTTTTGCGGCCCGACTTCAGATCCCACGCCTGCGCAGTGGAAATCTCCGCCGTTCGGTCACGGGGCGAAGATCGAGTCCACGATCCTGGCCGGAAGGCTGCCGTCGCCCGAAGCCGAAGCTGCCATTCGACCGGCGAATCGCGGGCTAAAATACGGATCAAGCATCGGCTCGGACGGGCGGAACGGGCTCTCCGTCTGGCAGTACCGGACGGTTGCGCTCGTCGACGTGGACCACGGTCGGGCGATGGCGGTCAATTTCGCGGTCCTCCATCCCGGCGTAGGCCGCGACGATGATCAGATCGCCCACGCTGGCCAAATGGGCGGCCGCTCCATTGAGCTGAATCCGCTCCTCGCCACCGAATATGACGTAAGTCGTAAGACGATTGCCGTTGGTAATATTGTAGACGTCGACCCGCTCGAATTCCAGCAATTGCGCGGCCCGGCATAAATTCGGCCCGATCGAAATGGATCCCACGTAATCGCGATCGGTTGAAGTTACCGTCGCCCGATGAATTTTTGATCGCAGGAAATATCGGATCATCGTGGGACCTGTTTGTTTTCACCTCGAAGCGAGTCAAGACGTTTCTACTCCGGATTGGCCCGGACGTTCACGATTACGCTCTGCTGATGCTGGCTCAGCCAATTTTTCAACGGCCCGACGATTTTGACTGGAAGGATGCACCGGCAATCCTCACAGTGGCCTTTCCAATCCAGCTGTACACCCCCACACCCCATGTGCACTGACGGACGGCGAAGCTTATCGCGAAGCCTGCATCACTCGGTCAGCGACGATCGTTTCACCCAGCTAAAGGGGCGCGAACCATAGCCTGATGCATGCGTTTACCGTTATCGGATGCGGCATGGCAGGGCCCGCGCTTGCGCTTGCCTTGGCCCGGAACGGCACCCGGGTCGTCCTGCTTGACCGAGAGCCCCGAAAGGCCGCGCCCGACTCCGGGCGGGCGGTCAACATCACTCTTTGCAACCGGGGAATCGAAGCCTTGAAAAAAATCGGCCTGGGCTCCGAGGCCATCAATCGATCCCAGCCCCTTTACGGCCGTATGATTCACGACCGGAACGGCTCTCGGAATTTTGAAGCCTATGGCCCGAACGCCGAGGCTTTATACTCGATTCGTCGCCGCGAATTGCGGGAATTGCTCGTCGAGACCGCCGCCGCACATCCGGGCGTGGAATTGATTTCGGAGGCCAATTGCAGCGCCATCGACCTGGAGGCGCGCCTGCTCACGGTGGAATTTGAGCCACCCGCCCGGCCCCGCGTTCTCTCGTTCCAGCACCTCGCGGCGGCGGACGGTGTCAATTCGACCGTGCGAAATTGCCTCGAGAAGGCCGGCTATATCCGCACCGAATGCCGCAACGTCAATCTCGGCTACCGCGAACTGACGATCAAGGCGGAGCAGGTCACGCGCCTTGCCCTGGAACGCGGCTCGCTCCATTTCTGGCCGCGCGGCGAAAGCGTGCTCATCGGCTTTCCCAATCTGGATGGTTCGATCACCCTCTCCCTCCACATGCCCCTCTCCGGGTCGCCGTCTTTCGATGACATTGCGACGGAGGGTGCCTTGCGGGATTTCTTCGCGCGCGAATTCCCGGATTTGGCTGAGATCCTGCCGATGATTCTGACCAGCCCGCCTCAGCGACAGCCGGGGCGGGTGAAGTGCGTTCGATGCCCGTCCTGGTTTGTGGGAGACCGGGTAGTATTGGTGGGCGACGCCGCCCACGGGATCATTCCTTACTATGGGCAGGGCGCGAACGCTGGATTTGAGGACGCCGCCGTGCTGGCCGACCTGTTGGCCGAAAACCCGAAAGACTGCGGACGGGCCTTCAGCCTTTTCGAATCGAAGCGCAAGGCTGACTTGGATTTCATGTCGGACCTCTGTTTCCAGCACTTTGACCTGCTCCGGTCCGCGCTCGGCACACGGGAAAGGCAGCTTCTTTCCCGGGTGGAGCATATGATTTCCGCCCTGACCCCTCACCGTTCGCTCTATTACCACATCTCGTTCACCGAACTCTCCTACCGGGAATCGCATCGGGCCAGCCAGTTTTTCCACCGACTGGCCCAGAGCGCGCTCGAGCATCTGGGCCGGACCCTTTCGGAGGCTGAATCCGACGTTCGGGACGCGGTCAGCCTCGCTTTGGCCGAGTCCTTCAAATTGGAGAATGGCGTCGACCGACCCGTCGAGCCAATTTCCGCCGGGCGGACTGCGCCGTGAGCCCGCGCTTTGGGCTATTCTTTCTGCCCACGCTTTCCCATGCGAGGCAGGCCGGCGTAAAGCTCGCCGGCATGCTGGAATTGATCCGTGAGGCCGAGCGGCTTGGATTCAGCCACGCTTGGTTTGCCGAGCACCATCTCTCGTCCTATGGGGGCCTGATCCCGTCGCCGTCGATCCTCTGCGCGGCGGCGGGAGTGGCAACCCGCCGCCTGCGCCTCGGCAGCTGCGCTGTCATCCTGCCGTTTCACGATCCGGTGGTGGTGGCGGAGGAATTTGCCCTGCTCGACGTTATGACTGAGGGTCGGGTGGATCTCGGCCTCGGACGCGGTTTTCTTCCCTTCGAAAAAGCGCGCCTGGCCCGCTCCGGCTCGGAAGACGCCGGAGCCTTGGAGCGGGATATTGAAACCATCGTCGAGTGCTGGTCCGCCGGCGGCCGCACGGGTTACCCTACGCGGACGCGGCCTGAACTGCCGTATTCCCTGTGTCAGGAGCCGCACCCTCCAATCTGGCTCGCCGTGTCCACCCGCCTGAACAACGCCCGCTTCGCGGGTGCGAGGGGATTCGGGCTGATGCTCAACCCCTACACCCGGACCGAAGCCGAACTTCTGGCGATTCGCGCGGCCTACTCTGAAGCCTGGACCCAGAGCGGTCGATCGTGGAGCGACCGCCGGGTGCTTGCACATTTCTTTCTCTATCTTAATCCTCAGCCGGAGGCGGTCCGGAACGAGGCAAAGCCGCAGTTGGATCAATACTTGGGCCACTTGGAAGCAGCCTTGGTTTTGGGTGAATCCGCCGGCCGCAAATTTCCCACGACGTTCGATCAACTCTACCCTGAGCGTGTCCTCATGGGAGCGCCGGCTGACATTGCCGACTCATTGAAGCGTTGGACCGAATGGGGCGTGACCGATTTCGCGTTCTCGGTCAGCTTCGGGGATCTTTCGACCTCATCCGCCAGCCGTACCATGGCGCTGTTTGCCGCAGCGTTCATTCGCGAGAGCCGCCACGGCGGAGTCTGAGGCGGGCTTGCCGCAAGAATTTTGTCGGACGGAAATTTTCGAATAGACCCGTCCAAAGTTTGACACAAGACTAAGCCGATGATTTTCCCGACCCCCGGCGGGCCGGCCTTTGGGCCGAGAGACGACAACGCGATCAAACCCAAAATCTCCCGCCGCACGGTTCGGGCAGTGCTCGAACTTGGGCGACCGTATATCGGCACGCTCAGCTTTTTTCTCTTCCTGGTGGTGCTGCAAACCGCAACCAGCGTCGTCAACCCGCTCGTTTTTCGAAGACTGATTGATCGCGGCGTCGTGGTCGGCGATGAAAAGGAAGTAATCCGGATGGCGCTTCTGGCCGCTGCCCTCTCCTTGGCAGACACTGGGCTGATGTTCGTTCATCGATATTTGGCGGTCAAAGTGGGCCAGGACATAGTCCTGGACTTGCGAAGGAAGGTATTCGTGCATGTGCAGCGAATGTCGCTCGGGTTCTTCAATCGCACCCGCACCGGCGCTCTCGTCACGCGGCTCAACACGGATATTTCCGGAGCCGGCAGTGCATTCAGCAATGTTCTAACCGCCGCCGTCGGCAATGTCTTGACGGTGGTGTTCATACTTTCGGCCATGTTTGCTCTTTCCTGGCGCCTGACCTTGGCCGCCCTGGTCGTGATGCCGATCTATATGGTGGCAGCCGGAATCATTGGGCGCCAGCTGAGAGAACTGACTCGCGCCGCTTTCGACCGAACGAGCGAAATGAACCACCTCATGGTCGAACGCTTCAACGTCTCCGGCGCTACGGTCATGAAAATTTTTGGCCGCGCCGACGAAGAATCGACAATTTTTGGGCGGCTCGCTCAACGAGTGCGCGATATAAACGTCCATTCGGCGAACGTCGGCCGTCCACTGTATGCCGGAGGCAGCCTGCTCGTCGGGCTGGGCGTCATCATCGTCTATGGTTGGGGAGGCGTGCTCACCGTCCGTGGGAGCATGGAAATTGGCACTCTCGTCGCGTTGGTGGGCTATCTTTACCGAGTTTATGGTCCATTGCTGTCACTCTCGAATCTGCAGGTCGACGTCCTGACTACGCTGGTATCCTTCGAAAGGGTCTTTGAGGTTTTGGCGCTCAAGCCCACGATCACTGATCGACCTGGCGCGGTGCCGGTTCCGGCGGGTCCGGTCCGGATCGAATTCGACCACGTCGGCTTTCGGTATCCGACCGCCACGGAGGTTTCATTGGCCTCCCTGGAATCCGTTGCGGTATTGAGCCAGCATCCTGAGAGGGACGTGCTGCACGACGTAAGCTTTGTGGCGGAACCGGGTCAGCTGGTTGCCTTGGTCGGACCATCTGGCGCGGGCAAATCCACGCTGGCCCAGTTGATCGCCCGGCTCTACGACGTGCAGGCGGGATCCGTGCGCATGAACGGGGTCGATCTGCGCGACGCGACCCAGGATTCCATTCAGGGTGTGGTGGGGATGGTGATGCAGGACGCCCATCTGTTTCACGATACCCTCCGGGCAAATCTGCTTTACGCCAAGCCCGGGGCCAGCGACGCCGAACTCTTGGCGGCGTTGCGGGACGCACAGATTCTGCCGACGGTCGAAGCGCTGCCGCAGGGCATCGACACGATGGTGGGAGAGCGCGGGCATCGGCTTTCCGGCGGAGAGCGGGCGCGAGTTTCCATCGCCCGGCTCCTGCTCAAGGCGCCGGCCGTCGTTGTCTTGGACGAAGCCACCGCCCATCTGGACTCCGAATCGGAGCGGGCAATCCAGCAGGCCTTCCAAACCGCGCTGGCCGGCCGGACTTCGCTCGTCATCGCTCATCGCCTGTCGACGGTGCAGCATGCCGATCAAATCCTGGTCTTGGATCAGGGCCGCATTGTTGAGCGCGGACGCCATGAAGAACTTCTTCGGGCGGGAAAGCTGTACGCCCAGCTTTGTCGCACCCAGTTTTCGGTTCCGGCCGGACCTCACGAAATCGAGGCGAGGGCACCAAGCGTCAGGGCCGGTTAACGAACGGGCGGAGATTGCGACCATCTCGACCTCGGCCGGCCGAACTTGGAAGCCGCCGCTAGGCCGGAATCCCTTCGATGACTGCGACCCCGGCATACGCCGGAATGACGCGCCGAAGCCTGAAACCCGACCGCTTGAATAGCCGGGCGAATTCGTCCGTCGTACGCTCCCGGCCGCCCGTCATGACGAGCATTTCGAGATCGAGCAGCTTTGAGAGAGCGGGCGCATTGCCGGGCGGGATGGTGGCTTCGACGACGATCAGCCGGCCGCCGGCGGAAAGCGCGCGGCGGCAATTCCGAAGAATGCGCCGCGAACGCTCATCGTCCCAATCGTGGATGATGCGGGACATGATTATTCCGTCGGCCTCGGGAACCGACTTGAAAAAGTCGCCACCCAGCGCCCGGCAGCGGCTCGCGAGGCCCCGAAGCTTCAGCCAGCGGCGCGCCCCTCGGACGACCGAGGGCTGATCATAGACCAGTCCTTGCATCTTGGGATAGCGTTCCAGAATTGATGCCATCAGCACGCCGTGCCCCCCGCCGATATCGGCCAGCTTTTTGATCCCTGAAAAATCATAGGCGTCGAGCACAGCGCTGAGCGGAATCAGAGCCCCATCCGTCATGGCTCGGTTAAAAACGGCGGAGGCTCGGCGATCGCGGGCCAGATGGGCGAAAAGAGGTCGACCGTGGGCCCGGTCGAAACCGGGCCTTCCGGTTCTCACGCTGTACAGCAGCTCATCCCACGCCTGTTCGTGAAAGTGATCGTTGTTCATCATGATCGCGCCCCGCAGAGTTTCGGAGCGCTCCCGCAGGAGTTCCGCTGCGGCCGTCAGGCCGAATTTGCGTGGCGCGACTTCCGCGAAAACGCCCAGGCTCGCCAGGGCGCGGAAAAGCCGGTGCAAGGACGGAGCATGAGTCCCCGTAATTCGGGCCAGCTGCGCGACCGACTTCGGTCCGGAAGCGAGGTGATCGGCCAGACGTAAACTGGCGGCCACAAAGACGGCCTTGGAGGCCCGCTTCGAGGTCGCCAGCGCGAAGATCAGATCCCGATCAGAGCGTCCGGGATTCAATGCTGGGTCTGCCTGGCCTCGCGCAGGATTGTCGGCCACATTTCGGTCCAATTCTCCTCTAGATAGTTGGAACGCGTCGGCCGTTGTCGACGTCAAAATCGGACCGTTCATTCCGCCCGGCACCTCGTTCCAGCACAAACGCGTTGCCAACGGTGCCGAACCAAAACATGTAGAAGCGGCGCCTCTCCGAATGCCAATCGTGCCAATCTCATTCCCTGATGCTTCGGTTGCGATTCGGGTTAAGCCATTGCAGATCGACGGTCGATTTTGCGTTGGCTCCGAAGCGCGGACGATCCCAACCGTTGCCCCCACCACCGAGCTGCCTTGACCCGCCAGGCGCACCCGCCCACGCCGATATCGCCATGCCGACCAAAAACTCTGTCCGCTCCGAACCGGTCGGTTCGGCCCCCCCCCAGTGTGCTTTATGTGGGAATTTTGCCCTCGAACTGATCCGCGAGCCGCTCGCGTTTTGGATCAAACGTCTGGGTCTGAACCTTGGGCTGGCGTTTGCCGAATTCGACCAGGTCTTTCAATTCCTCCTGGCGGCTTCCGGACTCTCTGACCCTCAGTTCGCCGTCGTGCTCGTTCAATTGGAACGGTGGCTGGAGCTTTCCGCGGCGGATCCATTCTCGTCATTGCCCGAACGCTGCCGCGCACTGTCCGCGGCCGTGACCGGTGCGGCGGCGTCCAAATCAACTCGGCACCTGGTGGTCTTCTGCCCGCCGTCTCCTCCGTATCGGGGTCATCCTCGCCTCGCGGAGATCGAAGAGTCATTCGCCGCGCCGCCGGGCATCGAGGTCTGTCTCTCCCGGGAGTTTTCGCTGGTTCTTTCCTCCGCCGGGTACGACGCCAATTTTGATCCTTACACGGCGTCGCTGGCCGCGGTACCCTACAGCCGGATCGGGCATGCATGGATCGCCACGATCGTCGCGAGACGGCTCCGCCGATATCTGGCCCCCCCCCGCAAGGTCATCGTCGCCGATTGCGACGACACGCTTTGGGACGGATGCTGCGCTGAGTCCGAGCCGGAGATGCTCACGGTCAGCGCGAACCGGCGAGCCGTACAGCAGTTTTTGCTGCAGAGGCGCCAATCGGGCCAGGTGCTGTGTCTTTGCAGCAAGAACGACCCCGAGGACGTCTTGGCGGTTTTCGACCGACATCACCAAATGCTGCTGCGCCGCGAACATGTCGCGGCGCTGCGCATCAACTGGCAGCCCAAACCGGCGAACCTGGCGTCTTTGTCCGACGAGCTGGGAGTTTCACTCGATAGCTTCATCTACCTAGACAACGATCCGATTGAGTGCGCGGCGATGCGCCACGCATATCCCGGAGTAGTTACGGTCCATCTGCCCGCCGACGAGGGCGATATGGGGGCTTTCCTCGCCCGAATCTGGGAATTTGACCTTCTCCCCGCAACCGCCGAAGACGCCCGGAGGAGCGAATACTATCGCGCAGAAAATCTGCGTTCGAACATCCGGCGAGAGACGCCCACTCTGGAAGGATACCTGGAAATGCTGCAGATCAAGGTAGCGGTTCGCCCGTTTAAGCCGCTCGATCTCAACCGGGCGACTCAGCTCATGCAGCGGACCAACCGCTTCAATCTGAACGGCGCCTTCCGCTCGGCGGCCGAACTCACTTCAGCGGCCTCGAGACCTCATGCCTGTTGCGAGATGGTCCACGCTTGCGACCGCTTTGGAGATTACGGCGACATCGGCCTCATGATGGGCCGATTTGAATCGCAACACCTGGTCATCGATACGCTCGTGCTCAGTTGCCGCGTCCTCGGCCGGGGGGTGGAAACCTATTTGCTGAAGTATTTGGTGGAACGAGCCCGTCAAACCGGCAAGAGCGGCCTTTGCGTCCGGTTCGTCGACACTTCCCGGAACCATCCCGTGGCCGTTTTTCTGCAGGAATCCGGCTTCCGTTGCGAGAATGAGGAATGGCATCTTTTGATTCCAAGTTAAGGATCGCAACGGACCAGTGCGGCGGCTGAACCGGGTCGGAGCAAATGACGCCATGAAGTTTGAGATCCCGTACCACGGCCGTGGAAACGCTCTTTATCAGAGCAATTGCGGCGCCCCGCTGAGCTATGCCGCGTTGGGAGAGTGGGTGGCCCTTAACCGTTGCCTGCTGAGGAAGCTCCGGAGCCCGACCGTGGCTTTTCAATTTTGTCCAAACGATATGGGCGCCGTGGCCTCCTACCTGGCCTGCCTGGAGGCGGCAATTCCGATTGGCCTGGGCGAGCCGGGGCTCCGGAACCGCGATAATGTCATCACCGCTTTTCGCCCGAATGCTCTCATTCTTCCGCTCGAAATGCCTCCTCCGAGCGGTTATCGGGCGGTGGGCCGTTTGGCCGGCGAGCGGTCTATTTTGTGGCACAGCGACAGGGAATATCTCGTCGCGCCCGACCCTGATCTCACCTTACTCCTGCCCACCTCCGGATCGACCGGCGCCCCAAAGTACGTTCGCCTCTCCTCAGCCAACCTCGCCAGCAACGCCGGTTCGATCGCGGAGTTTCTACAGCTTGGGCCCGGCGAAATCGCGGTGCAGAGCCTCCCATTCTACTACGCCTACGGCCTTTCGATTCTCAATTCGCATCTCATCTCCGGTGGGGCCGTGGCGATCATCCAGCGCAATTTCATGGATCCGGATTATTGGCGGTCGGTAGCCGATTTTGGATGCACGTCCTTCGCCGGTGTCCCCTATATGTACGAGGTGCTGCGACGTCTGGACTTGGCGCCCACGGATATACCGACCTTGCGCATGATAACCCAGGCCGGCGGCCACTTGCCGGAGAACCTCGCCCGGCATTTCCACGCACGAGCCCGCAGCGGCGGGAAATCATTCGTTATCATGTATGGTCAAACCGAAGCCACCGCCAGAATCGCCTACGTGCCCTCCGACCGCCTGGAAGAAAAATTTGGCACGGTTGGCATACCCATTCCCCGCGGCTCTCTGACGTTGGTGCCCGCCGGCCCGGACCTTCGCGCGCAGCAGTTGCGTTACCGCGGGCCGAATGTCATGATGGGATACGCGGGAGCCCCGGCGGATCTGGCCCGCGGAGACGATCTGGGAGGAATCCTGGATACCGGGGATCTGGCCGAGGTCGATCCTGACGGTTTCTTTCGCATTGTCGGGCGAATCGCGCGCTTCGCCAAGCTCTTTGGAAAGCGCATCAATCTGCAGGAATTGGAGCGGGAAGTGGGCGCCCGTTTCAAGCAGCCGGTGGCGATGACCGAGGCAGACGGCCGCCTGCGCGTCTTCGTCGAGGGTGCTGACCTGGCGATGGACATCGAAATGCACCTCATCCAGGAGTTGCAGGTCCCCAATTTCGCCGTGAAAGCATCGGTCGTGTCCAGCCTCCCCCGGACCGCCGCCGGCAAGATCGATTACAAAATGCTGCCGCCGTGACGCGGCGGTGGGTCGTCCGGGCACCCCGGAGGTTGGGGTCGGCTAGGCCTGGATTTGCGGTCGCTTATGGTCCGCAATAAACTGCGCCAAATCCCGGACGGTGCTGATCGATTTCAATCCCTCGTGAGTGATCAAAGACACGCCATACCGATTGCGGACGGTCTCGTCGAGCTGAAGCATTTCGAGGCTGTCGAGATTGACGTCGGTGAGCAGATTGACCGTTGGGGAAATCACGCATTTCTCGCCCGCCAATCCGCGAACAATCTCGATCAATTCGTTGATCAAGCCGTCCGCCACTTGGCGATCGCTGTCCTCGGGTGCGGGTGAAGCCATAAACGATCCTAAATTCCCGGGTCGAAGGGACCGATTTGAAAATCGGCAATTGCGGCAAAGCGTCGGATCGGCATCGAGATCATCGCTGCGAGCGTGCCGGAGGAATGTCCTCAAATCAAGGGCAAGCTCGCTCTGCGAACGTATCCGAGGGAAGGCGGGTTGGGCCGTTCTGCCCCCGGCGCGCGGTCGAGCGGCCTGGGCCGGACGTTCCCGCGTTCGCAATCTCAACTCGAATCTAAGGCGCGGAACCCGGGCACGATGCTCCATCCCAAACCGGGAATGTACGGCGAAAGCGGAGTATTATACGATTCGAACGCCTGGACATTCTCGATTCCGTAGTAGCCATTGGCCTCATCCAAGCCCCGATATCTCAAATCTCCGATGCGTTCACGCCAGATCTGATCCGCCCGATAGCGATCGGCCGATTCTCTTCCGTGTTCTTAACGAGAGCAAAGTGTCCCGAAACATGGCTCGCATTGAATATGATCGGGTCGCGCTCCAGCAGGTCTCCCTGCAAAAATTCCCGGAGGTCGCCATAGATTACATCGACATCGCCAAATCCCCAATAGTCGTAACCTTCAGCGCATTCCCTGTATATATCGCCAAATGCAAACCGGAAGTCGCACAGCTTGTAAGGATCAAACGAACCCAGCTTCACCCGGCAGCGAGCGCTGATTCTTCGGATGCATTCGAGCCACGAGAGCGGCACGAACGCAGATTGTCGCCGTGATATTCCGGAACGCCGCAATCCGTGAAAACATCCAGTCGATGCTGCAATTGTGGCACAAGACTGTAAATACAGATGCATCCATTCCGGCCATCGGCCCAAAATACGGCATCAGCAGGCAGATTCGCTTATATCCAAGGTTGCGCTTCGGGCGGAGTTCGGACGAGCCCATCTGCTGGCCGACCGGCGTCGCGTGGAACCAAGACCGGGAGATCGTTCAATTGGCGCTCCATCGAAACTGGTCGATTGCGCCGAATTGGATAGTCAACGTAAATGTCGCCGTTGAGGTCCGAAGCTGCGCGCGAAGATTGCTGGCAGGGAACGTCAGGGGGGAGCGAGAAAGGGACCTGATTCCGGCCCACTTCAAAGCGCCTGGGACGAGGCGTTCCACCATTGCAGCAACGATCAAGGGCCATAATCCTCGCGTTGCATGCCCCCGCGACACCGCTGGCTGATCGCCCTAGCTGTTCTCTGGCCGATCTTGCTGCGCGCCGAGGAAACCAAATGGCACGCGGCGTGGATCACCCATCCCACCGCACCGCTGCGCGAACCCATCGTTCTGCATTTCCGCCGCGAGCTGACGTTGACCGCCGTTCCGGCCTCGTACCCGGTCCGCGTCAGCGCGGACAACCGCTTTATTCTCTTCGTCAATGGCACGCAGGTCGGCACCGGACCCGCCCGGGGCGATCTGGCGCATTGGCGCTACGAGAGTTTCGACTTGGCGCCTCTGCTCCACGCCGGCCTGAACGTCATTGGAGCGACCGTCTGGAATTACGGCATCGTGGCGCCCATCGCCCAGGAAACGGACCGCACGGCATTTCTGCTCGAAAGCGATGCCACGGGCCCGCTCGCAATCAGTACTCCGGTCGGTTGGAAAGCGGAAATTGAGTACGGCCAGCGCCCCTTCCTCCACGCTCAAACGAACCCTCACGCCTATTGGGCGGCCGGCCCGGGCGAGGAAATCGACGCTTCCCAGATGGATTGGACCTGGAATGAGCCGGCGACTACCAACGGGCATTGGATGCCGGCCGGCTACCCCATGAGAGAGGCCTCCTTTTCCGCGGCCAACGTGGCTCACTCCGCGGACGAAACGGGCGACAATCCCTGGGGACTGATGGCGGACCCGCTTCCGCCAATGGAGCTCAGCCCCACCACGGCCGGCCGCATCGTGCGGGGACCGATCTCGGCCCTACCCGGCTCGATTCCCCCGCACTCGCACGTGCATTTGCTGTTCGATCGGGACACCCTCGCCTGCGCCTACCCGGAGCTGACCGTTTCCGGAGGCCGTGGCTCCCAATTGCGCCTCACCTATTCCGAGGCGCTCTACGATCAGAAATATCACAAGGGCGACCGCAACGAAACTGCCGGGCGCCAGGCGTATGGATTGACCGATCGCCTGCTGCCCGACGGCGGATCGCATCGCGTTTTCCGCTCCCTGTGGTGGAGAACCTGGCGCTATCTGGACCTGGAAATTGTGACGGCCGATGAGCCGGTGACCATCGACTCCCTGCAGGCCGATTTCACGGCGTATCCGTTTCATGCCCGGGCCAGCGTCCGCACGGGCGATCCGGACCTGGCCCGCATCTGGGACATCAGTTGGCGGACGGCCCGGCTCAACGCGCATGAGACCTACAGCGACACGCCGACGTACGAGCAGCTCCAATACATCGGCGATACCCGCATCCAGGCGATGATTTCCTACGCTGTCACGGGAGACGATCGGCTCCCGCGCCAGGCGCTCGACGCCTTTTTTGACTCGCGCGAGCCGGAAGGGCTGACCCAAAGCCGTTACCCCAGCTCGCTCCGCCAAATGATCCCGACCTTTTCACTGCAATGGATCGGGATGCTCCACGATTGGTGGGAATACCGTCCCGATCCGGCTCCCGCCCGCGAGGCTTTGCCCGGAGTGCGCGCCGTGCTCGCCTGGTTCGCGCGCTACCAGCGGCCGGACGGCCTGCTCGCCCAGGTTCCCGGCTGGAGCTTCGTCGATTGGGTCTCGACCGGCGTCCTGCCGTCGTACGGCGCTTCGGGAGAATCCTGCGTCACCACCTTGGAATACCTCGGCGCGCTGGATCAGGCTGCGGACCTCGAGACCGCGTTGGGAGATCCGGCCCAGGCGCTCGCGGACCGAGAGCAGGCCACCCGGATTCGCGGCGCGTTGTTTCATGCGGGTTGGAGCGAGGAACGCCAGCTCCTCGCTGACAATCCCGACCGCACCGCGTTCAGCCAGCAGGCCAACGTCATGGCGGTGCTTTTCGATGTCGTGCCGCGCGAGCGCCAGCGGGACGTCCTGGGCCGCCTGCTGGCGATCGGGCCGGGCACCGCTCCGGATGGGGTGCTCAGCGCATCCTACTATTTCCGATACTACCTGGCGCGGGCGCTCGATCATGCCGGCATGGCCGACGCCTATCTGGCCTCGCTGAAACCGTGGCGCGACCTGCTGCCGCTGCATTTCAGCACGTGGCCGGAGATTCCGGGCGATACCCGTTCCGATTCCCACGCGTGGTCGGCGCACCCGATGTTCGATTTGCTGACGTTGGTGGCGGGAATCGAACCGGGAAGCCCCGGGTTCGCCACGGTGCGGATTGCGCCGCATTTGGGCGACTTGCCCTCGCTCTCCGCCGAGTACCCGCATCCGCAAGGGCTCATTCAGGTCGAATATCGCCGGAGCGGCGGCAAGCTGAATGCCACGGTGACGCTGCCGGGAACGCTGACCGGGACCTTCGAGTACGCGGGCCAGAGCCGGGCGCTGCACGCGGGAAAAAATCGGCTTACCCTTTGATGTGTGGAGCGCATGGTCCCATGCGCTTGAACCTCCGCCCGCGTTTGGCACCGAAGCGCGTGGGGACCACGCGCTCCACCTCGGGATATGCCCCCGGATCTACAGCGCCAGCAGCTGTGTCGCGTACGCGACCGCAATCGCGACCCCAAAGCTCATCAGCGTCCCAATCGTGATGTATTCCGCTTCCATTCGGTTTTGGCGGTCGCTCAGTTCGCCGAAGCGAAACACCGACTTGGCCGCAACCAGGAAGCCGATGCCGCTCGGCAGGCCGGCAAATACGAACAGAAAGATCAACGCCCGTTCCCATTGGCCAATGATGCGGCCGCCGTTGGGCAGTCCTCGATCTCGGCCGGAGGGCATGGCTTCAGCTCCCGGCGAGACCAGCTGATCGAGGTACGGCTGAACCCAAAAGCCGATCGCGATGGCCGCCACGCGCACGCACACAATGAATCCGCTGACGGCGATCATCGCCCGCATCAATCCCACGTCTTGTCCGGTCGTCCACCCGGCGGTCAGGGCGGCGTCGCTCCCCATTCCAGCGAGCACGAACAAGCTGACGATATGCAGCGCCTGATCCCACCAGAACGCGCGCGCCGGGGACAAAAGCGGGCCGAATCGCAGCTTCGCCCAATCAATGAGCGCGTGAATGACCAGGACCGCGAACGCCAGGGGCCAGAGGCGGGGTGCGCCCACCAGCACGAACACCAACGCGGCATGAATGGCCGCGTGCAGCGCCAGCGTCGCCGGCCGGCGCTTCACCCGGACCATCTGGTCCGTCTGAAACACAAAGTCCCCCAGCAGATGCGCGCAGAGCAGAACGAAGAAAAGCGCGCGTCCTCCCGGCAGATTTAACAAGGTTATAACCTTGTACTGGAGCATCACAAGGGATTAGTCTCTTCCTCCGCGAACTGCAAGGCCTCCGCAACCGCGGACCAGCGGGCGCGGGCCAATTGGTCCGCCACCGCCTGCTGAGTCGATCGCTCGGGCCAGGCCTTGGCGATTTCCGACTGGGTTTGCCCCAGCAGCTTGTGCTGCACCGCCAGTGCCTGGCGGGCGGTCCACTTTTGGATGAGCGCATCGAGCAGGGTGACACAGACGCTCAACCCGCGCGGCAATCCCGGCCCCACCAGGGCGAGGCGCGCTTGCTTGAGGCCGTCGAGCGCGGCGCCCGAGGCCCGGTAGGCGGCCCCGTCTCCTTCGGACACGGCATGGTCCGGCACGAAATCCACCTGATCGACTCCGATCGCAATCCGCATGTCCTGCAGCGCTCCCGGCGGACTGGCGGCGATCACATGGCAGCGTAGAAAAAGTGCGACACGCAGCGCCTGAGCCGGCGGTTCCACGACCAACTGCCAGCTGTCGCCGCGGAAGACCTGCAGCTCAAAGGGAATAATACGGGGAAACGCCTTCCGGGCCGCCCGCCCCGCCTCTTTCAGCAAACGCGGCAGCGCCTCGCGCCGATCGCGCGGCAAGCGCCGGGAATTCACGACGTCCCCGGTCAGGACGGCGGCAAATTTGGGGTTGGTCCAAAACAAGGCTTATACCTTGTATCGATGACCTACAAGCTTGCAAGCTTGTTTTTAACCTCACTCCGCCCGCAGCGCCACCACCGGATTCACTCGAACCGTCCGACCGGCGGGAATCAGCGAGGCCAACAGGGTGGCCACCGTCATCACGGCCAGCGATGTCGATAGGATGCCCACCGGCAGAGTCGGCACATTGAAGAGAAGGCTCTGCATGAGATGTCCCGTCCACCACGCCAAAACCAAACCCAGCGCGGATCCAATGACCAGCACCCGAACACCCATGAACAAAAATTGCGCGCGGATCTGGCTCGGCTGCGCGCCCAGCGCCATCCGGATGCCAATCTCGCGCCACCGCTGGGTCACCGAGTAGCTCAGCAAGCCGTAGGTTCCAATGGCCGCCAGGAGCAGCGCCGTCAGCGCAAAGATCGAGGCCATGACCGCCGGCGAGCGCCGGGCCACCAGGCTGTCGTCGATATGGGATTGCATCGGACGCACGTGGTTGAGGGGCAATTCCGGGTCGAGTTTGAGCACCGCCGTCCGCAGCATTGGAGCCACGGCGGCGGTCGGCACGGAACACCGCACGACCACGCTGAAGTAGGAATTGGCCTGCGAGCTGTATGGAAAATACACTTCGCCGTGATCTAGGCTGTCCGCGAGTTCGTTTTGCTTTATCTCCGCCACCACTCCCACGATCGTCCAGGCATTCTTGTCGGTAAGTGTGACATCCGGTGTGAGCCGATGACCAAGGGGATTTTGCCCCGGCCAGTACCGTTCCGCAAACGCCCGGTCGACGACGCAGACCTGCGTCTTGGACTCCTCGTCGCGGTCCGCCAGCAGACGGCCCCGCAGCAGCGGAATCTGCATCGCGGTGAAATAGCTTCCTCCCACTGCATTGAGAAAATGAGCCCGAACCTTGTTCACCGGGCTCGCGACGGAGCGGTCGACCGTGACCGCGCTGTCGTTGTTGCCGCCGTTGAACGGCAGCGCCGAAGCGATGCCCACCTGCGACACGCCCGGCAGCGCCTGAATCGCCGGCAGCAAGCGCCGCACAAAGGCCATTCGCGACGCCCCATTCTGGTAGTTTTTCCACGGCAGCCCCAGGTCGGCGGTCAGCACGTTGTCGGTCTGGAAGCCAGCGTGCGTCTTCATCGCATTTTCCAGGCTGAGTCCGAGCAGGCCGGCCGCGGAAAGCACCACCAGCGCGAGCGTGATTTGGACCACGATGAATATCCGCCGAAGCAAATTGACGCTGCGCGAAGTCGTGCCGCTGCGCGATTCCGTCTGGAGAATCCGCGTCAGGTCGCCCCGGATCGTCAGGATGATCATCGGAAGCGCAAGTCCGAGGGCGACCAGGACCGCGACCATCAAGGCCGCCGCGACCATTCTTCCATCCATGCCCACGTCCGTCCCCCTAGGCAGGCGGTCGATGGCCAGTGACCGCAATAGTCCGATTCCCGCCGCGCCCACTCCAATTCCCAGGAGGGCGCCGGCCAGCGACAAAAGCCCCGTTTCCGCGAGCGCCGCACGGGCGAGGGCGGCCCGACCCGCGCCCAGCGCCTGGCGCACCGCGAGTTCCTTGCTGCGGGCGGACGCGCGAACCAGGAGCAAGTTCATCAAATTGACGCAACCGATCACGAGCACCGCGATGCCGCCGGCCTGGATGAAAAGGATGATGGTTTTGGCGGAACTGACAAAATCGCCATGCAGCGACGCGACCGTCGTGTGAAACCCCGCTCCCTTGATCAAATCCTTATAAGGGTCGGTCGCCAACAGCACCGCGTTGAACTGGTCGATCTGAGCCTGGGCCTGCTCCAGGGTGACGCCCGGCGCCAGCCGGGCGATCATCGTATAATTGTTGCTGTGCCGGTTGCTGGGCTTGCGCGCGTCCAAGTCCGATGCGGCGGGCCGGAAGAATTCCGCCTTGCTGGCGAGATAATGAAAGTGCGGCGGCAGCACCCCGATGATCGTTTGAGTCAGCCCATCGCTGATGAAGGTCCGGCCCAGAATCTTGGGGTCGGCGGCAAAATGATTGCGCCAATACTCGTTGGTCAGGATCGCCACCTGATCGGGACCATAGCGCAATTCGTCCTCGGTGAAGGTGCGGCCCATCGCAAGCGGCACGCCGAGCGTCGCGAAAAATTCCGGGCTGACGCGGGCGCATTGCACGGTCTCGGGATGACCGGCTTCGCCGACGATCGCGGAAGAGTCCTGAATCAGGGAAAGCGAGGTGAAGGCCTTGATCGCATGCCGGCGGTCGAAGTAGTTCGGCAGGGAGGCGCTCGAACGGTTCACCCCCGCGCCCGGGTAGGCGTTGAAGATCGTCACCAGGCGGTCGGGCTCCGGAAACGGCAACGCCCGCACAAGCACCGCATCGACGACTGCAAAAATGGTCAGGTTGGCGCCCAGACAAATCGCCAACGTTGCGACCGCGGTGGCGGTAAAGCCCGGTGAACGCGCCAGAAATCGCCATGCACCGCGCGCTTCGTGCCAGAGGGTATCCACGGAAAGCATGGGCAAATGTTGCGGGCCGCGGCGGGAAAGCTCAAACGGATCCTCATTCGGACCGCAGCGCCACCACCGGATTCACCCGAACCGCCCGACCGACGGGTATGAGCGCAGCCAAAAGCGTCGCCACGGCCATCACCACCAGCGAGATCGACAGCACGCCCACCGGCAGCGCCGGGACGTTGAACAGCAAGCTCTGCATGAGATGCCCGGTCCACCACGCGAAAACCAGGCCGAACGCGGCCCCGATGACCAGCACTCGCACTCCCATGAACAGGAATTGGCCGCGGATTTGACCCGGAAGCGCGCCCAGCGCCATGCGGATGCCAATCTCGCGCCAACGCTGGCTCACGGCGTAACTCAAAAGGCCATACGTCCCGATCGCCGCCAGGAGCAGCGCCGTCAGCGCAAAAATCGATGCCATGACCGCCGGCGAACGCCGGGCCACCAGGCTGTCGTCGATGTGGGACTGCATCGGACGAACGTTGTTGAGCGGCAATTCCGGATCGAGTTTGAGCACCGCCGTCCGGAGCATCGGCGCGACCGCGGCCGTCGGTACGGAACACCGCACGACCAGGCTGAATCCGCCATTGGCCTGATTGGAGTACGGAAAATACACTTCTCCGTGGTCGAGACTGTCCGCGAGCTCGCTTTGCTTCACCTCCGCCACGACGCCGACAATCGTGGAGGCCTCCTTGTCGACCAGAGTCACATTCTGGTCGAGCCGGTGACCGATGGGATTTTGCCCCGGCCAATACCGCTCCGCAAACGCCCGGTCGACGACGCAAACCTGCGTCTTGGAATTCAGGTCACTGTCCTCCAGCAGCCGGCCGCGCAGCAGCGGGATGTGCATGACGGCAAAATACTCCCCCGCCACCGCGTTGATATAATGAGCCCGAACCTTGTCGACCGGGCTGGCGACGGAGCGATCGACCGTGACGGCGCTGTCGTTGATGCCGCCGTTGAATGGCAGCCCGGTGGAGATTGCCACCTGCGACACGCCCGGCAGAGCCTGAATGGCCGGCAGCAGCCGCTGGACGAAGGCTACTCGGGACGCGTTGTCGCGGTAGTTTTTCCAGGGCAATCCCACATCGGCGGTGAGAACTCCGTCCACCGAAAAGCCGGCCTGGGTTTTCATTGCGTTTTCCAGGCTGAGTCCGAGCAGGCCGGCCCCGGAAAGCAGCATAAAGGCGAGCGCGATCTGCAGGACGATGAACGCCAGCCGCACCCGTTGCGCGCTGCGCGAGGTGGTGCCGCTTCGCGATTCGGTTTGGAGAACGCGGGTCAGATTTCCGCGCATCGTGACGACCACCAGGGGAATCGCCAAGCCGATCGCCACCAGGATGGCAACAGCCGCGGCGGCGGCCACCATCCGCCAGTCCATGCCCACTTCCGATCCCAAGGGAAGGCGTTCGATGGCCAGGGATCGCAGCAGGCCGATGCCGGCGGCGCCGATCGCGACGCCGGCGATCGCGCCGCCGAGCGAAATCAGTCCCGTTTCCGTCAGGGCCGTGCGGGCGAGCGCGCGGCGGCTGGCGCCCAATGCCTGGCGCACCGCCAGCTCCTTGCTGCGCGCGCTGGCCCGGATCAGCAGCAGATTGATCAGATTGACGCACCCGATCAGCAGCAGCGCCGCCCCACCCGCCTGAATCAGGAGCAGGATCGGCTTGGCCGAGCTCACGAAGTCGTCGTGCAAAGAGGCCACGGTGGTGTGGAATCCGACGCCCTTGATCAGTTTCTGGTAAGGATCGGTCGCCAGCATCACCGCATTGAACTGATCCATCTGGGCCTGGGCCTGCTCCAAGGTGATGCCGGGCGCCAGCCGGGCGATCATCGTGTAGTTGTTGCTGTGCCGGTTGGCTGGCGTGCGGTCGCCCAAGTCCGACGCGGCGGGCCGGAAGAATTCGGCTTTGCTGCCGAGAAAGTGAAAGTGCGGCGGAAGCACCCCTACGATCGTCTGGGGCAGCCCATCGTTGAGGAAGGTCCGGCCCAGAATCTTGGGATCGGCGCCAAAATGGTTGCGCCAATATTCGTCGGTGAGGATGGCCACCTGATCGGGCCCATAGCGCAATTCAGCGTCGGTGAAAGTGCGGCCCATCGCGAGCGGCACGCCCAGCGTCGCGAAGAATTCCGGACTGACGCGGGCTCCCTGCACGATCTCCGGATGGCCGGCTTCGCCCACGATCGCGGACGAGTCCTGGAAAATGGAAAGCGAAGTGAAGGCCTTGATCGCATGCCGGCGGTCGAAGTAGTTCGGCATGGAGGCGCTCGACCGGTTCACTCCCGCGCCCGGGTAGGCGTTGAAGATCGTCACCAGGCGGCCGGGTTCGGGAAATGGCAAAGCCCGCACGAGCACGGCGTCGACCACCGCGAAAATGGTGAGGTTGGCGCCCAGGCAAATGGCCAGCGTCGCGACCGCCGTCACGGTAAAGCCTGGCGAACGCGCCAGAAATCGCCACGCGCCGCGCACCTCCTGCCAGAGGGTATCCATGGAAAGCATGAATGAATAACCCGGACCGGTCCTGGAAAGTTACGCGAATTCAGCCAAAATCGGCGATGAGGGTGGAGCGCGTGGTCCCCACGCGCTTCGGCGCCAAACGCGGATGAACGTTTAAGCGCATGGGGACCATGCGCTCCACCTCCGTCGGGGACTATCCCCGGTTTCCCGTGAGGACCATCCGTTCGGCGCCCGCGTTGTCGCTGGCCGAAAGCGCGAGCGAGGTTCCGCAAAACTCCTCCTGCCCGGTGCAGTGGCAATCGGATTGAAGATTGGTTTTCGGACACGGCCGAAATTCCTTTGTTTTCACGTGCCGGATGTCCTTTCCGAATGCACCGGTTCGTCGTGTAATTGGAACGAATCAGTCAAACCCATAAGAGTCTAACGTCATGTCCACCGATTCCACACCGTTTCTGCTGCTCTTCCGTAACTCCGGCCCCGAAACCCACCGTCACCTCTCAGCCGATGAACGTCAGCGCCTGATGGTGGCCTGGAACGGCTGGTACGACCGGCTGGCCGCCCAGGGCAAGGCCGTTGAGGGACAGCCGCTGGAGCTGGAGACCCGCGTGGTTTCCGGTCCCGAGGGCAAACGGGTGGTCGACGGACCTTTCGCCGAAGCCAAGGAGGCAATCGGCGGTTTCGTCAAGCTCCTCGCCCGCGACCTGGACGAGGCGACCGAGATCGCGCAGCAGCATCCCGGCCTTCAGTACGGTCTGGTCATCGAGATTCGCGAGCTAACGGTCAATTGTCACCTGGGCGTAACTGCGCGCCCCTCCGCGAGTGTCGTCCGCTAGTTCCAACGGCGAGCTGATCGAGCACTTCTTTCGGCACGAAACGGGCCGTCTGCACGGCGTTTTGCTGCGGCTCCTGGGCATCGAAAACATGGCCTTGGTGGAGGACCTGGCCCAGGAAGCGATGCTGCGCGCCTTTCGATCCTGGTCGATGGGCGGCATCCCGGCCAATCCGTCCGCCTGGATCACCCAGGTGGCGAAGAATCTCGCGCGGGATGCCCTGCGGCACCGCACCATGTCGTCCGGCAAGGAGGCCTCCCTGCAGGTGCACTGGGAAATGACCACCGGAGCCAACGGCCCGCCGGCGAACGACGGCGTGGGCGTCAACGACGACACGCTGCGGCTGCTCTTCGTCTGCTGCCATCCTTCCGTCAGCTCGGACGCGCAGGTCGTGCTGGCCCTCAAGGTCATCTGCGGCTTCAGCACCTCCGAAATCGCGCGCGCGTTTCTGAGCACCGAGGCGGCCATCGAAAAGCAGCTCACCCGCACGCGGCAGCGCATCCAGACAGAGCGGCTGCCATTTGAAATTCCCGAAGGGGACAACCTCGAAGCCCGCGTCGACGGCGTGCTGGCGGCGCTCTACCTGCTATTCAACGAGGGCTACAAGGCTTCCGCCGGAGAGCGGCTGTTGCGCGAGGATCTCTGCCGCGAGGCCATCCGGCTGACGTCGCTCGTGATCCAACATCCGGCGGGCAACCGGCCGTCCGCGCGCGCGCTGCTGGCGCTGATGCTGCTCACCATGGCGCGTTTTCCTTCGCGCACGGATGAACAGGGAGCGCTGCTCCGCCTCGACGATCAGGACCGGGCCAAGTGGGACCAGTCATTGATCGACCAAGGCCTGCTGCAGATGGCTCAGGCCGCCCAAGGCGATCGCATCACCGAATACCACTTGCAGGCCGGCATCGCGGCCCTGCATTGCCTGGCGCCGAACTACGCTTCGACGGACTGGGCGGGAATCGTCCGATTCTACAACGGCCTGAGCCGGCTTCACGCCTCTCCGATCGTCGAATTGAATCGGGCCGTCGCAATCGCGCAGGTCGACGGGCCGCAAGCGGCGCTCGAATGCATCGCGAACGCGCCGCAGCAGGACAAATTGGAGCGATATTATCTGACGCACGCGACCATCGGCGAACTGCACTGGCGCTTGGGCGAACATCGCCAAGCCGCCGAGTCGTTCCGCCGGGCCCTGCAGCAGGCCCAGCTGGAGCCCGAGCAGCTCTATCTCCAGCGGATGCTGGACCGGGCGGTGGCGGCGGTCTGAGCCCACGCTTGCGCTGTGGCCGGGGGCGCTGACCCCGGCAGTGCGACATCGAAAGCGGAACAGCCGGGGTCAGCGCCCCCGGCTACATTGAGATAAGCCCCCGGATCTACAACTTCACATCGTACTTCAGCAGCAGCGTCTGCGAACTCAGATGGTCGACCGAGCGAAGCGTCAGCTTCACGTCCGCCGCCCCGCGCAAGAGCGGAGTGCCCTCGCCAAAGATCCGCGGCTCAATCGTCACCCACACCTCATCGACCAGCTCCGCTTCCAGAAAGAGCTGATTGACCGCGCCGCCTCCCAGCAGGGCACAGCGGCTGCGGCCGCGGGCGCCCAACTGCTTCACAATTTCCGCCGGGCCGTGGTCCGTGAATTCCAACAACCCCGGTGCCGCATCCGACGCCAGTCGCGCGGGATCCCGTGTCATGACCATCCGCAATCGCTGAGCGGTCAGCCGCGATCGAATCAGGTCCCGCGAAACCCGGTAAGTTTCCCCTCCCATGACGCTGCAGTCGCACTCCTTGAGCGCGCGGGAAAAATGAGATTGGTCGTCGGCGGAGGCAAAGGCGGTGCCCGGTTCGCGGTGACGCGTGATGAAACCGTCGAGGGACTGTACCGCTAGGAGGACGACTCGCATTGGCTTAGTGAGGTAAATTCGTTCGATGGCCCGCTGAGGTGGAACGCATGGTCCCCCTGCGCTTTGACCTCCGTCCGCGTTTGACGCCGAAGCGGGTGGGGACCACGCGTTCCACCTAAAGACAATGCCCGTGGCCAAGTCGTGCAAAATACAAGACGACCCCCAACGTCACAAGACCCAATGGAACTTGCGTAACCTCAAGAAGGTAACGCGGTCCAAGACCGAAACAACAAACCCCATGCGTCTACTCCTACTGATCCTCCTTATCGTCCTGCTTCTCGGCGCTTTGCCCACCTGGCCGTATAGCTCAGGCTGGGGCTACTATCCCAGCGGCGGTCTGCTGCTGCTTATTGTCCTGGTGATTTTGCTGGTCCGCCCGCCGCGGGTTTAGCCGGCGGAGCGGGTTTGCGGCGCTCTTCCCTGCGCACCGGATTGGCGGCCAGGGCATTCGCCAGGGCCTCGGCCAGCGGCGCGGGTTCAATGCCGGCGGGAGCCGGCTTCGCGTCGTTGGTCTTGGGATACGCGGGGTTCATTCGGTGAATCTGAATTTCGCGTGGACGCGCGTCAACCGGCCGCAGTTCAGTACTAACACCCCGCGGCTTCGGCTAACCCCAGTGTCGTACGCTGTACTACACACCCATCGGGGGATTTGACGTTGCGGAGCGGTCGAACGAACCCAGCCTGGGATTATGCCGCCCGAATCCGGCCCGCGCCCCCCGCATCCGGCGGTGTTCGCGCTGCTGTATTCACCTTTTGGAGTCAGCACGGGCGTGGTCGGCGTGACGCTCGCCTGTCTGGCGACGCAAACCGGGCTGACGGTCGAACAGGGCGCGGTGCTCGTGGCTTCCGGCTATCTGCCGCAGATGGTGAAGTTCCTCTGGGCGCCCGTCACCGACCTGACCCGGACGCGGAGGTGGTGGTACATGTGGTCGGGTCTTGCGAGCGGCGTTCTGCTTTTCGGCTGCCTGGCGGTCCCGTTGGGCCCGCGGACATTCATCCTTTTGAACGGGCTGATCATCCTCATGTCGCTGGCGAGCACCTTCCAGGGTTTCGCTTGCGAAGGCTTCCTGGCCCATCTCGTGCCCGAAGATCAGCGGGGAAAGTACAGCGGCTGGTTCCAGGCGGGGAACACGGCGGGCAACGCCTTTGGCGGCGGCGCCGGCCTTTGGCTGATGCTGCATTGGGGGCGCCTGCCGACGGCCGCCTGCCTGTTCGGATTGATGGTCGTTTGGATTCCGCTCCTGTTTTGCTTTCCGGACGTGCCCGCCGGCGCGGCCGGCGCAACGGTTCGGCGCGCTTTGAAGCAGGTGGGACGCGACATCGGGGAGACATTGCGTTCGCGAGTCGGCGTTTTGAGCCTGCTGCTTTGCTTCATGCCCGTGGGAACGGGAGCGGCCAGTTCGGTGCTCGCGCAGGCGGCTGTGGCCGCCCATTGGCGTGCCGGCTCCGCGGACGTCGAATGGACCCAGGGCTGGTGGGGCGGATTGGCGTGCCTCGTCGGCAGCCTGGCGGGCGGCTATGGCTGCAAGCTTTTCGGTTCGCGAGGATCGTACGCGATCTACGGCGGCATCATGGCCGCATGCACCGCGGCCATCACGCTCTGTCCAAACACCCCTCAGGTCTATCTGTGGGGCGTCATCGCCTACTCTGTCATCACGGGGATGACCTATGCCGCCTTTTCCGCCGTGGTGTTGGATGCCATCGGCAAGGGCAACGCCGCCACCAAGTACAATGTCTTTGCCGGCGTTTCGAATGTGCCCATCTGGTACATGGGTTTGGTGCTCGCCTGGGCCGAGACCACCTGGGGGCCCAAGGGAATGCTGCTGACGGAATCGGCTTTGGGCGTGCTCGGCATCCTGGTTTTTCTGGCGGTCGTCGCCCTGCGGTTCGGACGCTCCCGCCCGCCCGCACTGGAAACCGCGGCGGCGCCCTGATCGCTGTTGCGCTCCGTACTTTCGGGCGATTTGGTCGCATCTGAATGCCTGTCACCGGATCGCTCCTCTTTGGGCTGGCGGCCACCGTCTGCACCTTGCTGGGAGGCTGGCTCGCGCTGCGATTCGAAAGCCGGCTGCACCTGATCCTTGGCTTTAGCGCCGGTGCAGTCTTGGCGGTCGCCATGCTCGACCTGCTGAAGGAGGCGGTGGAGCTGGGCCCGGCGAATCACGGCACCCTCACGGTGATGGCCGTGGCCGTGGCCGGAGCGTTGGGCTATCTCTGCTTTGACCGGGCGCTCCGGCTGCCCAGCGGCCAAAAGGACAGCGGACGCGGACATCTGGGTGCGGCCAGCCTGACGGTGCACAGTTTTCTGGACGGACTGGCGATCGGGCTGTCGATGCAGGTTTCCCTCAAGGTGGGCCTGCCCGTGGCGCTGGCGGTGCTCGCGCACGATTTCTCCGACGGGATCAACACGGTCAATTTGAGCCTGGCTGGCGGCGTGGAGCGAACCGGCGCCCGACGCTGGCTGGTCGCCGATGCGCTGGCGCCGCTCGCCGGGGTGGCGGCAGGGTCGCTCTTCCGCCTGCAGCCGCCCGGGCTGGCATTGGTGCTGGCCCTGTTTTCCGGGTTCTTCATCCACATTGGGTGGAGCGAACTCATCCCCGAAAGCTATCAGCGTCACCCGCACCGGTGGACAACGGTCGCCACGCTGCTCGGTTCGGCCGCCATTTACATTGTCATTCGGATCGCCGGCTGAGAAATATTCGGCCCCTTTTCTTTGCTATGAACGTCCCCCTCCATTTGCTCAGCTTGTGCGCCGCCGTCGTGCCGGTCGTCGCCGTCGTTTCCACGGCCGCCTCGGCCTCTGTCGGCGATTTCGAAAACCATGGCGACATTGGCTCCCCCGCTGTCACCGGCTCCGTCGCCTATCACAACGATACCCAGGCTTACCTGTTCCGAGCCGGCGGCGACGATATCTGGGCGGCCCGCGACCAATTTCATTTCGCCTGGAAGAAGGTGACGGGCGACTTCATCCTGCGCGCCCATGCGGAATTCCTGGCGCCCGGCATCCATCCGAAACGCAAGATGGGCATCATGGTCCGGGCCGGGCTGGGCGCCGACGATGCCTATGTCGATGGAGCGAGGCACGGAATCGGCAGCACCGACTTGCAATGGCGCCGATCGAAGGGTGCAACGACCGAGGAGACCTTCCTGCCGGTCGACCAGGCGGACGTCCTTCAATTGGAGCGGCGCGGCAGCAGCTTCATTCTGTCGGCGGCCCGCTACGGCGAGCCGTTCGTTTCAAAGGAATTGAAGGACTTCAGCCTGGGATCCGACGCGTACGTCGGACTCTTTCTGTGCGCGCACAGCACCACGGTCGCCGAAACGGCGATTTTCCGCGATGTGCGGTTCGTTCGGCCGGCCAGGCCCGATTTCAAGCCGTATCACGATTATATCGGAAGCCGCCTGGAGGTGCTCGACGTCTTCTCGGGCCGGCTGCTCTCGCTGTACCAGTCGGATGAGCCGTTCGAGGCGCCGAATTGGACGCTGGACGGCGCCTCCCTGATCTACAACGTGAGCGGTGGCGGTCCGAACAAGGGCGTCCTGCGCCGATTCGACCTGGCAACGGGGCAGCCCCAGCCGTTCGACACGGGCTTTGCGACCCACAACAACAACGATCACGTCCTGTCCTTCGACGGTTCGATGCTGGGCATCAGCAACCAGGGGCCGGAAAGCAATCACCAGTCGGCGGTCTACGTGCTGCCCGCCACGGGCGGAACGCCGCGCCGGATTACCCCGCTGACGCCTTCGTATCTGCACGGCTTTTCCCCGGACGGAAAGTATGTGGTCTACGCCGGCGGGCGAAAGCTGCCCGGTTTCACCGAAGACCAATACGACATTTACCGCTCCCCCGTCGCGGGCGGCCCCGAAGACCGGCTGACCAAGGGCGGCGGCCGGTATGATGGCAGCGAATACAGCCCCGACGGCAAATACATCTACTACACCTCCACGATCAGCGGCCGGATGCAGATCTGGCGCATGGCTCCCGACGGGACGAATCACGAGCAGGTCACCCACGACGACCTGAACGATTGGTTCCCGCATCCGTCCCCGGACGGCAAGTGGATCGCGTTCGTCAGCTACGGGCCCGATGTGCCGGCGGAAGACCACCCCTACTACAAGCACATCTACCTCCGCGTGATGCCGGCCGCCGGCGGCCCCGCCCGCATCGTAGCCTATGTTTACGGCGGCCAGGGCACCATGAACGTGCCCTCCTGGTCTCCGGACAGCCGGCGCATCGCGTTCGTATCGAATACGGGCCGCTGAGGCCGGATCGATGTAGCCGGGGGGCGCTGACTATTGCTGGCTGGCATCGATGAGCGATGCAATCCAGCGAAGGAATGGAGGCGTGGCAGGTGTTGTCGCGGTTTCTGCCGGAAGGCTGGCAGGAGCAGGCGAAGAGTTGCGAGGCGATGCAGCGAGCGCGGGGAGAGATTCGCAGTCCTGAGTTGCTGCTGCGTCTGATCCTGATGCACGCGGCCGGGGGCCTCTCGCTGGAGCAAACGGTGATGCGCGCCCGCGAGCAGGGGCTGGCGACATCGTCGGCGGTCGCACTCTTCAAGCGGCTGCGCCGCTCGGGGCGCTGGCTGGAGTGGATGACGCAACAGATGGTGCAAGCGCGCTCGCAGGATTGGAGCGGAGAGAACTGGGGCCATCGTCCGATTCGGATCATCGATGCCACCGACATTCAGGAGCCCGGACCCAGCGGGACCGATTGGCGGCTGCACTATTGCCTGCGCCTGCCGCAGCTAAGCTGCGACTTTTTGCGCGTCACCGCGGCCACGACCGGCGAGACGCTCAAGCATCTGCCGGTGCGCCGGGGCGAGATCATCGTGGCGGATCGAGGCTACAGTAATCGGGCGGGGGTGGCTCAGATCCTGGCGCAGGGGGCGGATGTCGTCGTGCGGCTCAACAGCGCGGCGTTGCCGCTGGAGGATGAGAAGAAGCGTCCGCTCGATCTGCTCGCTTTGGTGGGTGAATTGGAGCTCGAACATGCGCTCGATATCCCCGGGTGGTTCACCTACGACGGCCAACGCCGGGCGTTGCGCTTATGTGCTCTGCGCAAGAGCGAAACCGCCGCCGCCAAAGCCCGCAAGAAGGCCACCCGGGATGCGATGCGCAAAGGTCACGAGGTCCAGCCGACCACCCTCGACTTGGCGGGCTTCGTCCTAGTGTTAACCTCGCTGCCGATCCAATGGGGCAGTGCTTGGAAGGTACTGGATCTCTATCGCCACCGCTGGCAGGTGGAACTGGCCTTCAAACGCCTCAAGAGTCTGCTCGCCCTCGGCCACGTGCCCAAAACCACCGATCCTTCGGCCCAGGCCTGGATGCAGGCCAAGGTCCTCACCGCCCTCTTGATCGAGCGCATCCTGACCGAAACCCGGTCCTTTTCCCCCTGGGGCTACCGACTGCTTCCAGGAACGCCAATGGCTGCTCTTCCGGGAAGTGCGCGATAGCGTGGTCGCCGCTCTGCAGATGCCTCTGCCCATTGGCCACTTGCTTCGGCACGGCCATCGCATGGCCGAAGCCCTGCAGGAACGCCGATCGATGCGCCCGCGCCAAGCCCGGCTCCTGCACCGTCTCGTCGTCGCTTAGGTTAATGCCTATGGGTCAGCGCCCCCGGCTACATCGGGATAAGCCCCCGGATCTGCAGCGAAATCGAAAGCGGAGCCCCGCGAGATTCCCGCGTCGTCAATTGATTTGACAGGACAATTTCCAACCGATCCCGTTGCGCCTGCGCTTGGGGCGCATCCGGGCCCGCGGAAAGGACTGAGTCCACCCTCGAAGATTCACGTGCAGCCTAAACCTTTGTTGCTGCCTGATCGCGGGTCCCAGGCATCCACGCAATGGAGGTTACATGTCCAAAGTCTTACCGACGCGGGCCAGCCTGCGTCAGCTACAAGTGCAGGCCAAGGAATTGGCCGCCGAACTGAAATCGGGTGACGCCCGGGCGATCGCCCGCTTTGCCCAAGCAACCGGCCGAACACGACCAAGCACGGCCAAAGTGCACGACGCCCAATGGGCGATCGCCCGCGAGTACGGTTTCGAGAACTGGGCGGCGCTCAAAGCAGAAGCACAAGCCCGGGAACGCAAAGCGATCGAGCCGCTGCGGGAGAAACTCCGGCAGGCGGTGGAAAGCGGCGATACCCCTGCGCTTCGCGCGCTTGTCACCGAGCACCCCGCCTTGAAATCGGAGTTGAAGGGTCCGCTGTTCTCGTTCGGCGCACCGGCGGTCATGCGGGCCATCCAAAAAAAAGATCTGCCGATGGTCGACGCTCTGATCGCCGTCGGCGCCGACCTTAACCAGCGCAGTCATTGGGAGCCAGGCGGCTTCGGGGCTTTGGATCACGCCGATGACGAACTGGCGGCGCAACTCATCGCTCGCGGCGCAAAGGTGGATATTCACGCGGCGGCTCATCTGGGAGATGTCCGGCGGGTGCGGGAGATCCTCGCTGCGAAGCCGGAGCAGGTGAACGCCCGCGGCGGCGACGGTGGCACGCCGCTGCACTTCGCGCGGAACCTCGAAACGGCCAGCCTGCTATTGGAGCGAGGAGCGGGCGTTCAAATCCGCGACCTCGATCACGGCTCGACGGCCGCCATGTGGCAGGTCCGGAATCGCGAGGTGCTCTATCGCCTGATCGAGGCGGGGTCGCCGATCGATATCTACATGGCCTGCGTCCACGGAGACCGCGAACTCGCCGAGCGCGCCCTCCGCGAGGACCCAGATTGCCTGGGCAGCTTCATTTCGCATCAGCGCGGCCATGGAAAATTCGCGCCGGATTCCGGCGGCAACTATTACAACTGGCAAATCGGGCATGCCGCCCGGCCCATCCCGACGGCGGTGAAGTTCGGCCACCGCGAATTGAGCCGATTTCTGCTGGAGCGGGCCAAACCGGCGGATCGCCTGGTGGCGCTGTGTTTTCTCGACGACCGGGAGGCCTTGAACCGGCTGCTGCAGGAGCACCCGGCTCTCACCTCCAGTCTGGACGCCGCCGGCGCGCGGGCACTGCCGGACGCGATCCATTTCGGGGACTTTCCGGCGGCAAAACGGATGATCGAAGTCGGCTTCCCAGTGACTGGCCATGGCGTCGAAGGCGGGACGCCCCTCCATGTTGCGTCCTGGATGGGTAACGTCGATTTGGTTGCCGCGCTGATCCGAAAAGGCGCCCCCGTCGATGACCGAAACAACGTTTACCAGGGCACACCGCTGGAATGGGCCTGCCATGGGAGCCTGAATCGCGCCCCGGGCCCCGACACCGATTTCGCGGCGACGGCAACGACGTTGATTGACTCGGGGGGCTCCGTCCCTGAGGTCGAAAACGGGCGCGCCTCGACCGCCATTCTCGAGGTATTGAGGAAAGGAAAACAATCCTCTTAATGACTCCGATATGAGCGCCAAAGCGCAGTTTCCGGACGAAAACTCCGAAAGCGGGGAATTCGTTCGCCAGGACGACGCGTTCCGTGAAAGGATTTCGGCCTCGGGACCTTTTCGGCCCGAGGCGGGACGCTACCACCTGTACGTCTGCCTCGCCTGCCCTTGGGCCAGCCGGACCGCAATTGTCCGCTCGCTCAAGGGGCTCAAGGACGTCATCGGCATGACGGTCGTCGATCCCTATCGGGACGATCGGGGCTGGGCGTTTCGCGATGGACCGGGATTCAGCCGCGATCCGATCAATGGATTTCAGTTTCTGAGCGATGCGTACTTGCGGTCCGATCCCCAATACCGCGGACGTGTGACCGTCCCGGCGCTCTGGGACAAGCAAACCGGCCGGATCATCAACAATTCCGAGGACGATCTTTGCCGGATCTTCAACGATGCGTTCGGCCAATGGGCGAACGCCACGGTCGATCTGTTTCCGAAGGACTTGGAGGCCGAACACGCAAAACTCTCGCAGTTCATCTATGCCCACGTGAACAACGGAGTCTATCGGGCGGGCTTCGCCACCACCCAAAGGGCGTACGAGTCCGGCTGCAAAGATGTGTTCGCCGCGCTGGATACGCTGGAACAGCCTCTGGCGTCCCGTCGCTACCTGTTCGGAGCGCGCATTGTGGAGGCCGATTGGCGGCTCTTCTGCACGCTCGTGCGCTTCGACGCCGTTTACCACGGACACTTCAAGTGCAACCTGCGGAGGATCGTCGATTATCCGAACTTGCAGGGTTACCTGCAGGACCTTTACCAGCAGCCCGGCGTTGCCGAGACGGTGAACATCGAACATATCAAGCGCCACTACTACGTGACGCATCGGGAGATCAATCCGACCGGCATCGTGCCGCTGGGCCCGATCCTTGAGCTTTCGGCCCCGCATGAGCGGGCCCGGCTTTAGATTGGTTCGCTGTAGCCGGGGGCGCTGACCCCGGCCGTTCCGCTTTCGACGTCAGGAGGTGAAGCGCATGGTCCCCATGCGCTCCACCCGCCTCCCTTACGAGCAGGGCTGCAGCGGCGTCTCGTCCGGCACCACCGTGACGCTGGGCTGAGCCCAGTCGGCATTGAAAACCGTTTGGAGCCGCGTCAGCAGATCGGGATCCGGAAAGATGATGCCGCACTCGCGGTTATGGTTCAGCGAGGTGCAGGAAAAATTCTCGGAGCCAAGGTAGGCCGAGGAGCCGGCCTGGCCGGCGTCGGCCAGCACCATCTTGGCGTGGATGTAGAGAAACGTTTTGCACACCGCATTGACGCCGGCGGATTTCAGATAGGTGATGCCGCGGGCATTGCCGTTCACTTTTCCGGAGCCGGAAAGCACGGCGGCGATGAAGCGAACGGTGACGCCGCGTTCCTTCGCCGTGACGAGCGCCGCGAGCGTTCCGGGGTCTTCGACCTCCTCGCAGTAAAGATCCAACGTGCTTTTCGCGTTGGCGATGAGCGTCGTGAGACGATTCCGGGAATTTTCCGGACTCCACACCATTGACGCGACCCTCGGAGCCGGCGCCTGATTCGCCCAATCGGCGGCAAATACCGCGGAGATTTCGGCCACTTCGACCGAATTGGTGGTGACGATCCCGAAATCGCGCGTCTGGCCGAAATAGTCCGAGGTCAGATTGAACGACATGACGATGCCCGTCGTGCCGTCGATGACCATCGTCTTGGCGTGGGTGACCTCGTATTTTTTGGCCGCCTCCTGGCAGCTGATGCCGGCCTTGGTCAGCGCAGTGATCGTCGGCATGACGTCGCTTTGCTGCATGCGCGGCGTGAACGAGAACCAATTGTAGATGACGCGCACCTTCACGCCCGAATGCGCCGCGGCCACCAGCGCCGCCACGACCTGAGCATCGCTGATCTCATAGATGAACAGATCGAGCGTCTGCTTGGCGGCTCCGATCAGTCGAAGCAGCAGGGTCCGGCCATCGTCAGGTTGAACAATCAGGGTATGCGTGTTTGGCATCAGTCCTCCGTATCGTCCCAGCATCGACCGCTTTGGGCCAAGGTCAATCCCCGTAGGAGGCCGTCAGACCCCATCCCACGCATGCGAATATCCCTGCCGAAATGCCTTCGGCGCGTTGACGTTCCGTCGCTCCCGGCAACTGTAACCAGGTGCGCCTTACCCCCCTTTGTTTTGGCCTCGCACTCTTAGTTGGCGGACTCCGCGGAGCTGAGCTGCCCCGAAGCGCGCCCGAGGCTCAGGGAGTATCCGCACAGCGGATCCTGGACTTCGTGAATGCGGCCGATGCGCAGGTGGACCACATCCACAGTATGATTATCGTCCGGCACGGGCACGTGATCGCCGAGGGCTACTGGGCGCCGTTCACCGCCGATCGGCACCAGATGATGTATTCGCTCAGCAAAAGTTTCACCTCGACCGCCGTCGGGCTGGCGATTTCCGAGGGGAAATTCGGCCTGTACGATCCGGTGCTGAAAATTCTCGGCGACCAGGGCCCCGCCATGCCCACCGCCTACCAATCGGCCATGCGGGTGCGGGACCTGCTTCGCATGGAGTCCGGCCAAAGCGAAGCGACGATCAAGTCGTTCAACGGCGACCTCTGCCCTGACATCGTCTCGTGGTTTCTTTCCCAGCCGGTCGAGTACAAGCCGGGCTCGTTCTGGTACTACAACAGCAGCGCGACGCACATCCTTTCCGCCATCGTCCAGCGAACGACCGGCCAGACGCTCCGGGATTATCTTCAGCCCCGGCTCTTTCAGCCGCTGGGCATCACCGATCCGACGTGGGAAAAGAGCGCCAAAGGAATCAACTTGGGCTACAGCGGACTGCGCGTTCGGACCCGCGACATCGCCAGCTTCGGCCAACTGGTCCTCCAAGGCGGCCAGTGGGACGGCCGCCAGCTCGTGCCCGCCGCCTGGATCAAGGCCGCTACTTCCCTGCAGGCCTCGAACGGCGGAGCCCCCGACAGCGATTGGGAACAAGGTTACGGCTACCAATTCTGGCGCTGCCGGTATGGCAATTTCCGCGGCGACGGCGCCTTTGGCCAGTATTGCATCATTTTACCTGCGCAGGACGCCGTCGTGGCCCTGACCAGCGGCACGGGCGACATGCCGCGCGAACTGGGCCTCGTGTGGAGTTACCTCCTGCCGGCGCTGGGCAACTCGCCCCTCGCGGCCGACTCAGCCGCCGATGACCGCCTCTCTTCGCGCCTCGGCTCCCTGCAAATTCCGACCGTCGCGGGCGACGCCCAGCCGCCGGCGGATGTCGCCGGCAAAACTTACGAGGTCGGGCTGCCCGACGGCACGAACAAGACCTTTCTCTTTTCGGGCACGACGCTCACGATCGGCAACCAGGGCCAGACTGTCGTCTGTCCATACGCCCCTAACCAATGGACCACCGCGGGCAACGCCGCGTACAGCGGCGCCTGGACGGCCGATCATACCTTTGTCCTCGAAACGCAGGACCTCAACCTGCCCTTCCTGCACACCCTGCGACTAAAATTTATGGGCAACGAGGTCTGGATGGATGAGGAGCAGCAGCCGCATTTCGATTCGTACGCGCCGGTTCTCGCGTTGCAGGGGAGCAGCGTAGATCATTAACCTAACGCCAGTTTCGCTGTAGCCGGGGGCTTATCCCGAGGTGGAGCGCGTGGTCCCCACGCGCTGTTGGACGTCGAAAGCGGAACCGCCGGGGTCAGCGCGCCCGGCTACAGCAATGCAGGCCGGCAGTATCTGGCGCATGAAAAGGAACGCAAATTCGAGCGCCGCCCTCACTGATACGGCGTGCGGCTGCGCCCGCCTTCCTTGATCGGCGTCGCGAACGTGTAATCGATATCCCACGGAAAGTGGATCCACTTGTTCTGCTTAAATTCCTTCACGCAGAGATCCACGATCGGACGCCCGGCCGGCTTGGCGTAGAGCGTGGCAAAAAAGGCCTTGGGCAGAAGCTTGCGGACAATCTGCGCCGTCTTGCCGGTGTCGACCAAGTCATCGATCAGCAGAAAGCCGTCTCCGTCGCCTTCGACGCCCTTCAGCACGGTGGCGGCACCCTGAACGTTCGCGGCGCCTCCCGCGCCGCCGGACGCGTAGCTGACCACGCAGATCGTGTCGACCAGGCGGATATCCAACTCGCGGGCGACGAGCGCAGCCGGCACGAGCCCGCCCCGCGTCACCGCAATGATGCCCTTCCATTCGCCTCGTTCATGCAACTGTCCGGACAGAAAACGGGCATCGCGATGCAGCTCGATCCAGGAGATAATGATCTCATCCTCGTACGGGGAACGGGGCACGCCCTCCATCCAACGCCAGGAACGGCCGTGGTCAAGGGGCGAGCTTGAGGACCTTCATTTATTCTGGGAACTTTCGACGATGAACGACGTGAACGAGACCTGGAGGGCGGTCGACGATTTCTTCGAGCGCCATTTTGCCGTGGAAGACAAGGGCCTGGCCGCGGCGGTGGCCGCCAGCGAAGCCGCGGGCCTGCCGCCGATCCAAGTCACTGCCGCCCAAGGCAAACTTCTGCACGTTTTTGCCCGCATCGTGCGCGCCCGCTCGATCCTGGAATTGGGCACGCTCGGCGGATACAGCACCATCTGGCTCGCCCGCGCGCTCGAACCGGGCGGCCGTGTCACCACTGTCGAAGCCGAACCCAAGCATGCGACGCTTGCCCGGGAAAACTTCCGGCAGGCGGGCGTCGCCGACCGCGTCGAAGTTCGCGAAGGGTTCGCCAGCGACTGCCTGAAGCGCCTGATCGCGGAAAAGGCCGGCCCTTTCGACCTGGTGTTCATCGACGCCGACAAGGCGGGCACCGCGGAATACTTCGAGCTGTCGCTGCAGCTTTCCCGACCGGGCACGTTGATCATCGTCGACAACGTCGTGCGCAAGGGCGCCATCGCCGACGCCGCCAGCGACGATCCGGCGGTCGTGGGCATGCGCCGTTTTTTTGTCCGGGCTGCCGCCGAACCGCGCGTGGTCGCCGCGGCCATACAAACGGTCGGCTCCAAGAGCTACGATGGCTTCGCGATGCTGTCCGTGATCTCTTAGCCTGACCCCATGATCCAAACCAAAACCCTCCTCCCGCCCCTCCTTCTGCTCCTGCCGCTTTCCTTGATCGCCCGGCCTCGCTGGACCGACGCCCAGGCGCAAGCGTGGTATCAAGATCAAGGCTGGCGCGTCGGCTGCAATTTCATCCCCAAGGACGCTGTCAACGAATTGGAAATGTGGCAGGCGGACACGTTCGACCCTCACGAAATCGATTGGGAGCTGGGCCTGGCCCAGAGCTGCGGGATGACCACCGTGCGTGTTTTCCTGCAGGACCAGCTCTGGACGCAGGATGCCGCGGGCCTCAAGCGGCGGATGCAGCAGTTTCTGGTGCTGGCCGATGCGCACCATATCAAGCCGCTCTTCGTTCTCTTCGACTCCTGCTGGAATCCCCATCCTCACCTGGGCAAGCAGCCTGCACCGCGGCCGGGGCTGCACAATTCCGAATGGGTTCAAAGTCCCGGCATCGACCGGCTGCGCAACCGGGCCGACTACCCCGAATTGGAAGCCTACGTGAAAGGCATCGTCGGCGCGTTTGCGCGCGACGAACGCATCCTGGGCTGGGATGTGTGGAACGAGCCGCAGGACTCCGCCGGCGACCCGGTGCACAATACCGATTCGCACGGGCTCGTGGCCGAACTGCTGCCGCGGGTGTTCGAGTGGGCCCGGTCAGTCGACCCGATCCAGCCGCTGACGAGCCCGCTCTTCGACGGAGACGATTGGTCGCCGCCCCATGAAGCCACACTGAAGTCCATCCCAAGAACTCAGCTCGAGCAGTCGGACGTCATCAGTTTCCACAGCTACGGTTGGCCCGAGCAACTGGCGGCCCGGATCGAGCAATTGCAGGCCTACGGCCGGCCGGTCATCTGCACGGAATACATGGCCCGCAGCGTCGGTTCGACGATCGACCTTTGCCTGCCCGTCGGGAAAAAGTACGGCGTGGCCATGTTCAACTGGGGGTTGGTCGATGGAAAAACCCAGACCCGGTTTCCGTGGGATTCGTACGACTGCCCCTACATCCATCGCGAGCCCGCCGTTTGGTTCCACGACCTGTTTCATGCGGACGGGAAGCCCTATCGCGAGCGGGAGATGGAGATTTTGCGGGAACTGACAAAATAACTCGAATCTCGCTTGCGCTGTAGCCGGGGGCGCTGACCCCGGCAGTCCCGCTTTCGACGTCAAACAGCGCGTGGCTATGCGCTACGTCATCGCGGCGACCTCGTAATCCACCACCTGCGGCACCGTAAACAGCACCGCCCCGTCCTCCACCCGGAACGGGATTTCGGCGCCGGCTCGCAGCAGCTCCACTCGGCGCACCGACTTCCCGGCCGGCAGCACCAGCCGCACTTTTTGCTCGCCGATCGGATAGTGGCGGCGCAGCCAGCCGCGGTGCAGGTTCGGATTGGTGTAGTTGAGCAGGTGAACCGCGATACCCGCGTTCGTCTCCCAGGCGAAGACTTCCACCACGCCTTCGCCGGAAACTTCCGCCGGCGCCGCGCCGGCTTGCACCCAGCGGATGGAATTTTGCAGCAGGCGGAACAGATCGGTTTGGCCGGAGCGCCAGGCGGTCCGTTCGACATCGCCGCAAAAATAGACGCGGCGGCTCGATCCCACTTCGCGCACCACTGCCGCCGGCTCGGACGTGCGGTCGACCGGCGCAAACGATTCCTCCGGCGGATAGCCCGGATAGGCGGGAACGGCCGACAATACCAAGGGACCAGCGGCCACGAGCGGGATTCGAAACGCGCCGCCCGGGATCCAGTTCGTATCCGGGAAGCCTTCGGTCAGCGGATGCGGGTTCTCCAGCCGCGCGTAGAATCCATTCCCGACCGGCGGCTGGGCCGGCCCCATCGACTCGATGCCAAATATCTCCGCCAGTCCCGTCTTGTCGCGGCGTTTGCCCCGCTCATCGAACAGCCCGGTCTCGAACGAAGCCATGATCGAACCTCCGCGCGCCACGAAATCCACCAAGTGCGCGCAGGCCTCGTCGCTCAACCAAGCGACGTTGGGCAGGATCACCGCCCGATACCGGCCGAGCGTTTCCGGACCGAGATCCTCCTCGTGGACGAAATCGAAAAAAATCCGGGATTCAATGAGCGCGTAGTAAAGCCCATCCATGAACTCCTGCATGGTTCCTTCGCCGGGTGGGGTATGGAACAGGTGGGTGCGCTGCCCCATGACCACCGCGACCGAGGCCAGGCTGCGGCGGGTTTCGAAGTGCCGCTCGTGCTTGGCCGCCCAATCAAAATAGTTCCGGCCGGTCGGCATCCAGCGCCGATCCTCGCCCATGCCCGTCTGCCCGCCGAGCCAGTGGTAATAAAGGGTGCATCCGCTCGCCAGCGTCTGGCCCATCCACATTTCGGCTTCGGGCGGCGACTTCGCGACGTTGCGCCACCGCACCGCACCGCAGGTGGAATACGCGCCGGTGATATTCGTGATCACGCCGGACTTCATCACGGCATTGGCCACCCTCCCCTGCTGCGCCGCACCCCAGATCGGCTCGCCCTCGCCGCCGCGCCCTTGATTGTCGCAGTTGAACCACCGGCAATAGCGCCGGAGCTGCTGCAGATTCGGTCCGCACTTCAGGCCGCCGCCGAGATTCCCGTAATAGAGATTCCGGGACGATTTCTCCTGCGCAATGGACTCAAACTGCCGCCAGATGAATTCCGTGCGGTCGTTGAACGCGTGCCAGTAATCGATCGTTCCCGGCGGCGGCAGCTTGCGGCAATTCTCGCAATAACAGACCGGCAGGTGTCCCAGGAGCGGCCAGCCGTTCGTGTAAAGTCCGTCCACGGCGTAACGCGAATTCACCTCGCGCATCACGGCCGGCATGTAGTCCGTGAAGTAGGTCGAGAACATGCAGGTGCGGAACAGCCGCTTGTCGTCGTTGTGCTGCTGCACGGTCCCGTCCTTGTGCCGCATGAACCATTCCGGATGGGCGTCGACCGCATCCTGCCAGTTGAGATCGGGGCTGGTGCGCGCGACCACCCGGATGCCGCGTTTTTTCGCCGCCCGGACGCATTCGCCGAACACGTCGCGTCCGCCCAGAAATCGGCTGCGGCGATGGAACGGCACGTCGGTAGGATAAAAGGCGATGATGCCGGTGACGCTGAGCAGAGTCGCCTCAGCCTTCGATGCGGCCCAGTAGTCGGCCCACTGCTCGACGTCGAGTTCGGCGGGATCCCGTTCATTGAAGTTGAGCTGGCCGACCCGGTGGACCCGGGAAAACCAGGGCTCCTCTCCGCTCAATGGAGGCACCGCGGCTCCCAAGACGGCGGCGCTGGACAGCTTCAGGAATTCGCGGCGGTCGACTTCCATATGCTATCGGAGTAGAAGATCGATCCGGCGGCGACAATGTGATTCGCTCGCGATTCCCCTCCCCTCCCATGGCCGCGAGTGTGTTTCTTTTCGCCGCGCTCAGCGCCCTCGAGGTGCTGACCGTCCAAACCCAAGAGCGGCAAGTCGTCCAAACGGCTCCCGATCGGATGCAGTCGCCCCATTTCTCGCCCGACGGGCAATGGCTCTACTACAACGAGAGCGGACGGCTCTATCGAATGCGTCCGTCCGCCGGAGGCGCACCGAAGGCCGTAAACACCGGAAGCCTGGTCCAGTGCAACAACGACCATGGCCTTTCGCCCGACGGTTCGCTGCTCGTGATCGGCGATCAGCTGGGCTCGGGAACCGCGCAAATCTACTTGATGCCGACGCTGGGCGGCCTCCCGCGGCGAATCGAGGTCGCCCCGCCCGCCTACTGGCATGGATTTTCCCCGGACGGCACGACGCTCGTCTACGCAGCCGCGCGCGCCGGCAACGACGACATTTACACGATCCCCGTGGCCGGCGGCACCGAGCGGCGGCTGACCACGTCCCCGGCCAACGACAATGGTCCCGAATTTTCGGCGGACAGTCGCTCGATCTATTTTTTCACCGACCGGGCCGGCGGGGTGCAAATCTGGCGAATGCAGACCGACGGCACCCACCAGGAGCCCTTCGTTGCCGACGAAAACTTCAACTGGTTTCCCCATCCTTCGCCGGACGGACAATGGATCGCCTACCTCAGCAGCCGCGTTCACCCGACGACCGGACATCCGCCCGACGGCGAGTGTGAAATTCGCCTGGTTCGGACGGACGGTTCCGGAATGCAAACGATCGCCCGGTTTTACGGCGGCAACGGATCGTTCAACGTTCCCTGCTGGTCGCGCGACAGCCGACAACTCGCGTTCGCCAGCTTTTCCGATCCCGCGCCCGGCCAAGCCCTGTTCCAGGCGCAATGCGCCGCCTGTCACGCACTGGCTTCGGATGGCATCGGTCCGCGGCTGGGCGGCGTCACGCTCGCCCGTTCGCAGGACGAACTGCTCGGCTGGATTCGCGATCCTCAGAAACAGGCCGCGAATCCCGACGAGCGCACCCGAGCGCTCCTGGCGCGCTACCGGGTCGCGATGCCAGGCTTTGGCACGCTTTCAACCGGGCAGGTCGATTCCATCCTGGCGTACATCGAGGCCGAGTCGTACGACCAGCATTTGACTCCCGCGCCCGTGGCGCCGGCCGCTGCGCCGCCGCACGCCTGGCTGCCGCCCATTCTGAAATCCAACTTGGCGGTGGAGGTTCAGGACGTGGTTCAAATCCCGCGGCTGCCCGGGCGCACTCCCTACCTGGGCATCACCCTGGTCCGGGCCGATCCGCGGTCGGCGGGCGCCCTTTTCGTCCTCGATCTGATGGGCATCATCTACCAGGTGGACCATGGGCACGTGATCCCTTTCCTCGACATCCGGAGCGACTTTCCGAATTTCGTCTGGCAGCCCGGCGTCGCGTCCGGCCTCGGCAGTTTCGCCCTGGATCCTGACTTCGCGACGAATGGGGTTCTCTACACGGCCCACTCCGAGCGATTCCGTCATTCGCCGATCATCAATCCATTCGACATCCCCGCGAACCTCCCGCCCGGCCCCACCCCGCCTTTGGAATGGGTGCTGACCGAGTGGCACCTGCACGATGGCTCGCATCGCGAAGTCCTGCGATTTGCGACCCCCTCGACCGCCCACGCCTCCCAGGAGATCGCCTTTGCTCCCGTGGCGAAAGGCGATCCGGATTTTGGGCTGCTCTATTGGGGAATAGGCGATGGCGGTACGACGAACCTGAAGCGGCCCGATCTGGCGGGGCATCCCCATTCGCTCTTCGGTTCGATCCTGCGGATCGATCCCCACGGCCAAAATGGAGCGAATGGGCGATACGGCATACCGGCGGACAACCCCTTTGCGTACAGCGCCGACCCCCGGGTCCACCGCGAAATCTGGGCCTATGGCTTCCGCAATCCGCACCGGATGAGCTGGGACTTGGCGTATGGAAAGCGGATGATCGCGGTCGACATCGGCGAATCCAACATCGAGGAGGTCAATCTGATTGAGCGCGGCGGCTCCTATGGCTGGGGCCAAAGTTTGCTGGAGGGACCGCTGCATATCGACGCCGCGACGGACGCCAAAGCCGTGCGGCTGGCCACGGCGGAGGAACGCGAGGGACATGTGGCTCCGTTGGCCGACTACGATCACCGGGACGGCTCGGCGGCAATCACGGGAGGTTATGTTTATCACGGGCCGATCGCCGTGCTGCGGGACAAGTACATCTTCGGTGACATCGTGAGCGGACGGCTGTTTTACCTGACCATGGGGGATAGGCTGGATGACCCGACGATCCATGAACTGCAGATCGAGCGCGGCGGCACGCCCTCGACACTCAAGAAGATGGGGCATTTGGACCGGGCCCATTTGCGAATTGGCTACGATCCGCGGGATGGGACGATTTATCTCACGACCAAGGGGGATGGGATGGTTCGGAAGATCGTCGCGGCGCACGCGACGTCGAGCCGTTAGGCCGCGGGTGGAGCGCATGGTCCCCATGCGCTTTAACCTCTGCCTGCGTTTGGCGCCGAAGCGCGTGGGGACCACGCGCTCCACCCGCTACAGCCCGAGAGCTTTCCGCGCCTGGGCCTTGTATTCGGTCTGATACCGCTGCCGCCCGGGCAGGTCCAATCCACGCTGCCAGCATTTCCGCGCGTCCGCGGTTCTGCCCTCCGCGGACTCGATGAAGCCCAGCTCGATCCAATGTGCCGGCTCCTTCGGCTCCAGCTCCGTCGCCCGGGTCAATTCCTTCTCCGCGGCGTCGAACGAAGCCTCCGGCAATCCTCCATAGAAGAGCTTCACCCACATCCGGCTCGTGCCGTTCACGCGGGCCACGGCGTAGTTCCAACGTCCCAGTACGTGATGGCCCCACGCGTAATTCGGATCGGCCTGCACCGCCTTGGACGCATCCGCATAAATTGTCCGCGACAAGCTCACCTTTCGGGAAACGTCGCTGCAGGAGCTGAGCTTGCCATACGAAATGGCGACCGCCGTCAGGAACACCGCGTTGTTCGGCTGCGCGCGGTCCGCCCGCGTCGAATAGTCAACCGCCGCCTCGGCGTCCTTGCGCCGCTCGTGCAGGGTCGGTTGCGAATCGGACAGGTCGCTGTACTGCCGCGCCACATCCTCCATCAGGGCGGCATTCGCCGGATCCTGCTTGAGCGCGATCAGGTAATGCTGGAGCGCCTCCTCGGAATTCCCCCGCAACTGGGCCTGCAGCCCCAGCTCCCCTTCGGTCGCGGCCCGCCCGGCCGGGGAAAATGCCAGCAGCGCGATCGCCCACCGCAGTGGAATCCTCGTCATCGTCCGGCTTCCTTGAACGCGACGGCCCAAGCCTTCTCGTCGAATCCCACGAGCGCCACGCCGTTGCCCAGCACGAAGGGCCGCTTCACGAGCATGCCATTTTCGCCGAGCAGCCGAAAAAGCTCGGCCGGCTTCATTCCCGGCAGGCGTTCGGCCAGCTTGAGCCGGCGATATTCCAGGCCGGAGGTATTGCATAGCTTCCGCATCTCGCCACCTTTGGCTTCAACCATGCGCGCCAATTCGGGCGGTGAAGGCGGCTGCTCCTTGATCGGAACCTCGCGAAAGGTAATGTGATGCGACCGCAGCCATTCCACCGCAGCGCGGCAGGTTGAGCATTTATCGTATACGTAAACGTCGAGCATGAGGACCCTTTCAACATGATGACGCGTCGAGGTTTTGTCACGACGGCCGCTCTGGCCTCCCTGGCCCGTTGGGCCAAAGCGGCTCCCATCGAGAGCTCTCCCACCCCGGATTGGTTCCGCGACGCCAAATTCGGCATGTGGGCCCATTGGTCGGCCCAATGCGTGCCCGAGCAGGGCGATTGGTACGCCCGCAACATGTACATCCAAGGCACGCCGCAATCCGACTATCATCGCTTACACTACGGCCATCCCTCCCGGTGTGGATTCAAGGAAATCGATCATTTGTGGCGGGCGGAAAACTGGGACCCCGAGGGGCTCGTCTCCCGCTATCGCCGGGGCGGCGCCAAATACTTCATGGCGCTGGCCAACCACCACGATAATTTCGACAACTGGGACTCATCCCATCACGCCTGGAATTCCGTTCGCATCGGGCCCCAGCGGGATCTGATCGCCGGCTGGGCCGCCGCGGCTCGCCGCGAAAAGCTGCCGTTCGGCGTCAGCACGCACGCTTCGCACGCCTGGCATTGGTTTCAAGTCGCCTATTCGTATGACGCCGAAGGGGACCTGGCGGGAGTTCACTACGATGGCCACACGGCGCCCGACCTCTATTGTCCGCCCCGGATGGTGCCGCCCGATGGCATTCGCTCCATCGCCGCGATGCAGGACTGGCACAAGACTCATGACGGCAAGTGGTACGAGGATTTGCCCTTGGGAGATCCGTTCATTGCCGATTGGAAGGCCCGCACCATTGACCTGATCACCAAATACCAGCCGGACATGATCTACTTCGACGACACGGGCTTGCCGTTCGGCGAGGCCGGATTGGCCGTCGTCGAGCAGCTTTTTGCCACCAGCCGCGGTCTGCACGGGACAAATCGGGCGATCGCGACGGCGAAAAAGCTGACCTCCGAGCAGCGGCGTTATCTGGTCGAGGACTACGAGCGCGGTTTCAGCGACCAGATCCAGCCGCTGCCGTGGCAGACGGATACCTGCATCGGCGACTGGCACTACAAGCGTGACATCACCTACAAGACGGTCGGCCAAGTCGTGCGCATGCTGATCGACATCGTCAGCAAGAACGGAAATTTGATGCTGAACATTCCGGTGCGCGGCGACGGCACGATCGACACCCGCGAAGAGCAGTTTCTGGACAGTCTGACTGCCTGGATGGACGTCAACGGCGCCGGGATCTTCCGCACGAGGCCGTGGCGGGTGTTCGGCGAAGGGCCCACGCGCGCGGGCGGCGGTATGTTTTCGGAGGGACGCACCCAGTATACGCCGCAGGATGTGCGCTTCATGGCGCTGGATCAGGACCTCTACGCGCATTGCCTCGATCAGCCGCACGAAAAGCTGGAGCTGCACTCGCTCGGTCGGGATCGCTGCGAAGCGATCGCGGCGGTTGCTTTGGTGGGAAGCGATGTGCCGGTGCGGTGGAAGCAGACACCGGCGGCGCTGGAGTTGGAGGCGCCGGAGCGGTTTCCGTCGAAGGAGACGGCCGCATTTCGGGTGAGGATGAATGCGTAAGCTGTAGCCGGGGGCGCTGACCCCGGCCTTTCCGCTTTCGACATCGCAATTGCCGGGGTCAGCGCCCCCGGCTACAGCGATCAGCGCGCAATTAAGCGGTCCTACGCTATTTCTCGGCAAACTGCCAATAAACCACCCCCGGCACGTAAAACAGCAGGTCCCGAATCCGCCGCGCTCCCGCCAGCGCCACGCAGGTTGGCGTATCCAGACCCAGCGCATGTCCGATCAGCAGGAAGCCCCCTTCCTGAATCCCGATGTTGCCGGGCACGAAAAACGCGACGCTTGTCAGCGCCTGCAGCAGCGCCTCGAGCGCGAATGCTCCCGCCAGGGAGAGCGACGCGTGCATGAACCGCAGCGCAGCCCACAACTCCAAGCCCACTCCCAGGCATTGCAGACCCTGCCAGAGGAAAACGTATTGGAGAACGATTCCCCAGTGACGCCAGATCTTCTTTACCTGGAGGTCGATCTCGGAGGACTCCCCCACCGCTTCCTTCAGTTTGCCGCCCACCATTTGGTTGAGCAGACGGGCGGCGCGTTCCAGCGGTTTAACGTGCTGAATCAAGGCGAAGGCCACCAGAATCGGCGTCGCGGCCGCCGCCGCCCACGCCAGTTTTCCGGCCAATTGCAGCGCCGCGGAGTTGGCCTGCAGCGCCAGATAGCCAACGCCCAGGAGCATGAACAACAGCTGGCTGATGAGCGTGAGCTGCGTGTCCACCATCAAGCTGCCGACCACCGCCGAAGCATTCACGCCGGCACGGCGCAGCAATCGAAAGGCCACCAGCTCGCCGCCCACCCGCGCAACTGGCAGCAATCCATCGATGGATTCACGCAGCCAAATCAACCGCAGCATCGCCCCCAGTCCGGGCCGTTTTGGGCCGAGAATCACGATCTGCCAATCCTTCGCATTCGCGAGCATCGGCAGCCCATGAATCAGAGCGGCGGCCACCAATCCCCAGCCCGCCGTGCGCAACAGTCCCCACGCGGCCACCGGCTGGTTGCGCGCGATCAGCCAGAGGGCGATGGCCAGGCCGACCAAGGCGGCAATGCGCGCGGCGAGCTTCATTACCGGCAGCCGGGGGCGCTGACCCCGGCCATTGTGACGTCGAAAGCGGGACAGCCGGGGTCAACGCCCCCGGCTACCGGAAGCACATTTAGTAAGCGTCGATTCGGTTCTCGCCGTCCGATTCGTCGATCAAGAGGCGTTTTCAAGCAATCGGCGCCAACTTAACGCTCCAGGGCCGCCCGGAAAAGATTCAGCGTGGCGGCCCGTTCATTCGTCGCCACCCGCACCTTGGCATCCGCGCCGAACATCAGGTAGGCGCGGTCGCGCGGATTGTAGGCGGGCCACACCCACTGGCCGGGCGCCTCCGGGCGGCCGGTTCGGGCAAAGCTCGTCCAAAAGCGCTGGATGAGATTGGACAGCGCCCGGTCGGCGTCGGTGTAGTTTCCGGCCAGCCCCCCGGACGTCGGGTAGTTGCCGAACACATACGGAAGATCGCTCGAATGGTGCGCGTGGGCCTGCCCGGGAATCGCGCGGTCGAATTCGTACTCCCACGTCGGGTCCCCGCCGGCGGCATGCTCCTCGCCGACCAGGACTGTCCCGCTCCGCAAGAGGTCGCTGCCCACCTGATCCGCCAAATTGCCATAGAGCGGATCGTCGCCGCCGTACAATTTCATCGCCTGCGGCGCCTGCGGTCCCAGCACATGGGTCAGCATCGCCCTGGTTTCGGCCTCGGTGTCACCCACGGGGATTTCCACGGCGGCGGTGCCAATCACCAGGGGCACGTGAGCCTCCTCGTGTTGACGAAACACGGCCGAGGGCGGGCGAGGCAGCACCCAGCCGTCCACATCGATCGCCTGATGGTAGCTCTTTGCGACCAGCAGCTGGTCGACGGGCAACGATCGCAGACAGGCGATCGCGGCGCTGGCCGGCGCGTGCAGTTCGGCGGCGACTTCGGTCCCGGCCTTTTCCGCGTCCGCCAGCGAGGGCGTCTGGGAGTACGACGGGAGCGGTCCGCTCTCGTCGATCGCGCCGGAGAAAAGTCCCCGGATCAGCGGCGAAGCCATCAGCACCGCCGTGTCCGTTCCGCCGGCCGACTGGCCAAAAACGGTCACGCGCGAAGCGTCGCCTCCGAACGCCGCGATATTGTCGCGCACCCACCGCAAGGCGGCCACTTGGTCCATCAGGCCGTAATTGCCGGAAGCCTGATGACCCGATTCCGCGGTCAATTCCGGGTGGGCAAAGAAACCGAGAATGCCCAGGCGGTATTCCACAACCACCAGGACCACCCGATGGGAAATGAGCGAACGCCCGCGGTAGAGCGGGTCGAACCCGCCGCTGCCCGCGACATTCGCCCCGCCATGAAACCACACCATGACCGGCAGGCGGGACGCGGCCGGATAGTGAGGTGTCCAGACGTCCAGGTAGAGGCAATCCTCGCGACTGGCCTCGGCCATGGCGTCGTTCCAGCCGAGCTTCGGCTGCGAAGCGGGCGAACCGGAATGAACCGCGTCGCGTACGCCGGCCCAAGGCAGGGCCGGCATCGGTTCCCGCCAGCGCAGATCGCCGACCGGCGGCCGCGCATAAGGAATGCCGCGGAAAACGGCGCCGCCGCCTTCCCGGCCAATGCCTCTCAACTTGCCGGACGCCAACGTGACTTCCGGGTGATAGATTTCCGTCTGGGCCTGGAGTGGAGCGACCAGGACGGCCAGGCCAATCATCCAGAAGATCTTGTAATTCATAACTGCGCGTTCGCCACCCGCACCGTCCCGCTCAATGGCAAATCGCGGGAGGAACCCCCGACCTGAACGTCGAAGTCGCCGCCGTCGACCGTCCAATGGCGCGTGCCGGTGGAATAGTAGGCAAAGGCGCGCGGGCCCAATTCGAGCGTCACCACTTTCGATTCGCCCGGCGCCAGCGTCACTTTGGCAAAGGCCTTGAGCTCCTTCACCGGCCGCGGCACCGGAGCGTGGCCGTCGTGCACATAGAGTTCCACGACCTCCGCTCCCGCGCGATCGCCGGTGTTCTTGACGGTGCATTCCACACGGGCCGCATCGGCCCCCGCGCTGACCACCTTGAGGTCCGAATAGGCAAACGAGGTGTAGCTCAGGCCATAGCCGAAGGGGAAGAGCGGCTTCAGATTCTTGGTGTCGTACCAGCGATAGCCGACGAGCAGGCCCTCGTCGTAATGAACGACGCCCTTCACGCCCGGATAGGCCCGCGCGCCGCCGGCATAGGTCGGCGTCTGCTCCAGGCTCTGCGGGAACGTGATCGGCAGACGTCCGGACGGATTCACATCTCCAAACAGGACGGACGCCAGCGCGCGTCCGGCCTCGGAGCCGCCGTACCACGCCTGAAGCACCGCCGGAACCGACTTCAGCCAGCCGCCCATTTCCACCGGACTGCCGTCGATCAGCACCACCACGAGATGAGGGTTGACCGCCGCCAGACGCGAAATGAGTTCGGACTGATGGGCCGGCAGCGACAGGTCCCTGCGGTCGGTGCCTTCGTCATCGTAGGTCGCCTGGTGAATGAGGCCGCCGACAAAAATCACCAGATCCGACGAACGGGCCGCAGCGATCGCGCGATCCGCGAGCGTCGTCTGCTCTTCGGGCGACATGGCCGTGAGTTCGGTGCGGGCGACTCCCGCCTTGTCGCGCGGCCAGACCAGGTGAACGATCGGCTGGCGGTAACCGACGGAGAAAACCACGTTGGTCTTGTCGCCGGCACGTTCGAGAATGCCCGCCAGGGCGGTGGTTTCGCGAAACGCCTTCACCCCCGCGGAATTCCCACCGGCGGCGAACGTGCGCACGGCGTTCTCACCGATCACCGCGATGCTGCGGCAGCGCGTCGGATCGATCGGCAGGAGCGCGCCATCGTTCTTGAGCAGCACCATCGCCTCCTGCGCCACCTGGCGCGACACCGCCAGATGCTCCGGCGTGTTGAGCGACCCGGCCGAGCGCCCATCCATGACGCCGGTCGCGTAGAGCATGCGAAGATTGCGGCGCACCTTGTCGTCGAGCACGGCCATCGGATAGGTTCCGTCCTGGACGCCCTTTTCAAACGCGCGCGCCAGATAGTAATCGTCGAAATGGGGGCCCGAACCCATTTCGAGGTCGCAGCCGTTCATCGCCGCCTCGCGCGTGTCGTGCACGGCGCCCCAGTCGGAAATCACCGCGCCCCGAAATCCCCACTCGCCCTTCAGCACCTGATTGAGCAGGTAGTCGTTTTCCGCGCAGTGCTGGCCCCGAAACTGGTTGTACGCGCCCATGATCGAGAGCACCCCGCCCTCGCGAACGCTTGCCTCGAAGGCCGGCAGATAGATTTCGCGGAGAGCGCGCTCGTCCACATCGACGTCGATCGTGCCGCGCATGACTTCCTGATTGTTGAGCGCAAAGTGTTTCACGCAGGCCACCGTCTGGCGTTCCTGCAGACCGCGGATGTACGCGACCGCGATCCGGCTCGTGAGCCACGGATCTTCGCCGTAGTAGTCGTAGTTGCGGCCGCACAGCGGGGTGCGCGCGATGTTGACGCCCGGGGCGAGCAGCACGTTTTTTCCGCGCGCGCAGCACTCTTCGCCGAGCGCCTGGCCCATCGACTCGATGAGCGCGGGGTCCCAGGTGGCCGCCACCGTCGCGCCCGGCGGCATCGCGGTCGCGTAGTCGTCCGTCTGTCCGGTCGGGCCCCACGAGGTGACGCCGACCTCCTCGCGCACGCCCTGCGGGCCGTCATCCGTATACAAATACGGCACCCCCAGGCGCGGCACGCTCCCGCTGCGGAACGTGCCCGCCGCATGGACGATCCCGATTTTTTCCGACAGGGTGAGCCTCGAAATCAGATCGTCGATGCGCTTTTCGACCGGAAGCGACGGATCGCGGTAGGCGGGCAGGGATTCGGCCGAAGCGACCAAACCGCCCAGGAACAGGAAAGCGGTGAGCGTGAGAACGGGGGTGGCGTAAGACACCCCTAAACGCTAACGTCCCGGCATCGGGATTCCACTAAATCCGCTATGGCGGTGATATCTTCCGGCGCCAGGATTTCGGGGGCGTCGACCATCCGTTGCGTGAACCATTTGGGGTTCCAGACGTCGCCCGGCCGCCGGTCGCCGCGATTGCGGGTGTTGTCCACCCACCAGCCGGGCAAAGTCAGGATCGGAGTCACCGAAGGCGCGGAGCCGCGGGTCCGCTTGATTTCGTAATGCAGCCACGAGGCATTGTCTTCGACTTGGTGCAGATCGCCGTTGTCGATGCCCCACGGCCACTCGAGCGCCCAACCGTCGAATTTCACGACCTTCTCATGCACGCCGTCACCCCGTTTGCGGCGCGCACGCGTTTCGATGACGAAGACGCCGGCCGGACCAACGGCAACGTGGTCCAAATTGCCCAACGGACACGGCACGTCGTGTACGATCCGCCAACCTTTTGCAGTGAGCGGAGCCAGAATGTCCCCGACATACCTTTCGCCCAGATACCACATGTAGTGGTCGCTCGCCGCCAGCACCTCGCGGCACAAACCGCGTATGACCCAGATTCCCGCGACCCCGACGCCAATCCAAAAAGCGCCCGGCAAATGGGGAAAGAATCGCGCCAGGAGATATCCGGCCAAGGGCGGCATGCCCCCGCCGACCAAAAAGCGCGTGATCAGGCCCTCGGTCAGCTCCTCCCAGCGGCGCAACACGCCCTGCCCGGCACTGCGATGCAGGCGTTCGTCGCGCTGCCAATTGCGCGCGAGCTTGATCGCGATCAGCACCGCCAGGCCATACGCCACAAAATAACCGATGGTGGCGTATTCCGCGGGCAGTGGCATGGGGCAAATCCAAGTGTAACACGTTTCGCGGACAAACCTAACCATTCGGAGTACGCCGAATTACGTAGGGACCGCCGATTGAAGAAACCTTAATGAAACCGTCTCCGTATCCGCGGGTCCGATCGGCACGTACTATCACACGTGCACGTGGGACTTATCTACCGGATCAGGGCGGCGGTGCCTTCCGATGAGTCGCGAATACGGCGTTGCCTGCGCCGCGCCTTCCCGGGCGCCTCGTCGGTGCCGGAAATCGCGGCCGAGCGTGGCTTCCTGGCGGTCGCTGACGACGAGGTAATCGGCGTGCTCGCTTTTCGCGCCGCCACCAGCGGTTTTCAGGTTGATGTCGTGGCCGTTGATCCCGCCCGGCAGGGACACGGCGTCGGCTCCGCGCTGATCAAGTTTGCAGAGCACGAGGCGCTGCTCGCGGGTTACAGCGCGGTGGCGGCCAATGTCCCCGAGTCCAGTTCGGACGGGCTCGCGGTCTGGGAGCGGCGGGGCTACCGCCCCGTCGAACGCCTTGCTCGCATTGACGGCACACTGATCTCATTGCGCAAGCTCCTGACATAGTCTAGGAAAGCGGCCATGCAAAGCATCGGTCGGTTCGCCTATGGCGTCGGTTTCGCGGTGTTGGGAGTGCTGAGCCTGATTTACGCGGACTTCGCGATGTCGTGGCAGCCGGTCCCCGCGAACCTGCCCCATTATAAGGTCCTCGCCATCATTTCCGGCTGCATCCTGCTCCTCGGTGGGCTCGGCACCGTGATCAACCGCCGGCCCGTTCCGTTCCTGCTGACGCTCTTTGTCTTTCTCTGGCTTTTGCTGCTGCAGTTTCCGCGGATCGTCCACCAGCCGGGGGTCGAAGCCAACTGGTTGAGCTTCGGCGAAAACCTGATGAATGTCGTCGGTGGTTGGATGATCATCGTGGGCGGGTCCCCGGGGGCGAGGCGCCTGGGACAGATTCTCTTTGGCCTGGCGCTTTTGCCGGTCGGCCTGGCGCACCTGATGTACCTGGATCTCACCGCGAGCATGATTCCCGTCTGGATTCCGGTGCATCATCTGTGGGCGATTCTGACCGGCATCGGCCACATGGCGGCGGGCGTGGCGATTCTGATCGGCATGCTCCCGCGGCTGGCGGCGATACTGGAAGCGCTCATGATCACGGCTTTTGTCGCACTGCTCCACATTCCCGGAATTGCGCACGCGCCGAGCGATCGGCTGCAGTGGACGATGACCGCGATCGCAGTGGCGCTGGCGGGATCGGCCTGGCTCGTCGCAGGATCGTTTTCGAGTTCCGCGGCTCCGGTCCGGGCGCCGGTGAAAGCCCGCGCCTAACTCTTCGGCACGGCCGGCGCCGGTTTGCGCGCATGCCAGACCATGCTGCGCTTTACCCGATGTACGTTCGCCGCGACGTCCTTGTCGGCCTGGGTCTCGGTGCCCGCGGGTGTGAAATAACCGAGATCGCGATACCACTCGATGAAGCGCTGCGGCCACTCGCCGTAGGCGATGAATCCCCGGTCGGTGAATCCGCCCGTTGACGGCGGCTCGTCGGCCGGCGTCGTTTGCCCGGGGTGATGACCACGCGCGTAAATGTGCATTTCGACGTTCGGCACGCCATCATTCAGGAGCGCGGTGAAATATTCATTCGCCCAGACGGCGTGACCCCAATCGCCCCAGCCCGCGCACGCGATGAAGGACGGCGGCATGTCCCGCGGAATCGGCGGCGTGCGCCCTCTCGAAAACGGCGAGGGGCCCGGGTAAATGATTCCGGCAAAGTCCGGTCGTGAAGACACCGCGGCCAGCGGATTGCCGGGGACATTGTTCTCCCGATCATAGTCCGCCCATTGCAGCGTGGCGGCGGCCGCCAATTCGGCGCCGGCGGAAAAGCCCATGATGCCGATCCGATGGGGATCCAGCTTCCAATCGCGCGCATGCGCGCGCACGAGCTTGATCGCCTGCAAGGCGTCGCGTACGCCGTCGACCGTGGGATCGTAGCCGTCGCTCCGCAGCCGATTGCGCAGGATCACGGTATTGATGCCGTAGTTGTAAAAATAGTGCACGGCGTCGGCCCCTTCCGGGCCGACATTCAAGGTCATATGCGCGCCACCCGCCGCCAGAATGATGCAGTCTCCGGTGTTAAGCTGCGAAATGCCCGGATGAAACTCGATGGACGGGTTGTGAATGTGCGTCACCGCGCCGATTTCGCCGGTCGGTCCCCAAAAGGTGTACTGCTCCGGTTCGCGAATCAGGTTCGCGCGCAAATACGGAGAATCCGGCGGATAGAGCGTGACGACGACACCGCCCGGGAGAATGGCCCGAGGCGCGTAAGGCTGGTCGGTGCGGGGTCCGGGCGCGGGAACATCCTGGGGCGCCGGCAGCGGCGGCAACGCCGGCGGAGTGGTTTGAGCCCAAGCCAGGCTCGCCCCGGCGAAGAGCGGCAGCAGATGACGAATCATACGTTGGAAATGCGGCCGTTGGAGTCGCCGAAATGGTTTAAACCGTGCAGACCCGCGGTCTCGCCCAGATGAACGAACAGGTTGGAAAGCGGTTTCTCGTTATAGTTCATGTAGCGGCCGCCCGTAAGCAGGCCGCCGCCGCCGCCCGCCAGCAGGATGGGCAGATTGGTGTGGGTGTGATGGTTGCCGTCGGCGTTGCCGCTGCCGTAGATGATGCGCGAATTGTGGAGCAGCGAATGGCCGTCCACATCCTTGACCTGATCCATGCGGGCGAGAAAGCGCGAGAACTGCTCCACGTACCAGCGGTCGATTTGGGCCACCTTGGCCACGCGTTCCGGAATGTTCTGGTGGTGCGAAAGATCGTGATGCCCTTCGCTGATGCCGATTTCGCTGAACGACCGATTGTCGCCGTCATGCCCCAGCACAAAGGACGCGACACGCGTCGAGTCGGTCTGAAACGCCAGCAGCAGAATATCGTACATCAGAGTCACATACTCGCTCTCGCGGGCGGGAATGCCTTCGGGCGTCGGCGACGCCGGATCGACGCCGGGTCCGAAGCGCTCCGCCTGCTCGATCCGTTTTTCCACATCCCGGATTCCGGTCAGGTACTGGTCGAGCTTGTCCTGATCCCGCCGCGCCAGTTGCTGCTGCATCACCTTCACATCCCCCATCACGTAATCGAGGATGCTCTTGCGGGCCTCCAGCCGGCGCTGCGCGTTGCGCACGCGCTCGCCGTGCGGGCCGGGCCCAAACAGACGCTCGAACGCCAGGCGCGGATTGGATTCCGACGGCATGGGCGTCGTCGGCGACTGCCACGACACATTGTATTGATACGCGCACGAATATCCGGAATCGCAGTCCGCCGATTTGCGCGTGGCGTCGCAGCTCAGCTCCAGCGAGGGAAACCGCGTCACGTGTCCGACGTGATTCGCAATCACCTGATCGATGGAGATGCCCGCCCGAATGTCGGTCGCGCTCTTGTTGAGGCGCACGCCGGTCAAAAATACGCCGTTGCCGCGCGCGTGGTCGCCGCCGCCATCCACGCCGCCGATCGCGTTGCGATGGGCCAGGCCGCCCAGGACCTGGATGTGCTGGCGCACCGGTTCGAGCGGCGAAAGCGTCGCGCCGAACGCGAAGTCCGCCGGACTGAGCGCCCCGCCCGTCGGCCACCAATGCTTCGGAATCGCCCCGTTCGGGAAAAAGACGAACGCGGTCCGCAGCGGCGCGCCCGTCGGCGTCGTGGCCAATTGCGCGTCCACCAACTCGGCCGCCGACACTTTGCGGGTGAGCAGCGAACCGAACGCGGGCAGGGAAACCAGCGTGCCGACGCCGCGCAGGAAACTGCGGCGGCTCAGGGCGGCCGCGCGCCTTTCGAAGGGGAGCTTGGGGAGCATGTTCATAAAAGATCAGTTGGCGCGGCGCTCTTGAAACGCCGCTGAGTTGACAATTCCGGACAGGAGAACCGAGGGACGCCCACCCGAGGCGTCGAGGGCCGCTACCAGGCGGTCCACCGTGTCGACGTCATAGTAGTCCATCGTGCGTCCGAGCGCATAGGTCATCAGCTTTTCGGTGAAGCAATAGTAGAAATCGCGACGCCGGCTGGTCGCCAGGATATGCTTCAATTGGCGGATGTCGCTGAATTTTTCGCCGGTGATCAGCGTCCCTTGAGGATCGATCTTGCGGTTGTATTCGCCATCGCGCCAGGCACCCATCGCGTTGAAATTTTCCAGGGCCAGACCCAGAGGGTCCATGCGCGCATGGCACGCGGCGCAGGTGGGATTGGTCGCATGCAGCTTCAGGTTTTCGCGCAGGGTGAGCGTGCGCAGCACCTCGGGACTGGCCGCGTCCTCCAACGCCGGCAGGTTGGGCGGAGGCGGCGGCGGCCGCGTGCCGAGGATCGCGTCCAAGATGAACACCCCGCGCTTGACCGGCGAGGTGCGCGTCGGATTGGAAGTGACCGCGAGCACGGTGCCCTCCGTCAAGATTCCGCCCCGCACGCTCTCCGGCGGGAGCACCACCCGCCGCATCTCATCGCCGATGACGCCGGAAATCCCATAGAGCCGGGCCAGATCCTCGTTGAGAAACGTGTAGTTGCAGTCGAGCAACTCCGTGAGCGGCCGGTCGGAGCGGAGCACGTAGTCGAAGTTCATTTCCGTCTCGCGCTGCATCGCGTTCCGCAGTTCCTCCGAGAGCTGCGGCTTCGGGGCGCGGACAAACGAGATAAAGCTCGCGCGGGCCGCGGCGAATTCCGCCTTTTCCGGCGCCGAGCGTTTGTCGTCGGGGATCTCGGACACCCGGCGGAAAACGGCGATCGCTTTTTCGAGGCCGGCATTCGGATGCTCGCGCAGGTAGACCGCAAGGCCGTCAATCTGCACGGTCGGAATGTCCCGAGCCTCCAGCCATTGCCCGGTGAAATTCCTCACGAACTCCGAGGACTTGGGATCGGCCAGCATGCGCGCCACCTGTTCACCCAGGTGCGCCCTCAGCTGGCCGTGGGCCGCGAGGCGGAAGAGCTCATCGTCCGGCATCGACGACCACAGAAAATACGACAGGCGCGAGGCGAGCGCATATTCATCGATTTTCGGATACGCCTCGCCGGGAGCCGGGGGTTCCGTTTCTTCCGTGCGAAAAATGAAGCGCGGAGAAGCCAGAACGGCGACCATGGCCTGGGCGATTCCAGCCTCGAACGTGCCTCCGGGCTGCGATGAGACCGAATCGGCCAGCTCCACCAAACGGCCCACCGTCTCGTCGTCGACCGGCCGGCGGAATGCCCGAAACGCGAATTGGCCCAGGAGCTGCGCCGCGTAGCGCTCGCGCGCCGCCGGCGTGTCCGGCACCGGGTTCGGGAAAAATTTCCGGTAGTGCGGCGGATGAACCCAATAGGAGCGGGCTTCCGGTCCGGCCACCGCGACCGACTTGATGCGAATGCGCAATTGCCGGAGGTGCGGTTGATCCGGGGCAATCGGCTGCACTTCAAACGTCACCGTGTGATCGCCCGCGGGCCACTCGCGCTCGAAGGTGAAGTCGAAAGGCTTGTCGCCCTCGCGGACAAATTCCTGGGTGACCAGCACCTCGCCGTCCGCCCGGAGCGTCAGCTGGCAGCGGTTCAAATCGAACTGATTGTCGACGTACTTTTCCACGGCCATGAGATCCGCCGTCAGCTTGTACTTTCCGGCCTGCTCGGCGTGAAACGACGCCGAGACCGTGGCCGGAGCATAATAGGAGAGATCCAACGCGCCATGCCGGTTCTTGGGCGGCTTCACCGTCGCCGGAGGAATCGCGCTGAAACTTCCGCCCGACAGCATGTGCACCGCGACCGTCTTGGACTGGGTCGGAACGACCTGCTCCACGACCGTTTGGGCCGCATCCAGATAATGCTCCAGCAGCAGCGGCGAAATGGTCAGCACCTCCGCGATGTTGTCGAACCCCTGGCCCGTGTCGTCCGGCGGAAACTGATTGAGCGTGTCGAATTCGGCGCCGATCAGATCGCGGACCGTGTTGCGGTACTCGATCCGATTGAGCCGGCGCAGCACCACCCGGCCCGGATCAGGATGCTCCGCGTCCAGCCCGAACGCCTGGAATTTGATCCAGGTCATGAGCTTCTGATATTCCTCCGGCAAAAGCCTCGGCTGGTCCGCCGGCGGCATCAGGCCGGCGCGAACGTTCTTCATGACCCGCAGCCATAGCTTGCGGTCGTGCAGCGATCCATCGTTCACAAAGGCGTCCAAATGGACGCCGCCCTTGCTCTCGCCGTCGCCGTGGCAGTCGTAACAGTTGTCCTCGAGCAGCGGCTGGACGTCGCGGGCAAACGACGTGCGAGCCGTATCCACGGCGCCCCAAAGCCGGCCCGCCAGACAAAGTCCGGCGAGGGCGAGGCCAAGCCGGCGGGGACGGGGGAACGCGGGCATGCGGATAGAACTAACCCCCGATTGTCCGCGGACAAATCCCGTTTTGCGCTTGCTAAAGAATATTCGGCCGGAACGACTGGAACCCGACCATGACACGGCGAATCACGATGGCGGATGTGGCCCGCGAGGGAAAAGTCCACCAGACGACCGTCTCGCTGGCGTTGCGCAACGATCCGCGGCTGCCCGCCGAGACGCGCGAACGCCTGCGGGATCTGGCCGAGCGAATGGGCTACCGCCCCGATCCGATGCTCTCGGCGCTCAATATCTACCGCAGTTCACGCGCGGAGGCGAAGGCGCGGCCCTCGATGGCGCTGCTGACCCGGGCCCGCAACAAGGTGCGCACCTTCTACTGCGACGACCAGGTGCTGAAAGGCGCGCGCCGCGCGTGTGAGCGCCTTGGATACCGCCTGGCCACGTTTGCCGTCGGCGATGGCGACGACGAAGGGCCGCGCCTCAGCCGCATCCTGCGATCCCGCGGCATCACCGGCGTCATCGTGGCCACGCTCGACGTCGGTTTGCGGCAGCTCGACATGGAATGGGAGCACTTCAGCGCGCTTTGCATCGAATCGCAGCACCTGGGGCTTTCGTTCCACATGGTCGGCAACGACCAGATGGCGATCACCCGGCGCGCGGTTCGCCGCATTCGAGAACTAGGCTATCGCCGCATCGGCCTGTGCGTCGGTTCGCTCGAAGAGGCCTCGCTGCGCAAACCGTTCACCGGCGGGTATCTGCTTGAGATGCACGAGAATCCCGATCTGTCGCCCGCGCCTCCGCTCCTCCTCGACAACGGGGAGGATGCCGATGTGCCGGGCCGCCTCGCCTCGTGGATCCGCCTCCACCGCCTGGACGCGGTGATGAGCAATTGGAGCACCGTGCCCCGCCTGCTGGAATCGGCCGGCTTGCGCGTTCCCAAGGACCTCGGGGTCGCCACGTTGGACTACAATCCCAACCGCGGCGCGTTCGCCGGCATCCGCCAAAGCCATCAGATCGTCGGTGAACGCGCCGTGGAGGCGCTCGCCCTCATGATGAAGACGAACCAGACCGGGCCCCTCGCCTTTCCGAACACCACTCTGATCGACGGCGTGTGGGAGGACGGGCCGGAGCTGCCCGGGCGGCTGCGGTAACCGAAATATCCAATGCCAACCTTCCAAGTTCGGCCAAACGAGATCCACCGGGCGAAAGTTGGAGCCGGGGCCGCCGACCCCGGCACCTGCGACGTCGAACGTGGAACTGCCGGGGTCAACGCCCCCGGCTACAACGGGTGGAGCGCATGGTCCCCCTGCGCTTCGGCGCCAAACGCGGATGGACGTTAAAGCGCAGGGGGACCATGCGCTCCACCCGCTAAGCCCAATGCGCGGATTCGCCTATCACCTTCTCCTCGCCCTGCGGCTCAATTTCAAAAGCCGGCAGGCGCTGATCTACGGCTACCTGGTGCCAGTGTTCTTCCTGATCGCGTTCGGAGCGATCTTTCGCACGGGCCGCCCTCCCTTGCTTCATCAGATGAGCCAGTTGATCACGATCAGCATCCTCGGAGGCGCGTGCTTCGGACTTCCCACCGCGCTGGTGGCCGAACGCGAGCGCGGATTGTGGCGGAGGTTTAAGCTGCTGCCCGGCGCGCTGACGCCGCTGCTCTCGAGCACGCTCCTGGCCCGCGCCCTTTTGGTCGGAAGCGCCGCGGTCCTTCAAATCCTTCTGGCACAGCTCCTCTACGGCACGCCGCTTCCGCAACATCCCTGGCTGTTCGCCCAAGGATTTGCCGCCGCGGCGTTCGCGTTTCTGGGCTTGGGCCTGGTCGTCGCGGCGCTCGCCGACGATGTCCCTGCCGTGCAGGCGCTGGGGCAGTGCCTGTTTCTGCCCCTCATCCTGATCGGCGGAGTGGGCGTGCCGCTGATTTCGCTGCCAGCCTGGGCTCAGCGTCTGGCGAGCTTTTTTCCCGGCCGCTATGCCGTCGATGCGCTGCAGGCGGGGTATTCGGGCGATGGCTCGCCGGAAACTTTTCGATTCAATTTGGCCGCGCTGGCCGGCTTCGGCCTCGCGGCCGGCTTCGTCGGGTTTTGGCGCTTCCGCTGGGACCCGGCTTCCGGCCCCGCGGTCAGGGGACGGGCCGTGCTGGCGGCGGCGGTTCTGCCGTGGCTGGCCTTCGGCACGTATTCAGTCGCCAAGGACAACTGGCATCCGCTGCCCCCGCGGACCTCCGCGCTTGCCATCGCGAATGCCCAAATCGATTCCATCGGGTATGACCGGCTGCCGCCCGACGACGGTGTCTACACACCGCTCGCGCCGGCCGACTTCGCCCGCGAGCTGAAGCCCGAAGCAAGGCTGCGGCTGGACGCGATCCTCCTCAAACTCAGCACGTGGCCGGCCACCACCGGGCCGGATTCGGCCCAGTCGATTCGCGCGTACCTCAACGTCGCCGCGATCGCCGACGCGGCGGAGGATCGGCTGGAAGGGCCGCTGGCACGCTCGATCCTGAACTCGCTCTACGCCCGCTACCGCCGGGGGGATCTCGTGCGCGGCCTGGCCTGGGTCGCGCTGGAACCCGACGAAGGCGAGGTGCAGACATCGGTCGCCGAAGTGGGCGTGCCCGGCGAGATCGACGCCCGGGAGATCCGCCATCGCAGCGCGATCTACGCTGCGAAGTTTCTGGGAAGACTCCGAGGCAAGATCGCCAATTGAAGAACAACCTGGTCCCCGGCTGCAGCAAAAGCGCGCCAAAGCGCAGGGGGACCATGCGCTCCACTCTTGTAAAACACTCCCATTAAATAATACAACCTTTGACAATTAATCAAACTTAAATCACGCTGGATTTCCCCTACCCTGGCGGGCTATGTGCGATCCCATTCTCGCGGCCTCTCGGCCGCAGAAGCACAAAAACAAACCTCAAAACCTCATCATGAAGACCCCGTATCTCCTCGGGACTCTGGCCCTGCTGGCCTTCGGAGGCGCGCAAGCGTTCGCCTCCTCGCAGACGATCAACAACGACACCTGGTGGAAGGATCAGAACGGCAATCCGATCTATGCCCAAGGCGGTGGAGTAAATTACTTCAACGGCACCTACTACATGTACGGGGTGCAGTACGCTGGAGCCCAGACGTACTACAACGGCGGGGGATCCAACAGCAATACGGCCTTCGTCGCCATCAATTGCTATACCTCCACCGACCTCGCCCACTGGACTTTCCAAAAATCCGTCGTGACCACCGGCACCAGCGGCTTCAGCGGCACCAGCTGGGTCGGCCGGCTGGGCAGCGTGTGCTATAACAGCGCCTCCGGAAAATACGTGCTGTGGGTCGGCTACGCCGGGCCAAACGGGACCGGCGTCGCCTGTCTCACCTCCAGTTCACTGACCGGGTCCTTCGCGCTGAACAACGTTCAAACGTCGATCACGAATGTCTATTACAATGTGCCCGGCGACATGACCGTGTTCTGCGACCGCAACCACGGCAGCACGCCCTACCTGGTGTTCTCCGATCCGCATGGCCGGGAGCATGCGTACGTGTCGACCTTCAATTCCACACAGACGGCGATCAATGCCGCCGTGCTGATCTCCGAATGGCCTCAGGGCCAGGAGGGCGATTGCATGTACGAATTTGGCGGCAACTACCATCTGTGCATGTCGCAACTGGCCGGCTGGAGCTACTCGCACGCCTACGTCGTCTACGGCAACGCCATCCAGACTCCGAGCAGCTACACCAAGGACGCGGATTTTTACGGCACGGACGCCACGAACACCTACTGGTCCCAGATCAGCTACTTCATCGACGTTCATGGTTCGTCGGTGGAAAATATCGTCGAGGTGGGAGACCGCTGGGCGGATTTCAGCTCCACCTACAAAAGCGCGGGGCACGGCAACAACTTCCTGACCATGAATCCGATCACGTACGCCAACGTGAACCCGGTTTTCAACGGCGAAGCGTCGTGGTCGATCGACGCCGCCACGGGCAATTGGTCGCTCTAGTTCACTCGGATTCAAGGTGCGCGGATTTTTCTCCGCTTCGTTGATCCTCGCCGCCTTCGGCTTCTGGGCCGTCGGCGGCGTTTCGCTGCGCGGGGAAAACGTCCTGCCCGTCGAAACGATCGTCCCGTCACAGACGGGCGTCCTGCTCCTGCCTCCGGTCGACACGGAACCCTGGGCCAAGGACGTGCTCGCCCAACGGCAATTCGTCGTCCGTCGTCGTCTGCAATACGAGTTCCTGAGCCGGCAATTCAAACTTTATGGCGAAACGCTCGCCCTTCCCGCCGCCCACCGGGCTCCATCGGTCGATCTCGCCGATCCCACGGCACGCACCGCGGCAAATCTCGATCGGCTCGCCCGTCGAACCGGCGCGGACTGGGTCGTGAGCGTGAACGTTCAGGAGGTAAAGGACGACCCCGCTTCCGCGCCGGGACCGAATCCGCCTCCCTTTCATTGCCACTGCCTCGTGAAGCTCAAAGTCTGGGATGCCTCCCGCCGCGGCTGGCTCGCTTGGGGTGCTTGCCTCGGCCACGACGAAGGCGGCACGTCGCTGCCGGTCTTTCTCTTCATGGAGTCCATCGACGACGCGGCCAAGAACGCGGCCCGGACCGTCGTCGGTGCCTATCCAGCGGTCGTTCCGCTTTCCGATATCGCCCAAACGTCCGACTATCTCGCCGGCCAAACCGAACCTTTCATCGGCAAACCCGGCGTGACGTTCGCGGGACTCCAACCGAAGTGAAGATTCCGTCCCAGGTTTGCCGGTCGGCCCTGCTCGCCGCGACCTTCGCGGTGATTTGCGCGCCGCTCTTTCGGGATCACCGGGAAAGCGCGTCCGCTGTAGCCGGGGGCGCTGACCCCGGCACCTGCGAGATCAAAAGCGGAAAAGCGTGGGGGGACCACGCGCTCCACCTCGGGATCGCCTCCGGCTACAGCAACCGCAGGTCCATGCACCGGGCACTTCGGCAACTGGACTTCGCTCTCGGCCGTTACTCCCTGGACCGAAACAACAGCCTGCAGGCCCAGGCGGCGCTGCTCGCCGAGTTGCGCGAACTGACGAAAGGGCAGCCACCCTCAGAAATCGCACGCTCGCTGACCCCCGATGAACTCGACACGCCCTTCGGCAGGGAAGTGCTCACCGCCTGGCTCGACTGCGATCCCGTGGCGGCCACGGGCTGGATCGCATCCAATTCCGGCGCCACCGACGACCAGGCCTGGCTGGTGGCGCAGCGCATCATGACTCAGCCGGATCTGGCGGAGTGCGTCCAAGGGCAATCGGAACATTCGTCCTGGCATCAGGCCTTGCTCGGTTACGCGGCGCAGCAGGCGATCGCCCAAGGCCCGGAGCTGGCGGCTTCCCTTGCGGCCGAAATGGATCCAGGGCCGCCTCAAGATGCCATTCGACAGCAGATCGCCGCGAGTTGGATCGTCGCGGAACCCGATGCCGCGATCGGTTGGATCGAGACGCTCGAACCCGGTCCCGAGCGCGACGCGGCGGCGATGGCGGCCGTCGCCGCGATCGCGCCGAGCGAACCACAAATGGGGGCGGCGTTGTTGAACGCGATACCCGCTGCTTCCGGATGGACCGATGCGGCGGCCGCACTTTCGCGGAACTGGGCGGGGCGCGACCCGGCGGCCGCCGCCGCGTGGGCGGAGAAGCTTCCACCGGGCGACGCGCGCAAGTTGGCTCTCACCTCCGTATTCAACGATTGGCGCCAGGCCGAACCGGCCGCGGCCCTCACCTGGTATCAGGCCTTGCCGGAGGGTCCGCCCTAGCCGGGCGGAGCGCGTGGGGACCGCATGCTCCACCTCATGATATTCCTCCGGCGTTCGCCGACCGAACGATCACGCTGCTTTGGAAGTGTTTTACGATTGCTCCAAGTTTTCCATCGGGCGAATATTTTGCCATCGTCTCCCTGCGCGAATTCATGCCCAAACGACGACTGCCGAGCCGCCATTTTTTCGCTTTCCTCGCTATCTGCGGCGTGGCGGGCTGCAGCCGGTCGGCGCCCGATGCGGGAAACCGTTCGGGGTTGCCGCCGTCGCCGGCGGCGGCGCCTTCAACGGCCGCGCCGAGCGCCCCCCCCGTCCTGGCGTACGAACCCCAGCCCATCGGCGATCCGGTTCACGGCCACCCGTGGATCGCCTACCTGTGCGCCGCCGATCTCGAGGGCACCGGCCTGCCCGGCGTGCTGGTCTGCGACGCCCAGGCCAACCAGCTCCGCTGGATCCGTCAGTATCCAAAGGGCGTTTACACCGAACAGACGATCGGCGACGTCCTGGCGCCCGCCCACGTCCAGGCCTATGATGTGTACCACCATGGACGCCTGGACCTGCTGGTCGCCTCGATGGGCCAGATCTTTCCCGACAACGACCGCATCGGGTCGGTGATCATTTTTGAGAACCTGGGCGGCGGTAAGTTTCGCCGCCACGTGATCGGAGAACATCTGGCGCGCGTCACGGACGTGCGCGGCGCCGACCTGTTGGGCAACGGCGTGACGCAGCTCGTCGTCGGGTGCTTCGGCTACGACCAGGGCGAAACGCTCTGGATGGAGAATCAAGGTGACTGGCGTTTCACCGGCCACGTCGTGAACACCCAATCCGGCTGTATCCACACGCCCGTGGCCGATTTCAATGGCGACGGCCGGACCACGTTCGCCGCCGTCATTTCCCAGGAGTGGGAAGAAGTCCATGTCTTCGACAATCTCGGCGGCGGAAAATTTCACGACCGGGTCATCTGGGGTTCGACGAATGAAGATTACGGGAGCAGCGGCCTGTTCATGGCCGACCTCAATGGAGATGGCCGGCCAGACCTGGTCTACACGAACGGGGACGCTTTCGACTATGCCCGGCCGGGACCCCGCCCCTGGCACGGCATCCAGTGGATCGAAAATCTCGGCGGCGGCCATTGGCGTTTTCACCGCGTCGGCAATTTTCCCGGAGCCTATTCGCCGGCGGCGGCCGACCTCCTGCACAATGGCCACCTGGACCTGCTCGCCGTGTCCGGTTTCAACGACTGGAGCAACCCGCAGTCAGTTTCCCTCATGGTCTGGTTGAACGACGGCCACCAGCATTTCACGGCCGTCCCGATCGCCCATTCTCCCACGCATTTGATCGCCCTGGCCGCCGCCGATATGGACGGGTCCGGCGTTCCCTCGCTGATCACCGGCGGATTTTACGCCTATCCGCCCTACGATCGGATGAGCCGTGTGACGCTGTGGAAGCTCAAACGATGAAGGCCCGGCATCCGCGGGCACTGTTGGCCTCCATCGCCCTGGCGCTCATCGCCGTGGGCGTTGATCGATACGCGATCCACCGGACCTACGAACGCGCCGCCGCCGCGGCCGCGACCGCCGTCCCCTCCGTGCCCGACCTGTCCACGTGGCCCGCCGCCTATGCGGCGCGCGTGCGCGCTGCGACGGCCGTCGCCCTGCACGGAGGCCGGCCTTTTGAGGCCCTGCAGGAACTCGCGCGGCTCTACCATGCCAATAGCGCCTACGAGCAGGCTGAAAGACTGGAACGCTCGCTGGCCGCCATCCAACCGAAAAACCCTCGATGGCCGCTCTACCTGGCTGACGCCGCCCAGAACCTCGGCGACATGGAAGCCTCGCGCGCCTTTTTGGAACAGACCGTCCGGCTCTCGCCCCACTATGCGGCGGCGCGGCTCAAATTGGCGGACGCCTGCTTCAAGGCCGGCGATCTGGACGAAGCCTCGCGGCAATACCAAGCGCGGATCGATCTCGTGCCCGACGATCCCTATGCCCGGCTGGGTTTGGCGCGCATCGCGCTGCAACGCGAGGACCGGGATGGGGCGCGCCGTTACCTCGAGGCCGCAGTGCGGCGCGACCCCAATTTTGTTTCCGCCCACAATCTTCTCGCGGAGGTCTACGACCAACTCGGCCGGCGCGCCGATGCGGAGGAACAACGCTCCGCTGCGCTCGGCCGGTTTGTGGAGGCCGACGACCCCTGGATGACGGAGCTCTACGCCTGGACCTTTGATCCATTCCGGCTGGTGCTGCCCGGCGTGGCGGCGCTGCAGACGCGCCAATTTTCGGACGTCCTGCCGTTTTATCGCGCGGCGGCGCGCGACGGCACCAATCTTTCCGCGTCAATTGCACTCGCTGCGTTGAAGCATTCAGTGCAAGCGGCGTCCACTGATCCATGAGCAAGCAGCCCCCACGCGCCACCTCAGCCCGCGCCCGAATGTGGATTGCCGCCGCCTTCATCGGCCTCGCCGTCGCCGGCTATGCCGTCTGGAAGCAGCAGGCGGCCGCCAAGCTGCGCCGGCTCCTCCCTCCGATCCCGAATGTGAGCGGCCGGCCGGCCGGACTGGCCGTCGCGTTGGCCGACGCCGAACACCAGGCGACGTCCGCCGGTTCGTCCGATGCCGGGTTGGCCGAACTGGGGCGAATCTACCAGGCCAACAATTTCCTGCCGCAGGCGGAGGCCTGCTGGCGCCAGCTGATGCAACGCGAGCCGGACGACGGCCATTGGACCTACTATCTGGCCGACCTGTCGCGCTCGGGCGGCGACGACGACGCCATGGGCGGATGGCTGCGCAAGACCGTGGAGATCTCCCCCGACTATTCCACGGCCTGGCTGAAGCTTGCGGAATGGGAATTCAAGACCGGGCAAGTCGATCAGTCCGGCCGCGACTACCTCCAGCGCCTTTCGCTCACGCCGGGCGACCCCTATGCGCAGCTCGGCTTGGCCCGGGTCGCCCTGGCGCACGACCAGCGTGACGCGGCGGCTCACCAGATCGAATCCATCGTCCAGCAGGTCCCCACGTTCTATCCCGCGCATAACCTGCTGGCGGAAATCCTCGCTCAGCGGGGCGACGCGGCCGGAGCGAAGGTTCAGCGCGCGCTTGGGCGGGCCGCCCTGCGTTTCCGGGAAGCGGACGATCCCTGGCTCGAAGAACTCCGCTCCCGCTGCTTCGACGTCGACCGGATCTGCCTGTGGGCGTCGATCGACTTGACGACCAACCACGGGGATCACGGGATCGCGCTGCTGGAACGGGCAATCCAGATTGCGCCGGACGACCCCGTTCCCTTCGTCGATCTCGGACAGATTTATCTGCAGATCAGGGATCCGGCCACGGCGCGCCAGAAATTCGAGTCGGCCATCGATCAGCCCAAGGCGCCGGCCGATGCGTTCGCCGGATTGAGCGATGCGCTCCGCGCCCTCAAGCGTCCGGACTTGGCCGAGAACGCCGCCCGCCGCGGCTTGGAGCGCTCGCCCAATGACGCCAATCTCGAGACCGCGCTCGGCAATGCGCAGCGCGAGCAGGGCCAGGTGGACGATGCCATCGCGACTTTTCGCCTGGCCACGCAGCACGCCCCCACGGTCGCGGAAACCTTCTACAACCTGGGAAGCGCGCAGTTGCTTCGCGGTCCTTCGGCGGAAGCCGAGGAGAATCTCCGCCACGCGCTGGCCTTGAAGGAAACCTACGCGCCGGCGCTGGCCGCGCTGGGCCGAATCTGCCTGGCCGCGGGGAAAACCGAGGAAGCGGGCCGCTACATCTCCCTCCTGTATCAGACCGCTCCGCAAGCGCCGGACGCGTCTCGGTTGATGGGCGTCTGGTGTCTCCAAGCGGCGACGGCCTCGGCCAAAGCCGGGCAATTGGCGGACGCCGAGCGCGAGCTGAGGCAGGGGCTCACGGCCGCTCCCGATCTGCCGGAACTGAATGCCCGTCTTGGATTGCTGCTCGGCCAGCAGGGCCGGTACGCCGACTCGCTGCCGCCGCTGGAAGCGTACCGCAAGCTCCAGCCCAAGGAAGCCCTGGCGTCGCTCTTTCTCGGACAAGCCTACGCCAATCTGGGCCGCACAGCCGATGCGCGCCAATGCCTCAACGACGGCGAGACGCTGGCCCGTGACAGCGGGCAGCAGCAGGTCCAGTCCCTCTGTTCGCGCTTGCTTCAAACTCTTCCCCCATGAAAACGTCCGCCTGCGTGCTCCCGGCCCTGCTGCTGGGAGCGGCCTGCCTTGGAACCGCGCGCGCCTCGGAAGCCCGCGCCAGCGCCTGGGTCGACGACACGGGCACCCTTCGCTGGACCGCCACCGGCGATGAAATCGTTCAGTTCGGCGTCAACTATACCGCCCCCTTTGCCTTTTCCTATCGGGCGCACACGCAACTCGGGGTGCCCATCACGACCGCGATCGACGCCGACACCTATCATCTGGCTCGCATGGGGCTCGACGCCTTTCGTGTCCACGTCTGGGACCGCCAGATCAGCGATGATGCAGGCAATGTCGTGGCGAACGAGCATCTCGCCGCCTTCGACTACCTGATCCATCGGCTGGAACAGCGCGGCTTCAAGATTGTGCTGACCCCGATGTACTTTGGCGACGCCAGCTATCCGGACGGCGTCTCCTCCGGGGAAGGCTTCTCCCGCCACTATGGGAAGCGCGGCTGCCTGGAGGATCGGACGTCGTGGCCGCTCCAGGAGCGTTATCTGGCTCAGTTCGTGGGCCACGTGAATCTCCAAACGGGGAAAGCGCTCAAGGACGATCCCAACGTCATCGGATTCGAAATCTGCAACGAGCCGGGGCATTTCGACTACGGACCGACGGTCGAGTACATCAACACCATGGTGGGGGCAATCCGCTCGACCGGCTGCGCGAAACCACTGTTCTACAATATGAGCCACGGACTCCCCGTCGCTCAGGCGTACCTGGATTCGAATATCCAAGGGGGGACCTTCCAATGGTATCCCTCCGGGCTCGTCGCCGGCCACGAGCAATGGGGCAACTTCCTGCCCTACCTCGAAGACTACCCGATTCCGTTCGCGGACAATCCTAGGTTCAAGACGAAGGCCAAGATCGCGTACGAGTTCGACACGGCTGACATCGGCCGCACCTACCTGTATCCCGCGATCGCCCGCAGCTTTCGCACCGCGGGGTTTCAATTCGCGACCCAATTCGCCTACGACCCCCTTTATCTGGCGCCTTACAATACCGAGTACCAGACCCATTTCATGAATCTGGCGTACGCGCCGCAGAAGGCGCTGAGCCTGAAAATCGCGGCGGAGGCGTTTCGCCGCGTCCCGCGCTTCAAGCATTATGCGGCTTATCCCGCCGACACGGAATTCGAAGGGATCCATCTCCGCTATGCGGACGACCTCGCGGAGTTGGTGACGGACACCAAATTCTTCTACACGAATCCAACAGCCACGGTGCCGCCGTCTCCGGACAAGCTGCAGCAGGTGGCTGGCTACGGGAACTCGCCCGTCGTTCGCTACCCGGGCCAGGGCGCCTACTTTCTCGACCGCCTGAGCGACGGCGTCTGGCGCCTTGAGGTCATGCCGGACGCGATCTGGGTGAGCGATCCGTTCGCCAAGGCGAGCCCCCAGAAGCAGGTCAGCCGCATCGGCTGGAATGATTGGCCGATGCAAATCGAACTGCCCGATCTCGGATCGGGTTTCAGCGTGACGGGCCTCAATGCCGGGAACGACGGCCGCGGCCAGGCCGACGATAGAACGGTGAACGTTCGACCGGGCGCCTATCTGCTCGTTCGATCCGGCGTCACCTCCCATTGGACGGCCAGCGATCGCTGGAATAACCTGATGCTTTCAGAGTTCGTCGCGCCGCCTTCCTCGATCGATCGCGATTATGTGGTGCATCAGCCGCTGCCCGAAGCCGCCGCCGGGAGGGACCTGCGGATAACGGCCACCGTCGCGGCGCCCGGGCCGATCGAGCGCGTCACTTTGGTTGCGTATTTGCCGCGCTCGCCCGCCGAAGCGGACGCTCGTCCGCGCCCGAATCCCCGTCAGCAACCGGGAGGCGGATTCACTCCCGGAATCGGCTCACCGGAAAGTCTCCAGCCGACCGAATTCCCGATGCAGCCGGACGGTCTCAAATATTCGGTGACGCTTCCGGGCTCCGAGCTGCGGGCGGGACCGCTGCGGTATTTCATCGTGGTATGGCGAGGAGGCGAATCGGTCACCTTTCCCTCCGAAGTTGCGGGACAGCCCACCGATTGGGATTTTACCGGGCAGCCGTGGAAGACGCGGTTGGGCCCTGCCACCGCTCCCATTCTGCTGTTCAACGCCGCCACGGACGAAAGTCAGATCACCTACCAGGACCGCGCCATTCGCTACGGCCTCGTCCCCGCGGATCAGCCCGGCTCGCTCGCCCTGCGCATGCTCGCCGAGCGGCTCGATCTGGGTGATCACGACGAGTCGTTCCGATTCTTTTTCAAGAATCACACCGCCGGCCGCACGGCTGATTTCGCGACGGCGCGTCATTTGGTCTTTTACGGCCGCAGCGGCGACGAGCGTCCCTGTCCGGTGCAGATCGCCGTCGTCACGTCGGACGGAGCGGCGTACGGAGCCAGAATTACGGTGGGCCCGGAATACGGACGCCACGACATCGCGGTCGACGCGCTCGCTCCCGTGCCCTCGCCCAATATTCCCTACGGCTATCCGGTGTTCCTGCGCCACTGGTACGCGCCGGCCGACCCTGCGCCGCTGGATCTGACCCGCGCGGAAAGCATTCTCGTTTCGATCGGCCCCGGCCTCAGCGCCGACGAGCTGGCTCACCGGCACGAGGTCGACATCCAACGCATCTGGGCGGAGTAGCGGGTGGAGCGCATGGTCCCCATGCGCTCGGGCTTGACTGCAGCCGGGGACGCTGACCCCGGCCGTCCCGCTTTCGACGTCATACAGCGCGTGGGGACCACGCGCTCCACCTCGAAATAAATCTCCGGCTTGCCTGACAGAAGCATAGAGTTTGTTCTTTAATGGAAATGTTTTATCGCTTCTTGGCAGCCGCTTTATTGCTCTCCCCCGCCGCGCTCGGCATCCCGCTGACCAACGTTTCGTCGCCCACGCATTATGCTGTAGCCGGGGGCGCTGACCCCGGCCGGTCCGCTTTCGACGTCGCAGGTGCCGGGGTCAGCGTCCCCGGCTACAGCCCAGTCTACCCGCTTCCCCTGATCGAGCCCGAACCCGCGCTGGTGGCCGGACTCCCCTCGTTCACCGTGTCGCTCGACGGCAACTGGCAGCGTACGCCCACTCCATCGGCTCGTTTCTGGGAAGAAAAAGCCTCCGACCGCTCGTGGACCGATGTGGCCGTCCCCTTCACCCGTTTTCGCGGCGGATCGTTCCAGCGAGCGCTGGAACCCTACGCGTATCGGCGCGAGTTCGCCGTGCCGGCCAGCTTCGCGGGCCATCGGATCATCCTTCGCTTCGAAAACGTCACTGGCACCGCACGGCTGTGGGTCAATGGGCGATTCATCCGCCAGCACTTCGGTTCATGCCTGGAGTGGACCAGCGACATCACCGATGCAGTGACTCCGGGTGCCAGGACCCGTGTGGACCTGCTGGTCGACGACCGCCCCGAGGGGCTTCAGCGCTTCATCATCTCCGGGGGCCTCCTCGGCCCGGTCACGGCCTTTGCCGTTCCCGCCACGCACCTGACGCGTTTTCAGGCCGAACCGGGATTCAACTCCCGATTTGCAGACGTGACCCTGTTCCTTCACCTCCGAGTCAGCCTCGCCGCGGCCGGCACCGCGACGATCCGCCTGCGCCTCAAGGACCCCAACGGAACGAGCGTTCCGATCAGCCCGGATTCGGTCACCTTCAACCTGGCCGCTCAAGAAAAGGAAATCCGCATCCCCGTTTCCGCTCCGCAGAAATGGGAGGCCGAACATCCGCGCCTCTACACGCTCATCGCCGCGGTCCAGGATGCCTCCGGCCAGCCCACCGAGGCGCTGGAACGTAAAATCGGCTTCCGACAGATCGATGTCGTCGGCAACCGGATGCTGATCAACGGCCGCGAGGTGAAACTCCGCGGGCTGTGGGGAAACTCTGACGTCGCCGAGATCAAGCAGCTCAACGTCAACCACACCCGCCAAAAGTACGTGCGCCCAGGGTTCCTCGACGATGCGGATCGCCTGGGGCTGTACGTCCTGGACGAGGTGCCGGTGGATTTCGCCAAATATGGCGTCGAAACCGATCCTCAATTCGCAGCGCAATGGCTCGAACTGATTTCGCAACTCATGGAGCGCGACCGGAACCATCCCAGCGTGATCATGTGGGGGCTCGGCAACGAATCTTTCGACGGCCCCAATGTCCTGAACACGTTTCACTTCGTTCAGACGGAAGACCGGCATCGCCCCACCCTCTTCAGTTGGGCCAATCGCGTGCCCGTCGACCGCGAGCTGCCGTATTCAGTTTATAGCGTCCATTACCCCAATCTCAACGCGCCGAATCTGAATCTGGGGGCGTACAATGTCGCCCTGTGGCATTCGCCGTCCCTGATCCCGCTGCGCCAGCCGGTGCCCGTGCTGCCGGTCCTGCAGGACGAATACGCGCACGTGCCGCTCAAGGAATCGCTGCTGCTGCGCGATCCCAACGTGCGAAATTTTTGGGGCGAGAGCATCCAACGTTTCTGGGAGAAGATGGTCGCCACGCCGGGCGCCCTCGGCGGCGACCAATTCGGCATCGGACTCTGGCTTGGCCGAGGCAACGGGCCGGGGACACCCGAACATTATCTGCTTCGGGAGGCTTACTCGCCCATTCGGATCGATAACGCGCCGCTCGCCAATCCAGGCCGCGGGCAGCCGCTGCCAATTTCGGTGAAGAATTGGTATGATTTCACGAATCTGAACGAACTGGCCGTTGCCTGGGCCTGCGGAGCGGACCACGGGAAAATTGCCGGGCCCGACGTGCCCGCCCACCAAGCGGGATTTCTGCAGTTGCCGGCCCGCGACTGGAAGGACGGCGATGTCGTATCGCTGGTCTTCGTGGATCCGTCGGGACAGGTCCCGAATGAATTTCGCCTGACGATCAATCCGACACCGCCGCGCCTGCCGACGCCGCAAGGCCCGGCGCCTACTCTGTCTCAAACCCCCGGCCAATTCGTTGTCGCGGGTCCGCACTTTCAGGTCGTATTCGACCGGTATCGCGGCCTGATGCAGGAAGCGTCGCACTATGGCCAAACGCTGATCGTCGACGGGCCGTTCCTCGATCTGGCCGGATCGGGCCTCGCGTGGAGCGAATGGCGCTGCGATTCGATGGACGCCCATCTGGAAGGCGGCGAAGCCGTGATCGACATTCGCGGCAACTATGCCGTCTTTCTGGCGCATTTTCAGGTTCGCATCGACGGCACCGGACTGATCACGACGCGCTACTGGATCGACCACGTGCCGGGAAGCCCTGCGCCCCCGATCTTTTCCCCGTGGAACGAAACCAGCGTGGGCGGCTACTCGGAGGTCGGCGTTTCCTATATGCTGCCCAAATCGGCCGACCGCTTGTCCTGGCGGCGCCGGGCGCTCTGGTCCACTTACCCGGCCGACCACATCGGTCGCCCGGTCGGCCTGGCGCGGCGCGAACCGCCATCGGCGCCGTCGTCCCACTGGGCGGAACGCGAAGATCCCGCCGGGGCGGGAACCAACGATTGGCGGGCCATGAAAGAGCACATCGAGTCCGCGTCGGTCTGGACCGCCGGGTCCTCGGCCGCGCTCACGGCGCTTTCCGATGGCCGTGACGCGGTGCGGCTGGCGGTCGATCCGGGAAGCAGCGCGTTGACCGGCGGCGTGCGCCTATCGATCGACAACGATTGGAACTACGAGGACCTCGGCCTCGGCAACTACGCCCGGCCGCCGCTGCGCATGGGCGACGGCTATTCGAATACGGTGTATCTGCGCATCGGAGACGCGCCTGCGACCGGTGAACGCATTGCCCCGAAGCCGCTTTTTCGCGATCCGATCGGGGACGGCGCGTCCGATCCGACGGTGATTTGGAATCCGACGGATCGAAAATGGTTCATGTTTTACACGAGCCGGCGGGCGAACGCCGTCGGATTGGGCCACGGCGTCGAGTGGGTCCATGGCACGCCGATCGGGATCGCCACGTCGGCCGACGGCGGCGTCACATGGAAATATCTCCGGGAGGCGCACATCGATTTCCCCGGCGCGGTCGCCGACCCGACCTTTTGGGCCCCCTGCGTCGTCGAAGACCGGGGAACGTATCATATGTTCGTCACGTACGTCCCGGGCATTTTCGGCGACTGGAATCATCCCCGAACGATTCTCCACCTGACCAGTTCCAATCTCATCGATTGGACCTACGTGGCCACCCTCCCGCTCGCTGTAGCCGGGGGCGCTGACCCCGGCGCTTGCGATATCGAAAGCGGAATTCCGGGATCACCGCCTCCGGCTACAGCAACCAAAGGGGTCACGAAGGTGATCGATCCGGGCGTGCTTCATCTGCCGGATGGGACCTGGCGGCTGTGGTACAAGGACGAAGCCACGGGGTCGTCATGCGACGTCGCCGACAGCCCTGACCTATACCAGTGGACTGACCACGGCCGCGTCCCCGGCCTCTCGGATCGCAGCGGCGAAGCCCCGGTCGCCTTCCATTGGAAGGGCCACTATTGGCTGCTGCGCGACATCTGGCAGGGCCTCGCTCTTTACCGCTCCGAGGACGCCTCAACCTGGAAGCGCGTCGGCACGCTGCTCGACCAGCCGGGCACGGGCGCGGACGATGCCGCTGTCGGGCATCATCCGGACGTCATTCTCTCGGGCGATCGCGCCCATATGTTCTACTTCGTCCAGCCGGGAGGCCGCCGCAGCAGTCTGCAAGTTGTGGAATTGAACTACGACGACGCCCAGCAGACGCTCACGGCGGACCGAGATCGGCCGTGCGAAATCAATCTCCAGCCGCCGCTCGATCCCGAATCCCAATCCAAATATAACTGACCGCACGACAGCGGGTGGAGCGCGTGGTCCCCACGCGCTAAAACGTCCATCCGCGTTTGGCGCCGAAGCGCATGGGGACCATGCGCTCCACCCTATTACGAATCGTCTATCGGAAGAAATCGACCAGCACCTGCACGAACATCGCCGGCGCCGTATTCATCGCCACGTGCTTCTGACCGGGCAGTTCGAGCACCTTTGCCCCGGGCAACGCGGCTTTCACCACGTCGATCGCAAGGCGAAAGAATGCCGAGCTTTCGCCGCCCAGCAGCAGCAGCGTCGGCACCCTGAAATTCGCGAAGTCCGCCGCCTTTAACCGGTAGGCATTCGTCGCCCGCTGCTCGCGCGGGATTGTGTGCGCCGTCGCGAGGCGCGACGGCCAGTTTGGCGCCGCTTGCAGCAGCGCCACTTCCTCCGCCGGCATCGGAACCACTTCCCGAAGGAACGTCACCATGAGCGCCTCACGATCGCCTCGGGCCAGCAGCCCTTCCAGCCGCCCGAGCACGGAGGGCTCCACGAAAGGGTCGGTCTCGGTCGAAAGCGGCGGTTCATACAACACGAGCGCGGCGACGGATTTGGCGCGCGCCGCGGCCTCCAGCGAGACAATCGCGCCGTAGGAATGCCCCAAAAGAAAGACCGGCGCTCCGATCGAATCCACCAACGCGGCCACGTCGTCAAACTCCTGCTCCAATGAATAGGGGCCGCCGTCGCCGCTGCCCCCGCGGCCGCGCCGGTTGAGGGCATAAACGGTAAAATGCCGCTCCAGCTCCGGCAGCACCGGAGCCCACCGCGTGCGCTCCGACCCCATGCCATGGACGAGCACCAACGCCGGCCCTGAGCCCGATGCCCAATAGGCGATGGGTGTGCCATCCTTCGAGATGACTGTTTTCACGGAAAATGAAGTGACTGAGGGTGGAGCGCATGGTCCCCATGCACTTGGACGCCAAATACGGACAGAAGTTAAAGCGCATGGGGACCATGCGCTCCACCCATAAATCGAAAGTTCTTTCGTATCGTACCCGACAACGGTCTTGAGCGCGAGGGCGTAAGAAGCGAAGCTTCACCCTCTCCCCATGGGAAGCTTCCGCGCATCGTTGCTGAGTGTTGGCCTCGGAATCTCCGTGTTCGCTGCCACAGCGACCTTGGCTCGGGCGGGAGAGAACGGGTCGCGGACCGCTCCGACTTCATTCGTCATCGCCGACGGGCACTCGGCCGCAAGCCTCGCGGTCGATCCCTCGGACTACCCGGTCGTGGGTATCGCGGCGAACCTGTTCGCCGATGACGTTCAACGGGTGTGCGGTCAGCGGCCCACCGTGGGCCCGTCGGCAGAGAATTCGCGGCTGATCATTGTCGGCACGCTCGACCACAGCCGGCTCATCGACCAGCTCGCGGTCACCGGCAAACTGGGCGACCTTTCCGGACTTCGCGGACATTGGGAGACCACCCGCATCGAACGGGTCGACCAACCGCTTCCTGGAGTCGCGAGCGCGCTGGTGATCGTAGGCAGTGACCGACGCGGCACGGCGTACGGACTGATGAACCTGTCGGAACGGATCGGCGTTTCTCCGTGGTACTGGTGGGCGGATGTTCCGCCGCGGCATCACCCCAATATTTCCCTCGATTTTCCGTCGCCTCAAACCTCCGCCCCGGCAGTCAAATACCGCGGCATCTTCATCAACGACGAGGATTGGGGACTCAATCCCTGGGCGCGCACCACTTTCGAGCCCGCGGTGGGCAATATCGGCCCCAAGACTTACACCAAGGTCTTCGAGCTGCTGCTCCGGCTGCGCCTCAACTACCTGTGGCCGGCCATGCACGCCTGCACGACGGAATTCGCCTCGAATCCGGAAAATGTCCGCCTCGCGGACGAATACGGCATCGTCGCCGGCTCCTCCCATTGCGAGCCGATGCTGTGCAACAACGTCCATTGGAACGAGCAGACCCGGGGCAAATGGAACTACGCGACCAACCGCAGCGCGGTTCACGCTTACTGGGAGGAGAACACCCGGGCGCGCTTGAGCGAGGAAGCCGTCTGGACACTCGGCATCCGCGGCATCCACGACGCCGCCATGGAATCGCCGCCCTCGTCGGTGACCGATCGGATCACGTTGCTCAACCAGGTGATCTCGGACCAGCGTTCTTTGATCGACCGATACGTGAGCACGCAATGGGGGCCCGTGGCTCAATGTTTTGTGCCGTACAAGGAAGTGCTGCCGATCTACGACGCGGGGCTCCCGGTGCCCGACGATGTGACGCTCGTTTGGGTGGACGACAATTTTGGCTACATCCGGCGCCTGAGCAGCCCGCGGGAACGGCGGCGCGCGGGCGGATCGGGCATCTATTGGCACCTCTCGTATTACGGCGCGCCTCATTCCTACACCTGGATCAATACCACCTCCCCCGCGCTCACCTGGGAGGAGCTTCACAAGGCCTGGGAAAACGACGCGCGAACGCTGTGGGTGCTCAATGTCGGCGACATCAAGCCGGCGGAAATCGGGATCGATTACTTTGCGCGGCTGGCCTGGAATCCGGGTGGTTTTCCGAACGGCGCCCAATCCTCCTTCCTCGGAACCTTCTTCGAGCAAAACTTCGGCGGACAGAACGCCCCGGCGCTCACGGCGCTCGCGAACGAGTACTACCGTCTCGGCACCGTCCACAAGCCCGAACTCATGGATCGCGCGTGGGCCCTTTCGCTTTCGCCGGATGAGGCGGCTCGGCTCGAATCGGATTACACTGGACTGCTGAAACAGGAGTCGGGCGTGGCCGCCGCGATACCCGCGGGCGCGCGCGATGCCTATACGGAAATGGTCGGCTTTCCTGCCCGAGTGCTGGGCGGCTCGGGTCTCATCTTTCTCGCCGACCGTCAAATCCAGCTGAGAAAGGATGCGAAGGCCAACCAGTCCAAGATCACGAAGCTGCGAGCCTACCTCGAAGCGCAGGTGACGGCCTACAATACCCAAATCGCCGGCGGGAAATGGAATCACCTGATGCCCGGGCCCGAAACCAACCCGGATCTGTCGAAGTGGAGCAGCCAGGTTCGATGGCCGTGGGGCGAAACGGCCCGGGACGACGCAGAAATTGCGGAAAGAAAGTCCCAGGCCATTCCGGCCGGGCGGGTTTGGCGCAATGCCGCCGCTGCGACCCGGAGCTATCCAAGGCGGATGCCGTGCTGGCAAGTCATCGACGGTTTGGGCACGACCGGCCTCGCCCTGGCGCTTGAGCCCGCCAGCCTTTCCTCGTCGTGGGCGCTCGGCGATCCGACCGCGCCGCGGCTTGAGTACGCCTTCAACTCCCGGGGCGCGAATGAGGAGGCATTCATCGATTTTCTGCCCACGTTCCGTCTGGTGCCCGGCATGAAGTTGCGGGTGGCGGTCGCGGTGGACAACCAGCACTGGACGCCTGTGGAAGTACCGGGATCGAGCGGCGCGGAAAACGAACGCGGAGCCATCCGCCAGTACGCCGTGCAGGACGACTTCGTCCGCGCCCGCGTTTCGCTTCCGCCGCTTTCACCCGGCCCGCACACCTTTATGATTCGGGCGGTCGATCCCGGCGCCGTAATCGATCGAATCTCCCTGCCGTAGGCCGCTGCTGGCGCCGACTTTCCCCTTTCTCACCTCGTATGCGTTTACTCCCACGTATTGTTCTACCATCCCTCCTCGCGCTTCTCGGGAGCGCGCCCTGCCTGCAGGCGGCCATCGACCACGATGTGTCGACCTACGGCGCCGCGGGAAAAGATATCGCCTCCGACACGGCGGCGATCCAGCGGGCCATCGACGCCTGCGCCATCGAAGGCGGCCGCGTCGTCGTGCCGCCGGGCGCCCACTACACGATCGGCACCATCGTCCTCAAAAGCGGAGTCGAACTCTGGCTGGGGCCGGGTTCGCTCCTGGAGGCCAGCCCGCACTATTCGGACTTCACGCAATTCGCGTTTCCGCCGGTCAATTTCGATCCCTCGCCCCCGGTCAAGATCGGCGTGTTGGTCTACGCCGACGGCGCCGATGACCTCACCATCGACGGCCCCGGGCGCATCGACGGCAACTGTCTTGCCTACGTTTCGGAGAAGCTGCCGCACATCTACAAATGCCCGAACGACCGCCCCTTCGCCATGGTGCTCAAGCGGTGCCACCGCCTCCGCCTGCGCAATTTCTCCCTGACCAATTCCGCCTTTTGGACGCTCCGACTGCTCGGCTGCTCGGACGCCGTGCTCGAGGACCTCAACATCGACGGCGACCTGCTGATGCCGAACAACGACGGACTGGACATCGATCGCTGCGCGAACGTCCGCGTTCACGATTGCAAGATCTCGACCGGCGACGACTGCATTTCGCTCAAGGCCGTGCCGCTCAATGAGGGCATCGAGATGGCGTGCGAAAACGTGATCATCACCGGCTGCGAACTGCGGTCGCGTTCCTCGGGCGTCGTGGTAGGCTGCGACTGCTCCGGCCCGATCCACGATGTGGTGGTCAGCGATTGCATCATCCGGGACAGCCACCGGGGCGTGGCCGTGCGCCAGAGCCTCGCCGGCAGCATGGAGCACATCCTGTTCTCCAACCTGATCATCGAAACCAAGATCTTCGACTCCGCCTGGTGGGGCCGCGGTGAGCCGATCCAGATCGCCGCCCTGCCCTGGAATGCGCAGACCACCCTGGGCCACATCAGCGACGTGCGGTTTTCCAACCTGGACTGCCGCTCCGAAAACGGCGTGGTCGTGTATGGCTCCGAATCCGGCCACATCGACGGAATTTCGTTCGATCACGTTTCCGTGCGGATCAATCGTCCATCGGAATTTGCGGGCGGCCAGCAGGACCTGCGTCCCAAGGATGGCGATCCCATGCCGGAAATTCCCACCTCGGGCTTTCTGCTCCACAACGCGGCCAATGTCACGATCAAGGACTGCGCGATCACCTGGGGCCCGAATCCGCCCTCCTATTTCCGCCACGCCCTCGACGCGGAAGGCTGCACGGGTTTGAGCGTGACCGACCTCACGGGAGACGCCGCCCACCCGGGCGACGCGGCCCGGGTCGTTCAGCCTTGAATCCCGGTCATCGGCTCAAGATTGAAAACATCCTCGAAGCGCAGAGGGTGATCGATCCAGTCTTCCTCGGCACTCCGCAACGGGTGGCCGAGGCCTGGAGCGCGCGGCTGGATCTCAAGGCGGTGATCAAAGATGAGACGGCCAATCCCATCCGGTGCTTCAAAGGCCGGGGAGCCGAATTCGTGGCTGCCACCTTGCCGCCGCGCTCAGCGGTGATCACGGCGAGCGCGGGAAATTTTGGGCAAGCGATGGCGCACGCGTGCGTCCGTCGCGGGCACACGCTGACTGTTTATGCCGCGGCCACCGCGAGTCCGCTCAAGATCGAGCGAATGCGGACGTTGGGGGCCGCTGTCGTGCTCCACGGACAGAGTTTCGACGAGGCCAAGGCGGAGGCTCGCCGCAGCGCATCGAGACTCGGCGTCCGAATGGTCGAGGATAGTCTGGCGCCCGAAACCGGCGAGGGCGCCGGGACCATCGGCGTGGAGCTGGCTTCGTTCCCAGAATCGCCTCAGGCGGTGCTGCTGCCGCTCGGCGACGGCGCTCTCGCCTGCGGCGTCGGCGCCTACCTGAAATGGGCCCGGCCGAACACGCGCATCGTGGCGGTCCAGGCAGAGGGAGCGCCCGCGATGATAGAATCGTGGCACACCAAGCGATTGGTTACCCATGCTTCGACTCACACGATCGCCGATGGCATCGCCGGAGGCCGGCCCATTCCGGAATGCCTGCAGGATTTGGAGTCCACGATCGACGAAGGGCTGCTGGTATCCGAAGCGTCCATCCGGGAAGCGATGCGCTGGGCCTACAACGACCTGGGCATCATGCTCGAACCGGCGGGCGCCGTGAGCGTCGCGGCGCTGCTGGAGCATCGCGATCAATTCAGAAACCAGACGGTCGCCATGGTTTTGAGCGGGGGGAATATTGCGCCCGACGATCATCGGCGGCTGATTGCGCCCTGAAGAATCACGCTTGCGCTGTAGCCGGGGCTTATCCCGATGTAGCCGGGGGCGCTGACCCCGGTTGTTCCGCTTTCGACGTCAAACCGCGCGTGGGGACTACGCGCTCCACCTCGGGATAAGCCCCCGGCGACAGCAATCGCGCTTTCCCATTCTTCCATTTCTGGCGTAATGGTTTATCCTTTTAGCGTGTCTCGCCTTACGCTTTCGCTCCTAGCCCTCACCCTCCTCGCCACCTCCGCTTTCGCGTCGGACTATCCTTTTCAGCCGGTGCCCTTTGTGGACGTCCGGCTCACCGGTGGGTTCTGGATGCAGCGCCAGGAGACCAATCGGGACGTGACGATTCCGTTCGGCCTCAAACAGTGCGAGGAATCGGGCCGCCTGCACAATTTCGATCTGGCGGCGGAGGTGATGCACCGGCGCGCGTCGGGCGAACCGCATTTCCAGATCAAGCCCCCGACCCAATTTCCGTTCGACGACACCGACGCCTACAAGGCGATTGAAGCGGCCTCGTATGAACTGAGCACGCAATACGACGCCAAGCTCGATCATACGCTGGACGATTGGATTCGGCGCATCGCGGCCGCGCAGGAGCCCGATGGCTATCTCTACACCTTTCGAACGATGCACCCGGATTCGCCGGGCCATCCCTGGGTGGGTCAGAACCGTTGGGACAATGATCCGATCCTGAGTCACGAGCTCTACGACTGCGGCCACCTGTACGAAGCGGGCTACGCGCACTTCCGGGCGACCGGCAAACGGACGCTGCTCAACGTCTGCCTGAAGAACGCCAATCTCCTTTGGCACGATTTTGGCGATCGCAAACGGCGGCTCGCACCGGGCCATGAGGTGGTCGAGATGGGGCTGGTGAAGCTCTATCGGGCCACCGGCGATTCGCGCTACCTGACCCTGGCTCAAATCTTTCTCGACGCCCGCGGACCAGGGGGACCCGCGTACGATCAGCAGCAACTGCTCGTGGTCGACCAAACGAAGGCGGTCGGCCACGCCGTTCGTGCGAACTATCTCTATTCCGGCATGGCGGACGTGGCCGCGCTGACCGGCGACACGCGCTATGAAACGGCCGCGACCCGGATCTGGGACAACGTCGCCGAGACCAAGCTCTACCTCACGGGCGGGGTCGGCGCCCACGCGGACGGTGAACGCTACGGTGACGACTACGAACTTCCCAACAACGCCTACAACGAAACGTGCGCGGCGGTGGCGATGATGATGTGGTGCCACCGGATGTTCCTTTTGACAGGCGAGTCGCGCTACATGGACGTCTTCGAGCGGACCGCCTACAACGGATTCATCAGCGGCGTCTCGCTTTCCGGGGATCGGTTCTTCTACCCGAACCCGCTGGTCTACGACGGCAAGTCGAAGAACAACGCCGGCTACGCCGGCCGCGCGCCCTGGTTTGGCTGCGCCTGCTGCCCTCCCAACCTGATGCGCACGCTCGCTTCGCTCACGGGCTATTTCTACGCGGTGCAAAACATCGCGCTCTATGTGAATCTTTATGGGCAGAGCGTCGGCAAGACGACGGTGCAGGGAACGCCGGTCGAGATCACCCAGACGACCGATTATCCTTGGAGCGGCCATGTGACCCTGACCGTCAACCCGGCGTCGCGCGCGCTCTTCGTGCTCAAATTGAGAATCCCCTGCTGGGCCGAAGGGCGGCCGGTGCCGACGGATCTCTACACCTACGAGCATCCCGCCTCCGACTGGTCGATCTCGGTCAATGGCCACCGGATCCAGGCTCCCATGGTCAAGGGCTACGCGGCCGTCGTAAGGCAGTGGCAGCCGGGCGACCAGGTCACGCTCGATTTCGCGATGCCGGTCGAAGGGGTGCACAGCAACTCCAAGGTCGCCGCCGACGCGGGACGGGTGGCGTTCGAACGCGGTCCGGTCGTCTATTGTGTCGAGCAGTTGAAGGGCGATCGGCCCATCGATGAACTGCAGATTCCCCCGGACGCCTCAGTCCGCCCGGTGAAGGGGCCCACGAACCTCGATGGAGTCACCGAGCTGGAAATCCAAAACGTCAAGGATCGCAGCTTTCCCTCGGAGCCGGCGCGGACGATCACCGCCATTCCCTATTTCGCCTGGGACAATCGCGGGCTGGTGCCGATGGCGGTTTGGCTGCCGGAGGCGGGGCGGTGAAGTTTTTATCGAGGGTGGAGCGCGTGGTCCCCACGCGCTAAATCGTCAAACGCGGATAGAGGTCAAAGCGCATGGGGACCATGCGCTCCACCTGCTACTCAAAACGTCCCCCAGGCCGGATCGCCCTTCTTGTAGGGCACGTCTCCGCGATAATAGCCGGGCACCTCGATGTATCGAATAGCCTGGGTGCAGCCGATTTCCGACGAAAAGTACCCCAGCAGCGTCAGATCCTTGAACATCCGGAAAAAGTGCATGGGTTTGTTCTCGGAACCGGCGTGAGCCGCCGCCACGGCATGCGCCTCGTGGTCAAACGCCGAGAGAATTTCCGTCCGCTGGGCCGCCGTGCAATTCACAAAGCCCTGGCTGAATTTCCCGCGGCTCGCGTCGTCGATCGCTTCCAGGCCCACGCGGAACTGCGCCTGTTGATCGTCGGTGTAGCAATCGGTCACCATGTACGCCATGAAGGCGCCGATCTTCACGTCCTTGGCGCCCGGGATGTGCGTCGCCGGCAGGATGGTTTCCCCGATCTCATCGAGGAGCGCGACTTCCCCATCGGAAAACACGGAGGAGGATTTCGTCGGTGCCAGGCTTTCGCCGCGCAGGAACGCCTGCGAGCCCACCATCGCCGCTCCGGTCAGGAGCAGGATTCGGCGAATCGCGTCACGCCGAGTCTCAAGCGGGGTCGTCATACATTTCCTTTCTTCATCTCGCCGGCGGCGTGATTCGCCGCCCGCGCCGTAAGCGCCATGTAGGTCAGCGAGGGGTTGACGCACGAGGTGGACGTCATGCAGGCGCCATCCGTGACGTAGACATTGGGGGCGTCCCAGACCTGGTTGTGTCCATTCAACACGGAAGTCCGGGGATCGCGGCCCATGCGCGCGGTGCCCATTTCGTGGATGCCCTGGCCCATCGTGTAGCCCGAATCGTAGGTTTTGACCCCTTTCACGCCCGCGGCCTCCAGCATTTCCGCCGCGTCATTGGCCATATCCAGGCGCATCTTCCGCTCGTTTTCGCTGAGGTTGCAATCGAAGGCGAGCACCGGCAGGCCCCATTTGTCCGTCTTGGTTCGGTCGAGCTTAATTCGGTTTTGGTGATTGGGCAGGATCTCGCCGAAAGCGGTCAGCCCGATGATCCAGTCACCCGGCGTGCAAAGCTCGCTTTTGAAATCGCCGCCGATGCCGAGCTCGGAGACGCCGCGGGCCCAACCCTGCCGGTCGGCCCCGCCCTGATAACCAAAGCCGCGCAGATAATCCCGCTTGTCTCCGAATAGATTGCGATAGCGCGGAATGTAAATGCCGTTGGCTCGCCGGCCGTACAAATACCGGTCCAGCAGCCCGGGCACCTGGCCCGACGCCCCGACCCGGAAATGGTGGTCCATGATGTTGTGCCCGAGTTCGCCGCTGCTGCTGCCCAGTCCATCGGGCCAGACATCCGTGGCGGAGTTCATCAGCACCCATGCGGAATTCATCGTCGACGCGCACAGAAAAACGACTCGGGAGTTGAACTCGTAAATCTGGTTCGTCTCGGCATCGAGCACCTCGACGCCCGTCGCCCGTTTTTGATCCTTGTCGTAGCGGACCTTCGTGACGATCGAGTAAGGCCGGAGGGTCAGGTTGCCGGTGCGCATCGCGGCCGGCAGGGTCGACGATTGGGTGCTGAAATAAGCGCCAAAGGGGCACCCCAAACTGCACTTGTTGCGGTATTGGCAGTTGACCCGGTTCTCATGGGGCACCGTCAGATTGGCCACGCGGCCGATGATCATGCGCCGGCGGTCCTTGTAATACTCGCGAATGCCCGCCGCCACGTGCTTTTCGGCGGCGTTCATCTCCATGGGCGGAAGAAAATTTCCGTCGGGGAGCTGCTCCAGCCCCTCGAGCGAACCGCTGATGCCGGCCCAGGACTCGACATGATCGTACCAGGGAGCCATGTCCTCATAACGAATCGGCCAGTCGACGGCGATGCCGTCCCGCAGGTTCGCCTCGTAGTCGAAACGGTTCCAGCGGTAGCTCTGCCGACCCCACATCAGCGACCGGCCGCCGACGTGGTATCCGCGATACCAGCTGAACGGCTTGGTCTGGGTGTAGGGAGCGTCGGCCTCCTTCACCCAATAGTCCGCGTTGGCCTCCGACAGAAACCCCTCCTTTTCGATGATCGCATGCTCCTCGCGGACGTGCGTCGAGATCCGGTTGCGGTGCGGCAGCTCCCACGGGCGCTTGAGCGCGTTAACGTAGCCCTTGATATGCTCGATGTTGCGTCCGCGCTCGAGCATCAGCACCTTGAGGCCCTTTTCCGCGAGCTCCTTGGCGGCCCAGCCGCCGGTGATTCCTGAGCCGACTACGATCGCGTCAAAATCCGTTGCTTGGGGTTCAGCAGGCACTCCGCCATTTAAAACGGCCCGAATTGCGTTAGCCAAGCTCGCGCGTCATTTCTTTTCAATTACCGGACCCAGGCTCTTCAGGTCTCCAAGGGTGACCACCCCCTTCGGAAGTGGATCGTGCACAACGCCGCTGGTCGATTGTCCGAAGTACCGGGAGGCCCCGTAGATCATGGCGGCGAGATGCGCGTCAAAGGGCTGATGGGCCGCGCTCACGCTAAAGCGCGTTTCCCATCGCAGCACGCGCTGCTTCGCCTTCCAGGCCGATTGAAAATCGTAGGCCTTCAATACGACAAAGTAGCGAGTGTCCTCTAGCTCTTCCTGCAGCAAGCCCCATTGATCGCGGAACACGCCCCCGAGCACGCCCCCTTCGTAAGGCTCCGCGGCGCGAATCGACGAATCGAAGCCCAAAATGTGGGCGTTCGCGCGAATCGCCGCATCGCGATCGCGCTCCTCCATTCCCAGCACCTGTGCGGTCTCGTTGATGGAAGCGGAGGAAAGATCGCTGGCCGCGCCGGTCGAACCCGTCAGATAGGCAAATTGGTCCATGAAAATGGACTCTTCGGGATGATCCTCGGGACTCGTCGTGCCCCAATAGATCACGATCAGAAGCTGGGTTTTCTTGGGATCGTTGGACGGAACGAAACGCTGCTGCGCAAGCGGCACAACCACCAAACGCGCAATCGTATTGAAGTCGACAGCGCCCTTGGCTTCGTCCGCCTTGGGCCCATTCCAATCTCCCCCGCGGCCAAAGGCATAGGTCTCCACCTGAAACTTGCCGTTTGGCCCAAGGACGCGGCGATAGGACTTGTCGACCGCCGAGCTGACCGCCTCGTTGCCCTGGCCACGGACGGTTGGTCCAGCTGCGAAAACCGCCAGCGCGGCGGCTGCGGCGAGCAGCCAATCATGGGTGTGCATATATCCTCCTCGATCAGGTAGGCCGTAAGTCTGAAGATTTTATGATCGATCGGAAGGTGGAGCGAGTGGTCCCCACGCGCTTTAATTTCTGCCCGCATTCGGCGTCCAAGCGCATGGGGACCACGCGCTCCACCCTCAAAACAAAGAAGCCCTCCGACCATTCGGAGGGCTACCCCTTTTTTGATGCTATGTACGTAACGGTCGAGCCACTGCCTAAAACTTAAGCTCGGTCGTAAAGTTGAACGTCGGCGGCGGCACGATCGCAAACACCTCGTGGGTGCCCGCGCCATCGGCGTACACTGGCTGGTAGCCGGCCTTGTTGCCCAGGTTGTCCACCTCCAGTCGGAACATGAGATGGTACTTGTCCGCCACCTTCATGGAATAGCTTAGCCACGTCTCGACCGACGTTTCCGCCGGCGTCGTATACGGATGCTGCAGGTCCAAGCCGGTGACCAGCATAGCCCCACCGACGTTGCCCAAGATGGCCGGGTCGCCGATGATGGTCTTGTCCAGCCAGCGCAGACCGAGACCGACGCCCAGGTTTTTGAGCGGGCCCTGGTCGACGGTGTAGTTGGTGACCATGCTCGCTTTCCAGTGATGGAGCTGCTGGGAGGGCGCACCGCTGGCGGATTCGTACGCCACCTCGGCCCCCAGAATGTCGTTGTTGTAGATCATTTCCGCATCCTCTGGCTGTGAGGTGCCACCCCAATCCTTGGTCGTGCGGTAGGGTCCGGTCCAGATGCCGATCTGCTGCCAGTAGGCGACTTCCTTGTTGATCAGCGTAGTCAAGGGCGTGGCGATATTCGTCTGCACGGCCGATTCCCGGGTCAGCGTGGCATAGACCCGCCAATTGTGCATCACGTTATAAGTCAGTTCCAGCTCCATGCCCTTGGCCACCGTGTCCGCCGAATAGGCGTTGGCCAAGCCAGGCTCGCCCGTGGTGACATTGCCCAAGAAGGTTTGGAAGTTTTTCACCCCCGCCTGAGCGGCCAGGTCCGCGATGCCACCCTGAGGGTTCGCATTCGTGCCGGAAGAGCCGAGGATTTCATAGGGAATGGTCCATTGAACCAGAGGGAAATTCACCGAGGCGTCCGGCGCGCCGTTGGCCTGCGTCGTATACCAGTCGATCTTGGCGCTCAATTTGCCGCCGAGCAGACTGGTCATGATGCTGTAGTCCTTGGTCATGCCAGTGGGATTCGCCACCGGGTTGTTGAGCAAGTCCACCGAACCCGCGTCGGGAACGAAGTTTTGCGACTGATCGTAGCCCACGCTGAGCCAGGACAAATCGACCGGCCCGATCTTGGGCCCGTGCAGCACGAGCTGATAAGTTTTGGTCTGCGCGGCGCTCCGGGCCGCCTGGCCGAACTGTCCATAGGGCAACGGGTCGACGACACCGGTCGCCGAATCCACGCCGCTCGTCGTCAGGAAGCCCTGGCGGTCAATATCGCGGCGCAAGCCAAACGTGCCCACCACGAGATTGTCGAGCAGGTACGCCTGCGCCACGAAGGCCGAGGTTTCCAATTCGGTCAGGGACTTGTATTCCTCCTTCAGGGTCTTGAAGGTGGTGTAATTGTTGGTGGTCGTGCCGTTCGTGTTGAGAAACGGCGCATTCGTGACGAGCAGAGGCTGCGCGCCTGAGGAGGTCATCACATAACCATTCCCGGCGCTGCCACCGGTGTAGGTCACGATTCCGGGGCCGCCGCCCGTGTTGACCGCCGTTCCCTGGTTGTCGATATTGTAATCGAGGAAGTCGCCCGGCGTGTTGCGGTTTTCGGCAAAGCCGGTGGCGACGTAGCGGCCAAACCACTTGTTATATTTGGTCAGGTCCAGATTGTACGTGGCGGATCCGCGGTAAACCGTGTTGCTGGAAATCGTCTGATTGTACACGTCCAGGCCGTTGTTGAACATGAACGTGTCGCCGAAATAGGGATTGGCGGCTCCGCTCGGCAGCTCCTGGTTCACATCCACCTCGTCGACGACGTAATCCGGCCGCGAGTTGTTGACCTGGTGATTGTCGCCGTTTTCGTGAAACCAGGCGACATTCACGTCGAAACCCGGAAACACCTCCTGATCGACGGACACCTCGGCCGTCGAAAGCTTCATGTTCTGCTGGCCGAAGTTGATGTTGATGTCATGCCAGTTTCCATACTGGTTGTTGGAAAACCGATAGGGCTGCCACAGCGGGGCATTCGACAGATTCAGCTGGTAGAATTGATACAGGGTCGAATCGTTGTACGCCGTATAAATGGAATGCTGCGGCGTGATGTAGAGCATGTCGTTGCCATTCACGTCGGCGTTGAGGTTGGGCGCCGTGACGCCGGGCGCCGGGCTGGTCGGCTTGCCGAGGGCGATCCACTGCGTGATGTCGTCCTCGGGCGTGAACGTGTTGGGCAGCCGCTCGTCGACATTCACGCTTTCGAACGAGGCGTGGACGGTCGTCTTGGGAAAGGGCTGCCAAGTGGCCGCCACATAATAGCGCTTGTCGTGGTCGAAGGACGGCTTCTGTTCGAATTGGTAATCGTTCCAAACCGCCGCCACGCGGATCGCCAGGACGTCCGGCTTGACGACATAGTTGCCGTTGATCACGGCCCGCTGGGTGCCGTAGCTGCCAAACTTGTACTGGATGTCCGCCGTGTCGCGCGTCAGCCCGGCAGTCTGGGGGGCGTAGTTGATGATGCCGGCGGGGGATCCCAGGCCGGCCAGAATGGAATCCGAACCGCGGACGATGGTCACATTGTCCAGGTTGTAGGTGTCGAAGCCCACGGATTCACCGATGCCCTGCGTCGCGAAGACCGGGTTGCCGAGCGTGAGCGAGAAGAAGTAGTCGCGAGTGATATCAAAGGCGGCCAGACCGCGGCCGCGGGTCGCGGAATTAGGATCCTGGGCGACATTGTCGGTGGTTCTGCCCAGCTGGGGATTGTTGGCGCTGAAATCCAGCGTTCCTTCGGTGCCCACCGTATAGGTGAGAATCTGGTTCACATCGGTGGCGCCGATGTCATCCATGAAATCCCGGGTGACGACGCTGATGGGAGACGCGATATCGGCCAGATTGGTCTTGATGCGGCTGCCGGCCAGCGTTTCACGGGCTTGGTAGCCGGTGTCTTCCGTCGACGTGACTTCAAAGGGCGACAGGACAATGGCTTGGTCGGTCGACGCGGACGAGCTGGTGCTGACGGCAGCGGGACTCGGAGGGGTGGAACCGCTCGGCGCGGTGGTCGCCGGCGTGCTTGCGGCGGGCGCGTCCTGCGCCACGCCCGTGCTCAGCGCGATCGAGGCGAACGCGACAGCGGCAAGGACGATTCGTTGGGTTTGTGGTAGGCCAGTCTGCATGTGTGGTCGTAGGGTCGGTCGAATGTAGGTTCGGTCGGACAGGGTGAAATGGGGTGAACAGCCGGAATGGCGGGGTGGTTCGTAACTGCCAGCGTGCCGGTTTTGTGACGGGGCCAGAAATCTGTCAACAGTTTTTCCAGGTGTGAAACAATTTTTCTTTTTAGAAACTCTGTGCCATTTCCGAGTGGAAATCCTGATCAAACCGTCAACGTCAGGGCGGCGGCGCCCTTCGGCACCGGATGCGTGGAGACCGACCCGGACGGCCAGCGAACCTCAAACCGAAGCGGCGGATTTCCCGCTGTAAACCCAAAGAACAAGGCGCTGGTCGATTGGGAGCCTGCCACCGACCCGGCCTGCACCTCCCTCATCGCCCGGCGACCGTCAGCATGCACACAGACGACGCTGGCCCCCACTCCGGTCGGGTTTCCGCCGGACGTCCGCAATGCCACCCGAATCGAATGTCCGCCGGCCCCGCCCCGATTGCGAAACGCCAGCCCGGCTGCGCGGTTGCGGCTGACGAGAAAGTCAGGGTGGCCGTCGTCATTGAAGTCAATGATCGCCAATGCCTTGGCATCACCGGGCACCACCCATCCGCTCTGCGCCGCCGCGACGGCTTCGAACCCTCCCCGACCGTCGCCGGCAACCAACTGCCCCAAACCGCCGTCGTACCGGCCAATCGAGGGAATCGGCGCATAGGAGTTTTGGGTCGCCAGGAGATCGGCCCTACCGCGACCCAGAAAATCGCCCGCCGCCAAACCCTGCAGCGGCGAGATCTGGGCAATGCGCGGGAGCGGCTCAAATTCGAAGCCTCCATCGGCGCGGCTCAAAAAGACGCCGCTGCGAAACTCCGTCGCGGCCAGTCTCGGGGCGGCCGCAACCTTTTCCGCCCCGAGAACTTCGGCGAGCGTCGCCCGGGCGTAGTCGTCGTTGCGGCGAAACCGGCGCAGGATCGAGGGAATCGCGGCACCCAGATCCTTGCGCGAACGCAGTGGATAGAGCCGGCCCTTTTCGTAACCGGCTTCCACCAGCTGCACTGTTCCGTCGCCGGCAAAATCATCGTAAAAGAGGAGCGCCGGTTCCTGGCCGCTCGCCCGGTAGGGAGTATTGAGCCCAACGTTGCCGACCACGTAGTCCGGGCGGCCGTCGCCATTGAAGTCCGCCGTCGCGATCGACGTCCACCAGCCGGTGCCGGCCGCGGCGAAGCCCGCGCGTTCCGTCCAATCCTCGAAACCCTTCCCTTGGCGGTTGTGAAAGTATCTAACCCGGCCCCATTCTAACGTCAGTAGAAGGTCAGGCCATCCGTCGCCATCCACGTCGCTCCAGAGGGCCGATGTCACCATGCCCACTTCACGCAATCCCGGCGCCAGCGCGTCGGTGACGTCCTCGAACCTTCCTCCCCGATTGGCGAGCAAGGCGCTGCGGGGCGCGGCGGGATACTGGCCCGGCAACAGCCGGGCGCCGATAAAGAGATCCAGCCGGCCGTCGCGGTCGAAATCCGCCGCCGCGGCCGCTCCGGCGCTGAGAGCGAGCGGGGGCAGCGCCGCATCCGGCGCGCGCCGGAAGCTGCCCCGTCCGTCATTCAGATAGAGGCGCGGCTGATACTCGGGGGCGCCCGCCGGCAGGCTGTCGCCCCCTTGCGTGATGAGCAAGTCGCAATGCCCGTCACCGTCCGCATCGAACAAGAGCACCGGCCCATCGTCCACCGGCCGGGCCTCCGCCAGCGGCGCCGAATCGCCCGGGGCGAAGCGGCCATCCGCGCCCAAGAGCAGAATGCGCGCGGGATCAAGCGGCGTGCCGCCCACCACCACGTCGTCGCGCCCATCGCCATTGATATCCCCCACCGCCAGCGCCGGCCCCTGGCGATTGAAGCGCCGCGGCAGCAGCGGCTGTTCGGCCAGCTCGTCCACGGCCGGTTCCCGCATCAACGGCGCAAATCCAATCTCAGGGCCCACGGATTCAAGGAGGAACCCCGCGCCTTCCAACGGGGGCACCCCGTAGCCGGGGGCGCTGACCCCGGCACCTTTGACATCGAAAGCGGAACTGCCGGGGTCAGCGCCCCCGGCGACAGGTTCAGTAATAAGATACCGCCGATCCGCCTCCAAATCATGAAAGACCTGGGTGGCCCCGCAGGACCACTCGACGGTCAATCGGCGGATTCGGGTCTCCCGGCCCAATCCGAAATGCAGGATCGGCTCGGAACTGGACACAATGCCCCGCGCCAGAACCAGCGTGCGCACCTGCTCGCCCGCGTCCGTCTCGATCCGGACGGTGGATCCGACCCCACAGCGGTTCGAGCGCACCCCCCGCAGCGCCACCACGATGCGATGCCCCTCGTCGGCATCGTTGCGGAAAACTTTCACACCGTCGCGATACGTGGAATAGACCAGATCCATGTCTCCGTCGCCGTCGAGGTCGCCGAAAGCCGCCCCCAAGGCCACGCCGGTCCGGTCCAATCCCCATTCGGCCGTCGCGTCCTCGAAACGCAGATCGCCCAGATTGCGAAAGGCGAGGTGCCGCTCGTTCAGAACGGGGGTCGCGCGTTCGATCTGCAGCTTCTGCGCGGGGCTGTCCGCCAAGTCGAGGCCCAGGATCACGTCGGCATTGGTCACTTCGTGGTGCATGCCGTTGGTCACGAAGAGGTCGAGCCGCCCATCCAGATCCAGGTCCTCGAAGCGGACTGCCCACGTCCAATCCGTCGCCGCGATGCCCGCGAGGTTCGCTGCCTCCAGCATCCGGCCGGTGCCCGTGTTGAGGTAGAGGGCATTGCGCGGGTACTGCGGCGCCGCGGTCGAATCGTCCGGCGGGTCGACATACGCGCTGCGCTCCACCGCCAACGTCCGCTGATCCTTCTCATGCGTGGTGGGCGCCATGTCGCCCACCAGCAGGTCGATCCGGCCGTCGTTGTCGATGTCCCCCAGATCCGAACCCATCGACGAATACGGCATGTGCGGCACCACCGAGTCGATCACGTCGGTGAATGTCCCGTCTCGATTATTCCGATACAGCTGGTCGGGCGCGGCGAAATCGTTGGCGACGTACAGGTCGGGCCAGCCGTCCCCGTCATAGTCCCACCAGATCGCGGAATGACCCTGCGCTTCGCCGCGGATGCCGGCCGAGTTCGTCACATCGGTGAATGTCCCATCGCCATGATTGTGAAACAGGTAGTCGCGCTGGCCGTTCGGACGGCCCAGCCCGTCGAGCAGGTTGGTCTGGATGAACACATCCAGATGGCCGTCGCGGTCGTAGTCGCAAAAGGCCGCCATGACGCTCGCATCCGTCACGGCCAGCCCGCGCGCCGCCGCCTCTTCCCGGAACGTGCCATCCCCCTGATTGATGTAGAGCAGGTTGGGCGCGTTGAAGCGGCAGACGTAGAGGTCCAGGAGCCCGTTGTTGTCGATGTCCACGAACGTCGCTCCCTGTTTCCAGACGCGCGCCGCGTCGCCCACGTCGCCCACGCCCGCCCGGTCGGTCACATCCTCGAACTGCATTCCGCCCAGGTTGCGGAAGAGCCGGCAGCTTTCGGTCTTGCTGACGACAAAGATGTCCGGACGGCCGTCGTTGTCGTAATCGCCGATGGCGATGCCGGTGCCCAGCGCCCCGACTTCGAACTCATGCCGGCGGTCGCTCCACACCCTTGGATCCACCCGGGGGCCGCCGGGCAGCGGATCGGCGAAATTGTTTTCCGCCTTCACGCCGGTTTGGTCCGCGGGCAATTCCGTGAAAAGGGTGCGGCCGCGGGGGCCGCGCGGAGCCAGCGGTGTGGATTCGATGCCGCCTGAGCCAGGCCGAGGGGCCGCCGGGGAACCCCGCAAATTCGGCACCAGGGCCGCGACGCGGCCGGCGGCGAGGAGCTCCAGAAACCGCCGGCGGCTGAGCTTTCCAGCTGTGGCCGGGGGCTTATCCCGAGGTGGAACGCGTGGTCCCCACGCGTTATTTGATATCAAAAGCGGAACTCCGGGGTCAGCGCCCCCGGCTACAGCTAACCGGTGCGCGCTCATCGGGAAACCGCCGCCAGCGTAATCGCGGTAGCCCCCGCTGTCCAGCCGTGGCGGCTCTCGGCGCCATCGGGCCAGCGCACGTGGACCGCTTGGGGGGTCTTTCGTTCGGTCCAACCAAAGAAACAATCCGCCGTGGATTGCGACCAGTATCCGCCGCCCGCCGTGACTTCGGCGGCCAGCGACGAACCGTCGGAATATTCCATGCGTACGCGGGCGCCGATGGCAGCCGGATTGCCCGCCCGTCCCTGCAGGCGAACGCGGATCGAATGGCGTCCGGGCCGTCCGGCGTTGCGAAACGCCAGAGTGGCGCCGCTGTTGCGGGTCGCCAGCAAATCGGGCCAGCCGTCGAGGTCGAAATCCACCACGGCCAGCGCCTTCGCATCGCCGGCGACGGTCATTCCGCTCTCGGCGGCGGCGACGAATTCGAATCCGCCTCGTCCATCCCCCCGCAGCAACCCGCCCAGGCCGCCGTCGAAACGGCCGACCGAGGGAATGGGGGCGAACGAATTCTGCACGCAGGCGATGTCGGCGTGCCCGTCGCCGTCAAAATCGCCCGCGACCAAACCTTGGATGGGCGCGATCTGCGCCAAGCGCGGCAGCGGTTCGAATCGATAGGTTCCATCCGGCTGGCTCAGGAACACGCCGCTGCGCAATTCGGTCGCGCTCCAGCGGCGGGCGGCCGCCACGGAGTCGAAACCCAGGATGTCGTCCAGCGGCGCGCGGGCATACGCTTCGTCGCGATCGAACTTGCGCAGCACGGACGGAACGGCGGCACCCAGCTCCCGGCGGGTGCGGCGGGGAAACCACCGGCCCCCGTCACGGGAAGCCTCGATCACCTGCGGGTTTCCGTCCCCGTTGAAATCGCCGAGCAGCAGCGCCAGCGGATTTTCCGCGCTGGCGGCGTAGGGCGTGTTCAAACCGACATTGCCGACCACAAAATCGGGCCGGCCATCTCCGTTGAAATCGGCCGACGCAATCGACGTCCACCACCCCGCGCCCGCGGCGCCAAATCCGGCGCGATCCGTCCAGTCCTCGAAACCCTGCCCCTGGCGATTATGGAAATATTTTACCTGACCCCACTCCAGCGCCAGCAGCAGATCGGGCCAGCCATCACCATCGACGTCGCTCCAGATCGCTCCCGAGACCAGGCCGACCTCCCGCAGCCCGGGCGCCAGTTGGTCGGTGACGTCTTCGAACCGGCCATGGCGATTCGCGAGCAGCGCGCTGCGAGGCGCCACCGGATATTGACCGGGCACCACGCGGCCGCCGATGAAAAGATCAAGCCGGCCGTCCCGATCAAAATCCGCCGCCGCGACGGCCCCGGCACTGATCGGCAGCGGGGGCAGCACGTCTTTCGCCGCGGCGCCAAACCCGCCTGCGCCGTCGTTCACATAGATGATCGGCTGGTAGTCGGACGAACCGGCCGGACTGCCGACGCCGCCCTTGGTCACCAACAAGTCGCATCGGCCGGATCCGAACGCATCGAAAAAAAGGAGTGGACCGTCGTTGACGGACGCATCCGCCTGAAGCGCCGTCGCGTCCACGGCGTTGAAATGCGTGGCACCGTGGAGCCGCAGGCGGCGCAGCGGATCGGGAACCGTCCCTCCCACCGCCACCTCTTCGCGACCATCGCCGGCCACATCGGCAATGGCCAGCGCCGGACCACGGCGGTTGAAGCGTGTAGGCAAGAGCGGCTGTTCCGCCAACTCGTCAACCGGCAATTCCCGCGACAGGAGGGAGAATCCGATCTGGCCGCCGACTTCCGTGAATTGACCGGAAAGGATGGGTTTGGGGTGGAGCGCAGGGTCCCCATGCGCTTCTCTGACTGTAAAGCGCACATCGACCGGCAGATCGGAAAAGCTCTGGGTGCAGCCGCTCGGCCACTCGACCGTCAGACGTTGAATTCGCGTCTCGGCCCCCAGGCCGAAATGCAGCATCGGCTCCGAGCTGGACATCAGGCCCCGAGCCAGCACCAGGGGCCTCACCTGCACGCCACCCGCCGTCTCCAGCCGCACGATCGCACCCACGCCGTATCGATTGGATCGGCTGCCCCGCAGATGCACCACGACCCGATGACCCTGCGTCTCCTCGTTGCGAAGCACGGTCACGCCGCCGTGATAATTGGCGTACACAATCGCCAGATTGCCGGTGCCGTCGAAATCGCCGACGGCCGCGCCAAAGCTGATTCCCCTGGCATCCAAGCCCCAGCGCGCACTGGCATCCTCGAAGCGCAGATCACCGAGATTTCGCAGCGCGAGATGCCGCTGGGGCATTTCGGGGCTCTCCCGCTCGATCGCGACCTTTTCGGCGGCACCCTCCGCCCGCGCGATCCGCGCCATCAGATCGAAGTCATCCAGGTCGCGATACATGCCGTTCGTCACGAACACGTCGAGCCGCCCATCGTTGTCGAAATCCTCCAGGCGGACCGCCCAGGTCCAGTCCGTCGCCGCCAGGCCGGCGAGAACCGCGCCCTCGAGGCACCGGCCGGTGCCGGTGTTCAGGAAAAGCGCGTTTCGCATGCATTGCGGCGCCTCGGCGGAACCGTCGGGCGGATCAGCCAGGAGGGCGCGCGCGTTGCCGACGCCGTCCAGATCAGCCGCCCGCGCCGTCGCCGCCATGTCCGAGACCAGCAGATCAATCCGACCGTCGTTGTTCACGTCGCCCAAATCGATGCCCATCGTCGAAAACGGCAGGTGCGGCACCACGGAATCGATCACCTCGGTGAAAGTGCCGTCGCGATTGTTGCGATACAGGCGGTCGCGGGGCGTGAAATCGTAGCCGACGTACAGGTCCGGCCAGCCATCCTGGTCGAAATCCCACCAGATGGCGGAATGCCCCTGGCCGCGTCCGCCGATGCCCGAGCGGGTCGTCACATCGGTGAAGGTGCCGTCGCCGTTGTTGTGCAGGAGATAATTGCGCTGGGCGCGGGGATGGCCGATCCACTCGGGGGCGTTCGTCTGGATGAAGACATCCAGAAACCCGTCGCGATCGTAGTCGCAGAAGGCCGCCATGACGCAGCCGTCGTTGATCGCCAAGCCGCGGGCGGCCGCCTCCTCCTTGAAGGTGCCGTCGCCCTGATTGACGTAGAGCAGGTTGGGCGCGTTGAAGCGGCAGACATAGATGTCCAGCCGGCCGTTGTTGTCGAAGTCGACGAAGGTCGCGCCCTGTTTCCAAATGCGGGCGGCATCGCCGACGTCTCCCACCCCGGCCTGCTCGGTGACGTCTTCGAATTTCCAATCGCCCAAATTGCGAAACAGCCGGCAGCTCTCCGTTTTGCTGACGACGAACAGATCAGGCCGGCCATCGTTGTCGTAATCGCCGATCGCGACCCCCGTGCCGATCGAACCCACCTTGAATTCCGCGTAACGCGAGCTCCAGATGCTGGCGTCCGCGTAGCGATTCTCCGTGCGTATGCCGGTGATCGCCGGATCGAGCGTGCGAAAGAGCGTGGGGCCGCCGAGAGAGGTCCGCTTGCGCAGCGGAACCCAATCCAGCCGGCCCCGTTCATCCACGGAAGGCGCGGCGGCCAGCGGGCGGCTCGCCCAACCGCCCGCGGCCGCCGCCGTCAAACCGATGAATTCACGGCGATTCACGCGGAGGACGGCGACAGCCGGAGCGTGGCCGGCTGGCCGGAAATCGCGTGCGCGGTTGTCGCGCCGTCCGGCCAGCGCACCACGGCCCGCACCGGAGGATTCGAACGTCCGTATCCAAAAAAAACCGCCGCCGCGGATTGGGAGGCATGGCCGGACCCGGCCGCAATCTCGCCCGTTTGAAGGGCGCCATCCGCGCACTCGACGCGGATGCGGGCGCCGATTCCGGTGGGATTTCCGGCCGGACCCCGCAGCGTCACGCACAACGACCGGCCGCGGGCGCCTCCGCGGGACTGAAACGCCAGGGTCGTGCCGTTGCTGCGGGTGACGAGAAATCCCGGCCGTCCATCCCAACCCAAGTCGAGCACGGCCAATGCCTTGGCGTCTCCCGGGACTACCAGGCCGCTTTCCCGGGCCGGCACGGCCGATAGGCGGCCGCTGCCGTCTCCGCGCAGGAGCTGCCCCAGCCCCCCGTCGAACCGTCCCACACTGGGAATCGGCGCGAAGGAATTCTGCACGGCAAAAACATCGGCGTGCCCGTCGCCGTCGAAGTCGCCGGCGACCAATCCCTGAAAAGGCGAAATCTGGGCGATGCGGGGCAGCGGCTCGAAGCGGAAACTGCCGTCCGGCCGGCTGAGGAATGCTCCGCTGCGAAACTCCGTCGCGGCGAATCGGTCGGCCTTGGCCAGATTGTCCTCGCCCAGGATGTCGCCCAGCGTCGCCCGCGCATAGTCATTGTTGGTGCGAAACCGGCGCAGCACGCGGGGTATCTGCCGGCCCAGTTCCGCGCGGGTGCGGCGCGGGTAAAGCCGCCCGTCCTCATAAAATGCCTCCACGATCTGGCGGTCGCCTTCGCCGGTGAAATCCCCGGAGAAAAGCAGCGCCGGCGCGGCCGGGCTCGCGCGATACGGCGTATTCAAGCCCACGTTGCCGACCACATAATCGATGCGGCCGTCCCCGTTGAAATCGGCCGCCGCGATCGAGGTCCACCAGCCGGTGCCGGCCGAGGCAAATCCGGCGCGCTCCGTCCAATCCTCGAAGCCCCTCCCCTGCCGATTGTGAAAATACTTCACCGCGCCCCATTCGAGCGTGAGCAGCAGATCGGGCCAGCCGTCGCCGTCAACATCGCTCCACAAGGCCGACGTCACCATCCCGACCTCGCGCAGGCCCGGCGCCAGCGCGTCGGTCACATCCTCAAACCGTCCGCCGCGATTGGCCCAGAGCGCGCTCGGGGGCGCGGAGGGATACTGCCCGGGAAGCACCCGCCCTCCGATGAAGACATCCAGCCGTCCATCCCGGTCAAAATCCGCCGCCACCACCGCTCCGGCGCTGACCGAAAAGGGAGGCAGGGCGCCGTCCTCCGCCCGCCGGAATCCCCCCTGGCCGTCATTTCGCCAGAGCTCGGGCTGGTACTCGGGCGCGCCCGCCGGCAGGTTGGTGCCGGAACGGGAGCGCAGCAGGTCGAGCCGGCCGGCGCCGCTCGCATCGAAAAGGAGCAGCGGTCCGTCATCGAGCGGACTTTCGGCGGACAAATCGCCGGAATCCTTGATCGCAAAGGCGGCGGGTCCCGTCGCGATCAGCACCCGGGCCCGATCACCCGTCGTGCCCCCGATGATCACCTCGTCGCGCCCGTCCCCATTGATGTCCCCAACCGCCAGCGCCGGTCCGCGCCGATTTTGCCGAAACGGCAGCAGCGGCTGCTGCGCCAATTCGTCGACGGAGGGCTCGCGGCTCGCGAACGAGAAGCCGGCGGCGGCGCTGACTTCGGCAAACAGCGCGGGCGCGGCGGCCGGCGCCACGACCCGCTCCCCGTCCGCGATCTCGGTGATCGTGAATTTTCGATCCGCCGCCAGATCGCGGAAGACTTGCTCCGCTCCGCTCGGCCACGACACCGTGAGGCGCCGGATCCTCGTCTCGGCGCCCAATCCAAAATGCAGCACCGGCTCCGAACTGGAAAGCATGCCCCGGGCGAGCACCAGCGCGCGAACCTGGACGCCGGAGTCCGTTTCGATGCGGACGGTCGAACCGACCCCATAGCGATTCGATCGGGTGCCGCGCAAGGCCACGATGATCCGGTGGCCGTCGCCGGAATCATTGCGAAACAGCGATACGCCGCCGTCGTAGTTCACGTGGACCAGATCGAGGTCGCCGTCGCCGTCCAGGTCGCCGAAGGCCGCCCCAAACGCCACCCCGACTTCGTCCAGACCCCACTCGGCCGTCGCGTTTTCGAATTTCAGATCGCCCCGGTTGCGGAACGCCAGATGGCGTTCGGCCAGCTCCGGTCCGGCCCGTTCCAGGCGCATCTTTTCCTCCGGGCTCGCCGCCAGCGCTTTTCTCTCCGTCAAGTCCGCGTTGTGGGACTCGCGGTACATCCCGTTGGTCAGGTACAGATCGAGCCGACCGTCGTTATCCAGGTCCTCCAGGCGCACCGACCAGGTCCAGTCGGTCGCGGCCAGCCCGGCCAGATAGGCCGCCTCGAGCATCCGCCCGGTCCCCGTGTTCAGATACAGGGCGTTGCGCATGTATTGGGGCGCGGCCGTCGAGCCGTCCGGCGGGTCGGTCAGGAAGCTGCGCATGACGCCCACGGTCCGCTCCTCCTTCTCGTGCGTCGACGGGGCCATTTCGGCGACGAACAGGTCGATGAGCCCGTCGTTGTTCACGTCGCCCAGATCGGAGCCCATCGACGAATAGGGCAGGTGCGGCACCACCGAATCGATGACGTCGGTGAACGTGCCGTCGCGATTATTCCGATACAGCTTGTCGGGCACCGCGAAATCGTTCGCGACATAAAGATCGGGCCAGCCGTCCCCGTCGAAGTCCCACCAGGTGGCCGAATGACCCTGCGCCTCCCCGGCGATGCCGGCGCGGTCCGTGACGTCGGAAAAGGTCCCGTCGCCGTTGTTGTGAAACAGATAGTCGCGCTGGCCGTTGGGGTGTCCGTCCGGATCGAGCAGGTTGGTCTGGATGAAGACGTCCAGGCGCCCGTCCCGATCGTAATCGCAAAACGCGGCCATCACGCAGGCGTCCTTGACCGCCAGTCCGCGCGCGGCCGCCTCCTCCTTGAACGTTCCGTCGCCTTGGTTGATGTAGAGCAGGTTCGGCGCGTCGAAGCGGCAGACGTAGAGGTCGAGCCGTCCGCGGTTGTCGATGTCGACCCAGGTGGCGCCCTGCTTCCACTCCGCGGCGGCCTCTCCCGATTGCAGGAGGCCGGCCTTTTCGGTCACGTCCTCGAATTTCCAGTTCCCCCGGTTCCGAAACAGGCGGCAACTGCGGGTCTTGTTGACGATGAAGATGTCCGGCCGGCCGTCGTTGTCGTAGTCGCCAATGGCCACGCCGGTCCCCGTTTCGCCGGTGTCGTTCGCATTGTAGCGGCTGCCCCACATGCGGGGATCGTCGTAGGGATTGTCGGAAAGAACGCCGGTTTCCTCCGGCGCAAGCCGCGTAAACCGAAGCGGGCCGGTTCCGCCGCTCCGCGGCGCCAGCGGCTGCTCGTCAATTCCCGCCGCGACGGCAGCCGGGCCGCCTGGCGAACCGAGCAGCGGCCAGGGGCGGCCGGCGGCCACGACGCCGCCGGTGGCGATCATTTTGAGGAATTGCTGGCGAGTCACTGCGGGCGAAGCGCCCGCGAGCAGGCCAATCGCAGCCCTCGGTAGTCAAGTTTTTCTTATCGCGTCACTGTTCCGCGCGCGCTTTTCTGGCCCCAAAATGCTGCGCCACGCCTGGATCCTCGCCTTGCTGGGCGCCGTCGTGTTCCTGGCGGCGATCGACCATTCGCGCATCCAGCGGGTGGAGACAGTCACGTCGCTGGCCGCCGACGAGGCGGCGGCCGACGCCCATTCGGCGACGGGCTGGGCGGGGGGACGGCGCTGGCTCATTGTCCCGGAACACCACGACCCTACCGAGGTGGAGATCGAGACCACGCAGCACCTGCTCGCCACCGGCGACTGGCGGCCTCATCGCCTCGAGCTCGAGAACGCTCCGACCGGCCGCGATCTGTTCTCCGCCTCGCCGTACCGTTGGTGGCTCGCCGCCGTCGCCGCGATCGACCACTTTGTCCACGGGCATCCGATCGGGCGCGCCGTCGAATCGGCCGCGCTGGCCGCCGACCCGATTCTCCAGCTGCTGCTTTTGTTGGGCGCGACCGCCTATGCGGCGCGGCGTTTGGGCTGGCTGGCGGCGGTCTTTGTCGCCGTCGGCCTCGCGGCGTTTTTTCCGTTCAGCGCCGCCTTTCTGCCCGGCATCGCCACCGACTTTGGACTGGAGCAAATCTGCCTGCTGTGGAGCGGGCTGCTGATCGCGGACGGCCTGACCAAGGATCGGCCGAACCGCCGCGGGTTTCTCGCGGCCGGCGTCGCGGGCGGCCTCGCACTTTGGATTTCCGCCACGGGGGCGGTGCCGATCCTGATGGGCACCGCCGCCGGGGGCGCTCTGGCCGCGTGGGCAACGCGCGGCCGCAACGCCGCGTTCGTGCCGGCCTGGCGCAGCTGGGGTTTCGCCGGAGCGGCCGTCAGCCTGGCCGGCTACCTGGTCGAGAATTTTCCCGGGCATTTGCATTGGGAGATCCGGATCAATCATCCGCTCTACGCGGTCGCGTGGCTCGGCCTCGGCGAACTCCTGCTCCGATTTTCCGCCAAATGCCAAACCGACCAATTTGTGGTGAAAAGCCGGGAATGGCCCATTCTGCTCGCATCCGCCCTGGCGGTGGCGGCCCTGCCGGTCGCGCTGTTCTTGGTCCCGGATCACGCGTTTCTCGCGGGAGACCTCTGGTCGACCCGGCTGGCGATTCTGCCGGATGCTCCGGTCGCCGCCAATTTTTCCGCCTGGCTGGCGGCCGCGCCCTCGGGCGCCCTGCTTCTGGCCACGCTGCTCCCGGCGGCCGCGCTGGCCCCGGCCCTTTGGCGGCTGATCGGAACGCGGACGGATCCGGGCGTTCGTTCCGCCCTCGCGTTTTCGCTCGGGCCGGCCGCGGCGGCTCTGCTGCTCGCCTTTCACCACCTGCGGTGGTGGACCACCGTGGATGCGGCCGCCGTGGTGGTGCTGGTGGCGACGACCACCCGGGCGCCGGTTCGGCTGCGCTGGATTTGCAGCGGAGTGCTCGCGGCCGCGGCGCTGGCCGGCGGGGCCGAGCTGCTTCCGCCGCCACCTCTGGCCGCCGACCAGCCCAAACTCACCCGCACGGAAGTTCGGAGTTTGTATGAACGCGCGCTCGCCCACTGGATCGCCGATCACGCGGGCCCCGACAGTGCAACGGTCCTGGCCCCTCCCGTGACCACCTCGAGTTTCGCCTACTACGGCAACCTTCGCGGATTGGGGACGCTGGGCTGGCAAAATCGCGACGGACTATCGGCCAGCTATCGCATCGTTTCTTCGCTGCGCCCCTCCGAGACCCAGGCGTTGGTGAATCAGTACGGCGTCACGCAGATCGTGCTGCCGTCCTGGGACACCGGGCTCGACGATCTGTCCCGGCTCGGAGTCAATCCCGGTGCGGAACCCTTCATTTACGTCCTGCACCACACGGATGGGGTGGTCTACGATTGGCTGCGGCCGCTGGCCTATAGCCTGCCCGAAGTGCCGGGATTCGAGGAATCGTCCGTGCTCGTTCTAGCGGTGTCGGACGAGGCGAATCCCGCCGTCGTGCACAGCCGCCTGGTGGAATATCTGATCGAGATGCACCGGCTGGACCAGGCCGCCATCGCGAGCCGCGCCTTGCTGCATTATCCCTCCGACTTGGGCGCCCAGGTGGCCCTGGCGGAATATGCCAAGGCCACCGGCGACGACCGGCAGTTTTCCAAAATGGTCCAATCGATCGCCTCCTATGTGCGCGTGGGCGCCGACCGCCGCCTCAGCTGGGATCGCCGCGCCAGCCTCGCCGTGGTGCTGGCCCTCGGCGGCCAGGAGGACCTGGCGCGCACGCAGGTGCAAAAGTGCGTGCGGCTGCTGGATGAGGAACGCGTGCGCGAAATGACGACCGGTTCGCTCTTTCACCTGCTCTATCTCGCGGGCCACTTCGGGGTGGAGATTCCCGATGCCAAGGCCCGGGCGCTGGCCGTGAGCCTGCTGCCGGCGGAACTGCGCGCGCGCTTGTGAGGCTTTCGGCACTCCATCGAAACGCCGCTCTGATCACCGGCGTCACGATTGCCGCCTACCTGCCGTCGTTTTCGGGCGCCTTCCTCTGGGACGACAACCGCTACGTCACCAAGCCGGCCCTTCGTTCGCTGCATGGCCTGGGTCGCATCTGGATCGAACCGGGCGCGGCCGAACAGTACTATCCGCTGCTGCATTCCTGGTTCTGGCTGCAGCACCGGCTTTGGGGCGATCACCCGCTGGGCTACCACCTCGCCACGGTCGCGCTGCATGCCCTGGCCGCGATTCTTTTCGCCCAGGTGCTGATCCGATTGAAGGTCCCGGGGGCGTGGTGGTCAGCCGCGCTCTTTGCGCTCCACCCGGTTCACGTCGAATCCGTCGCCTGGATTGCGGAGCAGAAGAACACCTTGTCGCTGGTCTTTTTCGTCGCCGCGGCTCTGGCGTATGTGCGCTTCGACGAGGAACGGCGGCCCTCGTGGTATTGGGGAGCCCTCGCCCTGTTTGGTTGCGCCGTGCTCAGCAAGACCGTGACCGTCACGTTGCCGGTCGTGCTGCTGGTGATCGCGTGGTGGCGCCGCGGCCAGCTGGGGTGGCGAAGGGATGCCTGGCCGCTTTTGCCGTGGTTCGCGGTCGGCGCCGCCGGAGGGGCTTTCAGCAGTTGGGTCGAGCGGCACTTTCTCGGCGCGGAGGGGGTCGCCTTTTCGCGGCCGTTCGCCGAGCGGCTCGTGATCGCCGGCAAGGCGGTGGTCGCCTATCTGATTCATTTGGTCTGGCCGGTCGGTTTGAGTTTCGTCTATCCGCACTGGACCGCGCGGCCCGAGGATTGGGCGGCCTGGCTGCCGCTGCTCGCGGTGATCGCACTGGGCGTTGCGCTGTGGCTCGTTCGAGATCGCAACCGCGGTCCCCTCGCGGCCTATCTGATTTTCATCGGGACCCTTCTCCCTGCGCTGGGATTCGTGAACCTGTACGGCTCGCTTTATTCGCAGATTTGGGACCATTGGCAGTACCTCCCCGATCTGGCCCCGATCGCCCTCGCGGGAGCGGGCCTGGTCCTTTTGCGCAGCGCCGCGCGGCCCGCGGGATTGATCGTGGTGGCGGTGCTGGGCATCCTGGCTTTCGTCCACGCGCAGCTCTTCGCCGACAACGAGACCCTGTACCGGGCGACGCTCGCCCGCAGCCCGGACAGCTGGATGGCGGAAAACAATCTGGCCACGACGCTGGATCGGACGGGAAGGACGTCCGAAGCCGTCGACCACTTTCGGCGGGCGCTGGCGCTGAATCCGGATCGTCCGGAATACGTTCACATCAACTTGGGAATCGCGCTCGGCCGTATGGGTAAATACTCGGATGCCCTGCAGGAATACCAAGCGGCGATCGCGGCCAATCCGCACGAACCGAATGCCTACAATCAGATCGGAATACTCCTGGCCACTCAGGGCCGAACGGCCGATGCGGTGCCATTCTTCCAAGCCGCCCTGAAGGAAAATCCGCCCGACGCGGAACGCATGCGCTACCGGCTGGGTCTCGCGCTCTCGAGTCTCGGAAAAACGGAGGAGGCGCTGCAGCAATTTGCGGAGGCCGTCCGGCTCGATCCGAACGACCCCGAAGCCCAAACCGACCGCGGCATCGCCCTGGGCAACCTCGGCCGCATCCCCGAGGCCGTCGAGGCATTCCGCGCGGCCGTTCGCCTTCGCCCCCAAAGCCCCGACGCCCACGAGAATCTCTCCGAGGCGCTCAAGGCGCTTGGACAGAACGACGAGGCCGGGCGCGAAGCGGCGGTAGCCGCCGGGTTGAGGCATTGATCGCTCTGCGGGTGGAGCGCATGGTCCCCATGCGCTTTGGGCGCCAAACGCGGACGGAGATCCAAGCGCGTGGGGACCACGCGCTCCACCCTATGAGAGCCGCCACTCCACCCACCACCGCCGCCGGCTGCGCGGCGGCAGCGTCACCGCAAACGCCGTGTGGGCATCGCGCGCCGCCAGATCCACGCGATCGAAGGGTGCATTCGTGGGTTCGATGCCCACGTGATGCCAGCCGCGATAACCGCCGCGCGTCAACCAGAGGCCCAGGTAAGGCGCGGCGGCGGCGTCCCAGCGCACCTCCAGGCTTTCGCCCGAGGCCCGATTGACGATGGCCGCCCGGGCGTCGCTCGCCCAAACCGGACCGGCGAAGGCTTTGAGGTACCCGCGCTCGAGGTCGAACAGCGCCAGCTCGTCCAGCCTGACCCCCGGCGAGATTTCCGGATACAGGACCGACGACCGCTGAACGGACGCATCGGAAGATTCCACCCGCAACTCCCGCACGCTGGCGGGCAGCTCCAGGCGATCGCCTTCGCGGATCGAGAAAAGGGGATGCATCGACCAGAGGGCCGGCGCGTAGCGGTTGGCGAGGCTTTCGAGCTCGTAGGAAAAATGGACGACCGACTCCCGCAACTGGATCGTGCGTCGCAGGCGAAATTCCCATGGGGGGCTTTCGACGGTCAGTTCGAGCAATTCGGGAGTTCGTGCTCCGATCTTCCAGGCCCGCGCCCAGACATCGCCGTGGTCGGGCAGAACGCGTCCGTCGACCCAGGCGCCCGGCCCAACGGTGGGAAAACACTCGTCCAGGCCGGCAAACGTGCCGGTGCCGAAATCGAGGGGATCAGCCGGCTGGAAAAGCGCCGGTTCGCCGGGGCGGCGCCAAAGCCATTCGCGGCCCGTGCGTCGATTGACCAGCGAGCAGACGCGGCCGCCCAGCTCCGGAACACAGACGACCTCAAGCGTCGGTGAACTCAGCAGGACGGACTCGAAATCGCGGGCAAGCGGCGGGGCGGCGGCAATCACTGGTTAAAAGTTTCCTGGTTACAAAAACAGTATGATGTATTGCGCAAGACTCTTCTTTGACTTGAATGAGCTTCGTCCCGCCCCTGCCCTCCCGCAGAGGCCCCCACTTCAATGACTACCTGGTTTGCACCCCCGTTCAGGAAATTCCTGCGCTGGCCACATTCGCCGATCCTCGCCCTGATCGGCGCGGCCGTGGCGCTCCTGGCCGCCCCGCTGCGGGCGTCCGATCGCGAGTCGTTCGATTTCGACTGGCGCTTCGTTTCCGGCGACACCGCCGGAGCGGAGGTGCCCGGATTCGACGACGCCTCCTGGCGCAAACTGGCCGTGCCGCACGACTGGAGCATCGAGGGGCCCTTCGACGCCCAAGCGCCCGCGGGCGGACCAGGCGGTTACCTGCCGACCGGGATCGGTTGGTATCGAAAGCATTTTCAAGTGCCGGCCGCGATGAAAGGCCGGGTGGTGACGATCCAATTCGACGGCGTCTACATGAACAGCGACGTTTGGATCAACGGAAAGCTTCTGGGCCATCGTCCGTTTGGGTACATCACGTTCCGCTATGACCTGACGCCGTATCTCAATTATGGGGGCACCCCCAACGTTCTGGCGGTGCGGGTGGATACGTCGCGCCAGCCGAGCAGCCGTTGGTACGCCGGGTCCGGAATCGATCGGAACGTTTGGATGCTCACGTCCGATCCGCTCCGGATCGTCGAGGACGGGATCGTCGTCACCACTCCGGAAACCGCTCCCTCCGCGGTCGTTCGCGTGCGCACCCAGGTGATCAATGGCCGGCCGCAGGCCGCCCGGATCGAACTGCGGCAATCCATTTCCGGAGAGGACGGACCGTTGCCGGAAACCACCACCACGACTTCACTGCAAGCTGGCAGCCACGCTGAATTGGAATCCGCGCTCGCGGTGCCTCATCCCCGTCTCTGGTCGCCGGACCACCCGTCGCTTTATGTGCTTCATTCCGAGGTGTGGTCGGACGGGCACCGCGTCGATTCGGCTGACACCACGATCGGCATTCGGAGCCTCGACTACGACGTCGACCGCGGCTTCCGGTTGAACGGGGAACCGACGAAGATGTTCGGCCTGTGCCTGCACCAGGATGCCGGCCCTCTGGGTTCGGCGGTACCGGCTGCGATTCTCGAATCCCGCTTGCGCGACCTCAAGGCAATGGGCTGCAATGCCATTCGCACCAGCCACAACCCGCCCGACCCGGTGCTCCTCGATCTGTGCGACCGGTTGGGATTGCTCGTCATGGACGAGGCGTTCGATGAATGGACGCAGCGCAAGCCGCAGATTTCCTACGGTTATTCTGACTTTTTCGCGGCCTGGTCCCAGCGGGACTTGCAGGATTTCATCCGGCGCGATCGCAATCACCCGAGCGTCGTCCTCTGGAGCGCCGGCAATGAGGTGGGAGAACAGCTGATGCCGGCCGGGCCGTCCGTGCTGAAGCCGCTGGTCGACACGTTTCACCGCGAGGATCCCACCCGGCCGGTCACGTCCGCCATGGACAACGTCTACACGGACCATGGCCGGGCGCCGACCGCATTCACCGATTTGCTCGATATCGTGGGCTACAACTACGCGGATCGGTGGCTGGCGCGCCGCGAGACGTACATGGCGGATGACCGGGTGGCATTTCCCCAGCGGCGCTTCGTCGGAACGGAAGATGCCGGCACGTATGTGATCCGAGGCACCTATCCGTTCGGCTCCGCACCGCCGGGAACGCCCGAGCGAGCGCTGTACGCGGCGCAGGACGTTCGCATCGAACAATTGTGGAAGTTCGCCCTGACCCACGATTACGACATCGGGCATTTCATGTGGACCGGCTTCGACTACCTGGGCGAGTCGCGCTGGCCTGAAATCAGCGCCACGTGCGGGGCGCTCGACTTCTGCGGATTTCGGAAGGATGCATTCTACCTCTACCAAAGCATCTTCACCCATGCGCCGATGCTGCATCTGCTCCCGCATTGGAATTGGGCCGAGCGCGCGGGCCAGGTGATCCCGGTTCTCGCCTACACCAACTGCGACGTCGTCGAGCTCTTCCTGAATGGGCGCAGCCTGGGCGCCAAGGCGCGCGAATTTCCGCGCGAGGGCAATCTGGGGGCGTGGAATACCTATCCCCATCCGCAGGTGCTGCCGACCACCGCCGATCTTCATTTGCAATGGGACGTGCCTTACGCCGCCGGCGAATTGCGGGCCGTGGGCTATCGGGGAGGGGAAAAGGTTTGCGAGGAGGTGGTGCGCACCGCGGGAGCGGCCACCGCCCTGTCAATCGCTCCGGATCGCCTCGACGTGAACGCCGACGGACGGGACGCGCTTCGGATCGAGATCCGGATCGTCGATGCGCACGGGGTGACCGTGCCCACCGCGGCCGATGCCATCACGGTGGCGATTGACGGCCCCGCGAAGCTCCTGGGAATCGGCAATGGCGACCCCGCCAATCACGAAAGCTTCCAGGCCAGCCATCACTTGGCGTTCAATGGGCTTTGCCTGGCGATCATCGGGACAACCCGACAGGCCGGCACCGTGCGAGTGACGGTGTCAGCGCCGGGTTTGGCGCCGGCCACGGCGGTGCTGCGCAGCCAAGCGGTGCCAATGCCGCTCGAACCGTTCACGGCGATTCCTTGACGCTGTAGCCGGGGGCATATCCCGAGGTGGAGCGCGTGGTCCCCACGCGCTTGGTCGCCAAACGGGGGCGGACGTTAAAGCGCAGGGGGCCCATACGCTCCACCCCCTATCCCTTCGGCACAATCCGATACGCCCGCGGCCCCGCTCCCATCACCCGGCAAAAGATCCGCGAAAAATAATAGGGATCGTCATACCCGACCTGCCGGGCGATCTCGCTGACCGGCAAGGTCGTGGAATCCAGCAGACGGCAGGCATGCCGCACGCGCAGGCGAATGAGAAAATCGATCGGCGAGAATCCTGCCTGCCGCCGAAAAAGCGCGGAGTAGTGCGCCACGGAAACGCCCGCCGCCGTCGCCAGCTCGCTCAACCGATGCGGCCGGTGCCAGTCGCGCTCGAGCCGCTCGATGGAGCCGAGAACTCGCTCGTGCGCGGACCTGAGCTGGGCCGGCACCACCACCAACTGCGCCGCGGTGCTCAAGGCGCGCCGCAACGCCGTCGACGCCGCGACGAGCTGGCGGACACCGTAGCCGTGCTCGAGGGCGCCGTACACGCCATCCAGGCCAATTTCGTCGAAGCGATCCGTCGGCAGCGCAAAGATCCACGGCCGCGGTTCCGCTTCGCCGATGAAGAGTTCGCGCCAGGCCGCCACCTCCTCTCCGGTGAAATGCGCCCAGACGATGGTCCACGGATTTCCGGCTGCGGCGCCATAGGCGTGGCCTTCGCCGGCCGGCAGCCACACCACGTCGCCCGCACCCACCTTCCGTTGCGCGTCCCCCGCGCGAACCCAGCCTTCGCCGCTGAGACAGAGCATGATCAGGTTGGTCGCGGCGCCGCGAGGGCGCTCCATCCGGTGGTTTTGCGCGCGCGGAAAATAGCCGGCATCCGTCACGCAGAGCCCCCGGAGCAGCGGATGCATTTTCATGCGCTGCGACAGCGGTGACGGCAGCACGTGGAGCCGCTGGCCGGCAAATCCTTCACGGCGGGTGGCGGCGGTTTTCACTAAATAAGATCGTCCATCTTTTTTGGCAGCGTGTCCATTGTGTAAAAAATCGACGGGTATAAGATGGTCCAGGCATGACCGACCCCGTCCCCGTCGAAGTTCGCACCGAGACTGCCGTCTACCCCACGTACGAGCCGTGCTGGCCGGATCCGAATCCGATGTTTTTGGAGAACCGGGTCTATCAAGGATCCAGCGGCCGGGTCTATCCGCTGCCTTTCACCGACCGCATCGCGGAGAAGGCCGAGCCGCGGAGCTGGCAGGTGATCGTCATCGAAAACGAATATTTGCGGGCCACCCTTCTGCCGGCCCTCGGCGGGCGGATCCACCGCATCGAGGACAAGACCAACGGCTACGACCTCATCTACCACCAATCGGTCATCAAGCCCGCTCTGGTCGGATTGGCGGGACCATGGATCAGCGGCGGCATCGAATTCAACTGGCCCCAGCATCATCGTCCCTCGACGTTCCTGCCGGCGGACCACGCGATCGAAACGCATCCGGACGGCTCGGCGACGGTGTGGCTCAGCGAGCACGATCCCATGGCCCGGATGAAGGGCATGCACGGCGTCCGGCTCCGCCCGGGGTGTGCGTGCCTGGAATTGGCCGTCCGCCTCTACAACCGAACCCCCGATGCCCAGACGTTCCTTTGGTGGGCCAATACGGCGGTGCGCGTGCATGATCGCTATCAGTCGTTCTTTCCACCGGACGTCACTTACGTCGCCGATCACGCCAAACGCGCGATGAGCTCCTTTCCGCTCGCCCGGGGAAAGTACTACGGCGTCGACTACGCCGCGCGCGCGGGGACCGGCGAGCCCGCCGGCAACGACTTGTCTTGGTACGCCAACATTCCCGTGCCCACCTCGTACATGGCGATGGGATCGAAGGAAGATTTCATGGGGGGCTATGACCATCGGGCGGAGGCCGGCGTGGTTCACGTCGCCGATCATCATGTCGCGCCCGGCAAAAAACAGTGGACATGGGGAAATCACGCCTTCGGCCAGGCCTGGGACCGCAATCTGACCGATCCGACGCCGGAGGGAGAATATCCGCCGTACATCGAGCTCATGGCGGGCGCCTTCACGGACAATCAGCCCGACTTCTCGTATCTTCAGCCCGGCGAAACCAAGTCCTGGAGCCAATTCTGGTATCCGATTCAGCACATCGGGCCCGTTCAGGCCGCCAACGAACACGCCGCGGTCAAACTGCGGATCGCGTCGGGCATGGCGTGCATCGGCATCGCGGTCAATCGCCTCGAAACGGACGCCGACGCAGTCCTCGAACGCGGCGCCGAAATCGTCGCCCGCTGGCGGCAAACCTTGGCGCCCGGGCGCGCCCTCAAGTACCGGGTTGAGGTGGCAGCCGACGCGCGGCCCGAGGAGTTCACACTGCGCATCCTCGCCCACGACGGCGCCGAATTGATTTCCTACTCGCCAAAACCCCCGCCGAACCAACCGGTGCCGCCCGCGGCCCAGGAGCCGCCCGCGCCTTCCCGCGTAAAATCCACCGACGAGCTGTTCGTCATCGCGCTGCACCTGGAGCAATACCGCCACGCCACGCGCCGGCCCGAAGCCTATTGGCGGGAGGCGCTGCGGCGCGATCCCGGCGACTCGCGCTCCAATCTCGCGCTGGGACGGCTGCTCCTGCGCCGCGGCGAATTCGAGGCGGCGGAATCCCACCTGCGTGCCAGCATCGAGCGCCTCGTTTCCCGAAATCCGAATCCTTCCGATGGCGAGGCCTACTTTCAGCTCGGTTCTTGTCTGCGACATCGCGCCTTCGCCGGAGACCGAGACCCCGCGCTCCTCGAAGCCGCCTATGCGGCCTTTTACAAATCCACTTGGAACGGCGCCTGGAAAGCCGCTGGCCATCACGCGCTCGCGGAAATCGACGCGCTCCGGGGGCGCTGGTCCGCCGCCGCGGACCACCTGGATCGCACTCTGCGCTCAGACGGGTGCAACCTCCGAGCGCGGGATTTGAAGGTCGTCGCTTTGCGGGCATTGGGGCGCACACGGGAAGCGGAGTCCCTGCTGCGGGAGACCCTGGCGCTCGATCCGCTGGATTGGTGGGCCTGCCATTTGGCCGGCCAGCCGCTCACCTGCGATTTGCAGGTGAAGCTCGATCTGGCGTTCGATTGCGCGCGTGCCGGGCTTTGGAACGAAGCCCTGGCCATGCTGGCCGACTCACCGGCCCCCCTCGATGCAGTGGTTGCTTCGCCTCCACCCTCGCACCTGCCCGACGCTTCACTGGGGGCGGCTCCGATGGTGGGGTACACCCGCGCCTGGCTGTGCCGCCAGCTCGGCCAGCCCGACGAAGCCCGGGCGCATCAATCCGCGGCGGCCGGGCTTCCGACCGGACATTGTTTTCCCGCCCGATTGGAAGAGAGCGCTGTGCTGCGCAGCGCGATCGCGGCGGACCCGGACGACGCCCGCGCTCCGTTCTATCTGGGGCATCTGCTCTATGATCGCCGCCGGTACGACGAAGCCATCGCGCTTTGGGAGCGCGCCGTTCGCTTGGAGCCACGCAACGCCACGGCCTGGCGCAATCTCGGCATCGCCTATTTCAACGTCCGCCAGCAACCGACCCTGGCCCGACGCGCCTATGAACGCGCCTTTCGGGCCCGGCCCGGCGATGCGCGGCTATTCTACGAACGCGACCAACTCTGGAAGCGCCTGGGAGTCGCGCCGGCGCATCGCCGCCAGGAGCTGTTGCGCCATCAGCCGCTGGTGCGGCTGCGGGACGATCTCACCGTTGAAATGTGCGCGCTGCACAACCAGTTGGGGTCGCACGAGGCCGCCGAGCGACTGCTCGCTCGGCGCCGTTTCCAGCCGTGGGAGGGTGGCGAAGGGCTCGCGCTTGGTCAGCAGGTGCGGACTCAGCTCGCCCTCGGCCGGCGGGCGCTCGATCGCGGCGACGCCAGCCTGGCCGTCAAACGATTCCGCGCCGCCCTCGAGGCGCCCGACAATCTCGGAGAGGCCAGCCATCTTTTGGCCAATCAAAGCGAAGCGCACTTTTGGCTCGGCTGCGCCCAGTCCGCCGCCGGTTTCAATGCGGAAGCCAAGATCAGCTGGACCACGTCCGCCGAGGCTTCGGGCGACTTTCAGTCGATGAGCGTGCGAGCCTATTCGGAAATGACCTATTTTTCCGCCCTCGCGTTGCGCCGGCTGGGACGCCAGAAGGAAGCCCGCGAACTTCTTCGCGATTTGCTCTCGCATGCCCGCCAGCTGGGCCGAACGCCCGCGCGGATTGATTACTTTGCCACGTCCTTGCCGACCATGCTGCTCTTTGACGACGACTTGGCCGCCCGGCAGAAAACCACCGCCCTGTTCCTGGAGGCGCAGGCCCGACTGGCGCTCGGGAAGGACCGGGCAAAAGTTCGCCGGCTGCTCGACGAAGTCCTGAAGCGCGACCCGAATCACACCCTGGCGGCCGACCTTCGCCAGGAAATGGACGCATGACGACGAGCCGGCCAAGCACCAAGTCCGAACCCACGCACTCGGCCTACCTTTGGTCGATCGCGACGGTGGCCGCTTTGGGCGGCCTGCTGTTCGGCTGGGACTGGGTGGTGATCGGCGGCGCCAAGCCGTTTTTCGAGAGCTATTTTGGGCTCAAGAGCGCCGCCCTGGTCGGCTGGGCCAACAGCTGCGCCCTGATCGGCTGCCTCGTCGGTGCCCTGCTGGCGGGCAGCCTCAGCGACCGATTCGGCCGGCGGCGCCCCCTGCTGCTGGCCGCGGCGCTCTTCGCCGTCACTTCGCTCGGCAACGCGCTCGCCACCACGTTTGCCGTCTTTGTCGTGTGGCGCATCGCGGGCGGAATCGCCATCGGCCTGGCGTCGAGCCTGTCGCCGCTCTACCTGTCCGAAGTGGCTCCGGCGGGCCGCCGCGGCCGGGTCGTCGCCCTCAATCAGCTCACGGTAGTCATCGGAATCCTCGCGGCTCAATTTCTGAATTGGTTCCTGGTTCGCCATCTGCCGGCCAATGCCACCGACGCTTTCCTGCGCAGCTCATGGTTTGGCCAGCAAGGATGGCGCTGGATGTTCGGACTGACTGCCGCGCCGGCCGTGCTCTTCTTCGTCGGCATGCTCTTCGTGCCTGAAAGTCCGCGCTGGCTCTCGCAACGGGGACAGACTCGCCGGGCGCTCGAAATCCTCACCCGCGTCGGCGGGGCCGAACATGCCCGCCAGGAAATGGACGAGATCGTTCGATCCCGCGACGCGGACTCCTCACCCCTGCGCTGGCGCGAACTTCTGGATCGTCGATTGCGCCGGGTGCTGGTCCTGGGTGTCGTTCTCGCCGTTTTCCAACAATGGTGCGGGATCAACGTCATCTTCAACTACGCGGAGGAGATCTTCCGCGCCGCCGGCTACGACATCTCAAGCGTGCTGCGGAACATCGCCTGGACCGGATCCGTCAACTTGGCGTTCACCCTCGTCGCGCTGGGCGCCGTCGACGGACGCGGCCGGCGCCCCCTGATGCTCTTCGGCGCGGGCGGACTCGCCGTGGTTTACGTAGCTCTCGGCGCCTGCTACGCAGCGGGCGCCCAAGGCTGGCCAATGCTGCTCCTCGTCCTGGCCGCGATCGGCTGTTACGCGATGTCGCTGGCGCCCGTGACGTGGGTCGTGATCGCCGAAATCTTTCCGACCCGGCTCCGCAGCCAAGCCATGTCGGTCGCGGTGGCGGCGCTCTGGATCGCGTGTTTTCTGCTCACCTACACCTTTCCGATGTTGAACGCCCACCTGGGCCCCGCCGGCACCTTCTGGCTCTACGCAGCGATCTGCGTTGCCGGTTTCATCTTCATCTTCGCCCGCCTCCCCGAGACTCGCGGCAAGACGCTCGAAAAAATCGCGAAAGAGCTCGTTCGCTAACGATCCGAGCAAGCGATTCGCAGCCAATGTGGAACGTGCTGTCGCCGGGGGCGCTGACCCCGGCACCTGCGATCTCGAAAGCGGAAGGTGGAGCGCGTGGTCCCCATGCGCTTTAGTCGTTACCCGCGTTTGGCACCCAAGGCGCGCTCCTTAGCGCGCTCGAAGCGCCGGGGGACCATACGCTCCACCTACCGCGCTCCGAGAATTGGCACGCTCAGCGCCTGCTCTTCCTCTTGTCGGGAGAGATCCAAGAAGACCAGCGCCAGGGGCGCCGCGTAGCTGGCCCCGTGTTCGATGAACATCCAGAGCGGCATGCCCGCCATCGGGCACAGTGCTTCGGTGGCCAGCTTCCAAAAAACGATGCCCACCAGGAGCGGGCGAGCGGGCCGCAGGAGCACCGCGGCGGCCAAAAGGATTTCGACCCCGCCAATGTAGGGCTCGATCGCAGTGCCCGGCAGGCCGATCATCGAATACTGGGAGCAGAACATCGGCTTGTGGACACTGGACTGTAACATGCCATGGCCGAGGAGCAGCAGCACGATGGCGAGGCGAAGTGTCCAGGAAGCGATCGTCAACTGTGAAGTCGGCCGGCTGAACGGAGCCGGGCGCTCCGCGGATGGGATAAACCAGCTTCGGAAACCTGCCACGCGACGTAGGAGAAAGAACAGCGCCAGCGGCGCACCGAAATTTCCGGCGCGCTCCACCATTTCCCAGGCGGATTCACCCGCCAACGGCCGCAATAGGGCGGCCCACGACGCCCAAAAGGCCATGTAGAGCACGACGGCGCGAATCGGCACGACCAGGACGGAAACGGCCAAAACAACGTCCACCGCCCCCAGCCAAGGCATCAGCGCGAACGCATGCGGCGGGCTGATGTGCGCCACGGCGAAATAAGCGATCCAAGGAGCGGTTCGACTCAGCCCCATCGCGCCGTGGCCGATGAAGCAGCACGCCACGCCTGCGCGCAGAATCCAGGCGGCAATGGTATCGGATGGCGGGCGGGTTTCGGACACGCTCCCAAAGTAAGAAAAGCGCGCCGAGCTTTTGGCAATCGCGAATCGCCTGAATTGGCCGGGAGCGCTGCAACAGCCCAAGGGTGGAGCGCATGGTCCCCATGCGCTTTGACGTCCGCCCGCATTTTGGCGCCGAAGCGCGTGGGGACCGCGCGCTCCACCCGCTGTAGCCGGGAAGGCGCCCTAGAAATGGGCCGTGGTCTGGAAAAACCCGTAGTTCGCGTCGTGCGAACCGACCGCCGCGAACGATTCCTTGATGTAGTCTCCGCGGAAGAAGTGCCCGGCTCCGATTTCAACCGTGAGCCCTTTGCAGACTTTCCAGCCGGCGATCAGGTCCAGTTCCTGGCCCAAATCCGAGCTGTAACCGGGATTGATGTTGAATCCGCGTCCGCTGCCCGGCGTCGCGCCCGGCGTGTTGCGGGGGGCGGATGCCGCATTGTACCAGAAGTCGGAAGTCGTCTCCAGGTACTGCTGGTGCGCGTCGATCGCGATGCTCGTCGTCGTCGTCGGCTTCATCGACCACGACAGGCGGTAATCCACCAGATTTTGGAGGCCGGACAGGTCCATCACACCGTAAAGATCGTGATTCGACGGCAGCAGATTTTGGAAGGTCTGGCTCTTTCCCGCGTCCCCTTGGTTGCCCGATGCGGCGCTCACGATCAGGGCGACCCGCTGCTTCCAGGGCAGCCCCTTGAATGAGTAACCCGTTTGGGCCACGAACGCCCAAGCATCCTGCGTCAGACGAGGAGCCTTTTCCGCCACGGCGACGGTCGTGCCCGGATACACCGCGGTGCGATTGCCGAGCTGCCACATCCCTTCGAAGCTCCAATCCCACGGACCCAGGCTGCCGGGCTTCGACTTGCCGCGGACGCCGAGCGTGTACAAGTCCTGCGGTCCCGGAAACCGGAACGGAGCCGGCGTGAACGCCCAATCGTCGCCCACGACTTCGCGCGACACGTTGCGGGCAAAAAGATAGGCGTCGAAGGTCACATTCGGAACCAGCGCGGTCGTATCGACGTTGAAGCCCGAGAGCCGATCGTGCGGGTCGGATTCGTCGAAGTGATCGCGACGGGTGTAAACCAATCCGCCGGTAAAGGCGTCCACCGTCCAGCCCGGCTGCATCCACGTCGCCCGGACGGCGTCAAACGTATGCGGCACGTTGAGCCACATCGCGCTGCCGATGAGCCGCTGCTCTCCAAACGCCAGTTCCTGCCGGCCCACCTTGACCGAAACGGGGCCCTTTTTGGCATCGCCCAGCGCGACGTAGGCCTGCTCGATCTGCAGCGGGCCGTCATCGTCGACCAGCGCCTTGCCCGGCGCCGTCGGGCTGTATCGCTCGTCCCCCCAGGAATAGCTCGACCGCAATTCCACCATCGCGGAAATCCACCCGCCGCTCCAGCCCACGCGGGGCATGAGCCGCGAGATCCAATAGTGATTGTCCGTCCGCGCGGTCGGCGAAGCCGAGAAATCAAAGTTCGATCCCGCGTTGGTCGTTCCCGCCCCCCGGCGGTCCTCCAGGCGGAACCGTTCGTCGACGCCGATATCCCAGCCGGTAAAACCCGGCACGTTGGCGGTCAGCCAGGCATCGAGTTCGCCCGGAGAGGTCGGCGCCGCGGCCGGCGAGGTGTATTGGGCCCGCAGCGGGGCGAGCGTTCCCGCGCCGGCCAGGATCAACAGGGCAGTTTGTAGTGCTTTCATGGTTACTAGGTGAAGTCTTTCAGAATTTTTCCCGCGCCGGCGCGCCGCGCCGCGGGCTGAACAGGAGCAGCGGCCCATTGCATTCGCTCACGACGATCGCGGGCGGTCCGCGGCGGCCGGGGAGAGTCAGGGCCACGGCCTCCCGGGTGTCGCCGGGAGCCACGAGGCCGCTCTTCCCGGCGGGGACCGAAACCAAGCCGCCGTGCCCGTCGTTCTGCAGCAGGAGCCCCACCCCGCCGTCAAAACGGCCCGTGGACGGCTCCGGACCGAAGTCGTTGCCGACACAGAGAATGTCCGCGGCGCCCCGGCCTTCGAGATCGCGGACCACCAATCCATTGATCGGCGAAATCTGCGCCTCGGCCGGCAACGCCTTCCAAACGAACGCGCCGTCCGCCTGCTGAAAATAAATCCCGCTCGCGAGTTCGTTCGCTTCCAGCCGCCGCGCCTTGGCCAGCGCGTCCGCCGGAAAGATTTCCGCGACGGTGGCGTGGGCAAATGAGGCAAAGGTGGGAAACTTCTTCCGAATCCAGGGGAACGAATAGGCCAGCTTGCTGCGCCCGCGCACCGGGTAGAGCTGACCGTCCTCCGACTGGGCTTCGAGCAACTCGTCCTGACCGTTGCCATCCAGGTCCCCGGCGAACAGCACGGCCGGCGCCTCGGGGGAGGCGCGGTATTTCGTGTTGAGCCCCACGTTGCCGGCCACGATATCCAGCCGCCCGCTGCCCGTCAGATCGGCCACCGCGATCGAACGCCACCATCCGGTCCGGCCAGCCAGGCCCGCGCGCTCGGTCCAATTCTCCAAATGGGAGCCGGTGTTGTGGAAATACTCGATGGGCCCCCACTCCGTCGCGATCAGCAGATCCGGATGACCGGAATGCGAGAGGTCCGCCCACACCGCCGCCGTGACCATCCCCACTTTGCGGAGCCCCGGCGCCCAGCGATCGGTGACGTCGACGAATTTTCCGCCGACGTTCTGATAGAGGAAGCTCCGCGGGGTCTCGGGCCAGCGGCCCGGCACCAGCCGTCCACCCAGAAAAAGCCCCTGGCGTCCCGAACCGTCAAAGTCCGCCGCGGCCGCCGCGCTGGTTGCTTCGCCACACGGCGGCAAGGTTCCCGCCGGGGCCAGCGCAAAACGGCCGCGGCCGTCGTTCACATAGAGACGCCCGCCCAATGCCGGATCGCCCGCGTCATGGCGCACGCCTCCGCTCGCGACAAAGAGATCGGCGTGGCCCTGGCCCATGGCATCGAAGAAAACCGCGCCGACGTCATCGCTGTCGGTCGCCGACGACCACGGCTGGTCCGGCGCGGGTTTGAAGGATCCATCCGCCTGGCCCAGGTAGAGCACTCCGGTCTGGCCATTCGTGCCGCTGACAAAGAGATCGGGAAGCCCGTCGCCGTTGACGTCGGCCACCGCCAGGGCCGGCCCGCTCAATCCCAGGCGCCGGGGAAGCAGCCGCTGCGCCGTGAATTCGTCGGTCGGCTGGGGCGCGTCGGTGAAATCGAGGCCGCGCTGGCGGGCGTTCTCGGCAAAAAGAGACGACGGATTGGGAACGGAGTGAATCCGGGCTGGCGGGCGCCGCACGGTTTCGCCGGCCGCCACCTCCGGCTGCGGTATCGTGATCCGTTGGTCGGCGGGCAGATCCTCGAGCTCCTGGACCTGTCCGTTCGGCCAGTGAATTGTGAGCTTGGCAATCGCCGTGTCCACGCCCAGGCCAAAATGCACCGTGGCCGGTTCGCTCGCCACGACCCCGCGCTCCGTGTAGATCTGATGCACCTGGATGCCGGAAGCCGTTTCGATCCGCAGTTCCGCGCCGATGGCGTCGCGATTCGGGGGCCGGCCCTCCAGCTTGATCATCACCCGATGTCCGGAGGCCGTGCGGTTGCGGACCACGGTCGGGGGGGCGTTGAAGTTGTTGTAAATGAGATCGAGGTCGCCGGCGCCGGAGAGGTCCGCCAGCGCGCAGCCAAAGGAAACGCCGTAATGATCGAGGCCCCATTCGCCGCTGACGTCCTTGAACTTGAGATCCCCTAGATTCTCATACGCCAGCGTATGCTCCTTCCGTTCGGGGGCGTTCTTCCAGACAAGCGCCCGCGCATCGCGGTTCGGCGCCGCCGCCTGCTTGTCCACCAGGTCGGGGTCGGTGAAGTTGCGGATCATGCCGGCTGTGAAGAACAGATCCTCGCGTCCGCTGTTCGTCAGATCGGCCATTCGCACCGCCCAGGTCCAGCCGGTGGCGTCGACGCCGAGCAGATGCGACACCTCCTGATAGCGATCGGTGCCGGTATTCAGGTAGGTCGCATTCCACATGTACTGCGGAATCAATTCCGGCACGCGCTCCATGTCCCAAAGCCCGCGCCCGGCTTCTTCCAACCCGGTCATATGCTGGGCATGCGTCCGGTCCCGCATATCCGTCACCATGAAATCGATCAGGCCGTCGTTGTTCAGGTCGCCCGAATCGGCGCCCATCGAAAAATACGGCACGTGCGGGAGCCGCGAGTCGACCACGTCGGTGAAGGTGCCGTCGCCATTGTTCAGATAGAACCGGTCCGGCGTGTCGAAATCGTTGGCCACATAGAGGTCCGGCCAGCCGTCCTGATTGGCGTCGAACCAGATGGCCGTGTGGCCCTGGCTGTTGCCGCCGATTCCCGCCTTTTTGGTCACATCGGTGAACGTGCCGTTGTGATTGTTGCGAAACAGAAAACTGCGGCGGCCGGTCGGGCTCTTCGCGAAGTCGAGCACGTTGGTCAGGATGAAGCAGTCGAGATAGCCATCGCCGTCGTAATCGGCGAAGGTCGCCTCCACGCAGGCGTCCTTCACGTCCAGGCCGTATTCGTGCGCGCGCTCCGAGAACGTGCCGTCGCCGTTGTTGACGAACAGGAGATTCGGCGCGTCAAAGCGGCAGACGTAAAGATCCGGCCAGCCGTCCTGATTGATGTCTACCACCGTGGCGCTGACGACGTCGCCCTTGCCATTGCTGCACTCCACGCCCGCCGCCGCCGCGACGTTGACGAAGCGGTAGGGCGCGGTCTGCCGATACAACGCGCAGGGCCCGTTGCGCGACACCACAAACACATCGAGATGGCCGTCGTGGAAAAAATCCGCCACGGCGACACCCGTTTCCACCGCCCCCAGCGTGAGCTCCCGGAAGCGATCGCCCCACATGTGCGGATTGGAATACACGTTGGGCACGGTCATGCCCGTGCTCTCCGGCGAGAGCTCCTCAAAGAATTTGGCGCCGGGCGCGGCGATCGGGCGCGGCGCGAGCGGTTCCACGGCGTAACTCACGGCCGGCGACGCCGACGCCAAGGCGCCAGATGCACGCAGACCAAGAAACAGGCACAATAGGCCGAGGCACAAACGGACAGGGCGGGTAGGCACGGGGCAGGTGCCGCGGATCGTGCGATACAACGGTCGGTTGAAAACGCTTCTGTGGCCGAACGCTGGAAAGAAGGGACGAGTTGCTCGGCCCTGTCTTGGGTGGAGCGCATGGTCCCCATGCGCTTTGGCGCCAAACGCAGGCAACGGTTGAAGCGCATGGGGACCATGCGCTCCACCCAGGGGGCAACCGGCGCCAGCTGGCCCCAAAAATTCCGCAATCCGTCCCAGACGGCTTGAAGGTCGGTGCCCTCATGGTCGAGATGCCCAGTCTTCTCCCCTCACCTTACCCTTCATCACCGGGCAACCGACTGATGATTTCCAGATCGCCGAATATTCTTATGCACACACCACGAATGATCGCCGCCGCCGCGTTTTCTCTCGTCTTCCTCGCCGGAGGCATGATGGGCGCCGACAGTTCCACCGCCGCGGACTCCACTCCCGCCGGCCCTCCGACCAAAATCAAGGTCGGCTACATCGGGCTCACCTGCGAGGCGCCGATTTTCGTGGCGGTCGAAAAAGGGTTTTTCAAGGAGGAAAACCTGGACGTGTCGCTGGTGAAATGCGACTGGACGGCCTACAAGGACTCGCTCGCGCTCGGGGGAATCGACATCACCCATCACCTGATCATGATGTTCCTCAAGCCCATCGAGCAGGGGATGGATGTGAAAATCCTCGCCGGCGTCCATAAGGGATGCCTGCGGGTGCAGGCCTTGAACACGGGCGCCATTCACACGGTCGAGGACTTGCGGGGCAAGCGAATCGGCGTTCCGGGCATGGGCACGCCGCCCTTCATCTTTGCCAGCCGCGCGCTGGCCGTTCATGGTCTCGATCCTGCCCGGGATGTGGACTGGCGGGTGTTTCCAGCCGGTGAAATGCTCCTGGCCCTGCAGAAGGGGCTCGTGGATGCGGTGGCTGATGCCGAGCCGATCGGCACGCTTCTTACGTCCACCGGCAAGATCCGCAACGTCGCCGATCAGGCGACCGATGAACCGTTCGCCAGCGAATATTGCTGCGGGGTGGTGGCGAATGGAAAATTTGTCGAGAACCACCCAAAGGCGGCCGCCGCCGCAACCCGCGCGATCTTGAAAGCCGCCATGTGGGTGGAGGCCAACCCGCGGGCCGCGGCCACCCTGGCGGTGGAAAAGAAATATCTCGCCTCGAATGTCGAGATCAACGCGGTGGCCCTTTCGCACCTGCGCTACGAGCCTAGCATCGCCGGCGGCGAGGCGGCGGTGAAATCGGCGGCGGCGGCGATGAAGAACGTGAAGATGCTCAATGCCTCCACGGACGTGGATGCGCTGACAAGGCGCGCGTTCGTTCATCTGGAAGGCGTTTCCGACGACTGGCTGAAAACGGTCCACGTGGAGACGGTGGCGGGCGGCCAGATGCCGCCCAACCGCGATTCCCTGCTTGTGGCGGAATCCGCCATTCGCGATGCTGCTTCCCTGCCGACCTGCTGCTCCGGTGAGCTGGCGCACAATTGACCGAGTCGACCCAAGCAATTGCCAGGACACTGGCTGCGAGCGCACCGGCGAGGGCGCCGGGATTGCGAGCTAGGACCTTCCTGGCAATCCCGGCGGCGGTCGTCGCGGCGCTGGCGGTACATGCGCTCGTATCGCGCCAGGAGCCGGCGCCGGAGACCCATTCCTACTGGATTTTCCTGTGGTCGATGCTCGCCGCTTCCCTGGGGCTGTCCGTTCTACAGCGCGGGTGGCCGGGGTTGCGCCGATGGATGCGCGACTTGGCCCCGATCGTCGCGGCGGCAGTCGTGTTCCTCACGCTCTGGGCGTTGACCACTTCCGGATTCCGGTGGCTCCCCCTGCCCTACTTTCCGAGCCCCGCCGGGATATTGCAGAGCCTGATCGACGATCGGGCTCTGCTGTTCGACAGCACCTGGCATTCGCTCCTGCTGCTGCTCTCCGGCTATGCGCTCGGAGTGGTGATTGCGTTGATCACCGGCATTTGGATCGGCTGGTCCGCCCGGGCGCGCTATTGGGGAATGCCGCTGCTCAAGATCATTGGCCCCATCCCCGCGACCGCCTGGATTCCCCTGGCGATGGTGCTGTCGCCCTCGCTGATGTTTTCCGCCGTGGGTTTGATCGCGCTGTCCGTTTGGTTTCCGGTGACCATGCTGACGATTTCGGGCATCGCCAACACCCGCGCCTCCTACCTGGACGTCGCGCGCACGCTCGGTGCCAGCCAGAGGTTCCTGATCTTCCGCGTCGCGGTGCCCGCGGCGATGCCCAGCATTTTCATCGGGCTGTTCATGGGACTGGGGACATCCTTTTTGACCTTGGTGGTGGCGGAAACGGTGGGAGTGAAATCCGGTCTCGGCTGGTATTTGAGCTGGGCGCAGGGCTGGGCCGAGTACGGCAAGGTTTACGCCGCCCTCTTCATCATGGCGGCGTTTTTCTCCACGATCATGACCGTATTGTTCAAGGTGCGCGACCGCGTGCTCAGCTGGCAGAAGGGCGTAATCAAATGGTGAGCGCCGCCTCCGCTTCGGCCCCGAACGAGGGTTACCCCCTGCGCGCCCGCTCGGTGAGCAAGAGTTTCCCCGCGCCCGACAACGCCGCCGTCCGTACGCTGGCGCTGTCGGATGTCTCGCTGGTCGTTGAGGCTGGCGAGTTTGTCTCCATCATTGGACCGAGCGGCTGCGGAAAATCCACCCTCTTGAGAATGATGGCCGGCCTGGACCGGCCCGATGCCGGCGAACTTCTGGTGGGCGCCGATCCGATCACGGGCCCCAGCGCGGAGCATGGCCTCGTCTTCCAGGATCCGAATCTCTTTCCCTGGCTGACCGTCCGGGGCAATATCCAGGCCGGATTGGTGGCCCGCGGCGTGCTACGCGCCAAACGGCACGAAGTGGAGGATTTCATGAAGCTCGTGGGCCTGGAGGATTTCGCGAACGCGCATCCCCATCATCTTTCCGGCGGCATGGCCCAGCGCGTCGCCCTGGCGCGGGCGTTGATCAATCATCCGACGGTGCTGCTCATGGACGAGCCCTTGGGCGCGCTGGACGCCTTCACCCGGATCAAAATGCAGGACGACGTCTTGCGGCTGTGGCGGCTGCGCGGGACGACGACGGTCCTGGTGACTCACGACATCGACGAAGCCATCTACATGAGCGATCGGATCGTCATCATGACCGCGCGGCCGGGCCGGATTGAGAAATCCATCCCGGTGAGCCTCGAGCGCCCGCGCCAGCGAAACAGTCCGGAATTTCTCCGGCTTCGCGGCGAAATTCTTGAGCTGCTGCACCTCGCCGGCAACGCATGACGCGAGTACCGACCGAAGGGTGGAGCGCATGGTCCCCGTGCGCTTAGACGCCGCCAGCGTTTTGGCGCCAAACGCGGATAAACGCTTTAAGCGCATGGGGACCATGCGCTCCACCCATATAAGATATTTTCTCAGTAACCCTCAAATATCACACCTCAATGAGTTCATCCTCAAATCAGTTTGCCGCCGCGAAAGCGGCGTATTCCACCGACCAGGCCACCGGATTTGGCCTTTTGTGCGACGCGCTGGGCGCGATGGCCGAAACCCTGGAGGCCAATCAAGTTCGCATCATGTCGAACCAGGGCCAAATCATCGCCAATCAGGGCCGGATTGAATCCAACCAAGGACGGATCGTGAAGAACCAAGGCACATTGGAATCGAACCAGGGGCGGCTTTTGAAAAACCAAGACAAGATTGAGTCGAATCAGGGCGGAATCCTCAAGAACCAAGGGAAAATCCAGTCCAACCAAGGCCACATCCTGAAAAACCAGGGCAAGATCGAGTCGAACCAGGGCGGTATTCTCAAAAACCAGGGGAAAATCGAAGGCAACCAAGCCAAGATTCAGGCGAACCAGAGGCGGATCGAGGGCAATCAGGCGCTTTTGAAGGCAATCAAAAAGGACACCGCAGCCAGCCGCATGCTGCTGGCGCGCATCGCGAAATAGTTCGCAGTTGCGCCCGGGCGCCGCCTCGCGGGATAACGGGAGCTTCATGCGCGTTCTCTGGATTTCGCTGGGGCTCCTGCTCGGCGCCGCGGCGGGCGTGGCGATCTTTCGCCATCGTTCCGCCGCCTCTTACGTCGCCGTGGTGGCCCGCGGCAATGCCCTCTATCAAAAGGGCGATGTGGCTGGCGCCGCGCGCGACTATGACGAGGCATCCCGCCTCGCGCCGGAATCGGCGGACGTCTGGACCAATGTGGCGATCGCCGACCTGCGCCAGGGCAAGAACCCGGAGGCGATCGAGGCCGCGCGGACCAACCTCGCGCTCGATCGCAACAGCCCGGCGGCGTATTACATTACTGGATGCGCGCACATGCGCCGCTTTGAGTGGGACGCCGCCATCCGCTCGTTCCAGCAGGCCCGGGCGATCAGCCCGCGGGTCGCGGCCGTCAGCTTTCAATTGGGACTGGCGCACGAGCAGCTGCGGCAATGGGACGCCGCGCTGCGGGATTTCGAGGCGGCCGCCCAATACGATCCCAGCTTGCTGGCGGCCCATTTCCGCCTGAGCCGCCTTTATCAGCGGCTCGGGCGGGCGTCCGACGCGGCCGGCGAGCAGACTTTGATGCAGGAACTGATGGCCAAGCAGGGCGCAGCCGCAGCCGCGCCGGCCGATTTGGAGGAATGCATCTATACCCGGCCCAAAGCGCCGTTCCAGCTGGCCGCGCCCGCGGTGCCGGGTGTGAGCGTGCATTTCGTCGCCGCCACGGCCGAAGTCTTCGGCGCCGATGCCGGTCGCTATCGCGGCCCCATCGCAGCCATCGACTACGGCGGCGACGGACGGAACAGCCTTTTTGTCCGCGATTCGTCCGGCGCTTTTCTCGTGCTCGACAATCAATCCGGCCATTTTCGCCCGCTCGGCCGCCCGCTGCGGACCAAGCCGGGGGCCGAGTATCGGCAAGTGCTGGTCGGCGATTTGGACAACGACGGCACGCCGGACGTGATCGTCCTCGGCGAAAAGGATTCCCGCGTGTACCGCTTCGTGAAAGGCGGCAAGTCCTACGATTACACCAACTCCTCGGGCCTGGCGCGCGTCCGTGCGCGCTCCGGACTGCTGTCCGACCTGGATTTCACCGGCAATCTCGACCTGGTCGTCGTGCGTCCGGATGGCGCCGGGCTCGCGGTCCTGCGCAACAGCGGAGAATTCACGTTTGTCGATGCCTCGCGCGAACTCGGCATTCCGGATCTGCCCGGCGCGGTCTCCGTCGATGAGGAAGATTGGCAGAACGAGGGGCTGCCCGACCTGTTTGTGTGCCGCACGGGAACGCATCCGGAGTGTCTGCTCGGCCATCGGGGATCGGGATTCGTGACCGGCGACGCTTCGGACCGCTGGCCCGCGGGCCGCGTGATGGCCGGGGGGGATTTCAACAACGATCTGGAAATGGACGCGGTCGTCGCCGGCGATGCCGAGGTGGACGTGATGTTGAGCGGACGCGCGAACCCGACGCGGCTGCCGCTCAATGGGTTTCGGGTCGCGGGCGTAACGCTCACCGATTTCGACAACGACGGCTGGCTGGATATCGCCGCTTACGGACCCGACGGGGTGCGGTTGTGGCGAAATGAAGGCCAGGCCGGTTTTCGAGATGTCACCGAGACGGTGGGACTTTCCCACCTGGGGGCCGTCGAGAACCTGATCGCGGCGGATTTCTCGGGGCACGGCGCCGAGGACCTGATCGCGGTGACGCCCTCCGGGCTCCAATTCCTGCGCAATGACGGCGCCGCCGCCAATCATCTGCTCCGGCTGCGCCTCAAGGGCACGCGCTCCAACTCGAGCGCCATCGGCACCCGAGTCGAACTGACGGCCGGCCATTGGCGCTCCTCGCGCACCGTACACCAACTCCCCATCGAAATCGGCACCGGTGAGCACGCGGTGCTGGATTCGCTGACGGTGCATTGGACGGATGCGACCACCACTCATCCGGGGATCCAGGTGACTCCCGGCGGCGTCGCGATCGTCGAACCGATGATTCCGACCGGAAGCTGCCCTTACCTCTACGCCTGGGATGGAAAACGATTCCGGTTTGTGACCGATGTCCTGGGCGCCGCTCCGCTCGGACTGCCCATGGCGATCAATCGACTGATTCCCTCGGATCCCCGGGAGCTGCTGGCACTGGGCAACGACCTCGCCTTTCCCGAGCGTTCCGGATCCTACGAGCTGCGTCTCACCGACGAACTGCGCGAGATTCTCTATCTGGATCAGGCGCGCCTTCTGGTTGCGGATCATCCGGCCGGCACTCTCGTGCTGCCCACGAGCAAACTGATCGAAGGTCCACCCTTCGGCACCCCCGAATTGTGGGTGGTCCGCCCGCTCGCCGTGCCGCAACGCGCCACCCGCTCGGACGGCGCCGATGTCACCGACGACCTTGCCCGCGTCGACGGCCGGATGGCCGGTCCGATCCAACTGCGGCGTCCGCAGATGCGCGGTTACGCGCAGCCCTATTCGATCACGATGGATTTCGGGCCGCTCGATATTCGCCGGCCCCTGGTCCTGGCGCTCACCGGCTGGCTCCAATTTGGAGGCGGCATGGCGAATATCGCCGCGTCCTTCGATCCCCTGGTCGGACCTCCGTTCCCCGTCCTGGAAGCCGAACGGTCCGACGGGAGCTGGGTGAAGGTGAACACCGATGTCGGCGCGCCCTGCGGGAAGACTAAAACCATCCTCGTCGACCTGCAGGGGCGGCTGCCGGAAGGGACGCAGCGCCTTCGGCTATCGACCGCGTTCGAGATTTACTGGGATCAGGCTCTGCTCTGCGAACGCGTCGGCGGCCTGGCGACCGTGCGCACGATCGATCCGAGACGCGCCGACCTGAGATGGCGCGGATTCAGCCGCTATGAGGCCGCCGTGGCCGGCCACCCTCTCGTGCCGAACTACGAAGAGGTCTCGGGCACCCCGCGGTGGGATTTCACCCCGGCCGGATGGTGCACCCGTTACGGTGACGTTCGCGATCTGATCACCGCCGAGGATGATCGGCTGGCCGTGCTCAATGGCGGCGATGAGCTGGCGCTTTCGTTTCCGGCGGCGGGACTGGCGCCGCCGCGCCTCGGCCAGGAGCGGGACTGCTTTCTGTATCTGAGCGGCTGGGACAAGGACGCGGACTTCCACGTGCGCCGCGGCGCGGAAGTCGAGCCGCTTCCCTATCACGGCATGGACGACCAGGAATACGGAATTTCCCCGCGCGCGCCGGAGCGGGATGACCGCTGGCTTTCCGAGTACGAAACCCGCTGGGTCGGACCCGCCACGCTCGAGCGAGCGGCGGCCCGGTCGGATTGATTGCGCTTTCCACCCCGCGCGCTTCGCCGCACGTTTCCCTTCGCCATGCATGCCTACATCGAGCGCCTCGTCGATCTCACCGAACCGGCCGCCAATCGAATCCTGAACATGTCCGCGGCGGAGGCGCGTCGGCGGGTGCTAAAGGGCAGTCCCTCCGACGTCCTGGCCATCGACGGCTCCTTTGCGCTCGTGGCCAAGGAGGGCCAGACCGTGCGGCTGGCGCGTTCGCTCGACCGGCCGCTGCGCTATTTCCTGGCCAAACGCAGCGCCGGACCCGCGCTGATCGTCGCCGATCGCATTGACGCGATCCACGAGCAGTTGCGCAAGGAGGGATTGGACGGGCAGTTTCACCCCAGCTACACGCGCATGGTCCCGGCCCACTACGTGGTCGAAATTCACCTGATCGGCTGCCCCGATCCGGATCCGACGTACACCCGTTTTTTCACGCCGGAACGCAACTCGCAGCCCGCGGACTTGGATCAGATCGGGCTCAACTATATCTCAGCCGCTTACGCGGAGGTCTGCAAATGGCTGGAGGCCATGCCCAAATCCGAACCGGTCGGGGTATGTTTTTCCGGCGGAATCGATAGCGGGTCAGTCTTCCTATTGGTCTACCACGCGATGCTGAAGCTGGGATTGAACCCCTCTCGGCTAAAGGCGTTCACGCTCGACCTGGGAGCCGGCCCGGACGCCGGTCAGGCGCGCTCGTTTCTGGATCCACTTGGGCTCGGCCTGTTTTTGGAGACCATATCGGCCGAGCCGTCCGCCCTGAACACGCAGGAAACGCTGCGCGTGCTCGAAGATTACAAGCCGCTGGACGTCGAATGTGCGTCCATGGCGCTCGCGTTGTGCAAGGGGATCCGCACCCGATACCCCGATTGGAAGCAATTGGCGGACGGCGACGGTGGGGATGAAAACCTGAAGGACTATCCCATCGAAGAAAACCCCGAGCTCACGATCCGCAGCGTGGTCAACAACCTCATGCTGTATCAGGAGGGATGGGGGGTCGGCCGGATCAAACATTCACTGACGTACAGCGGCGGACTGAGCCGCAGCTACGTGCGAACCTATGCACCGGCTCGCCGCTGCGGTTTCGACGGGTTCAGCCCGTACCTTCGGCCGGCCGTGATCGCCGTCGCCGAGGGCATTCCCTTCGAGCGCCTGACGGAGATGGATGTCGGCCGTCTTTATGGCCTCAAGGGCGAGATCGTGCGCCGCGGCGTGCGCGCCGTGACGGGCCTGGATATGCCCATTTTCGCGAAACGGCGCTTTCAGCATGGAGCGCTTCCGGTCGACCGGCTGCGCGAGCGCTTTGCCGCCAGCGAGCTGGACTATCGCCGGCAGTTTCACGCGCTTTACAACTAACTGGAAAAGCTGGTGAAGACGCGGGCGTATCGCGAGGTGGAGCGCGTGGTCCCCACGCGCTCCACCACGCGATACGCCCCCGGCTACAGCTAACATTCCGCCATTGCCCTACCCGGAAAAAAACCGCACCAGCTGGATCCTCGCGCGTCGACCCCCGCGGGCGGCGCCGCTCGATCCGATGGAACCCCGGGCCGCATTCGCCGAAGACGAGCGGCTCGCGGACGGAACCGTAGCGCGGACAGGCGTGATCCTTCTCACTAATCGCGAATGTCCGTGGAAATGCGTGATGTGCGATCTGTGGAAAAGCACCACCGTTGAGCGCGTGCCGGCGGGGGCGATCCCGGCGCAAATTCAGTCAGCCTTGCGAAAGCTGCCGGGGCCTTTTCCCCGCCAGCTCAAACTCTACAATAGCGGCAGCTTTTTCGACGCGGCCGCGATCCCGCCCGAGGATTATGCGGCCATTGCGGAATTGGCGGCCCCCGCCGAAAACGTCGTCGTCGAATCGCACCCGCTCCTGGTCGGCGAACGCACCTGGCGGCTGCGGGATCTTCTCCGCGGCTCGCTGGAAGTCGCGCTCGGCCTCGAAACCGTCCATCCCGGCGTTTTGCGCAAACTGAACAAGGGTTTCGAACCGGACGATTTCGCGCGCGCCGCGGAACAGCTGAAACGCGAAGGGGTCGCGCTCCGCGTCTTTCTGCTCGTTCATCCTCCCTTTATGGATCGCGCGGCCGCCGCGGATTGGTGCCAGCAGTCCGTGGCGTTCGCCTTCGATTGCGGCGCCAGTGTGACGGCCCTGATTCCGACTCGCGAGGGCAACGGCGCCATGGAAGCGCTTCGCGAGAGCGGAGAATTCATGCCGCCCTCGTTGTGCGATCTCGAGGAGGCCCAAAGCCGGGCGCTCGCGCAGCCGCGGGGCCGGGTGCTGGCGGATACCTGGGAGATGGCGTCGGACGATCCTTCGGCGTGCGAGCACTGCCGCCCGGAGCGAATCGCGCGGCTGCAGCGGATCAATGTTTCGCAATGCGACGAGCCGCGCCTGGCCTGCCCCCAGTGCGGCGCGCGGTGACAATCCGCCGCCAGGATGTCGTGGTGATCGGATCCGGCTTCGCCGGTTCCATCCTGGCGGCCGCGCTTCAAAAGCAGGGCCGCGAAGTCCTGCTCCTGGAGCGCGGCTCCCATCCCCGCTTCGCGATCGGCGAATCCACAACTCCGCTCAGTAATTTGCTGCTGGAGGAAATTGCCGACGAATTCGACCTGCCGGATCTGCGAGCGCTGTCGAAGTGGGGAACGTGGCAGAAGGAGCGGCCGGAACTGGCCGGGGGCATCAAACGCGGGTTCACCTTTTACCACCATGAACTCGGCCGGGCGTTCCCGCGCCGCCGCGGAGAATCTCTGAAACGGCAGCTCCTGGTCGGGGCCAGCCCCAACGAATGGGTCGCCGATACGCATTGGTACCGGCCGGACCTCGATGCCTGCCTGGTCGCCCTGGCCGTCCGAGCGGGCGTCGCCTACCGCGACCGAACGGACATCGAAGCCGTCCGCGAAAATGCACGCGGCCTGCGCCTCAGCGCCCGGCGAAACGGCCGCCGCTTCGAGATCGCGGCCAACTTTGTCGTGGATGCGAGCGGTCCCCGCGGCTGCCTGCACCGCGCCTTGAAGCTGCCGGAAGGAAACGCCGGCGGATTTCCCGCCACGCAGGCCGTCTTCGGACACTTCCGAGGGGTAAAGCCGCTGGACGCAGGCTTCGTCCCGGGTGAGCCGCCCTACCCCCCGGAGCAGGCAGCCGTGCACCATGTTTTCGACGGCGGGTGGGTCTGGGTGCTCAAGTTCAATCAGGGGGTGACAAGCGCGGGCATCGTGGCCACGCGCGAGGCGGCCCGCCGGATCGGGCTGTGCGAGGGGGAAGCCGGCTGGCGCCGTGCGCTCGACGCGCTGCCGGCGCTCGCCGAAACATTTGCCGAGGCAAAACCGGTCGCTCCCTTGTTCTCGCTGAACCAGGTGGCGTTTCAAAGCGGCCGCATCCGCGGTCGCAATTGGGCGTTGCTGCCGTCGGCCGCGGGCGTCGTCGATCCGCTGCTGTCGACGGGTTTTCCGCTGACGCTGCTCGGGGTGCAACGGCTGGCGCGGGCCCTCGGCCGAGAAAAAGGCGCCGGATTGCAACGCGAGCTGGCCCGCTATGCGCGGTCGACCGAGCAGGAATTTGAGACAACCGCGTCGCTGATTCGAGCGCTCTACCGGGCCATGGGCCGGTTCGATGATTTCAAGGCCCTGACCCTCCTTTACTTTGCCGCCGCCGGCTATTCGGAAACGGCGCGTCGACTGGGCAAGGCTTCGCTCGCGCCGGATTTTCTGCTCCGGGGACATCCGACCTTCGGCCCCCGCTTGCGCTCGCTCTGCCGTGCGCGGCTGACGGGCCGCCGTCTCCAGGCCAAGGTGCGCGAGGCCATCGCGCCGATCGATGTGCTGGGGCTTTCGGCCTCGCCGCTCGCCTCCTGGTACCCGGCCTCCCTCGACGAGTTGTACCGCAATGCCGGGAAAATGGGGGCAACCTCCGCCGAGGTCGCTGCGATGGTCGGACGATGTCTGGCTCCGGCCTGAAGAGGTTCGGCACTTCACCCCCATTACATGGCAGCTCACCCCAATCGGGTTGAGGGGGCTCCAAGGTGGAGCGCATGGTCCCCCTGCGCTTGAGTCTCTGTCCGCGTTCGACGTCACAGCGCATGGGGACCATGCGCTCCACCCAACTGTGAACAAACCCCTCCTCCGCACCCTGCTGGCCGTCGGCTTCGTTGCGCTTCTGGTCGGGCCCAAGCTCTACCTTCGGCACGAGGCCACCTCGGCGGCGACGCAGGCCCGCGCCGAGGCGTTGAGCCACTATGGGATGTCGCTTCAGGAAGTGGCCGCCGCCTCGGGAATTCACTTCACCCATTCGATTCCCGTGGTCGATCCGAAGCTGGCCAACATCGCTCCGATGATCGCTTCCATGGGCGCGTCGGTCACGATCGTCGATTACGACCACGACGGCTGGAACGACATCTATGTCACCAACAGCCAGCCGGGCAGCCACAATCATCTGTATCGGAATTTGGGCAACGGCCAGTTCGTGGATGTCGCCGAGCAGCTCGGGATCGCGGACCTGAACCAGCCCGACACCGGCGTTTGCATGGGAGCGGTGTGGGGCGACTACGACAACGACGGCTACCCCGATCTTCTGGTGTACAAGTGGGGTCGGCCGGAGCTCTTTCACAACGATCAGGGGAAGCATTTCACGCGGGTGACGGAAGGTTCCGGTCTGCCGGCTTGGATCAATGCCGGAGCGGCGACGTGGGTCGACTATGACCGGGACGGACGTCTCGACCTGCTGATCGCGGGCTATTGGCCGGATGACGTGCGGCTGGAAAACACGCCCACGACCCGGGTGATGCCCGACAGCTTCGAATACGCCAACAACGGCGGACGAAAATGGCTGTTCCGGAATTTGGGCAACGGGCATTTCAAGGACGTCACGCAGGAAACCGGTCTTTCCAGCACGCGCTGGACGCTCGCGGTGCTGGCCGCCGATCTGAACGGCGACGGCTGGCCGGACATTTTCATCGCCAACGACTATGGCGTCTCCGAGCTGTACCTGAACGAGCCGGGTCCGTCGGGACGCCATTTCCGCGAAGTCGGTGCCGCTTCCGGGATCGGCCACAGCCCCAAGAGCGGCATGAACGCCAGCCTCGGCGATGTGCTCAATTCCGGCGAAGAGGCGATCTACGTATCGAATATTTCCGAGCCGGGAATCCTCGTGCAGGGCAACAATCTTTGGATGCCCGACTCCCAGCATCCCGGTCGTTTCAACAATCTGGCCTCGGTGATGGGCGTGGAGCTGGGCGGCTGGAGCTTTGGCGCCCAGTTCGGCGATCTGAACAATGCCGGGTATCTCGATCTTTATTTGGTCAACGGCTACGTGTCCGGCGCGCCCGGATCGAGCTACTGGTACGACTTCTCCCAAATCACGGGCGGCAACGCCAAGATCATTTCGGACGCCGCGAATTGGCCGGCGATGAAGGGCCGAAGCCTCGGCGGCTACCAAGCCAAGCGGCTCTGGCTCAACGGCGGAGACGGGCGCTTTCAGGAAGTGTCCTCGGCGGTCGGGGCCACGGACACCTATGACGGACGGGCGGTGGCACTGGCCGACCTGGAGAACAACGGCGCGCTGGATATCGTGGTCGCCAATCAAGGAGGACCCCTCTTGCTGTATCGCAACACCGTGAGCCCCGGCCGAAACTGGATCGAGCTGGACTTGGAAGGCAGCCGGAGCAACCGCAGCGCCATCGGCGCCAAGGTGACGGTCCGGTGGAACGAACAGGAGCAAGTCCAGCAGGTCGTCGCGGCAAGCGGCTACGCGGCCCAAAATGAGCATCGCCTCCATTTTGGCTTGGGCCCCAATGCCGTCATCGAGAACATCATCATTCAATGGCCCTCGGGCCAGAGGCAGGTGATCGATTCTCCTCACCCCAATCAGCGGCTGCACATTCGCGAAACCCCATGAGCGAAGCCACGACCGAAACCTCCGCGCCCGTCGCGAACCAACGCGGATTGGGCTGGTTCTTCAGCTTGGACAACCGCTACCTCGCCCCGATCCTCATCACGAGCATCCTGCTGGCCGGCGAGTTTTCATTTGGGGTGCTCGAAAGCTGGAGCAAGCTCCTGCTGGCGATCGGCACCTCGATCGCCGCTGAGGTGATCCTAAGCCGCCTCGTGGTGGGAAAGTGGCCGCATCTGGCCAGCGCCTATATCTCGGGCATCAGCGTCGGCATCCTGATCCGTTCCCCCCTGTTCTGGCCGTATGCGCTTTGCGCCGCCCTCTCGATCTTTTCGAAGTACCTGCTGCGCTGGCGGGGCCATCATCTGTGGAATCCCTCCAATTTCGGCGTCAGCGCGATGCTGTTTCTCTACCCGGCGGCCGTCGCCTCGCTGAGCATTCAATGGGGCAACTCGCTGTGGCCGATGCTCGTCGTTTGGACGCTCGGTTCGCTGATCCTCGCGCGTCTGAGGCGATTCCACATCTGCCTTTCCTACGTGGGCACCTTTGTCGCGCTGTCCGGAGTGCGCAGCCTGATCACGGGAACCCCGTGGTTGGCCGACGTGGCCCCGCTGACGGGCCCCATGTACCAGCTGTTCGTATTCTTCATGATCACGGACCCGAAGACCACCGTCCGAAGCAAAAAAGGCCAGTGCCTGGTCGCCGTCCTGATCGCGGTGGTCGAAGCCGGTATGCGGTTGGATTCGGTGGTCGACGCTCCCTACTACGCCCTCTTTCTGGTCGGGCCGATTTCCAACATCGTGGACATGCTGCGCGTCCGAAACGCGCCCGCACCAATCAAAGCCGCCTAGCGGATGGAGCGCATGGGGACCATGCGCTCCACCTTTGCCGACAAGACGCTTGCGCCGCTGTAGCCGTCTTAACCCGAGATTGAAATTCGGTCTACGGAGCTGCGGACGAGAGGCGATAGAGGGCGGCGCCGTGCCAGGAGACCTGCGGGGCGAATTCGCCCGTCACGCAGTCGAGGTCACGGTGTGACCAGAGGTCGCGAATCTTCACGGGGCCGGTGAAGCCCAGATCCGCCAAATTCACTTTGACCGGTAATCCCGCGCGGGTATCCGCGCTGGCGGGGCCGGCGAGAACCACCAGGAACTGCAATTTGGCATCGGGCGTCTCCGAGGCGTGATCAGGCTCGATCGCGGCTGTGGCGGAAAACCGGCGGGCTCCAGCAGGTAGATCAAACTCAACCACCGCCGGCGCCAACGCCGTTACGCCCACGGCCTCTCCCGCCGCGTCCTTTTTGATCGCGGTCGAGTCCCACGTCGCATCGCTGCGCGACCATTTCAGGCTCGTGAGCTTCACTTCCGAACCGTCCACCATTTTCAGACTCGGGTTCCGCCAATAAGCGCGCGCCAGGCGGCTGGCCACCATCGGCTTCGCCACCAGGAACAGCCGCGTCGCCTGGCCCAGGTCCAAATCGATTTTCGCCGCGCTGTCCGCGCGGGGAGCGATGGGCCCGCTGACGAAAGCCGCGTTGGCCGCCGTCATCGGCACCGCATCGCTCTTGTTGAACACGGCGAGGTACTTGTCCTTTGAATCAGGGACATCCGCCGTCCACGCGACGAGGTCGTCCCGGTCAAAGAGAGGGCGGTTATTCAGGCTGTGCTGATTGACGGCAATCACTTCGGGATTGGTGAGCAGCGACAGGGTAAAATCGTCCGTGCGCGTGAGATCGCCGCCGTCCATCAGCGGCGAACGCGCGATCGACCATAGGGTCATCAGGGTCGTCTGTTCGTCCTTCGTGAACCGGGTCGGCCGTTGTCCGTTGAGCAGCCAGCCCAGCGGCAGCATGTCGGCGTCCGGCCACGCGCCGCTCACCCGGAAACGGTTCCAATCTTCCAGCAGCCCGAACTGCGACTTGAGCGCCAGCCAGCGGTCCCAGAAATCGTCGCTGATGCGCCAAAGATTGGCGTGCTCGGTCACGTGCACGGCTGAGCGAAGCGGCGTATTGCCCGGCGAAAGGCTCAGCACGATCGGACGGCCGGTCCGGTCGATCGCCCGGCGGATCGCATCGATTTCGCCCCGATGATAGGGACGAGAGAGATCGTCCACCTTGACGTAGTCGATGCCCCACGAAGCGAAGAGGGCGAAGACCGAATCGTAATAGGCCTGGGCGCCCGGCTTGCTCGTATCGACGCCGAACATATCCGAATTCCACGGGCAGATATTGACCCGGTCGGCAATGTCGCCGGCGTGAAGGGGCGTGCCGAGAATCGGGCAATTGCGTTCCACGGCCTGCCGCGGAATGCCGCGCAGCAAGTGGACGCCGAATTTCAGGCCCAGCTGGTGAATGTGATCCGCCAGAGGCTTGAAGCCCGCTCCGTTCGCCGAAGTGGGAAACCGATTCAGCGCCGGCAGCAGCCGTCCATAGTCATCCATGGCCAGTTGCGCTCCGGCGCGATAGTCGTGCCCGGCGGCCTGGGGCTCATACCATTGAATATCGACCACGAAATACTGCCAGCCAACCGGCAGCAGATGGCTGGCCTCGAACGCCGCCTGCTCGTTGGCCTGCGCTTCGGTGATCGACGTGCCGAAGTAGTCCCAGCTGTTCCAACCCATCGGCGGAGTGGGCGCCCACGAGCGAAAGGTCGGAGCCGAATTGGACGCGACCGGCGCCGCCGATCCTCGCTGCAAATCGCGGTCGAGGGCCGCTCCGTCGAAGGGAATGACCAGGACTTTGCTGCCATGGTTGTCGTTGCCGTTCTCCTGCTCCTTGGGAACGTCGATGCCCGCCAACGTGACGGCAACGACATGACCGTCCGCCATCACGACCCCGGGACGCTCCAGCTTTTCCCAGTGGTTGACCGTCCCGTCGGCGTACCGGATGAAATCGCACCTCGGATCATAGGCCAGGCCGTGCAGGGTCCAATGGTTGATTCCGTTGGGCGACGTCAGGTGCCAGGCACAGCGCGAGCTCCAGGAATTCACCACGATGTGATAAAGTCCGCCGCTGAACCAAACGACCGGATCCTCGAGATTCTCGAGCGACAATCCGGCGACGGCGGGATAAATGCTCGGGCCCATGATCCGATACGGCCCGAGAACGCCCGAGTGGCTGATCAGAATCTGACCGGACCGGGGCACAATTTCGAAATCGCCGTCCGGCCGGACCAGGATGCTGTAGTTGGAGGCGCGCCATTTGTCCGTGTCGACGCGAATCGACCCCAAACGCTTCCACGGTCCGTCGAGCGATCGGGAAACGAACACGTCTCCCGGACGCGTTTCGCTCACGACGATGGCGTAACGGCCATCCGGCAAGACGAGCGCCGTGACGTTATGCCCCTTGCCTCCCTGATCCTCCGGCCAGCACGGCCCCTGATCCACGTACGGGCCATACAGGCTCTGGCTCACCGCCTGGACCGCGACCGAACCGACCCAGCCCTTGTGCCCCTTGGCTTCGTCCCAGCGGCTCGCGAACATATGATAGCGTCCGTCGGGTCCCTTCAGAATCTTGCCATCCCAATAGCAATAGCGGTTGGCCACGTCCTCCAGCCCGTTGCTCACGTCCCGCGGCAGCGTGTTGACCGCACCCCACGTCGCGCGGGTCAGCGGAGCTTGAAGGGGAGTCGGCTGAAAATAATCGATGAAGGTTTTGCCGGTGACGGCCGCTACCGGCGTTTTCTCGGCGGCGGTGCCGACCGAAGCCAGGGCCAGCGTTAGGATACAAATGGACAGTCGCTGATAATGGAGCATGAGGTGAGAGTGGTTCGCGAAGGCCGGAAGCCCATCAACCAGCCTTCGTGGAAGCGGCGGCTCGCCGCTTTCCCGCACGGCTGAAGCGGCGAGCCGCCGCTCCCACCTTGCAAGCTGAAACGCTGCCGACGGCGGCCTTCAATTGAATACCCGCTGGGCAAAATGGTAGAAGTTGTTGGCCCATTCGGCGGACTCGTGGGCGTGATCGTCGACGTTCCACACATGGGGGACCCCCAATTCTTTCAAGCGGGAATGCACCCCCTGCGAAATGTTGATGAGACCGTCGTGGCTGCCGCACGAAAGCCAAAATAGCCGCAACTCCACCCGAGCCGCGGAGGCGTCCGGAATCACCTCGGACGGGGGCAGCGTATTGGGCGCCGGGGAAAAAGCGCCGAGCCACGCAAACCGGTCCAGGTGATGCAGTCCAAAATTGAGCGTTTGGCCGCCACCCATGGAGAGCCCCGCCAATGCCCGGTGCTGGCGATCCCGAATGACGGGATATTTCCCTTCAACCGCCGGAATTAAATCGTCCAGCAGGTCGGGTTCGAAGTGGGCGAAAGCCGCGACCTTTTCCGCCGTGAAGGGATTTCCTCCCCGCGCGTCGTTCTTCATGGCCCGCCCGTTGGGCAGCACGACGATCATCGGCTGCGCCCGGCCTTCGGCGATCAGATTGTCCAAAATGACGTCGGGATGCGCAAAATGAAGCCATTCCGTTTCGTCGCCGTCGATTCCGTGGAGCAGATAAAGTGTCGGATAGCTCGTCGCCGCCGAATAATTCGGCGGCAGATAGACGCTGGCTCGCCGCCGGGTGCCCACTGTCCGTGAGTCCCATTCCAGCAATTCCACACGCCCGTGCGGAATTCCGGCGCGCGGCTGGTCGAAACCCACCGGAGCATCCGGCACCGCCCGGTGATCATCCGCGCCCAGAACGATCGGCCGATGGAGATTGGCCTTGGCTCGGTCGGAAGCGGCGTCTCCCCACAGCGGACTGACGGCCAAAACGGGGATAGCCAAAAGCAAACCAAACCGGAGAAGCGTCATGATTGCATTGGAAGTGTCACGCCCACATAGCAACCGTTCAATCATCGAATCCAGCGTCATGATCCCCAACCAATTCCCGTCCCGCGTCGATCCGGACCGGCCGGCATTCGATGCGGATTGTCGCCGGTTCCAGTCCCACGCGCGCCGCCGTCACCGCCACCGTCCCGGGCACCAGCGTCGAGCGCAGGGCAACCCGGTTGATTCCGCATTCCGTGTCGAGGTACCGATGGTTGGTGGAATCGAGCTTTCGTTCATTGATCCCCCCGCGCCAGATCGCGGAGCCCGCCATCGAGAAATCCACCCGCGCCTCATCCGTCGGACAGCGGCGTCCCTTGGCATCGACCACCTCAACATCGATGAGCGCAACATCCGAGCCATCGGCCTTCCAGCCCGACGGGCCCGTCCGAACGGTCAGCCGAATCGCCTTGGGCGGACCCGCCGTTTCCAGAGCTTCGGTGGCGGCGACCTGGCCGCGGGCGCGGGACCGCGCCTCCAGCCGTCCGGGAACAAACACGACGTCCGGAAAGGCGTAAATGCATCCGGTGCTACCCAGATCGCGGCGATTCGCACCCGTACGGTCGGAACGTCCGCCGGATACTTGATCGACGAACGTGCAGACTTCGCTCGAAACCCCCAGCGAATGCCCGTTCACCAGCAGCTCCACGGAATCGCAGTGGCTGGCCGCCACGTAAATCGTCTTGCGGGTGCCCGCCGGATACGTCCAATGCCCGATGATGTGAATGTCCGGCTGCGCGCTTTGCATGACGCGCGTCACAAAATAGAGCTCCTTTGGCAGCCGCACCCCGTCGAGTTTGCCGCTGAGCCGCTCCACGGCGCTCGCCTCCTGCCGGCCGTCGGCATTCGAATCGGTGGCATAGATGGACGCATAGCCTGACCATTTCGCATGAATCGAGTCGGTGTGATCGATGCGGTTCGCCAGGTAACTCTCATAGCGGGCCGCGCCCGCCAGGGCGAAGGACTCGGAGGTCCAATGGTAGGCATCGGCAACGCCGTCCCGCGATTGGGGCTTGAGGCCAAAAGTCGGCGGCGAGTAATCGTCCCAGATCCCGCGCGGCGCCTCGTCCCGGAAATCTTCCGTCTCGATCAGCGGAGCGCGGTCCCGACGGGCGAGGCTGTAACCGCGAAAAATATCGGAGCCCGACACCCGATCCGTGCGCGGGTCCTGGGCCACCATCACGCCGTAGTATTCGGCGATCGGCGTCACGGCGAGGTTGGCGGCGACATTGTCGTTGTCCCGCACGCCCATCACGCGTCCCCCGGACGGATCCCATTCCTTGCGCAGCGCCACCATTTGCTCCATGTGCGCGGGAGACACCACCGTATTTCCCGCTTCCCAGAAGAAAATGCTGGGGCAGTTCCGATAGTAGATGAGCGTGTCGCGCATGACCTCCACCCGCTGGTCCCACTGCCGGCCCTGCACGTCCGCCTCCTTGTCCCCGGCGGGACAGACTTCCACGATTCCCGCGCGGTCGCACGCCCGGACGTCGACCGGCTGCGGCGCAATGTGCATCCACCGGAGGTAGTTGGCGTGGCACGCCCGCAGAAGCCCGCACTGATAGTCGTGCATCCAATCCGGATACGCCTGCCCCAATCCAGCCCAGTCGTTCACCGAGCGTTGGGCGAATCCGGTCAGCCAGACAAACCGTCCGTTCAGGTAAACGCCTCCCGTACCCGCCCCGCCCTTGAATGCGGTCTCTCGAAATCCTGTGCGCGTTCTCGCCACGTCCACCACTTTGCCATCGACGCTCAGAATGGAGTAGACGTCGTAAAGGTAGGGATTGTCCACATCCCAAAAGTGCGCGTCGGACAAGGCTCCCGTCGCGGTGAAGACTTCGCTTTGGCCGGCGACCAGGTCGGAGGCGTCGCTGTCGAATCGCGCGCACACGCGGCCTTCATGATCCACCACCACCGCCGAAAGCGTGATCGGGGCATAGTCATTCGTTTCGTTCCTCACCTGCGCCTCGACCGTGAGATCGGCCGAGCGCGCCTTGAGGTCGAAGTGGTCGGCGTGGACGTAGATGCCCGTCGTCCCCAGATTTTCATGGAGGGGCAAGGTCTGATGGATCCGGCCCATCAGATGCAGCCACACGTCATGGTTGAGCCCGCCAAAATTGGGATTGAACGCCCGCCCCATCCATTGAAAGGCGACGCCCGTCGCTTCTTCGCGGTAGTCGTTGCGGTTGTCCACCTTGACTGCCAGGACGTTGTCCGCGTCGCCGAAATGGACGAAGTCGGTAAGATCGATCCCGCAGGCGGTCACGCCGTTCTCGAATTTTCCCATGGGGTGGCCATTGAGGAAAAAATGGGCCGCCTGTTTCAATCCCTCGAACTCCACGATCACCTTTTCCCCGGCCGCGCTCGCCGGCAGCTTGAAGTGCTTGCGATACCAGCCAATGCCGCCCCACTCCCCTCGATCGCCGGAACGATGGCTGATCCACACGCGGTAGCTGTCGATGTCGTTCCACGTATGCGGCGTGCTGACGGTCGACCAGGCCGCATCGTCAAATTCCGCGCGTTCGGCGCCGGGCACGTCCTCGCGGATGAACTTCCAAGCGGGGTTGAAGTTGTAGGTGACCCGGGGCGAGGCGGGAGGCTCGTAGCGCGCGGAGGCCGCGGAGGCCGGAAGGGAAATTCCGGCGAATATGAGCACGCTAAGGCAAAGGGATCGCAGGCGCATGGGAAGGTAGAGACGCGAAGGGCAATAGTTTTTCCAGGCCGCCGACCGTTTCTCAATCTCGTTCAGTCGCGGCCGGGCAAGTAGAAGCGGCGGGGACGCCGCTTCCACCGGCATGACTTTCGGCCTAGTTGCCAAGAACGGCCCGAACCGCGAACCTCGGCCCGTGGTCGACACCGAGCGTCAACTTTCGCGCACTACCGTCGGGGCGATTTGGGCCGGCGTGGTCGGCGTGTGCCTGGCGACGACCCTGGCATTTCACGACCTGCCCATCACGGCGTTTCGCGGCCAGATGACCCTCGCTCTCGGATTGCTTTATATTGCCTTCGGCTCGTTTTGTTCGCGATGCGCGATCGACCGGGAGCCGATTTGGGGAGCAACGCTGAAGTTCCTCGTGCTCGGCGCGCTGCTCGTGGGCATTCTCTGCGCCTCCCATTTCGCGGGCGATCTGTGGATCGCCTCCCTGCCGTTGGCGACTCTGGCCGCCATTTACTTCCCGCGCCCCGTCGCCACGGCGATTCAATTCGGGCTGTACCTGCTTGTCATGCTGACGCTGGGGTATTTTACCGACCCCCGATTCGCGTGGCACCAGGCTCCTGGGCTGTTCTGCGCTTTCGTGTTCGTCGCGATCTTTTCGACGATCACGCTCCGCGCAATCGAACATCGCCGCCGAGCGGAGCAGCTGTCCGGGGAGCTTAACGGGGCCAACCAGCGGCTGGTCGCCCAGTCGGCTCAAATCGCGGACCTGGCAACCGTCGTGGAACGCAACCGCGTCGCGCGCGACATTCACGACGGACTGGGCCACTACCTGACGACGATCGCCGTGCAGCTTGAGGCCGCGGAAGCCGTGCAGGCGAGCGATCCGGCGCGGATGCGCGATGCGCTGGCCAAGGCCCGGCGCCTCGCCCAGGAGGCGCTCGTGGAGGTCCGGCATTCGGTGGGCGCGCTCAAGGAAACTCCCCGGACCGGCGATCTCCTATCGAGTTTGCGCGATCTGGCTGCCACCGCCGATCAAGCCGGCTTCGGCGCCCTCAACGTCCACCTGGACATTCAAGGAACTCCGTGCGCATTGGGTGCGGAGCGCGAGTCGGCGCTGATCCGAGTCGTGCAGGAAGCCCTGACGAATGTGCGCAAGCATGCGAGCGCCAAGAACGTCCTGATCGGGATCGACTATTCACAACCGTCGCGAACCCGCCTCGTCGTTCTTGACGACGGCCGCGGCTGCGGTCCGACCGCCGGAGGCTACGGGCTCGCCGGACTCAAGGATCGCCTCATCGCGCAAGGCGGCCGCTTTGAGTCCGGCAACGTACCGGAAGGCGGATTTCAAGTCTCCGCGGAATTCGACCATCCATGACGCTGAAGCTGCTGGTGGTCGATGACCAGGCGCTCTTTCGGGACGCGCTCTGCACGCTGCTCGCCTTGGAGCCGGACTTTGCCGTGATCGGCGAGGCCGGGGACGGCGTCGAGGCCGTGGAGGCCGTCCGGCGGCTGCGTCCCGATGTCGTTCTCATGGACCTGCGCATGCCGGGTATGGACGGAGCGGAAGCCACCCGGCGGATACTCGCATCGCGGTCATCGACCCGCGTGATCGTGTTGACCACCTTTGAGGAGGACGAAGAGGTCTTCCGTTCCGTCCGCGCGGGAGCGGCAGGCTATCTGCTTAAGGCTTCGCCGTCGGAAAAGCTGTGCGATGCGATCCGCCGAGCCGCCAAGGGTGAATCGATCCTGGAGCCATCGGTGGCGGCAAAGGTGCTGGCCGAGTTCAACCGGATTTCGTCCAAGCTGGACGGCCTGGCGGGCAACCGAGCGTCCGCGCCGGCGTTGACGGAACCGCTTTCCGCGCGGGAGAACGACGTGTTGCGCTGCCTATCGCGGGGTATGAGCAACAAGGAGATCGGCACGCAGCTTCACATCGCCGAGGGAACGGTGAAGAATCACGTGAGCCAGCTGCTGGCGAAGCTCGGGGCCCTGGATCGGACGCAGGCGGCGTTGCGCGGGCGGGATTTGAATTTGCTTTAGAATTGCGGGTGGAGCGCATGGTCCCCATGCGCTTAGGTCGTCATCCGCGTTTGGCACCCATTCGCAGGCGACGTCAAAGCGCGTGGGGACCACGCGCTCCACCCGCAGTATCCAGAGTGCCGAAAGTCACGGTTCGGTCGTGACCACCGGCACTTAAAGATCGCCCCGGCAAAATGCTACCGTGGGCGCATGGAACCTTCCGCACCCTCGATCAGGCGCCAAGCGGCGCTTTTGGCCGCTTCGTTCATTCTGGCTTTGTTCGCCAACGGGCGCTTCGCGGTCAGCGCCTGCGAGTGGCTCTATCCGATGTTTCTCCTGCGCTACACGCGGGATCTCCGCCGCTGGCGGGCTTGGCTTCCGGCCTGGATCGCCTGCAGTGTCGTCGCCGCGTTTCAATTCTGGACCATGTACCCGATTCCGCCGCCGGCGAGAGTCGGCGTGTGCGCATTCACCGGCTTCATGGGAATGACGCCCTACTGGTTCGACCGATGGGTTTCGCGGCGGTGGCCGGGATTCCTCGGCTCCCTTGCCCTGCCATGTGCCGTCGCCGCGCGAGACCTGGGCCTCGCGCACGTGAGCTCCTTCGGCACGTGGGGCTCCTGTGGCTATACGCAGCTGGGCAACTTGCCGCTGCTGCAGGTGGCCGCCCTCGCCGGGCTGCCGGGGATCGCGTTCCTCGTGTCCTGGCCGGCCGCCGTGGCCAATTGGGCCTGGGAGCGCCGGAAACGCGCCGCCGCCATGCTGCCGAAAGGCCTCGTGGCCGTGGCCGCCGTCTACGCCGCGGTATTCTGCTATGGCGAATCTCGTCTGATCGACAACCGTCCGGCCGATTCTTCCGTTCGCATGGCTGGAATCACGCCCGACGACGATGCACCGATTTTCCCCAACTATGCCGTCCAACAACGATTCTGGTCCGGCGCCGCGCTGGCTCCGGCCGAGAGCTCGGCCATCCAGGCCAATTTTGACGCCATTACGGACACCCTGTGCGCCCGCACCCGGCGCGAAGCGGACGCCGGCGCTCATTTGGTCGTGTGGAGCGAGGCCGCAGCCTGGACGATGCGCACGCACGAAACCCAGTTGGCCGCGCGGTTGGCGGATCTGGCTCGCACCCAAAATATTTTTCTGGGCGCAACGGTGCACAGCGTCGCTCCCGGCGAAACCAAACCCGCCCGCAACGAACTGTATCTCTTCGGGCCCGACGGATCCCGGCTCTTCCAATATTTGAAATCCCGCCTCGTTCCCGGACCCGAGGCGGAAGGGACCGAAACCAACGGCAATCCGGTGCCGGTCGTCGCCACTTCGCTCGGACGCATCAGCGGCCAGATCTGCTTCGATCTGGATTTCCCCCAATGGGCCGCCGCGACGGGACGGGGCGGCGCCGATCTGCTTATCTCACCGGCAAACGACTGGCGGGAGATCGACCCGTGGCACACCCGCATGATCTCGGTTCGGGCCATCGAAAACGGCTGCAGCCTCCTGCGCTGCACCAGCCACGGCCGATCCATCGCGGTGGACCGATTCGGCCGAACGCTCGCGACCAGCGACTACTTCGCCGGCGACCGCTCCATCGTGGCCATGGTGCCGCTGAAAGGGCGGGAGACGGTTTATGCGCGGACGGGGGATTTGTTCGGAGTGGTGTGCGTGGCGGCGAGCGCGTTGCTCGCGATCATTCCGCTGATTGTCAGCCCGAAGATTTCCTGAAACTGGGTGGAGCGCATGGGGACCATGCGCTTCACCCCCTCCACCCGCTTTATCGTCGAGGCTCCGTGATGACCCACCGGCGATTTACCTCGGGCGCGCTCACTTCCTGCCGGATTCCGCTGGGCCACAGAACGACGATCCGATTGACCCGCGTATCGTTGCCCAGGCCGAACGTGAGCACCCCTTCGGACTGCGCCATGTAGCCCATCGCCGGCTCAACCGTCTGCTCATAGGTCCGCCGCGGGGTCTGGACTTCGACGCGGGCGCCACCGGCGTCGCGCACAGAACGGGTGCCGACCAGCTGAACCCGCAGCCAGGCATTGCGGCTGTGATCGTTGTCGCGCAGGAGCCGCAGGGGCGCATCCGCGGAAGCCACGACCATGTCCGGACGGCCCTGGCCAAAAAAATCCGCGACGGCGATTCCTCGCACCCAGCCGTCCCGTGCCAGAGGGCCGATGGCCAGCCGCCCCGCTTTCCAGCCATTGCCGTCACGCCACACCATTTTGGGCATGGGCAGCGCGCCTTCATCGGGCTCCGCTCGTCCCGGATCGGCCGCCAGCGCCCCATCGCCGGATACAATTTCCGTTCGACCGTCCAATTCGGCATCGATCAAGGCCACGCCCAGCTTTTCCCGCAGGGGACTGGTCGTATCGGCATCGCCGACCGCGGCCAGGCTGAGCCCCGCGTCTCTCAACATTGCAAAGCGGTCGTCGTCCTGCAGCGCATGCAGCAGCGATTGCGCCCCGCCAGCCAGCCCCGCCGAAACGCCCTCGCGGCGCTCCGGCGTTGGCCGCCATTCCCGAAAGGCGCCGCCGCCGGCATTCACGAAGAGCGCGTCCTCCCCCGACTGATACGTGAACAGCAGGTCGAGCCGCCCGTCACGATTGGCGTCGATGGCGGCGACCGCCAGCGGAAAGGCCCGCGGAAACCCGGTGCGCCGGTCGATCTGTTCCAATCCGGAGTGAGCCGTCACATCGACGAACCGCCCTCCCCCCAGATTGCGATACAAGCTCGGAAAGCAGCTCGTGAACCCCGGCGCGGGCGCTCCGTACGAGGGGCCCGCCCGCTCGCCGGACAGCGCCGTTTCGTAGTCCGTTTCCCGCGGCCAGCGCGCGTAGTTGCAGAGGACCAGGTCGAGGCGCCCGTCCCCGAAGACATCGAGCCAGGCGGCACCTGTGCTCCAAACATGATCGTCGCCGGCCACGCCGGCCGCCACCGTCACATCCTGAAACTTCCCACCCCCGAGGTTGTGGAATAGGCGGTTGCCGCCGATACCGGTGACAAAAATGTCCGGCTTCCCATCATTGTCGAAATCCCCGATGGCCGCGCCGATCGCCGGAAAACCCAGCTTGAGGCCGGACTTCGCCGTCACGTCCCGAAAATGCCCCTTTCCTTCGTTGTGGAAGAGGGCGCAGTTGCCGTCGGCATCGATGGCAAAGAGGTCCGGATGTCCATCCTGGTCGTAGTCGATCACTCCCACATAGCCGCCAACCAGCCGGGCCCCTTCGGAATGCTGCCGCCGCTCCGCCGCCGGCCAGGCCAGGCCCGATCCCGCGGTCGCGTCGACGTAGGTCAGGACCGGCATCGGAGTGCCCGATCGCGTCGACGGCGCCAGCCAGGCAATAAGCGCCGCCAGAACCGCGGAGGCAGCCCCGAGCACCACAAACAGCTGCCACAACGGTCCCAGGGCCGCCGTCGCCGGCGGGTTCGCGGCCAGGCCTTGCCTCGGGGGGGATACTACGGTCATAGACGAGTCTTGAGCTCGAATTTTCACTAAATAAACTTTTGGACGAAATGTCGGACCGTGTCCCCACCCCTGGTCTGGTTCGGGCGCTCGGGCTCCTGGCGCTATGGTCGCTGGTGGGGCTGGCGTTCGCGAGCCAGTTTTACCTGTCGAGCGTCATGCTCGGCAGTCCGATTACCTGGGGCGAGGCGATCCGGGCCTGCCTGGGCGACTGGTACGCCTGGGCGCTTTTGTCGGTTCCCATTCTTTGGTTCGTCCGGCGCTATCCGCCGGAAGGCGGCGCTCCCTGGTCGCGGGCCTTTCTTCACCTGGCGGCCGCGCTGGCGTTTTCCCTCGCGTATGTGGTGCTTCGAGCGCTCATCGGCGAGGCGAACGGGCGACTGATTGGAGAATCCTCGAGTTTCTGGGACGTGTTCCGGCCGCTGCTGCTGCGGACTTTCCCTTTCAATCTGCTCATCTACGGCGTCATCGTCGCGCTGAGCCACGCGCTCAGCTACTATCGCAAGTACCACCAGCGGACGGTGCAGGCACTCGAACTGGAGAAGCATTTGGCCGAGGCGCGCCTCCAGGCGCTCAAGCGGCAGCTCGAGCCTCATTTTCTGTTCAACACGCTCAACGGGATTGCGTCGCTGATGTACTCGGACGTCGCGGCGGCGGATCGCATGCTGGTGCGCCTGAGCGAACTCCTGCGCCTGGCCATGAACCAGAGCAGCGCGCCCGAAGCCCGGCTGCGCGAGGAGCTCTCGTTTGTCGGCCACTATCTGGAAATCGAGAAGATCCGCTTCCGCGGCCGGCTGGAAGTCGAAGTGGACGTGGAACCGGATACGCTGGAAGCGCTCGTACCGAGCATGGTGCTTCAGCCGCTGGTCGAAAATGCGATCCGCCATGGGATCGAACCGCGCCGCCAGCCGGGCCGCATCGAGATTTCCGCCCGCCGCCAGGGCGATCGGCTGCTCGTTTCCGTGGCCGACGACGGCGCCGGGCTGCCCACGGAGCCGCCCCAGCGCGTCGGCATCGGCATCGCCAACACCCGGGCCCGCCTGCAGGAGCTTTATGGCAAAGAGCACCGCTTCGAACTGCGCAACCGGCCCGAAGGCGGATGCATCGCCCTGCTGGAAATAGCCGCCCATGTCTAAATTGAAAGCGGTCATCGCCGACGACGAACCGTTGGCTCGCGAACGGCTGTGCCGGCTGCTCAGCGCCGAGCCGCAGATTGAAATTGTGGCCCAAGTCGGGGACGGCGAAGCGGCCGTCGAGGCGCTCTGCCAGCATGCGCCGGATCTGGTGTTTCTCGACATCCAGATGCCGGGCCGCGACGGCATCGGCGTCCTGGACGGCCTGCCGTCCACCCTGCGGCCGGCCGTCATCTTTGTGACCGCCCACGACAAGTACGCCGTGGACGCGTTCGCCGTGGGCGCAGTCGACTATCTGCTCAAGCCCTTCGACCAGGATCGCTTTCGGGTCGCGCTCGCGCGCGCCACCGAGTTCGTGAAGGCGCGCGGCGACATCGGCGTGGATCGGATCGCCGTCCGGACCGACGGCAAAGTCGTGTTCCTGCGGGCGGCCGAAATCCGCTGGGTCGAGGCCGCGGACAACTACGTCATTCTTCACCTGGAAGGACGCCGGCTGATGGTCCGCGAAACCCTGTCCGCGCTCGAAGCCAAACTGGGAACCGCCCGCTTCGTGCGGGTGAACCGTTCGGCCCTGGTCCAAATCGATCAGGTCAAGGAATTGCATCGGGCGCAGCACGGCGATCATATGGTCGTGCTGCGCGATGATACCCGGCTCCCCCTCAGCCGTTCGCTCCGCACCCAACTCGCCCGCCTGATCACCGCCCCATGTCAGAGCGAATCGCCTCCGACCCCGCCGAGCTAGACCGGGTCGGCGCAGCAACCGCCGTCCCGCCGGCCACCCGGCCGGAAGACCGCCTGGGCGTCGGCGAAAAAGCGGCGGTCGGCGCGGGCACCGTCGCGCTCTATTACGGATGCGCGGGAGTGAAGAATCTGGTCGTTCCCGTCTACCAGATGGTGCTGGGCCTGAGCCCGACCCTCGTCGGACTGCTGCTGGCCGCCCCGCGCCTTTGGGACGGAGTGACGGATTCGGCCGTCGGGATCTTTTCCGACAATTACCGCTCCCGCCTCGGGCGGCGCAAACCGGTCATTGTCGTTGGCGCACTATTGCAGGCCGTCGCCTTCGGACTGCTGTGGATGGCGCCTCATGGGATCGGCCAGACCTGGACGGCCGCCTATCTCCTGGGCGCCCTGTTCCTCTTCTACACCTGCTACTCGGTCTTTTCGGTGCCGTTCATGAGCCTGTCGTATGAAATGACGCCGGACTACGACGAACGCACGCGTCTGGCCGTTTGGGGAGGATTCTTCGCCAAGATCGCCGAGATTTCCTACAGCTGGGTCTTCTGGGTGGCGAGTCTGGCCATTTTCGGATCGGTGCTGGCCGGCATCCATATCATGGGCTGGGTCGTTGCGGTCGTCGTCATGGCGATCTGCGGAGCGATTCCCGGGCTCTTCGTCCGCGAGCGCTACCTCTCCAAGGCGACTCGGCAGCCCAAGGTACAACTGGCGGCCTCCCTGCGGGCAGTCGCCGGCAATCGGGCCTTCATGGTGCTGGCCGCGTTGGCCGTGCTGCAGGTGATGGCGGGCATGATCGCCAGCAACACCGACTACTATCTGCTGGTCTACCATGTCTGCGGCGGGAGCCTGGGCGAAGGCTCCAAGTGGAAGGGCATCCTCTCGACGGCCTACGCCGTCGTCGGCATCGCATCCCTCTACCCGATCAACTGGCTCGCGGCCCGATTCGGAAAGACCTCGACCCTCATGATGGTTTTCGGGCTGGTTTTCTGCGGGGGATTCGTCAAATGGGTGGTGTTCACCCCGGGAAACCCCTGGCGCATCGTGGCGGACGCGCTGATTTGCGGGCCGATCTGGCCGGCGCTTCAGGTGCTGACGCCCGCCATGTTCGCCGACGTCTGCGACGAGGACGAACTGAACCACGGTCTGCGGCGCGAAGGCATCTTCAGCGCGGTGTTCTCGTGGGTTCAGAAGTGCGGCTATTCCCTGGGCTCCCTGGCCAGCGGAGTCGCCCTGGACCTGACCGGCTTCAGCAACGCCGCCGGGGGGCATCAGCGCCCCGGAACCATCCTCGGCCTCCGGCTGCTGCTGGCGGTGTCGACGTCGGTCTGGGCCGCCGTCGCGATCGCCCTTTTGGGGATGTATCCCCTGGGTGGAGCGCGCGCCCGCCGGACGCGCGAGCTCCTGGAAGCTCGACGCGGGCTGGTGAACGCACCAAGCTCCCCCCTTTCCCCCTCTACGTGAAGCGACCAAAGGCTGCTGTAAAGAAGGCCACCATCTACGACTTGGCTAAAATCGCCAAGGTGTCCCCGGGCACGGTGAGCCGAGTCCTCAACAATCGGGATCGAGTCAAGGCCGAGACGCGCGCCGCCGTGCTGCGCGCCGCGACCGAGCTCAACCTGAAACCTCAGGCATCTGTCAGAAACCGCGTGATCGCGGTGATCTCGGAGCCGTCGTACCCGGACCGCTTCGGCGGCTACACGGCGACGCTCACGGCGTATCTGGCCTTTGCGTTTTCGCGCCGCAATATCGGCGTGCTGCTGCCGAACAACCCGCTTGAGGAGCTGCCGACGAAGTTTCTGGACGGCATGGTGGTCGTGACCCAGGACGAGGCGCTCAAGCATCTGGTGGCCGATCTCGAGAAGCGCATTCCGGTCGTGCATCTGGACAAGTTCAGCGACACGACCGACGAGGAGTATGTGATCTGCTCCGACCATTTTGGCGCCGGCTATCTGGCGGCGCGGCACCTGATCGACCGCGGCCGCACCCGCCTGGCATTTGTTGGCGGCAACTACGCCGCATTCGGCGAACGCATGAAAGGCTTCAAGAAGGCCCTGCACGAAGCCAAGCTGCCGATCGACAGCCAGCGCATTGCCCTCTTCGGCCCGGAAACGAATTTGATCTCGGTCGTGACCCGGGCGGTGCGGGCGGGGGCCGACGCGATCTACGCTCCCGGCTCCAGCTTCGAAGCGCTCGGCTGCCTCCACGCGCTGAGCTATGTCATGGGCATAAAGGTCCCGCAGGACATCGCCCTGGTCGGCGGCGAAAATCAGCGCATTTCCAGCCTGCTCAATCCGCCGCTGACGACGATCGAAGAGCCGCTCCGCGACATCGCCGAGCAGGCGGTCGGCATGCTCGAGGCGCTGACCTCCGGCAACAAGGTCGCCCAGCGCCGCGTGGTGCTGCCGATCCGGCTGATCGAGCGCAATTCGGTTTGAGAGAACAATCGAGCCCCAACGGCCCTTTGTTGTAGCCGGGGGCGCTGACCCCGGCACCTGCGACATCGAAAGCGGGACTGCCGGGG